>JAJDDT010000100.1 GCA_029260165.1 Phycisphaerae bacterium | reverse complement strand
CGCGGCAACGCTCGTCCCACCTTGCGAATCTGTCCGACATCCATGCTCTTGCTCCTGCCAGGAATCCAAACTCTTCTCCTGACAGAAGTTATCGATCCACGCCCCCGATTCGCTTGAGCTTACTTTGCGCTGTACTGTTAGTGGCGGGGTACATGCGGAAGATGGATTGGCAGTACGTCTTTATCGCGTGCGCCGGTATTATCAGTCTGAATTTTCTCATGCTCCTGACATACAAGGAAGTCGGAAAAGCTGAGCGACTGGAACGCACACGCCTGCAACGCGAGGGAAAGCTCGCTCGCCCCAATCTTTTGAAAGACTCACTCCATGAGCTTGCGAAGCTGCATGTCTGGCTATACCTGGTGATCTTCTCGGGATTCTGGTTCATGCTCAATTCGCTTTGGGACGTTCTCCCTCGGCATATCGCGGACTGGGTCAGGACGGAAGATATTGTCGAGACGATTTTCCCCAGTGGGGCGTCCGATAGTTCCGTCGTGAACTTTCTTGTTGTTCTGAACGAGGAAGGCACGGCTATTCAGCCCGAAGGTATGATCAATATTAATGCGGGTTTGATCATGATTACCTGTTTCATTTTCGCGGGCATTAGTGCAAAGATGCGTGCTACAACGAGCATGATTATCGGCACTCTTTTTGCATCGGCGGCGCTCATTGCTTCGGGACATTCGACCATGGGGTGGATGACTGTGGGCGCTATTTCGCTGTTCAGCGTGGGTGAAATGCTGTCCAGTCCGAAATTCAGCGAGTTCATCGGCAATTTTGCTCCGAACGACAAGAAAGCGATGTACCTCGGTTTTTCGCAGGTTCCCCTGGCGGTTGGCTGGACACTGGAGGGATACATCGCGCCTGCTCTATATGATAAATATGCGTCGAAAGAGCTGTTTTCCCGCGATCTTCTCGGGGCGGGGATTGGCGATGGCAGTATTACGTTGCCGAATATCGAAACGCTCGAGAAGCTGGCGGAGTCCGAGCACGTCACTCAATCGGCAAGCGAACTGGCGAGCTTTTTTGTATCGGCTCCTGCCCGGTTTATCGAGGCGGTTCCTGCCGGCGATGCGTTTGACTGGCTGGTCGCGGTCTCCGGTCAGGAAGCAAACGCCTTGCAACAACATCTGTATAATACACATAGTATCGGGTTCGTGTGGGATATCATGGCGGGTGTTGGTGTCCTCACAGCCATCGGAATCTATCTCTACGGACGGTTGATTTTGACGTTGAAAAGTCAGGAATAGTTTTCCCGTCACCTGCAGGGGGTGACGGTGCACCATATTTGAACATACGCTATTTCGATCCGGTTTTTCGTTTTGTTGTTTGCGAAAGTTTTGGGTAGAGGCACACCGAGCAATGCACCGCGCCATCGCGGCGTTGACTCTCGGAACTCAGGATCGGCATGATTCGCACGCCCCCGCCCAACGCCTTGCGAATCGACTCCGTGGCGACATTGTCGAGCGATTCAAACAACCCACCGTGCACCGGCACCAAATACATGTCCTTTGTATGCACCCCGTTGAGATAATGAACGCTGCGGGTCCCGGCTGACAGACTCGGAACGGGGACAACCTCGAACCCCGCTGCTTTCAGTTGATCGTGCAATTCGCCCATATCGGCGAGCTGTCGCCGGATCGACCTGACGTATGCACGGGTCATCCGGTCGCCACCCACGGTGTCGGATGAGATCATATTGGCCGCCAGAATATCTATCGCGGTCAGGAGCCTTTGCAGATTTCCGACTCCCGAATCTGTCGGATTCGCCGAAAAATGCTTCGCCAGGGTCAGCGGGTATCCACCGGTCGGCACCATTTTCTGCCTGACGGCTGCCCCGATGATCGCGACGATGTTTCTGTCGTTTCCCTCGGCGATCGCTTTTTTCGCCCTGGCTGCGTTGGATTCATCAAGGACACCTGCCCGTTCCAAAACGCCGACGCAGACCGCCACGATCCACCGAGAGGCCAACACGGGATCGTTGACCAGCGCAACGAGTTTCCCATCGCGAATACGAACGGAAACATCAAAATCGACGTGATAGGAGACGGCCGGCAACACCATGACCCGATCAACGGAAAATTCACGGGCAAATGCGGCGCGCACCTGCTCGGGCGACAGTCCAAGGGCGACGTTGCGGTATATTCCCGCCTCTCCGAGCAGGAGAATTCGTGATTTGGACTTCGGGTCTTGAACGCACAGGAGATTGCCGCCCTGGAACAACAGCGACGATCGCAACACACGGTGACCCAGCGTGCCCCAGCGTTCCATCACGGCGGACTCGATCGGGGCAAACGTGGCCCCTGCCTCGCGACGACTCGCATATCGCGGAACGATTGTCGCCCACGACGCCCCGTCCAACGTCCCCCCCCTGCCGTTGTCCTGTGCCCATTGCGCAAGCGGGTGCGATGTCTCGATCAACTCAAACGAACGCCCAACATCGACCGCCCAGGTCCGCAACATCTCCAGAACACCCGGACCATGTTGCCGTTGAACAGCCAACAGAAATTTCACATGCGGCAACGAATCCACGACCTGCCTCGCGACGTCAAGCCCATCTCCCGACCCCCTGCCTGCCCAGTAGAGACTACGCGTCAACTGCAGTCGCGCCATGCCGACGTCCTGATCCCCACTCTCGGACATCGCCACAAATTTCTCGTGCGCGGGAACCCAACGAAACTGAAACCGATCCGCCAACGACTCGCGCGTCAGCGACTCGTCAGCCACGACACCGGCCATATCCGCAATCACCCCCACCCTGCGATGCCTGCGACTCGACCTGGGTTCAAAATGTCGAAACATATCCACAGGCACGCCGAGCTGGGCCAGCAACTTCTCGCCAGCGCCCTCAGCCTCAGGCCAATCGTCACCAAGCTCACGAATCACCTGCAGCGTCGTCCACAAAATCCCATCGCGCGCAAGTCGACGTCCGACCCCATCACAGGCGAGTCGATGGGCTGGCGACATGTTGACGATGTCCACCTCCTGCTCGCGTGCCGCCTGCACCGACCCGGACCCGGGGCCGGGGCCGGGTTCAGGCCAACAGGTGAAACCACGATTGGACGGTATCCCCTCTCGATACCGTCGCAGTCGCTTCAACTCGGCGGTTTCCCCTTCAGTTTCATGCAGGGTGACAGGCCAGTGCGTCGGCCTGTTTATCTCGAACGATTCGTGGGTTGCGTTCCTGTTGACCGGGTTGTCATCCTCGCCGACCGCCCTGATGGTTGCATCGTCGCGAACCACGATGTGGAACCGATCGCGGTATGTGTTGCGAATACTGCGACCCACGATCCGGGCGACAAACTCATCGGGCAGATTCAGGTCCCGGATCGTCCAGGGGCCAATCTGTCCGGACAGCAGGTTTCGCGCCGCCTCATCCTCGACAGACAGTATCAACGACTCTGCCGACGTCTCCTGTTGAGCCTGGGCAGACGCCGCCATCAACCCCACCATGACGAAACATACCGACAGTCGCACCGGCAGAATGAGAAGCAATTGCATCATCCTGTCCATCCTAACACGGCAGCCCCCAGTGGTCAGGCAACGAGCAGGCGATGTCGGGGCGAAGAATCCTGCGATCCCCCCGGTGGACAATCCCCCGCCTCTGTCCCGGCACACCATCCCCCGACCCCACGTTGCGGCTGCCAAAAACCGTGATCCTGCCGATACCTGCCGAATATCAGGAAACCTAATCCGGTTAGGCAAAACAGGGGGACCGGGATTGAGTGAATGCGTCAAAAATTTTGTTTATTTTCCTGGAATATGCTTGCAGTCGTTTGGTGCGGTGCGGTAGCATCTCAGGTGGAAGCTGCTTAGAGCCCGGTCCCCCCTGGTCGGGCTCGCTAACAAGGCGATCGGGTTCCCACCCGGTGGCCTTGTTGCTTTTTACCCCTCTTCCGTGCAAAACATTCCGCCATGGGATTGGACGGCTGGAGGTGGATTCCATCGCAGAGGGTGGTAACGAGCGTGAGCGGCCCCTGTGTTCAGGCGCGACCCGTGGATTTGATCAAACCTTCACCAGCCTGAATACCTTGCCGAACATGCGCAGCGTCTCCCCAATGGTTCGCCGTGGTGGTGGTGCGTCGTTCCTGTGCAGAACGATGAGTGTCTGATCATCGTCGGGCGGTGCCTGAACGCGATACGCATCAACCGCACGCCTCAGCCTCATCGATACGTCCTGCGGCGTGTCGGCATCGATCGCGTCGAGCATCGCGAGCAGTCCCTCCTCGCCGAGCTGTTTACCATCGGCATTGACCGCCTCGATAAGCCAGTCCGTATAGACCACGACCAGGTCGTCCGTGTCGAGCTTAACCGCAAATTGCTTGTACTCCGTTGGATCAATAATCCCCAACGGCAGGTTGAACAACGCATCGACCTTGTCAGGCGTGTCGTCGGTCAGCGGTTGCCATTTCCGCGTTTTCGCGCGATACCACATCGGGGGCGGGTGTCCGGCGTTGCATAAAATCAGGTGCCCGGTCGGCGCATAGAAACTCGTCAATAGCGCCGTCGCAAACCGACCCGACTCCGCCATACCGGAGAACGCCTCGTTGAGCGCACGGACAAACCGCGTCTGGTCCAGTTTGTTGATGTGCGAACGCATCAGTGATCGCAATCGCACCGCCAAAGGCTCCGCATCCGCGCCGTGTCCCGAAACATCCACGACCGTAAACCGTGCGATATGACCATGACCGCACGTTGAGACGTAGTGAATGTCCCCGCCGGCTTTTTCCCCTTCATAAGGCTCGCTGTACACCCACGCGTCCATACCCGCCACCGCGATCGCATCGTCAATGGCGGTGTTTCCACCCCATATCTCCATGCAGCTCAACTGTTGTGGCTGTGTCGTTTTCGCATATGACATTGTTGTAACCCGCCTCTGAACGATTTCTGAAAAACGCAGGTACAAACGATCAACGCCCCAGATCACGCAGGACACGCACGGCTGCATTGTGTCCGCACGCACCCATCACGCCGCCACCGGGATGCGTCGCAGCTCCACATAAATATAAACCACGCACGGGCGTCGCATATTCCGCATATCCGAATACAGGCCTCATGAATAACAATTGATCCAGTGTCATCGCACCCTGAAAAATGTTCCCGCCGGTCAGCGAATACTCGCGTTCCATGTCCAGCGGCGTGACGACATCCATGTCGATCACAGCGTTCCTGACGTTCGGGGCGTATTGGGACAACACCTCAATACACCGATCGCCGAACGACTGTTTGATGTCGTCCCACGTCCCCAGATCATCCGCGAGATCATACGGACCATATTGCACAAACATGTTCATGAGATGCCGATTGTCGGGCGCCAGACTCGAATCAACCGACGTTGGAATCGTACACTCCAGCACAGGTGTCTCGCTCGGACGACCGTGCTTCGCATCGTCATACGCCCGTTCAATTGTTTCCATCGTCGGCGCGATGTGAATCGTCCCACAGTGTTGCGGACCAGTTTCCGTCCCCGGACAAGCCGTGAAATCGGGCAACTCACTCAGCAACACATTGATCTTCACCGACGCACTGTCATACCGAATCCGCTTTACACCCGCGGCGAACTCCGGATCAAGGTGATCCTCGCCGACCAGCTTCGTGAAGGTGATATTCGCATCCGCGTTCGACAACACCGTGCCCGCCGAAACCTGCGCTCCATTCTGCAACACGACGCCCGCCGCCGCCCCACCGCGAACATCAATCCGCGACACCGGCGCATCACACAATATCTCGACGCCGATATCCTTCGCAGCCCCCGCCAGCGCTGAACTCAAGCCGCCCATCCCCCCTTGCACAAACCCCCAAACACCGCGCGCGCCGTTTGTTTCACCCATCACATGATGGAACAACACATAGGCTGTCCCCGGTTGCGACGGCGACGCGAACGCTCCGATAATCGCGTCCGTCGCCAAGGTCACCTTCAACTGTTCCGACTCGAACCAGTCATCCAGCAGATGAGTCGCGCTGCCCGTCAAAACGCGCACCATGTCACCGAAATCACCGCCCAGCCTGCGCGCCTCCATCGCCAACCTGCCCGCTCCCATCATGTCACCCAACCGCGTGGACAACGGATTCGGCGGCGGCTCCATCAGCGTCGGCTCGATGAACTCCGCCAACCGCTCGAGCATCGCCTCGTACCGCGGATACGCCTGGGCATCACGTTGGCTGAACCCTGCGATCTGATCGACGTTGAACGACGTGTCCGCCCCCATCGTCAGGTGTCGCCCATCCGGAAACGGCGTGAACGACGACGGCGTGCGAGAGAAAATCTTCAACCCATACGCATGGAGGCGCAGATCCTTCGCAATCTGCGGTTGAAAAATTCCGCTCACATACGACAGTCTCGATACCCTGCAACCCGGAAAAACCTCCTCGGTCACACAGGCTCCACCGACCACCGATCGCCTTTCGAGAACCAGCACGCTCAACCCCGCCCGTGCCAAATAGCAAGCCGCCGTCAACCCATTGTGACCCGCCCCGATAATCACCACGTCGTAATATGATTTCATGAATTCCACTGCCCCTTTGTCTTCGCTTGACGCCGACCAGCGCTACCCTAAGCTAGCCAACTGACAGCGTCGTTTAACCTCGGAGAGCAACCCATGCAAGAAATACTCGCCAAACTCGGCATCGAAAAGGTCAACCTCGGCGCGTTCAACGGACAGTGGCTTGGCAGCGGGGATGAACTCACCTCCGTCAGTCCCATCGACGGATCGACCATCGCCACCGTCAAACAGTGCACCGTCGATGAATACGACCAGGTCGTCTCCGCTGCTCAAAAATCCTTTGAAAAGTGGCGCATGACTCCCGCGCCGATCCGTGGCGAGACCGTCCGGCAACTCGGCAACGCCCTCCGAGAATACAAAACCGAACTTGGCGCACTCGTGACCATCGAGATGGGCAAAATCCGCGCCGAAGGTGAGGGCGAAGTCCAGGAAATGATCGACATCTGCGATTTCGCCGTCGGGTTGTCGCGACAACTCTACGGTCTGACCATGCACTCCGAACGACCGATGCACCGCATGTACGAGCAGTACCATCCGCTTGGCGTCGTCGGCATCATCAGTGCGTTCAACTTCCCGGTGGCGGTCTGGAGTTGGAACGGAGCGCTCGCCGCCGCCTGCGGGGACGCCTCCCTCTGGAAACCGTCCAGCAAGACCCCGCTCACCGCGATCGCCTGCACCAAAATCGCCGAAAAGGTCTGCCGCGATACCGGCGTCGACCCCGCCATCTTCAGCCTCGTCATCGGACCCGGTCGCAGCGTCGGCGAAAAACTCATCAACGACAGACGCATCCCGCTCGTGTCCGCCACCGGCAGTTGCAAAATGGGTTACCGCATCGGACAGGTCGTCGGCGAACGCCTCGGCAGGACCATCCTCGAACTCGGTGGAAACAATGCCATCGTCGTCACCCCCAACGCCGACCTCGAGATGGCCATGCGCGCTATTATGTTCGGCGCCGTCGGCACTGCGGGACAGCGATGCACGTCCACGAGGCGCGTGATTGTCCACGACTCGATCCGCGACCAACTCGTCGAAAAACTCATCGCCGCCTACAAACAGATCCCCATTGGCAACCCGCTCTCCGAAGGCACGCTCATGGGACCGTTGATTGACAAGTCCGCCGTCACCGATTTCACAAACGCCATCAACGCCGTCAAATCCGAAGGAGGCGAAAACCTCCATGGTGGCGAGGTGCTCGATGGCTCGGACTACCCGGGCGGGTGTTACGTCACGCCATGTATCGCCGCCGCGAAAAACGAATTCCAGATCGTGCAGCAGGAGACCTTCGCGCCGATTCTATACGTCATCAATTACAACCAATTCGAAGACGCACTACGCATGCACAACGACGTCCCCCAGGGCCTGTCTTCCGCGATTTTCTCGACAGACATGCTGGAAACCGAGCAGTTCCTCGCCCATAGCGGCAGCGATTGCGGGATCGCCAACGTGAACATCGGGACCAGCGGCGCGGAAATCGGCGGAGCCTTCGGAGGTGAAAAGGAAACCGGCGGCGGAAGAGAATCAGGATCTGACGCCTGGAAAGCCTACATGCGCCGCCAAACCAACACCATCAACTGGGGCACCACCCTCCCCCTCGCCCAGGGCATCAAATTCGGGGAGTAACGGGCCAGGAAGCCACCCACGACTGGAAGGTATCGGAACGATGTCCCACGATAATGATCGGCCACGAATTAACCGACTGGTAATTCGAAATTACAAAAGCATTGGTAAGTGCGTCACGAATCTGGCTGATCTTACGGTCCTCGTGGGGCGCAACGGTGCCGGAAAAAGCAACTTCCTCGACGCACTCGAATTCGTCGCCGAGGGCCTCAAGACCTCATTGGATTACGCAATCAAATCGCGAGGCGGCATTGACGTCGTCCGACGCCGAAGTACGGGGCATCCACACAACTTCGCAATTCAACTGGAACTTACGCTTCCCGGGAGACATTCTGCCCTATATGGATTTGAGATTGCCGCGAAAGAAAAGGGGGGATTTGAGGTAAAGCGGGAACAACTGCGAGTCACAGACGCACAAAATGTCCCCGTCGCTTTCTATCATGTTGAAAGAGGCGAAATCACGAGATCACTCCCCCGCGCGTTGCCCAGACCCCAGATCGACCGGCTGTTTTTGGTCCTGGCTTCCGGCTTCGAGGAGTTTCGGCCGTGTTACGATGTGCTCAAGTCGATGGGCTTCTACTGTCTAAACCCAGAGAGTATGAAGGAGTTACAAAGTCCTGATGCCGGCCAACTGCTAGACCCTGACGGTCGCAACTTATCAAGCGTTATCGCTCGTATCTCCGCCGATGACCCACATCGATTTACCAGAATAACCGAGTTCCTCACGACAATTGTCCCAAGCGTGGCAAGTGTTGAACGAATTCCGTTGGGCCCGAAAGAAACACTTCTGTTTCGGCAGAATGTCAAAGGAGCAAAGCATCCCTGGCGATTCTATGCGGCAAGCATGTCTGATGGGACGCTTCGTGCGCTGGGGGCACTTGTCGCGGTGTCGCAACTCGTGGATCGAAAAAGCCCTGTAAGATTAGTCGGAATCGAAGAGCCCGAGACAGCATTGCATCCCGCCGCGACCGGTGCGCTAATGGACGCATTGCGTGAAGCGACGAGCAGCACTCAGATCGTTGTGACGACGCACAGTCCCGACTTGCTGGACCATGTTCGGCTGGAGGATGACTGCCTCCTGGTCGTCGATCAGCACGAAGGCGAAAGCCTCATATCAGAACTCGACGCCGCCAGTGTCGCAGCCGTAAAACAGAAATTGTACTCGCCAGGCGAACTTCTGCGAATGGACCAGTTGCAAACCAACAAAACTCAGATCGAAGAAAACGGGCAATATCGCCTTTTTGTTGAAATGGACGAACGAAAATGACGTGCCTTCGTGTTGCTCCCATTGTAGAAGGTCATGGCGAGGTCGCAGCAATACGAGTTCTTCTCGATAGAATCTGGCGCGAGCTATTGGGGCAGGAATTCATCCATGTACTTCGACCAATCCGACGCCCTCGATCAAAATTCATTCGCCATTCGGCGCGTGGGCTTGAGCTGGACAAGGATGAAATCACGCGAGCGGTCCGGCTGGCGGATTCAAAACTGCAAAACGATCCATTGGAAGGAGCCGGCCTGATTCTATTCTTGCTTGACGCGGATGAGGACTGTCCAATGGAGGTTGCGCCGCGCATTCAAAATGTTATTGCTGATTCGGCGGCGAATAGAATAGCACTCGTGCTGCCAGTCATTGAATACGAATCGTGGTTCGTTGCATCAGCTGATTCTTTGGGTGACATACTGGACGTCCACAATGTCAGTGCGTCAGTCATCCAGAATCCCGAGTTGAGTCGTTCGGGCAAATCGTGGATCGAAAAAAGAATACATGGGCGATACAGCGAGACCGTCGACCAGCCGCGTCTTTCCGCGAGGATTGACCTGGAGGCGGTCCGCAGCCGCTCAAGTTCATTCGCCAAATTGTGCCGCGAGTTGGAAGTTGACGCGTCACCAGGACATTCCAGTAAGTAAGTTATTGACAATTAGACGTCATTGAGTTGGCCGAAATCGCCCCTACCCAACCCCCGCCAGCCGCTTTGCCTGCTCGCGTTGCACGAACAGACTGAACTTCTGAATCCCCGCCAGCAGATTCGTCCCGGACGGCTTCTCATCGGTGCAGCTCACGCCATACCGAATATCACCCTTGCCCAACTCGCGGATACTCTGCACACAAACCTTCCCCGCGTACTCCACACCATCGTGCGTCAACACCGCCTGCACCATGTTGGCCACCACATACAACTGCGTCGTCTTCACCGCAAACCCCGTAGCACTAACGTCCAGGATCGAACAGTCAGCCTGCTTCCCGAATCTGATCGAATGCCCCGAGATCACCGTCGACGCCCGATAACACTGACGCTGATCCGCAGACACCGGCGCACCGGTCACCTTCACCCTGAAGACAAACTCAGGGTCCGTCTGCGCCTCCCCCACCACCGTCACCGGAGCCTTCAAAAAATCCCGCTTGCTGTGATAGTAAAGCAGAAGCTCCAGATCGTCGGCCACCTCAATCGCCGGCTCCTTCATCCACAGGTCAAACTGCTCCTCAACCGCACCGACAACCTTGGCGGGATGCAACATCCGCCGCTTGCTCTCGCTCGCCGCCTGCAGGAAAACCTCATTACCAATGCGCAACATGAATGCACTCCCACGATAAGCCCGAGTAGGCGAACCTCAACAGCCCGCTGTCACCCTATCGTCCAACCGCAGGGGCTACCGAACCTGCGGGAGCAGGTTTGGCGCGATCGTCCCGACATACCTGAATATATCGGACCATATGAGAAATGACCCAACGTCCTAAAACGCAGGCTTCATCCCCAGCTTGCGACGCACGACCGAGTACTGCCCCACATGCATCAGCTCATGAGCAGCCATCAGGTTGAAAACATCGCCCACGGTCGGTGCAATCGCGCGGACCATTTCGGGGCCCGGCTGATTCAACTCATCACCCGTCGTCTTTTCCAGGGCATCCTCCGTCGCCGCACGCTGCTGCTGATACAGCTCCACATACCGCTCCTTCGTCTCCCATCCGCTCTTGTCATCCGACTTGCTCGTCTCGGGTGTGTACTTCTCCGCAAACCCTTCCGGCAACGCAGGCATGTCCGCGTGCGGCATGCCCGACATCAGCATGTTTTCCGAGGAAATCAAATGCCCCAACTGCCAGGCCACATGATTCGCTCCGTCCACGGGCCTGACCAGAAGATTTTCGTCGGAAAGCTCCCCAAGAACCATCGTCGTCGTCATCCGCCCAAACCCCAACGCCCGCCTGATCGCATCCTGAACAGTATTCATCGAGTCATCCTTCAACGAAGAAAACGCATCTCAACAACCCCCGCCAAACCCTCGACGGGAGACATGACAGAATCATAGGCCCCCCGCCAAAAGCCGGCCACAACCTCCGACTCCGCAATTCAAATCAACCCCTGACCGGGTCGCCCCCGGCTTAAGCCCGCATCGAGTGAATGACCCCGAAAATCGCCCCGGTCACGCTGTTCGACTTGTTGGAATCAGGGCGCGGGTGTACGCTTGCGGGTTCAGGCGTGCCGATGGAAACGGCACTTTTTCAGGAGCGGTGTCCGAGCGGCTGAAGGGTCCGCATTGGAAATGCGGTGTGCGGGTAACTGCACCGAGGGTTCGAATCCCTCCCGCTCCGTTTTTCTCATTTCGTCGCCGTCGATGCGATGTCCAATGGTCCGACTGGCTGTGACGCGGGGAGAAGGCCTGGGAATTCGCCCGCTCCGTTGACCGTTTCGCGGGCGTTTTGCGCGACTGCGGATTCCTGCCGCAGAATCGACTTTCGTTCTGCTTCGAGGTGCGCAAGGCGACGTTCGAGAATATCGATTCTTCGTGCGACCGGGTCCTGGGATTTCTTCCAGATTGGGAACGAAAAGTCGAACCAGACCCCGTCGTCATGGTCGCCCCCACCATCGTCCGTGTCGCGGCGACGATAACTCACGCCTGTCGTGAATTTCTGGTTCTCCTCGTCCCGCCAGGTCAGATTGAAACCCTGTTGGACCAACCAGCGCTGCGAGGTCGTTCGAGAGCTTCCGGCGTACCGATTCTCAACCCCAAACTTCGTTTTTCCACGGATCTCGGTCAGAGAACAACCGACGCACATCTGCAGAATCAACAACGACCAACAGCAGCACCACAACAATCTCTTCATCTGTTAACTCCATTTTGTTCATCTCTCAGATGGCCGACAACTTCAATTCACAATCACAACGGCTCTTAAAGAAAACAAAAGGAGCAGTCCACTGCTACAACGAATCTGCGGTCGCCAGTGTCGATTCGCAGGAAACCGCACCGCCATCACCGACACGGCACGCGATGGATTCGTACAACTCGTTGTATTGCTCCGCCATCGGGCTTTGCGGATGCAACTCACGGATGCGCTCGCCGACGACGATGGCTTGTGCAAAATTCTGCGCGAAAATGGCTTGGCGGAAGGCTTCGCGAAGCTCGGGAGGCTCGCTTGGTAACGTCTCGGCCCCCTCACCATTCGCATCACATGACCGCCGCTCGCAATCAATGGCCACCTGATTGACGACCGCGGCTGCTACGGCGCCCGCATCGGGAATCGGCTCGATTTCGCAAACAGCCCTGCTCGCGTCAGCCAGCCGCGGATAGCAATCCGTGTCCGTCGAGGCAGCCATGAGTGTTGAAACCCGGGTAACCTCAGCACGGTTCAACTCGATCGTCGTGCCCAATCGTTCGACAACCTGCTCCAACGCATTATGGCGATGCCTGAGAATCGTGATGGTGTTCAGGTTCGCATCAATCACGGCTGCCATCCGCACAACGCTGTGCATGGCAATCCCCAATCCGATCGACACGAACACAATCCCAAGCCCCACCAGCGCGCCAACCACGTCTCCGACGAGGGCTTTGTAATACACATATCCCAGCCCGCTCAGTGCAACCAATCCAAAGAAAAAATAGACCGCCCAATGGGCCCGACGAAACCATTTCGCCGGCACCTGTCCTTCGCTGTCCGTCAATGTGGATCCAAATGAATCCGGTGTTAACCAGGTTTGTGGTGGCATGATGCTTGTTATTTCTCCTCCTTGAAATTTTTCCGGCCTGGCACGTTCACCTGCACAAGCCCTTCATCGCTACGTTCGTTCAACACAGCACGGTCGGGTCGCGGAAAATCCGCGAGATCACTGGGCAGCGGGATGGTCACCTCAAGCCAGACACATTGCGTCGATGTTTTGATCGTTGCATCGCCCAGGCCGGCGGGAATCAAAACCGTTTCGCCCGGACCAAACGTCGCGACTTGCCCACCACCCTTGTAGCCAATCTCCGCCCGACCCTCCAACATGATCCAGATCATCAATTCGCCGGTCGGAATCTGCTGCTCAACCCCTTCGACCATGCGCACCTGCTCAATAATAAACGAATCGCAGGTGCAAACCCGCGTCACCGTCGTCCACACACTGGCAACGTGCGATCGCTCCTGCTGACTGCCATCGTCAGGCTCAAACCGAATACATTCCAACGCCTGTTCAATATGCAGTTCACGCCCCACACCCGTGGCAGGATCAGATCGGCCCCAGTCGTAAACGCGGTAAGTTACGTCCGACGGTGTCTGCACCTCAGCCACGACGACACCTGCGCCGAGCGCGTGAATCGTTCCGCTCGGCAGGTAGTAACATTGCCCCGTTTTGACTGGAATGTGTTTCAACAATTCCGCAGCCGACCCCTTCTCGATGGCGTGCACATAATCCTCGCGCGTTACCCGATCGGCAAAACCGCGATAGATACAACCCTCCGGCTCTGCGTGCAGAACATACCAGGCTTCGTTCTTGACCCGAACCGATCCGCCGAGCTTCCTAGCCATCGCCTCGTCGGGATGCACCTGAACGCTGAGATGGTCATGAGCATCGAGGAACTTGATCAGCAGTGGAAAGCGTCCTTCAAACAAGGGCGATCGTCCGACCAGATCCCTGCCCCATTCGGAAACGAGCTGCCCCAGTGTCCTGCCACTGGCAGGTCCGTCGCGGACGACGGATTGATCGTTTTCCAGGTCAGCCACCTCCCACGACTCACCAACCGGTTCATCCGTGCCCAAATGCTTGCCCAGAAGCGTTTCCAGACGCCGACCACCCCAGATTTTGGGTTTGAAGATAGGCCTGAAAATAAGCGGACAAACGACCACGAGCATTCCTTTCCGTTGGGGCCGGGCATTCTATGCGCGCGCAGCGCGCAAGCCAATAGGGACAAGTGCAATAAGGTGGGTTGTAACACAATAAGATGCGCCATAGATTGGCGGGAATGCTGACGATCGAGACAGACGAACCAGAGCATCCACGCATCACGAGGAGCGACACCATGTCCGAAGCACCCGACAACACGATCAGTTTTGAAGATTTCCAGAAGGTGCAGCTGCGCGTCGGCAAGGTTGTCGAAGCCTCTCTTCACCCGAATGCCGATCGACTGCTCGTGCTGAAGGTTGACCTCGGGGACCGTCAGTTGCAGATTTGTGCGGGTCTTCGCGACGTCTACGAACCGGAAGCACTGATGGGTCGAAACATCGTCGTTGTTGCCAATCTCGCTCCGCGCATGATGCGCGGGATCGAGAGCCAGGGCATGCTCCTCGCCGCCAGCCCGGAAGACCGTTCCAGAATTGTGACGCTCACCACGAGCGAGGACATCGCCCCGGGAAGTGCGGTCAGCTGAGAGGCCGACACACATCATCATCCACCTCCGCATCCACCCGTCGTCGCCTCAATTGATCGCTTCAATTGATCAGGAGTCGCTTTTGTTCCGCATGATGCGCCTATCCGCGCGGTAATATGCGGTCTGAAACGTTCGCCGATCCATCGATGATCGGGGCGAGTCATTTGGATCAATTTACCTTCGGACAGGAGCCTGATCGATGAACCGAAACCTCTCGACAAGACTGATCGCCGCACTGGCAGCCATCACATGTTCGTCAGCGCTGTTCGCGCAATCACAAGACAACGGGGACAGCGTCGCAGACAATCCTGTCGCGGTCCAGGGTTCTGTCGCAAACGCCGACGTTCAGATCGAACAAACCGGCGACGGACCGCCCCCATGTTGCCTGCCGAGCGGGTTTTGCACCCAATTGCCGCCGGATGAATGTGAAGCACAGGGCGGTTCGTCCGGAACACCGGGGGCTGCCTGTATCAACAACCATTGTGTGATCATCGGGCCGACCGGTGCCTGTTGTCTCGAATCCGGCATGTGTGTCGATGTGCCCGTGCAACTGTGTGACATTCTCAACGGTCAGTCGGCTGGTCCGGATACAACATGTGGTAACGCGATTTGCCACCCACCCATTCCCCCAGCCTGTTGCCTGCCAAACGGTGAGTGTCGTGAGTTGAATCCCGAGGTTTGCATCGCCATGGGGGGCGCGGTGTCAAACAATGGGCTCGGTTGCAACTCCATCTTCTGCATTCCGCAGGCACAGGCTTGTTGTCTGCCGAACGACGGTTGTGCGGACGTGACGCCGATGGAATGCCATGAACTCGATGGCGCTCCGCAAGGGCCCAACACGAACTGCATGGCCGACGGTTGTTTCGTCAGTCCGGCCCAGGCATGTTGCCTCGATAACGGGGGTTGCGTCATGACGATCCCGCCGATCTGCGGTGCCCAGGGTGGAACCCCTCAGGGAATCGGAACAACGTGCGCCAACAGCAACTGCGTGACTGAGACGACCGCCTGTTGTTTCAGCGACGGTGTTTGTGCCGATCTGTTGCCGGGTGTTTGTCTGCTGGAAGGCGGTGTCCCACGACCAAATGCGAGTTGCGATAATCAGGTTTGCGGCGTGGTCCTTTTCGAGGCGTGCTGTCTTGCCAACGGGCTTTGTGCCCCGCTTCCGGGATCGATTTGCAAGAGCGTGGGCGGAAAACCGCAGGGACCGGGATCAAGTTGCGAGATCGCGGCGTGCGAACCGGCGATTCAAGCCTGTTGCCTCCCGAATGACGAGTGCATTGATTTGTCGTTCGATGTCTGCGTGGCTGAAGGCGGTTCCCCGCAGGGTCCCAACACCAACTGTGATTTGGAGAGTTGCTTCCTGACGTTTGACGAGGCCTGTTGTCTGCCGTCGGGCGATTGCGTCGATACGCGACCCGCCATCTGCGGTGCGCAGGGCGGTGTTCCGCAGGGTCAGGCGACCAGATGCGAAACAACCGACTGCACGGAAGTGTCCCAGGCGTGCTGTTTTGCCAACGCAGCCGTCTGTGCCGACCTGCCGATTCGCGTGTGCCATCAACAGGGTGGTCAGCCGCAGGGAATGGGATCGTCGTGCGATGATGCGTCCTGTTTCCCACCACTGTTCCGCGCGTGCTGCCTGCCGGACGGTGGCTGCACGTTTACGTTGCCCGCCATCTGCGGCGCACAGGGTGGTACGCCCCAACCCCAGGGATCAACGTGCGATGACGTCGTATGTCCGATTGAAAACCGCGCCTGTTGCCTTAGTGCTGAATTGTGCGTGATCCTTTCCCCGCAGGAGTGTCTCGGCCAGGGTGGCGCACCATTACCGCCTGGAATGACCTGCCCGTTTGCCGGTTGTTTTGAACCCACATTGGAGGCGTGCTGCAGCCCTGAAGGAGTTTGCGATATGCTGCCTCGAACGGTGTGTCAGATACAGGGCGGCATGCCCCAGGGACCGGGATCAACCTGCAACAACATTTCGTGCGACGCACAGCCAGGGGCCTGCTGTCTGGGACCTGATCTCTGCGTGGTTCTGCCCGCCGACGACTGCACCGCACAAGGCGGTGACCCGTTACCACCGGGGACATCCTGCCCGTTTGCTGGTTGCTTCTTCCCCGTTGTCGAGGCGTGCTGCCTCGCCAACGGTGGGTGCGAAGTGATTCCAAGAGGAGATTGCCTTGTTCAGGATGGGCTGCCTCAGGGTCTAGGCTCGACGTGCGAGAACGCCGACTGCGCCCAGCCGACGCAGGCGTGCTGTTTCGAAACGGGCATCTGCGAAAATCTCCCAGGCCAGGCGTGTCTGATCCGCGGTGGCATGCCGAGCGGACCGGATTGTTCGCTGGTTTTCTGCACGGTCACGCCGCCGCAAGCGTGCTGTCTGGGAATTGATTTCTGTCTCGATCAAGGTCCGCACTCGTGCGCGAATATCGGCGGCGAGCCACAGGGTGAAGGATCCACCTGTGCGACGGCCACCTGCGGGATTATCGACTGTTGTGATCCCGCGTTGGAACCGGGAACCGGGAACAACCCGCCTTGCTTCGAAGGCGCGACCTGCTGCGCCAACGGACAATGGGCATGCAACGGACCCGGCATGCAAGCCTGCGGTGGCATCGGAGTCGGCGAGGTTTGTGACCAGTGCTGCGAACCGGCACTGCAACCCGGTGCCGGACACATCCCACACTGCCTCCTGCCCTATGGCAGCTCGTGTTGTGCGAACGGCGAGTGGCATTGCAATGGACCTGATATGCAAGCCTGCCAGGACATTGGTCCGGGCGAGGTTTGTGACGAGTGCTGCGAACCCGCACTGCAACCCGGGGCCGGACACATTCCACATTGCCTGCTTCCGTACGGCAGCTCGTGTTGTGCAAATGGTGAGTGGCAATGCAACGGACCCAACATGCAGGCGTGTCATGAGATCGGCCCGGGCGACATCTGTCCATCCTGCTGCGACCCGCGTGAGATGCCCGGATTCGGCGATAACCCGAACTGCTTCGAGGGTGCAACGTGTTGCGCCAGCGGCGAATGGGCGTGCAACAACGGAATGGGACAACCAACATGCGACGCAGGCGAGGTCTGCACCGAAGCCTGCTGTCTGCCCACGCCCGGTGGACCGCTGGGTTGTGTTGACCTGCCTGTGACCGAATGCGAGGAGTTGGGCGGCGTACCGAGCGGTGACGGAACCAGTTGTGAGACGCATGGTTGCGTCGTCACACTCGTCCAGGCCTGCTGCCTGCAAAACGGTGATTGTTCCAATCTTCCGCTGTTCGTCTGCGAAAACCTGGGCGGATCCCCGCAGGGATTCAACACGTTCTGCGAGATTTCAACCTGCCAGCCAAACGACGCCGCCTGCTGTTTGCCCACCGGCGAGTGCGTCGAACTGTCGCCTGAAATGTGCGAGCTGAAGGGCGGCGTTCCCCGACCCGGTGCGAATTGTTTCGCCATGTTCTGCCCGATCTCGTTGGTCCAGGCCTGTTGCCACAACAACGGACAATGCAATGACACACCGTTCACGGTCTGCCTCGCGATTGGCGGCAGCCCGCAGGGACCCGGCTCGAGCTGCGAGCAAACCGAGTGCCTCGACGACGTACAGGCGTGCTGCTTCGCTGACGGCGACTGCGTCAACCTGACACCCGCAATGTGCGAAGCCAAAGGCGGCACACCCGGCGGACTCTCCTGCTTCCTGCATTTCTGTCCGGTGATCGATGAGCAGGCCTGTTGCTTCGGCAATAGCCAGTGTGCCAACGTTCCACCCGGTGCGTGTCTCAACGAAGGTGGCGAGCCTCAGGGCATCGGCTCGACATGCGACTCGGTCGCATGCACGGACGATGAACGAGCATGCTGTCTGCCAACCGGACAGTGCAGCGTCATCCCGCCGCAGGCGTGCGAAGCCGACGGCGGAACCGTATTACCAAACACCACCTGTTTCGAAATCTTCTGCCCGTTCATCGACGAACAGGGTTGCTGCCTGCCAAACGACGGATGCATCAACGTGCCGTCCGGTGCGTGCCTCGGCGACGGTGGCACACCCCTGGGCAACGGCAACTTCTGCGAACCCAACGACTGCAGCGCTACACAGGCCTGCTGTCTTCCGGGCATTGGCGGATTGGGGAATTGCGCCGACCTGCCACCGCTGCAATGCGGACTGGCGGAAGGAATTCCACAAGGACCGGGTACCTCGTGTCACCAGGCCACCTGTGGTCCGCCCATCACGCAACCGTGCTGCCTGTCCCAGGGCAACTGCATCTACACACAGCCCGACCTTTGCCTGTCCATTGGCGGCACCCTGGCGATTCCGGGTCAATCGTGTGCGGACACTATCTGCAGCGAGCCGTTGCACATCGTCCACGAATCCGGACAGTCCGGCGACATGGCGGCACCCTGCTCGGGTTACATCGACCCGCGCATGGAAAGCTCGAACGGGCAAAGCCTCGACATGGGCGATCACGCGATCACCATCCGCTTCAATATGCCGGTCTTCGGCAGCGGATCGGACGGCGCACTGCTGACAAGCGATTTCTCCATCACCGAAACCGGCGACGACAATCCACCGACGATTGTCTCTGTCGAATACGTCGATGGACAGATGGATATGGTCCGCGTCACATGGGATCGCGCCATCACGCTGCAGGAATGGACGACCATTATCGCCCACGTCCGCGACGAGACAGGACAACCGATCGAATCGTTCGGCAATCTCGGCGACGAAAACGAACCGGACCGCGTCGATATCGGATTCCTGCCATTGGACGTCAACCAGAGCAACAACGTTTCGCCTGTTGATCTGTTCGCGTTCAGGGCGTTCGCCAACGACAACTGCACGCCGGGAACCTGTCCGGATTGCGGTGACCGTTTGCTCTACACGGACATCAACCGTGACGGAACACTGACACCGTTTGACCTGTTCCTGTTCCGACAACTGCTTCAAGGCACCGGAACCGCCACCAGGGCGTGGCAGGGTGAATCCATGAACAATCAGCGGCCTTAACCGCTATTCGATCTGCGTTTTCCACGGACGAACGCCCGTCGGGTCCATGAAAAGACCTGGCGGGCGTTGCGTTTTTCAATGGCGCGAAACAAGAGCGTTCCCAATCCTGATGTAGCGTCACCCCCTGTGGGTGACGGGAAAACCAGAGACCGTCGGCAAGTCAATCACGCTACGCTTGTCTTGAAACTACCCCAAAGATCACCAGAAAACCCAGTCCTCCCTGACCACAATGTGCGTGTAGAGAACGAAGTTCGTGATCCCGTGCGTGACGATCAAACACTTCAAACTCTTCGTCCAGTAGAACAACCCGTTATAAACAAACCAGCACAGAATCCCGACTTCCCATTGCGGATGCTCACCGGCTGACAACACCGAACAGATCAAAAACGACTTCCAGGTAAACTGCCCCAGCGGAAGCTCGTCGAATTCATCCCAGTCAATCAACGCACGCAACAAAAACGCCCGCCAGAACAGCTCCTCGACAATCGGAACCGTCGTCGATGCCCCACCGATCCGAACCACGAGGTAAGACCAGTACATAAACCCCTGACCATAAACGCTTTTCGGATCGAAATAATCCTCAGGCCTCGCGTCTCCGCCCAGTGGCTGAACGTACCAGCTCAACCGCTCGCTGACCCACTCACCATCCACATACTGACCCGCCACAAGCCGATGCACCATGACCCACATGTACGCAACGCCGATTCCGAACACCACGCACTTGAACGGATGCAGATTTCCCATCGGCGGCAGGTATCGCCAAAACAGAATCGCCAAACCCAGCCCGCCCACTGTTCGCAGCGCGTACATGTGCAGCCTGTAATACGGATCTTCAACGAGTGATCCCAACCACATCAATACGAGAAAACCCATGAACGGCGCGATGAGTGGCAACTCCGGTCGCGAACCCACCAGCTTCTCAAGCCACGCAGGCCCTCGTCCCTTGTCCGCCAGTTGAGGTGACATGTCGTCGCTCATGATTCCTCCGAATGCACAAGGACCACCCAGAGCGGTTCCCGTTATGGTGCAGCGTCACGCCTTGTGGGTGACGAGACAACCAGCCAATGTCCGCGCAGGATTGAACGCAAAACCAGGCGTCAACCCAATGTAGCGTCACCCCTTGTGGGTGACGGGTATGCAGGCAATCTTCCGAGAAATCCAGACGCTGCATCTACCGCGAAATCGCGTAAATCCCGATGTCGAGCATGTTATCGGAAGAATCGCCGCCAACCACCAGCCACGTCAAGTCAGTTGGCATGGTCTCCCGGGATGGATCAGGGATCGGGAGGAAGATCGGAGTAGTCAGACAGCGGTTGTGCCTCAGGACCAACGCGAAGCATCTGCTCTGTGATATCATGTGGCTGATCATCAAGGTGCCCCAACTCACCACGCCACCAGTCGTGGAATTCCGTCACAGCTTCGTCGTATTGCGTCTTGATGTCCCGGGGCAATGCGCGACCGCTGTAGAGCTTTGTCGGACGATACCCCAGTTCGATGCGATGCGTCTGAAGCTCCGATCCGCGATAAACCAGGAATTCCATCGCATCACCTGGAACTTTCGAGCGGATCATGTCCGCAAACGTCCCACGATTGATATCCGATCCAAGCCTCTGACCATCCACCCCGATGATCAAATCTCCGCGTTTCAACCCCGCACGCTCCGCCGACGTCCCCTCGATAATATTGCGGATTTCGATCCCAGCCTCACCCTCACCAAGTCGTCCATCCGCCGGATTACGGTATTCAACGTGCTGAATCCCGAGAAACGCGTTCCTTGAAAAAACATGATCCCAGAAGTACACATGCTCAATCACACGCTGCACGCGAAGCTGAGTCTCAAGGTCCTCGCTCGCCTCAAACCGATCCGTCAAGTACGGCAAGATCGGCATGCCCAGATCGCGAAGCGTCGCGTGCGCTGCCTCACGTTCCTGATAGTCGTTGCTGCTGAGTTGGTCGAGAAGCTGAAAAATGGTCTCCGGATCACCCGTCGAGGTCATCGCGTCCTTGGCGTCAACGCTGCCCACCGCCAGCATCGTCGCGATCGCGAACACCCAGTTGATTCGCCTACAACCCATCATCTTATGATAACCAACAACCGAAAACCGATCTGAAAATATCCGTAACATTATACAACAACGAAGGTTAGCGACATCAACCGGCAACCGCCGCAGCCTTTTCACCCGATCCGCCCACGACCGCGGATTTCACATCGCCACCTGCGGTCAGTCTCAACTCCAGAACCTGTCCCGTTTGGGCACACGTCATGTGAATCGTCGTCTCGGGCATGTCAAACACATGCGTCCCATGACAGGCTGGACATTCAAAACGTACTTGCATCATCACCTCGCCACAAATTCCGCCCACAAACGAACGTAAATTGACCCGGAACATGTTCTGTCTACAGTGTTCGGGATTCTAGCAGAAAGTCGCTGAGAGCAAAATCGCGGGGATTTCGTCATCGAGCAACAGCCACAATTCATCCGCATCGCTACGCTGCAACCCCCGTTGAAAATGGGCCAACTCATGCCCAACCTGCACCTCATCAGACAGCAGGTTGACACCCTCATCGCCGACGCACCCCTCGATATTGTCATTCTACCCGAAATTTTCGACGGCCAACCGACCCCAACCGACGGAAAATCCGCCCGACAATTCCTCCAAACCCTCGCCCGAACCTGCAATACCCATGTTATCGGCGGGAGCTGTCTGATAGTTGACGACGACGGCTCCCAACGAAACGTCACCCACGTCGTCCACCGCAGCGGCGACATCGTCGGGCGATACGACAAACGCATCCTTTTTTCCGTCGAATCCGACACCCGCCAACCGGGCGACAGCGTCGGCCTCTTCCAACTCGACGATTTTCGCGTCGGCGTCCTGATTTGCGCAGATCTGTGGCACCCCGAGTTAGCTCGCGAGCTATACAGCAAAATTGACCTTTTGGCAGTACCAGTGAAATCCAGCGTTCCGACCGAAAAGAACATCGAATACGCCCGCAGCCTGTGGCACGCGTTGGCGTTGACCCGCGCGATGGAAAACGGTTTCGCCGTCGCCGTTTCCGATTGGCCCGAATCCGAACACGTTGTTGAAATTGACACAGGTCAATTCCGCACCAGACAGACCCATTTCACCTCCGGCGCATCCTGTATCGCCGACCCATCCCACCGCCCCAATCCGGACCGCGTGCAGCGTCTCTTGAAAAGTGGCCAACCGGGGCACCTCCGCACCGACATCAATCTCGCCAAACTGGCAGCCTTCCGGGATTATCGGACCAGCGTGGGCCTGCTGCCGACCACCGATCCGCCATCGGTTTGACCGCGCTGTCAAGTGAATCACCCGGTTTGCCTTTCGCCCTGGGCATGACGAGAATGAGATGCGATGGCTCAAGCGATCGATATTCAGGGCGTTGTGAAACGATTCGGACAGAAGTTGGCTGTCAACGGGCTGACCCTGTCGGTTCCGCCCGGGGAGCTTTTCGCGTTTTTGGGGCCTAATGGCGCGGGAAAAACGACGACGATCAAGATGATCGCCGGACTGCTGACACCCCACGAAGGTGCGATCCACGTCTGCGGGCACCTGATGGGTACCAACGGTTTGCTCGCCAAGGCTCAGCTCGCTTACGTCCCGGATCAGCCTTTTTTGTACGAAAAACTGACCGGACGGGAATTTCTGCATTTTGTGGCGGAAATGTACGCGATGGGTCGGGCGGAGCGGGACGAGAATCTCACCAAACTGACGCGGCAGCTCGACATGGAACCGTTTCTCGACCGCCTCGGGGGCACCTATTCCCACGGGATGAAACAGCGGGTGGTCCTTGCGGCGGCGTTGCTGCATCAACCGCGCGTGCTGATCATCGACGAGCCTATGGTGGGTCTGGACCCGCGGACGGTCCGCAGTGTGAAGGATTTGTTTCTGGAAATCACGGAATCGGGCGGCAGCGTGTTCATGAGCACGCACACGCTGGAGGTGGCGGAAGCGGTGGCGAACCGGATTGGGATCATCCATCAGGGGGGTCTGATCGCGGTTGGGACACTTGAAGAACTTCGCGCGACAGCCACGCGTCAGCATTCACTGGAGGAAATCTTCCTCGAGTTAACCGAGACCTCCGATGCCCCTATCGAAGAGTAATCCCGTTTTTGAACCGGCGGGGTTGGCCACCCTCGCGCGGGTGAAATATCGCATCCTGTACAACACGGTTCGCGAAGTCATCGACGATGCGCCGGTCAAAATCTTCGCGACGTCCGGGTTCATCTTTCTGATCTGGTTCGCTCTGTACGCGCTTTTCCTTCTCGTTTTTCAATATTTCCAAAACAACGATCTGCAATTCGTCGTGGCTGTCCCGTTGTTGTTTAACTTTTTTTTTGTGGCATTGCTGGTGCTGCTCGCGTTTTCCAACGCGATTCTGACCTACGGCACGCTGTTCACGCATGAGGAAGCCAACTATTTGTTGAGCGCTCCGCTTCGGGTGGGCAGCACGATCACGCTCAAGTTTTTCGAGAGCCTGTTTTTCTCGAGCTGGTCGCTGATTCTGCTGGGCTTGCCGCTCATGATGGCGATCGGAGAAGCGTACGACGATCGCGGTCCTCTGTTTTACCCCATGTTCATCGCTTTTTTTCTCGCGTTCGTGCCAATTCCGGGGGCGATCGGATTGTTGTCAGCCTGGCTGATTGCGCGCTACCTGCCTCGAAGCGCGGGGAAATTATTGGTCGGGTTGGCTCTTGTTTGTCTGCTCGCTGTGATCGTCTGGGGCATGCGGTCGGTGCGGGACGTCGGGTTCGTCACGAACGAGTGGCTTGATGGATTTTTCGGGCGGATGTCGCTGATTCAGTCGGCCATCCTGCCGAGCACATGGGTGTCGCGCGGGATCGAGGCGACGATTGAGAACAGGCTCGAAGACGCGCTGTGTTACCTGCTTGTCACGTTGTCGAACGGTATTTTCCTCAGTTGGCTTGCGGTGCGAATTGTTGCGTGCGGGTTTCTGCCGGCCTTTGATCGCGCGCGTAGTTCATCGGGACAGGTCCGGCGGTCGATCGCGGGCGCGTCCGGGGGAGTGGCGGGTCGAATCTTCTTTTTTCTCCCACGCCCTGCCCGACTGATCGCCGCCAAGGACCTGCGAACGTTCGTGCGCGATCCGCTGCAGTGGTCGCAGCTGGTCATTCTGTTTGGGTTGATGTCGCTGTATCTATTAAATGCGCCGCGGTTCGAGATGAGTGATTCCCCGACACGTCTGAGCGCGTTCGTGCCGTTCCTGAATCTCGGAGCGGTCAGCTTCATTCTGGCGACATTCACCAGCCGGTTCGTTTTCCCGATGGTGTCGCTGGAGGGGCACCAACTGTGGTTTATCGGGCTGCTGCCGATTTCGCGGACCTGGATATTGCTGGCCAAGTACGCCTTTTCGATGATGGTCACGGGCAGCGTCGCGCTGGGTGTCATGCTGTTGGCATCGTACATGCTCCGGATCGGTCCGATGGCGACATCGGTGTATCTGGTCGTCACGTTTTGCGTCTGCCACGGATTGTGTGGATTCGCGGTCGGGATCGGCGCACGACTACCGATGTTTCAACAGCGCAACCCGGCGCGAATCGCGAACGGTCTTGGTGGAACGATTAACCTGATTTGCTCGGTCGTCCTGATCTGCACGTTGATGACCGGGATGGGGTATGTCACCTATCGCGTGGAGGATCGCGGCATAACCACCGATGCGCCTCGCGTCGTGTTCATGATCATCGCGGGCGTCTGCCTTATCGGACTGGCTTTGGGTACGTTGGCGATGTGGATCGGCGCGCGACACCTCAAGCGCATCGAGTTGTAAACACACGCCGAGGTCCTGACAGAAACAACGTCCGTTTGCAATCGCGCCGCCCACAAGGGGCGACGCTACAGAATGAGACCGGCGTAGGGCAGTTGGTTCTCGCGGTCACGCCGCGAGGTTGACCTGCCGCACCAG
Source organism: Phycisphaerae bacterium (assembly GCA_029260165.1). Taxonomy (GTDB): domain Bacteria; phylum Planctomycetota; class Phycisphaerae; order UBA1845; family UBA1845; genus OFTM371. The sequence goes on along the minus strand of JAJDDT010000100.1, from coordinate 13,983 downwards.
GACGGCAGGTCAACGTTCCGCTCGCGCGGAATAACGACCTGCCCTACGGTTTTTTGTACCGGCCGATTCTGTCATGCATCCCTCGATAATCGGACGCATCTGCGTGGATGACTTTCGTCTCCCGGACGCCTATCGTTGAATAGGTTCGGTTGAATCGTCCCTGGGGAGGGAAGCCATGTCAGATGAAAATGCACAGTCGTCACCAATGAGCCGGGTCGGTCCGAAGATGGACCCGTGGGAACGTCAGCAGATATTCCGCGAGATGGTTGCTCAGCAACTTCGCAACGGACCACTGAACCGCAACCGACGACGACGACGGCTGGTCCAGTATGCGGCGGGTCTCGGGATCAGCCCGGTTCAGGCGGGGAATCTCATTCAGCAGGCGCATCGACAGGCGGAGGCAGCCTCACCGGTCAGGTCGTCGTTGCTTCGGATTGCGGGATCGGAAAGCAACGGCACGACGTGGCAGATGTTGTTCATCACGCTCGCGTTGATCGGGGTCGTGCAATTCGCCATATCAGCCACGTCCTGATGTCCTGCGATTTTGCGGGTGCATGACAGAATCGGCGGGTACGATCGTGGTGTCCTGCAGATGGCTGTTTTGTAGCGTCGCTCCTTGTGGGCGGCGCGATTGCGAGCGGACGTCGTTTCGTGTTCCCGTCACCCACAAGGGGTGACGCTACAACGATCAATGGCGCCCCGGCGAAACTGTCATGCACTCCGATTTCACCCAATCAACCCTCATTCGTTGACGCGCTCGATTCCTGGTGGATACTGACGTTTTCTGCAACCCGGAGAACGTTTTATGACCGCGAAGAGACCGCGTCCCGTCGTGTTGATTGTTCGAGACGGGTGGGGAGCCAATCCTCATCCCGAGTGGAATCACGCCAACGCCGTATACCAGGCCCAAACACCCGTCGACGATCGATTGATGGAAACTTATCCGCATGTTCAGATTTGCACGCATGGTCCGAACGTTGGCCTGCCCGACGGTATCATGGGCAACAGCGAGGTGGGGCATCAGAACATCGGAGCCGGTCGCATCGTGGATCAGGAGATCATGCGCATCAGTCGGCGGATTCACGATGGGTCGTTCTTTGAAAACGAGGTTCTTCGTGGCGCGTTTGACCATGCGACGCAGTCCGGCGGCAACGTGCATGTGATGGGCTTGTGCAGCAACGCCGGTGTGCACAGCGTGCTCGAGCATTTGTACGCCATTCTCGATATGGCTGGGCGCGTCGGATTCGACGGTTCGCGCGTGTTTGTACATGCTTTCGGCGACGGGCGGGATTCACCGCCGACGGGTGGGATCGGGTTCATACGCGACGTGGAATCAAGAATGACGGAGTTGGGCGTGGGACGGGTGGCGTCGGTGATTGGTCGGTTCTACGCCATGGATCGCGACAACCGTTGGGACCGCGTCGAGCTTGCTTATCGGATGTTGGTTGAAGGCCAGGGGCGACAGGCGACGTCGGCCAGCGAGGCATTTCAACATTATTACGACCATCCGTCGGATGCGAGCAGGCATGGGGACGAGTTTGTCACACCCACGGTCATCGTCGGCGAGGATGGCCAACCGATCACGCGGATCACAGACGGCGACAGTGTGATTTTCTTCAACTATCGAGGCGATCGGCCACGCGAGCTGACCAGAGCGTTCGTTTTCGATACGTTCCCATACGAACAAGATGGACAGGCGCAGGGATTTGAACGTGGTTTGAAATGCGACTTGTATTTCGCAACCATGTCGGAATATCAAAAGGGACTGCCCGTGCGGGTGATCATCCCCAAACCGGCGAAAATGACGGATATTTTCGGGCAGTACCTCTCGGACCTTGGCCTCAAACAGTTTCGCTGCGCGGAGACGGAAAAATATCCGCACGTCACGTTCTTCTTCAACGACTACCGCGAGGAACCCTTTCCCGGCGAGGACCGGCAGATCGTCCCGTCGCCTCGCGATGTCGCGACGTATGATCTCAAGCCCGAAATGTCCGCGAGGGGTGTTTGCGACGAGGTGCTGTCACGTATTCAATCAGAATCGTGCGACGTCATCATCGTCAACTTCGCCAACGGGGATATGGTCGGACACACGGGCAGGATCGAAGCAGCCATCCAGGCCGTGGAAACGGTCGACGCGTGCGTTGGACGGATCGTGGATGCCACGCTCGAGGTCGGCGGGGCACTCGTCGTGACGGCGGACCACGGTAATTGCGAGCAGATGATCAACCCCGAAACCGGTGGACCGCACACCGCGCACACGACCTACGACGTGGAACTCATTGTCATCGGTGATGCGTTCGTGGGCCGATCACTGCGGGCAGGCGGCAAGCTCGCCGACATCGCTCCAACGATGCTGGACATGATGGGACGTGACACACCCGACGCAATGAACGGAGTCTCGCTTCTCAAGCCCAACGGATAGTCATGTCCGATAGGATCGCAACGGTTCCGATAGCCTTCGCAACGTCTCGATAAGCCGGACATTTCTCATTTCTCGGTTGCAAACCCGCATCATTAGGTGTGCACACGCACCACGCGCGTCGATAGAAATCAATACACGGTGTCTCAATGCGACATCCGTGGATGTTTCAAACGATGAACATGCAAACGCAAGATCACAAACAAGCGGTTCCGGACCCAACGCAGACGTCGGTTGCAGCGACCCTCGACACGGTCGGACGAATCGCGCATGAAATCAACAACCCCCTCGACGCCGCACACCGATACATCAACCTTGCCATACGCGCCATCGACGAACACCAGATCGACGATGCCTCCGTCCACCTGTCGCAGGCCTCCGACGCCGTCAAACGCGTCATCGAGGTCTCTCGCAACATGCTGGGACACGCACGCAAGCACGCTGCCACACACGCCGGTGTCCCTGTCAACCACATCATCGAGGAAGCCCTCCGCGTGTTCGAGGATCAGGTATCCGGCACAGGCGTGGTTATCTCGTCACACTACCGCGATGGGCAGGTTGTCACGACACATGACACGGAGCTGTTCCAAATCTGCACCAACCTGATTCGCAACGCGCTCGACGCCATGCCGACCGGTGGCACACTCACCATTACGACCGTCGCCACCAATCTCGACATCGCCATTCGGTTTGAAGACACAGGCCCGGGTTTCGGCGACAAGATTACCACCGCCATCGAACCGTTCGTCAGCACCAAAACCGAATCGGGCGGTACAGGCTTGGGACTCGCCATCTGCCGCGACCTGGCCACCGCGCTCGGTGGTGACATCGAGCTGGCTGACCGCCGCAACAGCGGAGCGTCTGTGACCGTTCGCCTGCCCGTCGACGCATCGAAACGCCAACGCGAATTCGGAGCATCCGAATCATGAGCACCAACCATACCAGCAACCACACCAGGAACCACGGCTCGATCCTGATCATCGACGACGACCCCATCATCGTCGACTCGCTCAGCACGTTCCTCACCAAAGAAGGCCACAACATCCAACGAGCCACCACGCTCAACGCCACCCTCAAAACCATGTCCACCAACGAAATCGACGTCGTCATCACCGATATGAACATGCCCGACACCGACGGCTTTGAAATTCTCCGCGTGATCAAACAACGACACCCCGACACCAACGTCATCATGATCACAGGCTACGGCACCATCGAAAGCGCCGTCGAAGCCATCAAACTCGGCGCCTACGACTACCTCACCAAACCCATCATGGACGAGGAAATATCGCTCGTCGTGCAACGGGCAGCCGAGCAGCGCGCACTCGTCCGACAATGTGCGGCCCTGCGATCGCAACTCGACGAACGATTCGGACTCGATGCCGTTATCGGACACGATTACAAAATGCTACGCGTGTACGATCTCGTGGAAGCTGTCTCCGCCTCCAACGTCAACGTCCTGGTCGAAGGCGAATCCGGTACCGGCAAATCCATGATCGCCCGCGTCGTTCACCATCGAAGCCAACGTCGCGACGGGCCCTTCATCGAGGTCAGTTGCGGCGCCCTCCCCGAATCTCTGCTCGAAAGCGAACTCTTCGGACACAAACGCGGTGCCTTCACCGGCGCTGTCGCAGACAAACCAGGCAAATTCAAGGCAGCCGACGGCGGAACCATCTTCCTCGACGAAATCGACACGGCCTCCCCGGGACTGCAAGTCAAGCTGCTTCGCGTATTGCAGGAACGCGAATTTGAACCTGTCGGCGACAACACGACCGAAAAGGTTGACGTCCGCGTCATCCTTGCCACCAACAAGAACCTCGAAGACGAGGTCGCCACCGGGCGATTCCGACAGGACCTCTTCTACCGCATCAACGTCGTCACCATCACGCTGCCACCCATGTCCGAACGCCTCACCGATATCCGCCTGCTGGCCGAATCGTTCCTTCAGCGATTCAACGCCGAAAACAACAAACGCATCACCGGGTTCACCGACGACGCCCTCGACGTCATGCAACGTTACAACTGGCCCGGAAACGTGCGCGAACTCGTCAATGCCGTCGAACGCGCCGTCGTGCTCACCCGTTCATCCACGATCGACGCACACGACCTGCCCCCACGCATTCTCAACGCAAAAAATGAAGTCACCAGCGAAGGCGAATACCGCCCGATGACCCTGAAAGCATCCCTCGCAGGCCCGGAAAAACGCGTCATCGAAGCCGCCCTGAAACACAACGACTGGTGCAGACAAGCCACCGCAGACCAGCTCAACATCAACCGAACAACCCTGTACAAAAAAATGAAACACCACGCCCTCCTTGCCGACCCTGTCGCGCATGGATAGGCATCGACACGACACTTGTGGCGCGTGACAATACCCCGGTCGGCGATTCGGCGCGGACGGACAAATGGCGGTTCGTTTGGAGAAATGACAAAATGAACAAGAATGACAAAATGAACAAATCGAAACAGAGATTGCGTGCGCTTCCTGCGGTCATCGTGGGATTCATGGTTTTGGTAATCGGTCTGCCAACTGTCTACGCTTGCGGTGGGTTTTTCTGCCAATTCGTTCCCATCAATCAAGCCGGTGAGCAGATTGTCTTTCGCCAGGATGGCAACACCGTCACGGCTGTTGTTTTGATCCAATACCAGGGCGATGCGGAGGATTTTTCGTGGGTCGTCCCCGTTCCCGGTATCCCCGAGGTCGAGGTCGGTAGCGATCTGGCGTTCACCTCTCTCGAACAAGCCACGCGACCGCAATTCAACCTGACCGTCAACGGCAACGCCTGCGAGCAGCCGCTGTCATTCTTTCCGCCTTTTGGTGCCGCACCGGAGTCTGACACGGCAGCGGGGGCTGATGACGGTGTTGAAATTCTCGAACGTTTCGCCGTCGGACCCTTCGACGTCGAAGTGGTCTCCAGCAGCGACGCCCAGGCCCTCGCGCAGTGGCTTGAGGACAACAACTACAACCTCAGCGACAGAGGCCAGGAGTTGATCGAACCCTACGTCGATGAGGGCATGAATTTCGTCGCGGTCAAACTGCAGAAAAACCAGGGCACCGGCGATATTCAGCCACTGATCCTCAAGTATCAATCCGAGAAACCGATGATCCCGATTCGTCTGACGGCCGTCGCAGCCACACGCGACATGGGCGTTATCGCATGGATTCTGGGCCCTTCTCGCGCGGTCCCGGATAATTTCCTGGCCGTCGAGGTCAATTACACGCTTCTCAACTGGTATTTCGGATCGTCCGGTGCGTTCGCGAGCTATCAGGGACTGGTCACCAACGCAATGGACGAAGCCGGCGGACAGGGTTTCGCCACCGACTACGCCGGTCGCGACCGATCATTCATCGACCAGCTCCCGGTGGCTGACGACCTGGAGGCAGAGCTGGTTCGACTCAGCGCCCTTGCGACCGAGCCATTCTACAACGAGCTTAGCTTCAACTTCCAATTCAGTTCGATCAAGGTTCTGGAAATTCTCCGCAGACAATTACCGTTGCCCGAGGGAATTCAGGAATTCGTTTATTCCGATGGGGCGTTGCTCCGTGAGGTTTTCAGCGCGGAAGAAATCGCCACCGCCAAGGACGCCATCGTGGCTGAGCTTCGCAGAACCGTGGTCGAGCCGCTCGAACGCACGCTCGACGTCTTCGATGGCGATCTGTACATGACACGTCTTTTCACGACACTCTCGCCCGAGGAGATGACGCTCGATCCGACGTTTGTGTTCAACCCCGACCTGCCGGACCAGTCACTGGAACGCAAAGCCACGCTGGACCTTGCCTGCAACCTCGGTACGACGGAATGGTCGTTGACGCTCGGCGCGGGCACCGGCCGGGAGGGTGAAACCGTGATCCGCGGATTTGGTGATTCGCCGATTTTCACAGGTCCGCCAACCCTCGATCAACCTTTCATCGCGACGAGCGCCCGACTCCGCAGCACGGGCAGCCCGGAATTCGTCGATGTGAACGAATTTGAAATCGCAACCGTCGGAGAGGCTCCGCAAAACCCGATCGCGGAAATTCTTCTGCTGTGCGGCAACGGCACCATGACCGCCGCGATCATGAGCATGGGATGCATCGGACTGATCAGTCGTTCGAGACGTCGCTTGCAGACAAAACAACGATCAGTGAATTCAGGAACGCCCGGGAGTTAACGCCTTTCCCCGTCGCGCGACGAAGGGTATAAACAGTCGTGCGGTTGGCGCGTGTGACGGTGTCACGCCGGGGAGAGTTTTGTGGATCAACGTCCCATCGCGGTTTTCGATTCGGGTCTGGGCGGTCTGACCGTCGTTCGCGCGTTGCGCGACCGTCTGCCAGCCGAGGACATCGTCTATCTGGGCGACACCGCGCGCGTTCCCTATGGCAGTAAGACGCCCGAAACTGTCAAACGATTTGCCCGGGAGATTTGTGCCTTTCTGCTGCGCATGAATCCCAAATGCATCGTGGCTGCGTGCAATACAGCTAGTGCTGTCTGTCTGCCCGAGTTGGCCGACGAATTTTCGGCCCCGTTGATCGGCGCAGTCACGCCCGGTGCAAGGTCCGCCGTCGACGCCTCCAACCCCGGCGATTTGTTGGCAGTTATCGGTACCGAAGCCACCATCGCGTCCAACGCCTACCGCAACGCCATCCACACCATCGATCCCGATCGACCCGTTGTGCAAGTGGCCTGTCCCCTGTTCGTCCCGATCGTCGAGGAAGGCGTGTCCGCTACCGATCCGATCGTCAATATGGTCATCGACCGCTACCTCGCACCAATGCGTCGGCTCAAACCCGCCGCCGTTTTGCTCGGGTGTACGCACTACCCAATAATTCACGATGCCATTGCTGCTTACTTCGGCGATAACGTTACGTTGATCGACTCCGGCGATGCAACCGCCCAAATGGCTGACGCAATCCTCACCAGGCTCGGGGCATTGTCCGACCTGCGGGGTCGCGGTAGCCTACACTGCTATGTCAGCGATCATCCACGACGTTTTCAGGCGGTCGGCTCGCACTTTCTCGGCGAACCCATTCCAGACGTTGTCCGCGTCTGTCCCGAGGAACTCGCCCGAGACGCAGAGCGGGTACTGCCCACCGTGCCCCGCGCATCCGCCTAGATTCGGTTCACTCGCCATCTGTGCGATCGCGTTCCTGTTCGTGGTCGGGTGTTCAAACCGCCCGTCGCGGATGCGCTCGATCCTCGTTACCAAAGACGCTGCTAAAAAACAGGTCCATGTCGCCATGACGAGCCAACAGCCCGACCAACGCCGTCATGCCATCGAACAGTTGACCGTCACGGGACACGCCGCCAGGGATTTCGTCGTCGATCCCGCACTCTCCATTGCCAAACTCGACCCGAGCGACAGCGTGCGCATCTCCGCCATCAGGTTGGCTGCTGAATCGCAGAGGCCCGACGTCGCCCGCGAACTGGTCGGTATCCTTCTTGTGGAAAAAGGCACCCTGGAACCCACCGCGCGCGTTCGTGAGGAAATTCTCCGCGGATTGTCGTTTCTCGCCGCCAACAAATCCATCCCCGACGACGATTCCGAAGCCGTCGGTGCCACAGCCGCACAGCTTCTCAGGCTCGATTCGTCACGCAACGTACGCATCGCAGCCGCCACCTTGCTCGCCCATTTCAAGCGCACCGAAGCCGTCCATGTCCTGATCGCTGCCCTATCCGATCGCGATTTTGGCGTGACCTACCATGCACACGAATCGCTCGTCCAACTCACAGGCCAGGACCTGGGTCAGCGATCCGATCCCTGGCGACAATGGCTTGACCAGACAGACACTCCGTTTGTCAACGCAGGCGCGATCGACGCTGAGCGGAAGTCAACCCATTGGTGGCAGCGCGTGGTGCGGTCCTTGCGCGGTAAGACGAGCGATTCATCGCTTTCCGCGACCCAACCATAGGAACCAAACTCGTGCGGGCCATCACCTTCATCGAAAAACTCCGTTTTGAACCCGACCACCCCGAACCCATGCCCACGGAGGGCGAATGCATCGTGAAGGTGCGATTGGCGGGCATCTGTTCAACCGACCACGAAATCGTCAAAGGCTACATGGGTTTTCGAGGCATCCCAGGCCACGAAATGGTCGGCGACGTCGTCAAAGGCTCGCCGGAGTGGGTTGGCAAACGCGTCGTCGCCGAAATCAACTGCGTGTGCAAAACGTGTGACATGTGCCAGGCTGGTCTGTCCAGTCATTGTCGAAAACGAACGGTCGTCGGTATCGCCGGTCGCGACGGGTGTTTCGCCGATCTGGTAGCTGTCCCGGAGCACAATCTACACGAGGTTCCCGAAACCATCCCGGACGAGTCCGCCGTCTTCGTCGAACCCATCGCCGCCGCCTGCCAGATCATTCAACAGGTTTCGATTGATCATCGTTCCAACGTCGTCGTCGTCGGCAGTGGTCGCCTTGGTTTGCTGATCGCACAGGTTCTCGCCAAGACCGGATGCAAACTGGAGGTGGTGGGCAGGAACCCCAAAACACTTCTGTTCTGTGAAAAGAAACGCATACGCTCCACGTCCGTCGAATCGTTGATCCCGCGAAACGATCGCGACGTCGTCGTCGAGTGCACAGGCTCACCACAGGGATTTGACATCGCCCTGTCGCTTGTCCGTCCGCGCGGCACCATTGTGCTCAAGAGCACCTACGCCGACGGGACCATCCCAAATCCAGCAGCCATCGTCATCAACGAGATCAACGTCGTCGGAAGCCGTTGTGGACCGTTCCCTGACGCGATCAACGCGCTCGCACGACGCGACATCGACGTCTCGCCCATGGTCGCACGATCCTTCCCGATCGAAAGAGGCCTCGAAGCCTTCCAAGCCAGTCGCCAACCGGAAAACATCAAGGTCCTGCTGAAAATCAACCCGCGATAGCTCCTTGCACAATCAACCCCAAATGCCCGATTCCCCTCCGCTCTGGAAACCGAATTCGACCGCAGGTAACCCGGGAATCGTCTGCGCTGTCACGCAATCGCCGTGGAACATGGCCCTCACCGTAGGTGATGAGTTCGGCAACTCCGTGCCGCGACGAAAAACCGTCTGCGATTTGCTCGGAACCGATTTCCGAAAGCTCACCGTATCACGACAGGTCCACAACCACGGTATTGTCGACGTTGACACAACCACCGCGGGTCGAGGCCGCGATTGTTCCGAAGACCGGATCGACGGCGCTGATGGATTGGTCACGACGCTTTCGGGTGTCCCGCTGATGGTCCTCGGAGCCGACTGCGGTTTGATCGCGGTGATCGAACCACGCGGACGCGCGATCGGCGTTGCCCACGCAGGTTGGCGCGGGACAAGCCTGAAAATCGCCACACGGCTGGTCGAACGAGTAGCCGCAAGGTCCGATACCCCACCCCGGGATTTACAAGCGATCATTTCCCCGTGCGCCAAGAGCTGCTGCTACGAAGTAGGCAGGGACGTCGTCGATGCATTTGAAAATATCGAAAACAGTGTCGATTCCATCTTCAAACGTCGAAACGGTAAGACGTTTCTGGATGTCCAACACGCCAACCACCTGCAACTCATGACTGCCGGCATCCGCCCAAACAATATCGAGTCAGCCAACGTCTGCACCATCTGTGACCCGCGTTACTACTCCTACCGCCGCACAGGCAGCATCGTCGGTCAACACGCCTTGATCGCTGCCCTCTCGCGTGCGAACACGACTGTCCCAGCCGAAACCAGCATCAACGTCAGCACGACCATTCCCCACGTCGATACAGTCGGAATTCCGCTTGCGGCGTCCACGGTGGCTGACGCCGCGACAAAACCAACCCCGGTGGGTGACGCGGAAGATGAAAAATTCACGTTCGTGGTACCAGAGAAACCGGATACGCTGGTGAAGTTGGCGACAAAAAGCGACGTCGTGCCGGTTCCAGGCCAGGAGGTGGATAAATCCAACCAGAGGGTATTCACGAGCATGTCCGTGGCGGGGTCATTGTCGAAATCGCTCACGTCAGGCTCCGGAGCACCCTGAGCTGATAATCCGGTTTGCAGGATGTTGGCCAACCCCTGAAAACCGAGCTGGCTCGAGTCGAAGTGAATGCGCAGCCCCAAGCCTGTTGTAAGGGTATCGATCGGACTGGTCGTATACAGAACCTCGATACCAACCGGTGAGTCCGGGCTTGCGTCCTGCTGTTGCGGGAATGGTGTGATCACCTGATCCGTTGAACCAGCCACGGGCACCGGTGTGTCCGTCGACCACGTTCCGAAGCTGTTTCCGTCAAAATCCATGTTCACCAACGCATACAATGCGGAATCGCCATAGAAGCTGGATGTGGCTGGGGACGTCCCGTCCCATGCCCTGAGGTAAATCAATCGTCCGACCACGAGCGAATGCGTGAAATCGTCGGTGAACGAGCCGGCTGGTCCGAAGGGAAAACCCTCGCCCACCGCCGTAAAGAACTGTCCCGGGAATTGCGTCGTCTCGATCAGAACGTCATCTCCCGTGGTTGTGCCGTCAGAATTCGGTGGATCGATCAAACCATCGATGCCAGCGTCAACGCACTAGACGTAGCCATAGGGTAGTGCGGGGTCTGCTGTGACGAGGTCCACCAGCCCGGTTCCGGGAAGAGCGGTCGATCCATCGCCGCCGAGCACAAGCCCGGTTGCTGAGACATTTCCTGCGTAGATGGGGACCGAACCCAACGCTGTCACCAACCAGATGATCGGTGAATACAATTCTCCCGATATTAACTTCATTCCCGTTTTTCCCTCCTGACCTGTTCAGACAAACATCACATTCCGAAGCTCCCGCCCTGACAGCGAAAACTCGGGGCCTTCTCAATTCCCGCCGGCTTGTTCGCGCGGAAAATCCAACCAGACCTTAGGGTATCTTGTGAGCATCCGCGCCTTTAATAATGCTTGTCTAATAATTCGGGGCCGTGACCGGTGGTCAGGCCCGTAGAACTTCAAAAGCATGGTGCTCTCATCCCTGACCCCACCCGGCAGGCATTTCGTATTTCGGCGTACCATTGACTACCCAAACTATCTATCCTGGCTGTCCTCGCATTGTCGGGAACGATGTGTTGGATGGACGCCGGATTTCAGTTGATTCGTTCGCGCATGACGCGGTAGCATGACGCCCCTTGAGTTGTTTCCCGGAATTTGTGAATCGATTTTGTCATGATACGGAGGTCAAAGCCCATGCACGCATCCGGTCGAGCACGAAACGTGTCCAGAAGTACCGTCACTGTCACCGCGCTGGTCGCCGGCGTTCTGCTTGCCGCGAACACAGCCGACGCTTTCCCGAGCTGGATCGGTGTTTACGGATCATTTCAACGTCATGTCGATACGCAGAATCCAGGTACCTACGAAGTTCTCATGAACCAGGACTACTGGGGATTGCATTGCGACGTCGGCATCCGGGTCGATGGTGGCGCGTGGCAGGTTCAAGCGATGAATTACGCCGGGAACCAGGGTGGAAACTCGCACTGGCAATTCACGCCCACCCAGACGTATGCGCCCGGAAGCACGGTCAGTTATTATTTCCACGGTTACGACAATTGGGGGGGGAATATCTGGGACAACAATGGCGGGAATAATTATGCGTTCACGGCGAGCCTGGTTCCGTCGTCAACGACAGGCCCGGGTTCGATTCCCTACAGCAATGGCGTCGGGTTCCGGGTTTGGGCTCCAAATGCGACGAGCGTGTCGGTGACCGGAGATTTCAACGCGTGGAGCGCGACGGCCAATCCGCTCGCGGCGGAGTCCGGGGGTAACTGGTCGGTCGATGTCGGCGTAGCGTCCATCGGTGATGCGTACAAATATGTTATCGACGGGACGATCTGGAAGAACGATCCTCACGCGAGGCAGGTCACGAACTCCATCGGCAACAGCCTTGTCGTGGACGATACGGCGTACAACTGGTCATCGTTCACAACACCCGGCTGGCACGAAATGGTTATTTACGAGATGCACGTCGGAACAATGAACGATGCCCCGGGCGGGCTTCCGGGAACGTGGGAATCAGCCGCTCTCAAAATTCCGCATCTTCAGGCGATGGGCGTCAACGTTGTCGAGGTGCTACCGATCTGCGAATTCGCCGGAGATTTTTCGTGGGGATACAACCCCGCGCACCCTTACGCACCGGAAAGCATTTACGGCTCACCGAATGACATGAAATCATTCATCGATACCTGCCATCAAAATGGTATTGCGGTGATTATCGACGTTGTTTACAACCACTTCGGCCCCAGCGACCTCGACCTCTGGCAATTCGACGGCTGGTCCACGGGCGGCATGGGCGGAGTCTACTTCTTCCAGGACTGGCGCGCGTCGACCCCCTGGGGCGACACACGGCCCGACTATGGTCGATCCGAAGTGCGAACCTACCTGCGGGACAACGCGATGTACTGGCTTACCGAATTCAACGCGGACGGACTGCGGTGGGATTCGACGGTCAACATCCGAACCCAGAACAATGGTGGTGGCGGCGACATTGCCGACGGCTGGAGCCTGATGCAGTGGGTCAACGATGAGATCAACACCAGTGTGCCATGGAAAATCTCGATTGCGGAGGATCTCCAGAACAACGCCTGGATGTCAAAAACCACAGGTTCGGGTGGGGCAGGGTTTGACTCGCAGTGGGATGCGCAGTTTGTTCATCCAATTCGCGAGGCGGTCATCACAGCCAACGACACCGACAGAAACATGTTCAGCGTTCGCGATGCAATCACCGCCAACTACAACAACGATCACGTCCAGCGCGTGATCTATACCGAAAGCCACGACGAAGTTGCCAACGGCAAGGCGCGTGTTCCCGAGGACATCTGGCCTGGGAATGCGACGAGTTGGGCCTCGAAGAAGCGGTCGACACTCGGAGCGGGCATCGTGTTCACAAGCCCGGGAATTCCGATGATCTTCCAGGGACAGGAATTCCTCGAAGACGGGTTCTTCCAAGATACGGACCCACTCGACTGGACAAAGGCGACGACGTTCAGCGGCATTGTCGATCTTTACGGCGACCTTGTTTCGCTGCGACGCAACCTTTCGGGGCTGACCGCGGGCCTTAGCGCAAACAACGTCAATGTTCACCACGTCAATAACAGCGGCAAGGTCGTTGCGTACCATCGGTGGAACAGTGGCGGTGCCGGAGACGACGTGATTGTCGTCGCCAACTTCTCGTCACAGGGGTTCACGAGCTACAACATCGGCTTCCCGCACAGCGGGACGTGGCGCGTGCGTTTCAACAGCGACAGCAGCACATATGACTCGTCCTTCGGCAACTGGAACGCGTATGACACGACCGCCAACTCGGGTACCAAAGACGGAATGGCCTACAACGGCAACGTTGGGATCGGCCCGTATACGGTGATTATCTTGTCACAGGATTAGTTGGTCACCAAACCAGCGGCCTTGGGCCGTGCGACCCGAAGAGCCTCGAAGCGATCGCGCAGCGGTCATCCACCCGGTAGAACATGTGGTGGACCCGCTCCGCCGCCTGCTTGAAGTCGTGAATGACCCCCAACGTGCACAGGATGCAACAGGCACCCGCCGTCACCGTTCGATCGTGAATGCCGACACGCACATCCACGGGGCACAATCCACCGATGGCGCGCGACCAGAAGTACCGT
>JAJDDT010000099.1 GCA_029260165.1 Phycisphaerae bacterium | reverse complement strand
ATTGGCCGTTACCGTCGGATGAGCAAAGATTACGAAATGTTGCCCGTCAGCAGCGAAGCCATGGTGCTACTGACCATGATCAATCTGATGATTCACCGGCTAAAACCAGGATGATCTTGCTTCTCACACACCCTCTTAGGTTCGACTGCGCGGAGTGAATCGCGCATGACGATATTGAGAGCCATGATCTCGCCAAGAACGGCATGTATCAGAATGTGGTCAACTGACCACCCAAACGTGGTCAAAGTGGTCAAACGGGTGTGTGAACACGGCAAAGTGATTGGCGCAAGTCCTTTCTATGAAGTGGTTTACAACTCCCCGAGTAGGATTCGAACCTACGACCTAGCGGTTAACAGCCGCTCGCTCTACCAATTGAGCTATCGAGGATTGTCTTGCGGCCGGTACGAGCCACACACGCGTCCGACTTTATACGCACATCCATGCAAGTCAAGCCCGACCTGACGACCAGTGGATCAATAAATGACGTCGGCACCACCCCAGCTCGACAGCTCACCATCCTCCCAGCTTCGCCTGACGACGCCCAAACCGTGCGCACAAACCTCAAAATCCCGACTCAAACGACGCAACAACCACCGCGGAGGCACCGAATCCTCATCCGTCAGCTCCGACGCCCGTGCGTACGACTCCTTGCCCTGATCGACATAGCTCAACAAATGATCCGGATTCACGCCCGGCCGTCGTCGCAATCCCTCCGGAAAAACGCCGGTCCAGAACAGCGCAAAATCCCCAATGTGTCGATAGATACCCATCTGGCCCGCATGACCACCGCCTTGCCGCTCACGCTCCGCCTCCGCAATCATGCCGACGACCGTCTCCACCCGCCGACCCGCCAGATCACGAATTCGGTAAAGACGATCCGCGTGGACGAATTCGATGAGCAAGCCAACCAGATAGTCCGTCAATCGAGGCTCACATACCCCGATCTCAACGAAGAACGCCTGCTCCACCAGGCCTGCGAACATCCTTCGGAGTGGTTGGTTGTCATAGTTTGGTTGCATGGCAATACACCGTGATCCCCGCCAGGCCCGACGCGCTCAATGTCCATGTCGGCCCACATTGTCCGATGAACCACCTCAATTCTACGTTTTGAGACCTTCGCACGGCAAACAAAAGTTGAGAAATGAGGCTGCCAGGCCCTTCGCCGAGCGCAAAAAACGGGCGACGCCGAATTCGACATCGCCCGATAACGTCTTCATTTGCCCCAGTCCAAAATCGCGGCGTCGCCCGTCTAGCTCCCGTCAGCCTTGTCCGACGAGCCTGCCTTGACTGTCTTCGTTGGTCCGGGCTTTGGCGCAGCACCCTTCGACCCCATCGCGGCAGAACGCCTAGCCTTGTCCTGCGATTGATATCGCTCCTTCTGAGCTGTGTCCGGAACAAGATCCAGACGCGTCTTCATCAGGGTGAACAAATCATCAATCGGCGCGGTCAACCTGCGTTTTTCCAGCGTGGCTGCCTTGCGCTCCTTCATATCCCTGGCGCTCAGTTTCTCTTTGACCGCGGCAAACTCCTTCGCCTTCGATTGTTCATAGTTCTTCGCACGCCCCTGAATCTCGCGAAGGATCGAATAGGCTGTCTCCGTCTGATCAGCCGTCAGTTGATAGTCCTTGATAAACTGCACGACATACTCCTCGAAATGCGAAACGAGGCGAATCGGCTGCTCGTCGGGCGACAGACCCTCTTTGGGCTTCCCGGGACGAGGCGGCTGCTGAACACCCTTGGGCGGTGGAGGAAAGATGTTCGTCTGCTGCGCAGCGCCGTCACTCCACTGCGTGAAGTTCTGCTCCATCGCGGCAAATGTCTTGCCCATCTGTTCCAAATCGAAATCGTGGACCTTCTTCTGCTCGTCCGTCAGAATCTCGCGCCACTCCGTGTTCGATTGAAGAATCTCCGCCTTGGCCTCCTCGATGATCTTCAAAACCC
This sequence comes from Phycisphaerae bacterium, assembly GCA_029260165.1. Classification (GTDB taxonomy): domain Bacteria; phylum Planctomycetota; class Phycisphaerae; order UBA1845; family UBA1845; genus OFTM371. The sequence continues at coordinate 5,634 of JAJDDT010000099.1, read as the reverse complement.
TCGGCCCCAACTCCCTGGCAATGTCAGGCTTGGGCGCCTCACCGGTTCGCTGATGGTAGACCAACTCGCGAAGCAGGGGCCATATCTCGTCCTGATGCTCCTCGAGAAATTTGGTCACCCGAGTCGTCATCATGTCATTGGTAAATGCCTTCTGCTCGGCGTTGAGAACGTATCGCTTCGCAAGGTTGTTCACCGCGACTTCCATGATCTTCGCGGGATCCCAGAACTGCCTGATGTCAGGCTCCGATTGGGCACGACGCTCCCCCCGAAGCTGACGCGTTTCACGCGCCTGCCCGAGGACCGTCGAGTCTGTCACCACACCCAACGCCCCAAACACAAAAGTCGCCAAAGTCAACGTTGTTTGCACGGTATCAATTCTCCCAAACCACAAACGCACTACGCCAATCAAACACCCCGCCCCACACCTCTCCCACCCAGTTATACGCAAAGACCGGGTGTCCAGGTTGCAACCAAACCGCCTCAACCGTCAACACACCCGCCGCAACATCCCACCAGCGACAGAAAACGACATACCGTCCCGACTATCCGCGTCCGAAAAGTACGCGAAACGAGGCTCCGAGTCGACGTACGTAATACTTCAACCGGGCACGCCACATTCGACGCCCCAGATGTTTCAACAGGGAATTGTCCCGGTCAACCCGCAACCCGCACCGAATCATCTCTTTCGACTCGGCGAACTGTCCAAGCCGCTGGTAGGCAAGAACCAGCTTCACGATCGCAAGAAGATAATCGGGCTTAAGCTCCAGCGCACGCCGACAGTGACGAATCCCCTGCTCATGATCGTTCGTCAAAAAACAGCAGACGCCGAGGTTGTGATAAACGTTCGCAAGCGAATTGTCCAGGGCAATGATGCGCCTGAACTGGTCCGCTGCCTTCTCTGGTCGTTGCAACCACAAAAAACAGTTGCCCAGGAGCATCAATGCCTCCTTGTTCGTCGGGGCATCCTCGACCGCCTGCTCAAGAAACGGCAACGCCTCATCACGCTGCCCAAGCTTCAAACGAGCAGCCCCTATCCGAAGCGCCAATCCGGGATACTCGCTGTCAAGCTCAGATACCGACTCCAGCAGTTCGAGCGCTTCCTCACCGGCGTTCTGATGCAGCAGAACCTCCGACAACGCAAACTGCCCGTCAACATGATCCGGCGCAAGCTCCAGCACCTGCCGAAACTTGATGACAGCCAGGTCGATTTTCTCCCGCTCAACCAGCAGCGTGCCCATCTCAAACAGCAGTTCAATATCGCCCGGATCTTCGCGAATAGCCTTGAGATACCATTCCTGCGCCGACGCAAGGTCGCCCGCCGCACGATACGCACGCGCCATCTGTCCGTGAACACCCTCAAACCCCGGGTCGATCGACAGAACCCGACCCCAGCAATAAACCGCCCGTTCAAACTCACCACGCTCCGCCAGCGAAATACCCATGTGGTAAAAGCAATTCGGGCAATCCTCCTGCAGCTGCTGCGCCAGATAGAACAACTCCTCCGCACGTTCATGTTGCTCAAGCTCGGCGTGCACCAGAATACCGAAACAGAACCCCGGCTCAAAATTGGGATGGAAACGACGCAACCGCTCCAGCAATGAAGCCGACTCCGAAAGACGACCTACCCGCTCAAGATCAATCCCAAGCGCCAAAAGCGTCTCGCGATCCTCCGGTTCGGACTCGAGAACATCGCGGTACGCCTGGACCGCCTCGTCGAACCGCTCCAACTGATCCAGCAGGAATCCACGTTGCGCCTGCCAGTTGATATTCGACGGATTAATATCTAGCGCAGCATCCAACTCCGCCAACGCCTCAGCCCAACGGTGAGACTCGGTCAATTGCTGGGCACGCTCCGCACGTTGCTCTGCGTCGAACCATTCATTCATAGGCCACGCCCCGTCTCTGCCTCTGTCGCGTCTACGCTACCTCACTCTGCATTCTAATCCCCTTATCGGACAGCGGCAACGAGCCATCCAAATCGATCATCGTCCACCCGCGACCGCATGAACACCCAATCCCACGCCCACCACCCCGGTTGACCCCCACCGAGCCCGACCTACAATCGCGCACAAACACACGAAAAACAAGGAAAATCACCGTGAAAGCAGCCATCATCGGACCACCACAATCCGGAAAATCCACCCTTCTCGGCGCAGCCACAGGCGTCGCGCCGGACCCGATCGCCATGCCACAGGTCCACCAATCGGTCGTCAGGGTTCCCGACTCCAGGCTCGATACCCTCGCCAAAATGTACAATCCAAAGAAGATCACCGAAGCCACAATCGAATTCGCAGACGTTCCCGGGCTTGCGTTATCGGAACAAAAGGGCCTGGAAGACCTCAAGCGCTACCTGCCCGACATCCGCCAATGTGTCCTGCTCGTCGCCGTCTTGCGGGATTTTGATAATCCGTCCGTTCCTGCTTACCAAAATCGTGTGGACGCCAACGCCGACCTGAACGAACTCCGCGACGAACTCGCGCTCGCAGACCTCGCCACCATCGAAAATCGCATCGAAAAACTGGAAAAATCGCTGAAAAAACCATCAAAAACCAACGATCAGGAAAAACGCGAACTCGCCCTCCTCCAGTCGGGTCGCGATGCCCTCGAAAATCAGCAATCGCTAAGCGAAGCCATCACCAACGAGGATGATCTGAAATCCCTGTCCAGTTTCGGCTTCCTGACGCTCAAGCCGATATTGGTGGTTTACAACGTCAGCGAGGACCGGGCAGCCGCCGAGGATCCTCCCGCGCCACCGGGCACGGTCGGAGCCGTCAACGTTTGTGCAAGTGCGGAACTCGAAATCGCGCAGCTCGACCCGGACGATCGCCCTGATTTCATGGCGGAGTATGGCCTGTCCGAACCCGGGAAAAACCGTCTCGTTCGCAAATGCTACGAATCGCTCGGGTTGATATCGTTCCTGACCGCAGGCGAACCGGAGGTGCGGGCGTGGACCATTCGCAGGGGCAGCGATGCGGTTGAAGCTGCCAACCAAATTCATTCCGACATCGCCCGCGGATTCATCCGAGCCGAGACGGTCGCCTACGATGACCTGATCGAAACCGGTGACATGAAGGCCGCCAAGGCAGCTGGCAAGGTGCGGCAGGAAGGCAAGACCTACACCGTCGCCGACGGCGACGTCATACTTTTCAAATTCAATGTTTAGTACGACAGCACCACCCTGCCGGCCAACCGGCGTTTTCCGCGCCGCCATGCTCAATCGGTGTCCGGGCCGATCCGGGTTTCCATGTGGTTACGCGGGGCTGAGCTTGAAAATATCGCTGCCGCATTAAGGCCACTCAGTCCCGGAGCAACCCGAAACCCATTTCCGGTGACGTATTTTCCTTGATTTCACTCTCTGTCATGCCCAAACTCCAGGGAGACTAGGCGAGGTCCGATAGTCGGGTAACACCAGGAGGATCGCTGTTGTGAGCTTCCGCATTCCTTCCAATTCCGCGAGGCCCGGTTTTCCGAGGCCGAGTCCCTGGCAAGTGATGGTTGCGATCAAGGGCCAATTCGGAAGGTTTCCTTGCATACTGATCGGGCTTTGCCTTCAGGCTCCGTCACTCACGAACGGACAAACCATCATCCACGTTGACCAGAGTGCCACCACGGGTGCGGACACTGGCGACAGTTGGACCGATGCGTTCATTGATCTTCAGGGCGCACTGGACGTGGCGGAGGATGGGGATCAGATTTGGGTCGCCGAAGGTGAGTACAAGCCTGATCGTGGCACGGGCAACCGATTTGCGAGTTTTTTCCTTCAGAGCGGGACAACGCTCTTGGGTGGTTTTCCGGCGGGTGGTAGCGGCCTTGACGACCGTTCCATTGAGGAACACGAAACCATCCTGACCGGCGATATCGCTGGTAACGATCAGATAGGCGAATTGCAGACACGTTTTGAAAACTCTTTCCATGCAAACCCTACCACGAGACACATCAACCATGTGCCGTGGCGATCGCCGTCTATCGGCTCATGTGGGACCGAGGGCACCGCGTATTCGGGCAACCGCTCAGGACTCAGTTGCCGAGCGAATCTGCCGCATGACGAATCCATCCCGGGCACGACAGACTGTGTTCACGCTGACTCTATGGTGATTCCGCGCTGCGATCGCCGATTTTGGCCCGAAATCACTCGCCTGCCGGCACACTTGGACTCCCCTTCACTCGCGCATTGGATTGAGACGGATCGTCGAATCATGTCCGCAATTGGCGACTACTGTGACCCTATCCGAAAAAGTACGACACGTTCTGCCATCGCTCTCGGGGTTTCGCTGCCGCATCGTCGGGATCCCGCAAATGCCGTCCACACTTGCTGCACGAAAACTCAATCTTCATGCGAACTGCCCTATTGCCCGCGCTCGGCGGTTTGCTCCTTCTTGAAGCGATGCGGCCTGCCAAAGATTACCTAACGTACACCAAGCACGACGTTGCGGCCAACCCCAGTCGCCAATTCCGCCCAACACGACCGGGGCGCTCGATGGTCCGATGCAACATCTCAATCACTGGCCGGGCTGAACACAATATCTGCAAAACCACCCCAATCGTCTTTCCATACATGCAGGAGAATGTGTCCCTTCCCTTCGACGCCGGGGAGTTCTTGCAACACGTTTCCGTCAACACTAAATACGACCTGGTCGGGGCCGTATTGGATTTCGAACTCGGCGGCTTGGCCCGCACTCAGGATTGGTCCGGGGAAACTCCGCCAGTTACCGGCCTCATCCGGCGGATTCTCCGCTCGGTAGCCGCGAATCCATGTGTACTTGTCGCCCATGAACATGAACAACGGGCCTGTGGGATTTGCCAGATAGCCGACGCCGATCCTTGCTCCGTCGTGGCCGGGGATGACGGTCGCGCGAATCGTACCGGGGCCATAAGTGCCCTCGGTGAGGAGCGTCTTGTACTCGCCGGTTCGCTCGACGGTGATCACTCCGTCAGCGACCGACCACTCGCCGTGGAACGGTTTGTCCTTGTACCAGCCGGTTAAGTCATGGACGTTGAAGAGCGAAAGCCATTCGCGATCGGCGTCCACCGTGCCGGCGCGACCGGAGCGCCACTCGGTCGCGCCGAAATAGATGGCCAATCCCGTCGCCAACAAACTGATACAGACTCCAATCCACGCGCGTCGTGACAGTTTTCGACTCAAGAACCATCGGGACCGCGTTCGTTTCAGGCAGTGACAAAGGGCGTCGTTGAATTCGTCCGCAGACTGATACCGACGCTCTATCTTCGGGCTACATGCACGGGTGATGATTTCATTGATCTCGGCGATAATCCATCGATCCTGCGTGTTCACAATCGATGACGGAATGGTCGGAAAGGTGCGCGGCGGGTGGTCGGTGACAAGGCAGTACAGGAGCTTTCCGAGCGCGTAGATGTCGGCGGTTCGATCGATAATGCCGGACGGTGGCATGAAGTCGGGCGTGCCTATCGCGGTGATCTCGGTGGTCTCTTCGGTCAACAGGCCAATGTCGGCCAGCTTCCATAAACCCCCGACGCGAACCATGGCACCTTTCTCGCCGTTTTTAATATGAATAGGCGCCCAGTCCTGTCCCACAAACGCCGGAGAATGATTCAGCAGATTCCGAACTTCGCTCACCGAAGCTGCCGTCGCCGAAAGCCGTGGAAACCGGCGTT
>JAJDDT010000098.1 GCA_029260165.1 Phycisphaerae bacterium | reverse complement strand
GTGCCGAAACGAAGCCGTGCCGTTCCATGCGGGTGGTGCTCCGTCGAGCGCCAAACGACGGGTGACTACCCTTCCAGGGAGATCGGGGCTCGAAAAGAGTTCCGGATTCGACTCCCCCACGGCTAAAGCCATGGGCCACCCGCCCACCAAAGCGATGGGCCACCCGCCACCAAAGCCATGCCCCCAAAAAGCGATGGGCCACCCGCGGAAAGGTGTGCCGAGGCGGATCGAGGACATCTGCGGTGATCAGGAGGTTTTTTCGTCGTTGGTGTCCTCGGGGGTCGGGTTGGTTTCCAGGTTTCCGGCGTCGTCGAGCAGGACCTGTGAATCGGGGTGTTTGCCAAGCCACTCGCCGAGGGTTTCGACGGGTGGTTTTTCGATGAAGGGTATTTTGTCGCCGTGCCTGTTTCCCCCGATGGCGTCAAGCCCGCCGTCGTCGAGAGGATACCAGATGGCGTCCGTCTTGCGGTCGTACAGCACAAAGACGTTGTTGAACGTGTAGCCCGTCGTGCCGAAGGTGACTGTTTCGCCGTCGATTTCGCGTCCGTAGACCACGGACAGTTGGACGAGCGGTCACCACCCGACGGTGACGGGTTTTCCGCCGATGGTGTCGTTGACGAGTTCATGTCCGTCGAGAAGCGCGCGCGGGTAGGCGCGGGCGACCCCGTTGTGCTCGTAGCCGATGATTTTCAATTTGTCGAGATCGGTGACACCATTTTCCTTCCAGAAGGCAGCCAACCGATCGTCGTCGGGATCGACGAAAACCGGATCGTCGATGGAGGGGATTCTGTCCTTTCCGATACCGTATTGAAAATCCTTCATCGGCAGAGGTGAGCCTGTGAGGTTGAACCACTCGGAATCGGGGTCACCGAATTCGCGTGAACCTTTGGCCCACAGAAACTTGTCCTCGCCGTCGATGTGGAAGGTGATCGTCCGACGTGGAGGGGCCCCCCGGAGATAGTCCTGTGCGGTGATAAACAGGTTGTACAAGGTGAACGCAAGGAGCAGCGACACGACGGTCCACGCGCCGATTCTGAGGCTGCTCGTCTGCTTTGGAGCGGGGGTTGGGTTTTCAGTCATATCATTCTCGGTCATCGCATTGGTCCTTTTCGGGTTGTGATACTACTGCATGGAACCGGGTTTCACAGGTGATTATTCCAAAGGATTGGCGTGATCAGGAGGCAGGCGTGATAGAATCCCCGGGCTGGAGGGCGGTTTTGACGAATGCAACGATGGTCTGTCCCGGTCCGGGGTCGGGCGATTGGTTGGCGGTGAGGACAAGCAGGCGATCGTTTTCGTCAATAACGAACAGAGGGACGATGGCTCCGTCATATTGAGCCTGGAAATCGTCGTAGGTGAAATCGTCGGACAGTCTGGTTGCCTTGGCGACGAATCCGCGTTCGTTGATCCGGGAGAGCTTCGCTCCGGTGATATTCTCGCCGAACAGGGGTCGCCCGAGCAGGTGTTTGTGTTTTTCGATTTGTTTTTGCGTGGGGCGCCACGCGATTTGATAGCAGTTTGCCCGTCCGAGAACGCGGGTGAAGCGTTGAACGGCGAGTACGTTGACCCAGTCGTTGGGCGTGACCGCGAGGATGCGTCCGATGCCGGCGAGGTCAATGGCGTCGACGAGATGTTCGCCAAGGATGCTGCGGCGAACGGCGTCCAGGCCAGCCATCCTCGCTTGCTGAACGTTGTCGTAGTTGCTGTCGATGAGCAGAACGCGGAAGCCCTGTTTTTTGAGAAGCTGTGCGATGTCGCGGACCCAGACACCCGCGCCGGCAAAAACGATGCCCTGGGGATTGGCTTCGGAGACGCCGAGTCTGCGGGCGATGACGGGTGCGACGAGCCCGTAAAATGCGACGGTCAGGATGATCGTGATGAAGGTGACGGCGACGAGAGCGCGGGCACCCTGCGGATTGTGTCCCTCGATTTTGAGGGCGAGGACGGACGCGACGGCGGCAGCCACAATGCCACGCGGTGCCATCAAAGCCATGAAGATGCGTTCGGGTTTTGACAGCGATGATCCGAGCGTGGAAATCCAGACGCCCAGGGGTCTGGCGACGGCGATGAGAATGACGACGAAAATCGTTCCGGGGATTGCAATGGCGGTCAGGTCGTTGAGTTCGAGTCGTGCAGCCAATATGACAAACAGCATGGAGATGAGCAGAACCTGCAGGTTCTCCTTGAACTCCACGATGTCCTCGATGTCGACGCGTTTCTGATTGGCGAGGACAAATCCCATGACGGTGGCAGCCAGGAGGCCCGACTCGTGTTGAAGCATGTTGGAGCCTGTGAATGCGGCGATGACGAGCATGAGGGAGACGGCGTTTTGGAGATGATCGGGGATCCAGAATCGTTGGAGGAGCAGGACAAGGATCGCGGCGGCGACGAATCCGAATCCGCCCCCGATGGCGACGGTTTTGAGGATGGCGATGGCGATGTGACTTGTGGCTTCGGTGGTGTTGCCGATGTTGATGGCTTCAAAGACCAGGACGGTCAGGCTGGCACCGATGGGGTCGATGACGATGCCCTCCCATTTCATGATCGATCCGACGACGCCCCGGGGTCGGATGTGGCGTAGCAGAGGGGTGATGACCGTCGGGCCTGTGACGACGAGGATGGCACCGAGCAGCGCGGAGAGCGTCGCGGGCAAGCCCAATATGAAATGAGCCGCGACGGTGGAGACGAGCCAGGTTGCGAGTGCGCCGATGGTGACAAGATTGCGAACGACCTGCCCGACCCTGGGCAGATCGGACATTTTCAGTGTAAGCCCACCTTCGTAAAGAATGAGGCCTACGGAGAGGGCGACGATGGGCTGGAGAAGCTCGCCGAAGATGGCGTCGGGGTCGATGATGCCTGTAATGGGGCCGATGACGACGCCGGTGACGAGTAACAGAAGGATGGACGGGATGCCAACGCGCCAGGAAAGCCACTGTGCGAAGATACCGACGACGACGATGATTGAGACGAGCAGCAGAGCGTTTTCGTGCATGGGAAAACTCCTCAGATATTCGCCGATGGTGCAGGATGGTGTATCAGGACGGTCTCGGTCCTGCGAACACCTGATGGCTGCGTTTGACGTTCCGCGTAGACGTATAGTCCGTAAGCGCAGGAGATGATGACGGCTGCGACGGCGATGGCGAGTTGGGTGCGTTTGATGCGGCGGATGACGTTTTCAAAGCGGACGAGTTGGTTGCGGTCGGCTGCGAGGGTGTTGAGGTGGCGGATGCGACTTGCGATGGAGGAGTGTCGCCAGCTTCGTTCTTCGACGGGGATTCCGTTGAGGACGGCGACGGCTTCGAGGGCGCTTCCGAATGTTTTGGCACCTGAAGCGCAGAGTGGTGTGGTCTTGTCGTTGTCGATTTCGATTTCGGCGCGGGGGTGGAGTCCGCAGGGTTGATCGCATTCGCGTTCGTCATTCGGCGTGACGCATCGGGCACCGAACAGGTCCGCCTGTCGTTCGAATCGGCGAGAGACGAATCCGAACCCGATCCCCCAGATGAGCACGATGACGACCAGGCCTATACCCTGGATGGATGTCATGGTGAAATTGAATGGCAGGACGTCGGGGTAATTGCGTTGCCATTGGTAGACACCCTCCATGGCTGCACCGGAGACCAGCATGCTGGTCATGGCGAATACGAGGAAGTGTTGAATATGTCGATGCCTGACGTGGCCTGCTTCGTGGCCGAAGACTGCTTCGATTTGTCTGGACGACAGGGCGCTGAGCAGTCCGTCGCTGAGCATGACGTAGCGGATGGGAGCGAGAATGCCCATGACGGCGGCGTTGACGATCATGCCTCCGCTTCGCCACACGAGGATGTCTCGACATTTCAGTCCAATCCGTTCGCATGATTTTTGCAATTGTTGTCGCAGCGGTCCGTCGGGCATGGAGTGCGTGGTCCAGATATGGCGGAGCATCCAGGGTGCCAGGATGAAGACACCCGCCGCAGTCAGGCCCAGAATTGCATCGGGTGCCCACTGGATGGGAATGACTTGCAGGATGGCCTGCTCGTGCGTTGTTGTGACGTCGAAGGCAGCGAGGATGAACGTCGTCGGTGCGATGACGGCGAGCAACTGGTGACGCACGTTAAAGCTCAGATACGTCTTGAAATTCCAGACCTGCGGTGTGGAGCCTGTTCGCCACGCCTGTGTGCCTGCCACCCGGAAGCGGATTTTTCGGTCGATTGGAAAGGAGCACGCGATCGCGATGGTGGCGGTCAGCAGGAACGGAACGAGCATGATGACACCCGGTAGTCCGGGGATTTTTGAAATGGGTTTGAGCTGGTTTACCCAGTCAACCCAGGGCGTGAGTGCGAGGTTTGCGGCGAAGGTGAGCAGGACCAATGTTCGCAGGATCAGGTTGTTGCGATGGTGGAGGTGTTGGGCGTCATGGGGACCGTCGGGCGAGCTGTCGAAGACCCTGACGGCTGACCGTGACGCGATCGTAGCCAGAACGGCGATCACCACCATCTGCCCGAGCACGACAGCCCACATCCCGGTGGAATTCGTCAGCCAAGGTTCGACAGGACGGTCCTGCAGCCACCAGATGAGCATACAGTAGGCGATGATTGCGTGTAAATACATGATTGGTAAGCGGTTACGGCGTTATGGTGTCTGGTTCTGTTCGATCGCACATCCCAATGGTGATGAACTGAAATCGCAGGCAAACGACCCGGCGTTCCCGGTCAACGTTGTACCGGGAGTGTGGCATGATGAAAAGAAGGGAATAGGACGCAGTTGCAATGGTCGGTGATTGGGTTGGCGACGAAATCCGCGGTCGCCCGGGCGAAGCCGGCTGGGTCGAAAACATCCAACCCAGCCACCCGCTCTACAGGTGGTCAACTATTCAGAAGAGCATGAAGACGCCGGGCGACGGAACCTGATCGCGACTGCAACCATCAAGGCCAACATGAGGACGACCATGCCCGACGATGTAACCGTGGGTACGGTGGGATCAAACCGGCAGTTCGTGCCACACTCGTCACTCGGATCGTCGTTTCCGTCGTCGCATTGCTCACCGTTGCTGATGTCGATGATGCCGTCGCCGCAGACCGGATTGCGACAGTCGCTCTGACAACCGTCGCCGTCGATGCTGTTCGCGTCGTCGCATTCCTCGTTCGGCAGATTGTTGATGATGCCGTCACCGCAGAATTCGGCAACACACACAGCAGAGCAGCCGTCACCTGAGATTGCGTTCCCGTCGTCACATCCCTCGTTGCCCGCGTTGTTGGTGAACCCGTCGCCGCAGAACTCGATGTCGCAATTCTGATCGCATCCGTCACCGCTGACATTGTTTCCGTCATCGCACTGCTCACCAGCCTGGAGCACGTTGTTCCCGCATATCTCCGCGATGCAGTTCTCGTCGCAGCCGTCACCAACCGTGAAGTTGCCATCGTCGCATTCTTCGTTTGGGTCGTTGTTGACGACACCGTCACCGCAAAACTCAGTCACACAGTTCGCGTCGCAGCCATCGTTGTCGAGGTTGTTTCCGTCGTCACATTCCTCGTTCGGATCGTCGTTTGTGATGCCGTCACCGCAGAATTCGACGAGGCAGTTCGCGTCACATCCGTCACCAGACGCGACGTTGCCGTCGTCGCACGCCTCATTCGGAGCGTTGTTTATGATGCCGTCACCGCAGAACTCCGTGACACAGTTCTCGTCGCAGCCGTCACCAACCGTGAAGTTCCCGTCGTCGCACTGCTCATTGGGGGCGTCGTTGGTGATGCCGTCACCGCAGAACTCGACCACGCAGTTTGCGTCGCATCCATCACCGGGCGTGTTGTTTCCGTCGTCACACGGTTCGTTCGGGACGTTGTTGATAATACCGTCACCGCAGAATTCATCGGGAATGAACATGGCCAATATCTGCCCGCCCTGGACCAGCTCGGTATCGCCGATGCCGAAATGAGCCTGCACATCAAACAGGTACCAGCCGGGACCGAGGATGTCCCGGGCGTCGATGATGCCCGATGACTCTTCGTTGACGGTCAGGAAATTCGACGGTTCGAGGAAAGCGTCGAAGAAATCGGGATTGTGCGTGCCGACGGCTGACAGCGCTCCGGTGGCGGTTTTGTATTGCCAGATCCTCCCCAAAGCGGTGGTGTTTCCCCGGTCCTCCTGAATAAGGATGTTCCCGGCCTGATCGACGGTCATGTTGTCGGGTTTGACCACGCCTTCCGTGCCGTCGAGCACCATGTCGATAGTGCCACCCAACGCAGGATTGGTGATGTCGGTGAAACGAAGCCTCCAAAGCCGACCCGGACCGGAGCCGCTGCCGGTTGTCGCCCAGTAGCAATCGTTGGGCCGCGTGTCGCGCGGATCGAAGTGACCGTCCTCCGGGCGAAGAAAGGCGGTGACACCGTTGACAAAGCTGAGGTTTTGCAGTTCCACACCGGTCAGCGAAGAGACATCGCCGAAATTGTGCAGACTAAAAGGGAGGCTGGTCGGACCACCCAGTCCGTTGGACGGAACTTCCGCGGGCAGACCGTCGACGACCAGACCGTACAACACCCCGTTGGTCAAACCTGCACGTTCGATCTCGTTGCCGGTGTTGGTCTTGGTTCCGACGTAGACGTAAACCTGCCCACCGTTGGAGTCATCGAACCCGATTCCGACGGTCGTGTCGCCGGCCGATGGGGCGACGACGAAATTCTCGAAGCTGAGTTTGCCGGATCGGGGCAACTCGTAGGACCGTCCGGCGTTGGGCCCGGTGATGATGTGCGCGAACGCCCTGCCTTCACTGCCTGTTTCCTCGCCGTTGGTGTACAGTTGTTCGGTCGTGCCCAACCCGGTCGTGGGGTTAAGGAACGCGCCCGATGGCGGCAGGTCACCCGAACAGAACCGCAGGAACCTCTCGTTCGCGGATTGCTCGTAGACGCCCGTCGTCGGATTCCAGACGAACGCCTCCTGAATCAGATCCTGTCCGTGGAGAACAGCCAGCGTGGCGGTGTCCACGGTCCACATGGAAACGAACGCTCCGGCACCGCCGTGCGCCCGGACAATTCCCTGAAATCCGTTCAGCTCGTGGTTCAGGAGAATGGTAAACGTCCCGTCACCGTTGTCGTAGGCTCCCATTCCGTCCGGAACCCCGACCAGTCGATACGGCGTCACGCCGTCAGGCTTGAGGTTGACCGAGTCGCCCACCGTCAGCAACGAGATGGTCTGTACGTCGGGCCCGTTTGGCAGCATGTAGGGCACGTCCGAGCTGGTCGGGCCCTGGGTCTGGGCCGATACCCCGGCGGACAGGAAGACTACGCAGCAGACCGCACAAACGGCAGGAATGGGTTTCGCCAACAATTTACCAACCTTTTCGCCAGGTCCGGCACACGGTTCGCTGTCGATCCCCTGCCGGAATGTGTGGGTGGGTTCAAAGACGTTCGATGCCCCCTCCGATGACGGCATCGTACCAAAAACGGACTTCTTTTTGCAAGCACGCGCAGTCGCTTTTGCATGTTCCGTCCTCCGCGATTCTTTCCAATATCAGCAAACCCGCCTAAAATAGCTTCCCGGACGGCCCACGATTTCAGATGTGGGGGACAGATTTTGAAGCGACGATCAACGGACCCCAATGTCACACGAAGACCTCTACAAGGAAATGGGTGTCAACAAGTCTGCCACAGAGGCTGAAATACGCTCCGCCTACCGCAAACTTGCCAAGAAATTCCACCCCGACCGCAATCCCGGAAACAGGCAGGCAGAGGAAAAATTCAAACGTGTTCAGGACGCCTACGACGTCCTCGGCGACACCAAAAAACGCACCGAGTACGACCAGTTCGGAAAAGCAGGCGTCGGACAATTCGTCAACGAAGGCGGAAACCAGTACTACACATGGGGCGAGGGCACCAAAGTCCGATCCGACGACCTCGAAGACCTTTTCAGCGCCTTCGGCGGATCGGGAGATGGACGCGCCAGCGTCTTCGAACAGGTTTTCGGATCGCGCAGAGGCAGGGGACGACAGCCCGCCCAACCCCAGGCTCCCACAAGAGGCCAAAACGTCGAACGCCCCGTCAGCCTGTCCTTCGAACAAGCCATCCACGGAACCACCGTCGAAATCGACCTCGTTTTCAACGCGCAGGGCCGCCAAAAACGCCAGACCCTTTCCGTCAAAATCCCCCCCAACGTCAGCGACGGTCAGAAAATACGCGTCCGGGGTAAGGGAGGTCCTGGTCAATCCGGCGGATCACCAGGCGACATGTTCATCGTTTGCCGAGTCGGAAAACACCAATACTTCCGCCGCGAAGGACACGACATCCACCTCGATGTGCCCATCAGCATCACCGAAGCCATCCTCGGCACCAAAGTTGACGTCCCCACGCTCCACGGCACGATCACCGTCGCCATCCCGCCCGGCACGTCCAGCGGCTCCAGACTGCGACTTCGCGGCAAGGGCATCCCCGCCACCGGCAACGGCTCGCTACCCGGCGATCAATACATCGTTGTCCAGATCGCCGTCCCGAATTCACTTGACGACGAGCAGCGAAGCGTCATTGAATCATGTAAAGAGGCCCTTGATGTCAATCCCCGTGAAAACCTCAGTTGGAGCTGAAAAAGGGAGACGATCATGACCTGGGAAATCGGCTCAACAGATCGGCAACGCCTTCGAGCAGGCTACCTCGTCCTCAGCATCGGTGCATTCATTCTCCTGTTCGCATGGACGATGGCCGTCCTCCGGGGGCCCGAGGGTGTCGGAGAAATCGCTGTCCATCAAAAACTCGACCCTCCCCAACCCGAACACCTGCTCCCGGCTGTCGGCATCCCAATGGTCGCCTATGGCATCCTCCTGATTGTCGTGCTTTTCACCAGCCTGATCGCGCTTTTGCGCATTAGTCGCAACTTTCGACGCCACTTCCTGGGCGAACATGTCAAACCCACACCCACCTCCGACGTCTGGAAAATGCACCGCGTGCCCGACGTTCCACCCGATGACAACGACGATCAACCGGAAAAAACATGACCGCCACCCCCCGCCCACTCACAGGTCGTGTTGCGCTCATCACAGGGGCAGCCAGACGCCTCGGCAGAGCGATCGCGCTCGAACTCGCCGACGCAGGCTGCGACATCGCAATCCACTTCAACAAGTCCGCCAAACAGGCAAACGAACTTGCCAACCTGATTCAGGACAAAGGCCACCAATCCACGCTGACTCAGGCCGACCTCGCAGACCCCGAATCCTGGCCTGCGATCATCAGGAAAACCGTCGGCGATCTGGGACGACTCGACATTCTCATCAACAACGCCTCAATTTTCGCCCCGGAACAACTGTCAGAATTCAATCCCGACTCCTGGGACCGATATTTCCGCATCAACACAACCGCCCCCGCCGCGCTGGCCCATCATGCCGCCCCGCACCTCGCCGTCACAGGCCAGGGCAAAATCATCAATCTCGCAGACATCGCCGCGATCAAACCCTGGCCTTCGCATTTGCCCTATTCAATCTCCAAGGCAGCCCTCGCCCATCTCACCAAGGCGCTCGCCATCGAGTTGGCCCCTGAGATACAGGTCAACGCCATCGCACCGGGCGTGGCTGCGTTTCCAGACGATTACGACGATGCCACCAAATTCAGCATAATCAAAAAAATACCCCTGAACCGCGCAGGCACGCCAAACGACGTATCCAGTATAATCCGATTTCTCTGCGCCGAGGGGCATTACATCACAGGCCAACTGATTCCCGTTGATGGTGGCAGATCGGTCAGCTAGCCGGATTATCGACCATCCAAATTCCGTCAACATCTGGACACAGCCACCCACTTTTCGGTAAACTACTCCTGCGTTTGGTATTGGAGGGGGAATAGGCATTCTTCGGCGTGTTCCCGGTTTGACAGAGGAATCACCATGATGTTGCGATCACGAATCGTTTCTGCGCTCTCCCTGTTGGTCGCCATGTCGGGTTCGTATGCATCCGCGGGCGCGCCGATTCGATTGTTTTTCGTCCCCGAAGGTGTCGACCCAGCCACCGCGACACCCGGGATGCCGTTTGAATCAACCGTTGACGGTGGTTCGTCCATCGTCATCGAAGCCTTTGCAGAAAACGGCACCGTCCAGGAGTACGAAATCGCCTGGCCTTGCGCGCTCGAAAGCTCGATCGCCACCAGACCCCCCATTTCCTCTGTCGCCGGTTCCGCCAATATCTCGACGACCAGACCTGACTACGTCTTCAACGGTGCCCCCGGATTCCCCAACCTCGAACAGGGACAGTGCGACGCCAATCTCGATTGCGTCTCGCCCGCACAGTGCCCGGGAAGCAGTACCTGTGTTGACAACTTTTGCACCGTCGAGAGCCCCGTAACGGGGGCTTTGTCCTTTGTCCCGATCGATTTTCCAGGTGCCGTCAAATACATCGGTGACCTGACTTTTGATGTCCCAGCCGACGCAGGCGGGACCTACAATCTCGCACCTTTTTGTACACCGGATGATGGCTGCCCTGAAACGCTTACCAGTTTCGACAGTGGGAACAGCCCCTTTGTCGTTGACACGCTCAATATCACGATCGAGGTCGGCGACTGCTGCGCCGGTTCGTCCTGCACCGCAGACGTTACCGAATCCGAGTGCGACAACCTCGGCGGGGTGTTTCGATCCGGGGGAGATTGCTCAGCCAATTGCGAATGTGTCTTTGACGGCGATTGCAATGATGACAATGCCTGCACCGTCGATTCCTGTGCGGGGGTATCAGCCACCTGCTCCAACGGATCGTTCGCCGACGAATCCGGATGTTGCAACATTGATCAAACACCACCGGGACTATGCTGCAACATCGCCAACGGCGATGTCGTCGATCCCGACGACAACATCCCCTGCACCACGGACTCCTGCGATGACAACGGGCTCGCCGTCCATACACCGTTGCCCGACGGTCCGGCGACTGAATGCGACGACGGGTCAGCCTGTACCGCCGACGAGTGCCTCAACGGTACCTGCACGAACACCGACATCACCGAGGTCGCCTGCATCACCGTCGATGACTGCCCGTCAGTGGCCGGCAGTTGCGAAAACGGTTTCTGTTTCTGCGTCGAAAACCCCGCGCTCTGCATTAACGCAATCGAATCAGGCGGCGGCGACCAACTCTGCGTCAGCCCCGACGACATTATCACATTTGACGTTGAGACAGGATTCTCAACATCGCTCGTCTGCGGCGCACAATTCTTCCTTCAATACGATTCATCCGCCCTTGAATTGATCGACATGATCAAGGGCGCGGACACCGGCAATCCCAACAGCGAGGTCTTTAATACGCTTCTTTTTGCAGCATTCGATCCCTTCGAGGGAACCATCGACTACGCCATCGGCGACTCGCCCATCCAGCCCTGCAGCAACGCGACCAACGGGCCGGCCACCATCGCCCGACTTGTTTTTCGCGCCATCGGTGATTGTCTTGTCGAAAACCCGATCTGCTTCCGCGAGCACAATCCCGAAACCTCGCTCGGGTCGGTGACCGCACTGCGCATCACGCCCTCTGCGTGTGACGACCCCAGCGCTCCCGTGACCGACACCTGCAGCCCCGATGTCAACATCATCACACCATCCAACGTGTCATGTCCGTTCGACGGGCGGGTGACTGTTCCAGCCGACTGCGGACTGACGAAATCCACCGTCCTCTTCGACCCCATCACAATATCCGACAACTGCACGGGCGAGCTGACACCCGAATGCACCGTATTCTACCACCCACAATGCGAAGACAGTGGTGATTGCGGAGGCGCAGATTGCGGCACGATCAACCCCGGTTTCTGCGACGTGCCCATCCCCTCGCCGAACTCCTGCAACGACCCCGCGCTGGCGGAGACGGGCGGACAATTCTGCAAAGGCCTGACCGTCGTCGCCTGCCAGGCGTCTGCCTCGTGCGGTGGCGGGAATTTCTGCAACTTTGAAATCGAAAACACCGGACGCAATCAGGTCGTCGTCGATCTCGAAATGTCACCAACCCTTGTCGAGGGATCGGCGTTTGACCCGCTCGTCCGCTGCATCGAATTCAGCGTCGCCCGGTGTGGTGATGCGGTGGCCTTTCCAACCATCGTGAATGCGGAAGTCGAATTTGGACACCCCGGAAACATCGCAGGCCACGGCGTCGCGATGTTTGATATCCCGGCAGGAAACCGGGACTGCATCACCGCGCGCGATCCCTGGCATTCACTAGGCTCATCGTGCGGACTCGAGTGCGTCGATAACGCTTACCACGCCACCTTCAAGGGTTCGCCCGAGTTCTCCGATTGCCATTGGCTGGTCAACGGAAATCTCAACGGCGACCGCGTCATCGACATCCTCGACTTTGTCACCTTCATGTCGATCGGCAGTCAGTTCATCGACCCCGACACCTCCTGCGACATGGAGCACCCCTCCTCCGACGGCACCGGGCAGAAACACGGCGACATCAACGGCGACGGGATCGTCGATCTTCTCGATTTTTCCTTCGTCTCGGTCAACCTATTCGAAGACGACAAGGATGGATGCAACCCCGTCTGCGGCGTCCCAACCTCACCTCAGCAGTGGGACGGCCCGCGAACAGACGTCTCCATTCGGGAACTCCTTCAGCGGGGATTCGACATCAACCTTCTGCGATCGATCGACGTGAACAACGACCACCGGATCAGCCTGACCGACGTCGCCGGGGCGATGAGCACATCAAACGTGTTGAATCGATAGAAATATCGAGGAAACGGACGAGCACAGGCAATTCAAAACCTCATAAACTCCTCGCCATCGAATCGCTCGTCCTCGTCATCGGTATCATCGATACCAAACGTGTTCAGCCACTCGTCAACGTCCCCACCGGTTCCAGGCTTTTCAACATTAGGCTGCCCGACCACACCGGGACGCGACCGATCCTTATCAAAAACCTCATGGACAAACGACACCGAATCCAGCACGGGACAACGACAGACCTTCGCCTCACGCAGAATGGCTTTGTCCGCGCTCACGATCACCGAACGGTCCGAAGGCTTCATCCGCCCGACAAGCCGAACGATCACATCGTCCGCCGTCTCACGACCACTGAACCGGGCCGACACCCGACGCGTCACCATTTGCTGTAGCAACGACGCGATCGGTTGACCCCCGTCAAACACCACCAACACCTCAACGCCGACCCGCCGTGCCCACGCATCAACCGCGCGCATCATCGTCTCACGACCCATCGCCGGAACCGGCGCATGGTCGTGCATCGCATGAAGCACATTATTTCCGTCAAGAATGTATCGTGATCGATCGGACACCCACGCCAGTATCCACCACAACCACCTACAAGACCACCCCGTGATGCTCACTCCGCTCCCGGCCAAGATCGAGGGTCACATCTTCCGAACCATCCACCGACGACAACCGGCCCCCATCACCAGAAACGCAAAGCTCGTGCGTCAACCGCGTCGCCCGATCCTCTCCGATCACATCCAACCGAAAACGCATCAAACCGCCCTCATCGTCACCGTCCAGCACCTCGAATCCAACAACCCGGTCACACCGACCATATTGCTCGCTGGGCAACAGTCGCGAACGAAGCGGATAACCACTCATAAGAACACGCAGAGGCACCAACCGGACTCCGGGTCCGCTGTCGCGAAGACTGACCGTCCCACGCCAGACACCCTCGCCACCCTCTGATCTCAACGCATCCGGATGGCCGCCTCGATCCCGGAATACAGCAGACTGCCGGTCCATGCGCCCGTCGCCCGGGCGCAGAACAACAGACGAGTCCGCATCACCCGGAGTGACCATGTGAAGGAGCACGCCCCCCAACATGGCGACGGGCATCACCGAAACCAGTAACCAGGCTGTGTTAATCGGAAAGGTGATAAATACCAGCGCAGCCACGAAGACCCCGACAACGCCGACCGCAACCACGACGATGTGTAATCGTCGAAACATGCCTACCCATCATTCCCCGCGGTCCGACGCAACGGTTTCAACCGACGCATACGCGCCTGCAAATTCCCGACACCGTCCCCGGTCCACACCCTCTGTCCCGATCGACCACGCGGTACACGCGCACAAAGCTCATCCGTTCGCGACTGAATCTCGGAAAACCGACGATCAAACGCTCGCAGTCGCTTCCCCACGCTTTCCCGCATCCCTTCGGATATCGAAGCGTCGATCAACTGCTCCACCGGGACAGAAGCCGCACCCGCAACAAGCTCACGACGAACCAACGCATCACCACCGGACGACATGGCGTCCTCCCCCGGCAGATACAACGTCATCATCTGCACAAGAACCTCGTCGACAAGCGAGCCGTCCACCTGCCTCTGCGATGCCCCAAAAGCCATCAACAGGCAGTTGTCACAAATCTGATTGACCAGACGGGCACGTCCACCAGCCCGCCGGTATATCAGATCGATCGCTTCCTCGGAAAAAATGTTCGCCTCACTCAATCCCGCACAACCCAGACGGTGATGGATATAACCACCCGTCTCGTCACGCGTCATCGGTCGCAGGTTCTTCACACAATAAATCGCCTGCCGCAACGGCTCCAGCACTCCCTCGCACAACACGCCGGAAATCGACGGCTCTGCCAGCAACACAATCTGCATCAACTTCGACGAAGGATTTTCCAGACCACACAAAACCGAAATCGCCTCAAGCACCACCACAGGCAGTCGATGGGCATCCTCAACCACCAACACCATCGTCGCGTTGTCCTGATAGCTCGCAACCAGCGTCGCCCGAAGCCTCTCAACGATCTCGCCGGTCGAATGAACACTCGAAAACCGAACCCCAACCCCGCGACAGACGCTCTCGAAAAAGTCTCGAACATCCTGAGGCCCGTGCGACACCGTGACCATCCGCATCCGATCGCCAACCGAGGCAGCCAACATCCCCGCCACCATCGTCTTGCCCACGCCCGGACGCCCCGTGATCAACGTCACCCCACGTCGATGCGTCACACCATACTGCAACGCCGCGAGCGCCTCCCCGTGGTCCGGGGTTCCAAAGTAAAACCGCGGATCAGGCGTGTTCTCAAAAGGACGGTGCGTCAGTCCAAAAAATGATCGGTACATCACGATTCCTGTTATCGACCCGGGGACACCCACGCCCCCGATGGTTTCATCCACGCAACGTTCCTATCGGACAAACACCCACCCGCCCCAAGTTATCGCTCGTTGGAAGCAGGGATTGGCCGCACATCGCCGCGAGAGATGACGCCCGTCACGCAGACAATGGTCTTATAATACCGACGATGACGGCTGATTCTCGGGCATTCGCGTTCTCACAATTGTTGGGAACCGACAGGCTGACATCGCCAAAACGCGCCCGGGACACTAAAATTCCGCCACAGGCAGCGGAGCTTCCCGCTTCTATGCGCACGGATGACAAGAGACAAAACGCGGTCCCCGTTTCGGACCCTTCTCAACAGAAAGGAATCTGCCATGCCCATCCCATCCCAACGAGCATTGAATGCACTGGAATACTGGATCAACGGGCGAATCAAACACGCCACCAAAGTCGCATCGCCTATTCAATGGAATCAGGAATTAGAAGATTGGGCACTGTGCGTCCATAATCACTGTGTGGACCCCGCCGATCCAGGCAGCTCATTCATGTCGGGGCACCATGACATCCCGCCGATCCCGCTCGTCGTCGGATTCCTTACGCAGGTTGTAGCTGATTACAAAAATACCAGCGTAAAGAACGACCCCGACAAGGCGAAAACCCAGGCCGCGATCATCAAGCTGATCGTTGGCCAACAACAAACCGGAATATGCGACTGCAGCCGGCACGCGGAAAAATTTGGTACCTCAATCACCGTTCCCGACCAGATTTACAATAAACTCAAGTAACCCGGAATCATCAACAAGAAGAAATTCAATCAGGAGATGTCGGTCCGCGACCCGGACCCATCACAACAGAAAGGAGTCCGCCGTGCCAAAACCAACCAAAGATGCTCTGGATGGGTTGAAATCATGGATCACCGAGAGAATCGACTGTGCTGCCAATAATGACGGAACAAATTGTCCGAACAAACCCTTCCAATGGAATCATGAATTGGAAACGTGGGGACTAAAACTCCATAATCACAGCAAGGCACGCGCCGATCAAGACAGCAAGGAACCCCCGGTCTTCCACAACCACCATGACATTCCGCCGATCCCACTGGCCATCGGACTCCTGGTGCAAATTGTGGCTGATTACACAAACGTCAGTGCTGGTCTGGACCCCGACAAAGCGAAAAACCAGGCAGAGGCGGTCAAGTTGCTCCTCAAAATATAGAATTCGGTCGCCTGTAGCGATTTCGCTCGAATCCTTGTCATGGTCCCGGTAACGCCTTGTCGCGCGCTTCGCGCAACTCCCTAAGCCTTTGCCTGGCTTTCTCGATTGCGCGCGGATCGACCGGCTGGTCCGACGTTTCCATAATATCCAACGCCTGACGAAGCTCACGCTCCCCCTCGTCAAACCGTGATAAATTCTTCAGCACCTCACCGCGATGACTCCGCGCGTAGGCAACATTCAGATCAGTCAGACCAGACATCTCAACGTAGATCCCGATCGCCTCGTCAACGGCGTCAAGCGCGTCGCCATGACGACCAAACTCACCGAGTATCTTTCTGCGCCAGAGCAACGCAGCCGCCACACTGTGATGCGGGCGCCCGCCGTACACATTTCGAAAGATTTTCAACGCCTGATCAATGTGCTCGAGAGCCTTCTCATGCTCCCCACTCTGCGACAGCAGCGATGCCAACGTAACATGATTCAAGCCTCGACCCGCGCTGCCGGAAGGAAGATAGTCTTCGCGAACCTCCACCGCCCCCATCAGAAATGGTCGGCCCTCTTCCGGCCTCGATGCTTGCAGAAGGTAAAACCCAAGCCTGCTCAGGGAAGACGCCAATATCCTCGGACGATTGCCTGACAAGAACCTACGCGATACGACAACCGCCTGACGATAATGCCTCTCCGCCGATTTAATATCTCCACTCTTCTCAGCCAATTCACCCGCCAATATCAACGCTTCCGCCAACGCCTCCGGATCCTCGGGTTCCTCCATATCGAGCGATTCAAGTACGTCACGCAACCGCTCCTCTGCCTGCTCAGCATGACCCAGCATCATAAGCGCAGTTACCAGACCCAACTCAGTATGAACCCGATTCGAGTCGCGGCCCATCTCCAGTAAGGCGCGCATCGCCAACGCCTCCTGAAAGCGACCGACTGCCGCGTCGTATCGACCGACCTTCGTCAGACAATTCCCAAGGCGATCCAGACTTTCAACGATATCAGGATGAGGCCCCTCATGAGATCCGCGACGCAGTGAAAGCGCCTGCTCCGCGTGCATCAGGGCACTCTCGTACAGGTTCTTACCCGCACCCCGACCTCCAGGTGTCCCGATCGCACTATAGATTCCACTGATGGAATACTGCACCGACGAACGCACATAGGGATCCTCAATGTCCGCAACGCGCGCCGACGCGCTATCCACGACCTCTCGAACGGTCAATTCCTCTCCACGCGCGAATTCCGGATCTGCCCCGCCAAACAAATCCTCAAGGAAAAACTTGTTGACCGCACGATGCTTCGCTGACTCAACCGCCGCAACGTCAGCCGCTGCTGCCGCATCCTCAGCCGCAACATGAGCATCCATCGCATACCGAACGCTGACAACCGTCGCAACAACCATAACGACCAACGTCAACGCAGACGACGCAACCAACGCACGGTGACGCCGCGAAAACACCTGTATCTGATAAAACAGACTCGCCGACCGGGCTGTCACCGCCTCACCCCGAAGGTACCGACGAACATCCGCGGCAAAGTCAGCCGCACTCGAATAACGCTGATCCGCCTCGGCGGACATCGCCTTAAAAAGAATCACACCCCGATCACCGCGAAGCTCCGCATGTGTCCGCCGCAGACTCTGCGACACACCCATCTCGATGATCTTCAACGCCTCAACCAAAGGCTGATTCGCAAGATTGAGCGGACTTCGACCCATCACCATTTCGTAGCCGATGATCCCCAGCGCATACACGTCGGTTCGCGTGTCGATTTCGTCGCTGCGACCACGCACCTGCTCCGGACTCATGTAGGCCGGCGTTCCGATGATCATTCCGGTGGTCGTCGCATCGAGTTTGCCGGCGACGTTCGGATCGTCGATACGCGCAATACCAAAATCCAGTATTTTGGGCTGACCGTCGCGGGTCATCAGAATATTCGCAGGCTTCAAATCGCGATGGATAATACCCTTGCGGTGTGCGTGTGCGACACCGTCCGCAATACTCGCAAGCAACGCCATCCGTTGCCTTGAGTCCGGATCGTTCGTCCTCAGATAGGCCGATAGCGAACACCCGTCGATGTATTCCATCACAATGTAGGATTGCTCAAGACCGCGGTCGTCCCTTGCGGTACCCGACTCGAAGATGTTCGCAATGCACGGGTGCTGCATCCGCCCAAGCACCTCAGCCTCAACATCAAAACGGCGTCGAAATTTCTCCGAAGAGCGATCAGGCCTGATGAGTTTCAACGCCACCGCACGACGGGGATGCTGCTGCTGAGCGGCATAGACCACGCCCATACCACCCTCGCCGATCTTGCGGAGAATGCGACAGTTCCCGATCGTCCGTCCGATGTTCGGGTCCGAGCCGGTGCCCTCAGATGGAGTCGTTGCGTCCGAACCACCATCCCTGTGCGGCGGCATCAACCTTTCACCGCGACTCTCCAATAATTCGGTCACCCCGTCGAGTTCGATTTCCGAGATGTCCAGGGAAGCAAGGTAATCAAATCGATTGTCCACAGGGACACCCAGTAGCTCCCTCAGAATGCTCTGGATACGTTCCGTTTGTGCTGATGAGTACGATTCTACCATCGCTTAATCATACACCCCCAACCCAGCCACCGATGACAACGCACAAGGCATTCGACAACCTCTTACTCAATTGCAGCCGGGACCGTTGGGCACACCAGACCACGACCCGCCCACGATCGCCTCGACATCCGCAACGGATTTGGGCAAACCCGCCGACAGAACCTCAGGGCCTGCCTCGCAAACCCGGACGATATCCTCGATCCGGATTCCCCCAAAACCCGCCTCCAGAAGAGCATCAACCTTCGTTCGATTAACGCAATCCCGAAATGGACCCACCAATGCGTCGTTTTCCCAAAGCGGCGGAATGAAATACAACCCAGGCTCGATCGTCACCGTCATTCCCGCCCGCAAATCGCGGTCCAACCGCAAATACTTGTCGCCAAACGCCTTACGACGAACACGCCCGTCGCCATAGCCAGCAAGGTCACCAAAATCCTCCATATCATGCACATCCAGACCAATCAGATGCCCCAGACCATGCGGAAAAAACAGCGTGTGCGCCCGACGCTCGACCAGATCCGTCACATTCCCCGAAAGAAAACCCAGATCAACAAGCCCTTCGCACAAAACGGTGGCAGCCAAATCGTGAATGTCACGGAACCGGGCACCCACGACACAAGCATCAATCGCCCGCTCCTGCGACCGCAAAACAGTCTCGTACAAATCCCTCTGCAGTTTCTCAAATTTTCCCGAAACCGGAAAAACGCGCGTCATGTCACTCGCGTACCCGCAACGCTCCTCCGCGCCGGCATCGACGAGCAATAGCTGCCCATCCGCCAGACGCCCCGGATACCCCTCTGAATGCAATATCTCGCCCCGCACGGATGCGATCGGCGAAAACGCAGGCCTGCCACCGCGACTGATCATCGCCCCATGGATCGCACCAGCCACGTTGCTTTCCGATGCACCCGCGCGACAGGCTTTTCCAGCAGCAAGGTGCATCTCAACACCAATGTCCACCGCCCGTCTGATCGCGACAAGCTCGTGCTCGTCCTTGATAAGCCTCATGTTCACGATGGCAGACAGTATCTCCGGAGTTGGCCTGGACAATCCCAGGTTTCGCACGAAATCAAGCGTCGCGACGTTTGGGGGATGAATCGCCGTCCCCTCCCTGCCCCCGATTCGATCCGCCAGCTTCTCGATCGACACGACCGACCCCCGCTCAAAACCGCCGGCAGACGCGATGGCATCGTCGCTGACGCATTCACCCACCCATACCGCGTTTTCGACGCCCCAGGTCGGGCGAAAATGCCAGGTCCCCGCCCACCCGTCGCTTCCAGGCTCGATCAGAATCGCCGCACCAGCCAGAGGCGGTCCGCCGAAATATCGATAAGTACTGCCCGCCCGAAACGGGAAATAATTGGCGTCGTAATTCCGCGCCTGCGTGTCTCCGGCGAAGAGACACAACGGTTCCTGGATAAATTTCGCAATCTCCGACCGTCGGCCAACATAAGCCTCGGCTGGACACGCCATCGTGTCAGAATCCATTTCTCTATTTCTCCAAATGCGCGCAAAAACACGAACCCCAACCTAAAGGCCAAGGTTCGTATTTAATACTCATGGGTGCAAGACAATCAGCCAAAAGGCAATTGCCTCACCATCAAACGCTTAGTCCTGGAAGACATCGAGGCCGAGAGGACTCGCATCATTGTCCAGAAAGAATTCCAGCGCAGCGTACGGAACAACCGTCTGGATCAGGCGACCCGGATTCAACAGGGAACCCAGGCTGCAGCCACCAAACTGGAGCAACGCACCACCCACAACTGCCAAAGCAGCAGCTTTCTTCATCTTCTTCATCATTATCACGACCTCCACCAAAAAAAGAAGCCCAAAAAAACCTAGTCGATCATCTGATCGCATCAACTCTATCGTTCTGCCTGACAACGCGTCAGACAACGATTATTCACTTTCCTAACCCTGATTGGTACCCAACAGTCCGCCGAGATCATCGACGAACGGCTGAACAAACGGGGCAACAATCGCGGCATTGATGAGCAACGAAATACTGTTACCAATACCCCGACCAAAACCAATCGGGACGTTACGCCCCGACAATCCAAGGAAGTCACCGGTGCAACCACCGAACTGGAACATGGTGCTTCCGGCAATGGCCATCGTGGCCAATTTCATCAAACGTCGATTCCTACGCATCTGTCAAAACTCCTTGTCCCAATCTTCTCGCGCTTCTCCGTCGCGGTCCACCGCAAAGCGCTGAATTTGTCATTATCTCTCAAGAACCCTCGCCGTCGACAACAACGCCGTCCACGACGGGCTGAACAACCACCTGATCAAAAATGCTGATCGCACCGGCTGCGAGCACGTCACGAATCCCAAACGCAACCGCCCGGGCAAACTCATCCGAGCATCCCGACGGCACCTGAAACAACGTGCCACCAGCCACCAACATCGCGAACAGCCGCCTGCGTCGAGATTTCACTGCATCTCCCATGGCAATCGAATCGGATCGCCAAATGTCGGTTCCCTACGGGACAATCGCCGATCCACCTTCAAACAAGTCGAAGACGGCGTCATTGTCGAGCAGGAACTCCGAGGCTGCAAAACCCGCACTGAATCGCAACACACGATCCAGATCCAAACCCAGGCAACTGGCAAAACCCATAAGGCTCATGCCCCCTGCCAACAGGACGGCTCGTCTCAAACGCCTGCCACCCTTCATCATCCAACCTCCTCCCGGCTCACCTCGCAAAACGACAGACACCGAGCTTGGTCAGTCACCAGCACCCCCTCGTGCATGCCTGCAAAAACCGCACGCACTACACGAATCACCGCTTGAAATCGATTAGGGTGTTTGGTTTCGATTCAAATTTGATCACGCCCTGGCTCGCTCAGAGACAACGATTCGGGTGCCCGATTCGCCGTGATTCGCGCCAACGACTCCGAACATGAAATTTCCTGACGCACTGCAAAACCCACCGCGATCAGGTTATTCCAATTGGCCGAGCCGTGATCCCTCGCACTTCTGGATTCGTTACCAGCCTCCAGTTCGACTGCCCAACTCACCACCACCGCGCCGGCGTGGAGAACCAGGTCATGGTTGCGTTTATCGGATCGCCGACGCAAAAAACATGACGTTTTTTTGCTTTTTCGGCCTCGACCCGGCTTCCACACCAGACCGTCCCGCACGCATCCAAATCCCAACCGCGTCATGCAAAAAAGCGCAACCCGATTTCGGGGCGGGAGAGTCCCACAGAACGATTCCTTTGTCAAGGACGGATTTTTCGATTTCGTCAAAATCAACGCGGGACAAACCAATCCAATTGGGACTTTTTGGGATTTTGGTGTATAATACGACAATCGTGCGAGCCGGTTCAGCACGCCCGCGGGAGCTGCGGCGGGCGATTCGCCGAACCGTAACCAACTGAAAACACGAACATTACGCCCTGTGTTGACGACATTTTACGTCGCGGTTCCCGACAACAACGGGTTCCGCGAAAAACGTACACGACGAAGTCCTTTCAAGCCCGCCGAGGCAGTTGACAGACCACAAAAGTTTCAACTATGAGTGAAAAAAAAGATCACGAGCAACAATTATCAGGCATCTTCGAGCCAAACAATGACGGGGGCAGGATCCGCCGACCACGACGGGATTACGCCGCCGATCCGAACGATCCGGTCATCCCAAGGGCACACGCACAACGCCTTGGTCTGCGAGGCGGCGAGTGGGTCGTTGCCCAGCCCCCAACGGGCAGGCGCAACGGCCGGCGGAAGTCGGCGATCACCGACGTTACCACGATCAACGATCTCCCCGCCGACAAGTGGCTGGAAACCAAAAAATTCGAGGATATGACCGCCATCGATCCGACGGATCGCCTCCGGTTTGAATGTCCCGACGGTTCGGTCTCGATGCGCGTGGTGGATCTCATGGCACCCATCGGATTCGGCCAGCGCGCTTTGATCGCCGCTCCACCACGCACCGGCAAGACGGTCATGCTGCAACAGATGGCCCACGGGGTAGCCACCAATCATCCCGACGCACATTTGATGGTCCTGCTTGTTGATGAACGCCCCGAAGAAGTCACCGACATGCGCCGAAATGTTCGCGGTGAGGTTGTCGCCAGCAGCAACGACCACGACGCAGCCAACCACGTCCGCCTGACCAAACTCATGATCAGCAACGCCAAACGTCGCGTCGAGGCAGGCCAGGACGTCGTTCTGTTTCTCGATTCGCTCACACGCCTCGGACGGGCGTTCAACACGCGCGTTCGTGGAGGCGGACGAATCATGTCTGGTGGACTCGATATTACCGCTCTGCAGGAGCCGAAGACGGTCTTCGGAGCAGCCCGCAACATTGAAGGCGGCGGATCGTTAACAATCGTCGCCACCGCCCTGATCGAAACGGGAAGCCGCATGGACGAGGTCATTTTCAACGAGTTCAAGGGCACCGGAAACATGGAAATCATGCTGTCACGCCAGCTCGCCGACCGCCGCATCTGGCCCGCGATCGATCTGCAGCTATCCGGCACACGGAAGGAAGAACTGCTGCTGTCGCCCGACGAACTGGACGCATCGCACCGCATACGTCGGACGTTGCTGAGTCGCCAACCCGAGCAGGCCATGACCGGCCTGACCGAACAAATGTCCAAACACGACAACAATGCCGCATTCGTCGAGTCAATAAAAGCACTGCCCAACCGCTGAACGCGATCCGAGGATCACACATCGATGCAACCGACTCTTTTTCGCGTCATCCTGCCGGTTTCCGACATCAAACAGGCTGCGAAATTCTACGGACAGTTGCTGGATCAGGCGGGAATGCGGGTCTCAGAGGGTCGGCACTATTTCAACTGCGGTGCAACGATACTCGCCTGCTTCGATCCGCGCGCCGACGGCGATAACCAAACCGCATCCCCCAATCCGGACCACATTTACTTCGCTGTCGATGATATTGAAAAAACATGGACCGCCTGCAAATCAGCCGGGGCAACCATGCAGTCAGGCGACATCCACGGCACACCCGCCGGAGAAATTCACACCCGACCCTGGGGCGAAAAATCATTCTATGTTATCGATCCGTTCGGAAACAAAATCTGTTTCGTGGATCGAACAACAACGTTCACGGGTTAACCACGCCGAAAGTCGCTCAAACGCTGGTTTCCCGGGCGTTACCCGGGCAAGACGCATCGCCTTCTATCGAGCCTCGCCGGATTGACCGGCGACGCCTGCGAGTGACTAATCGGCATCGGCATCCATTGCTGCCTTGCCCGGCGCACAAAAAGCGGGAGCGCACCCAACCCGGTGCACTCCCGCATACATGTTTCATCGCCCCTCACCGCCAAAAAACGGTGATCGATCACGCGTCGCCGGAATTCAACCGATACCAATCGCTACGCTTCCGGCGTGGTTCCCGGAACCACACCGAAACCCCCGAAAACACATCGATCAACTTCCAGACGCGCGAAGGCTTGTAACGGAACAACCCGTTACCATTCACGCCGACGGCCGCCGCCGCCGCCGCCACCACTACCACCGCCACCACCGTAGCCACCGCCGCCGCCGCCGCCGCGACCACCGCCGCCACCGCCGCCGTAACCACCGCGTCCACCGCCGCCTCCGCCAAAGCCACCACTGCTACGCTCGCGAGGCTTCGCTTCGTTGACCTTCAGCGTTCTGCCGTCGTGCTGCTGACCGTCCATCGCAGCCACCGCAGCCTGGGCTTCATCGTCCGAGCCCATCTCCACAAAACCAAAGCCCTTGCTCCGGCCCGTCGCACGATCCATGATCACGTCTGCGGTCTCCACACTACCGTGCGGCGAGAACAGTTCCCGCAGATCCTCTCCACTCACAGAATACGACAAATTCCCTACGTACAACTTTCTACCCATTTCGTTGCTCCAGACGAGCCTTCGATAAACTTCCTACCAACATTCGTGAACCCCACACCCATTCGGCAGAGTAAATCGCGCATCGGAATGGGTGAAACGTTCCCAAAAACTGCGAGGCGGACTGGACACCGTTATGGAGTCGTGGTGCAGGTTTCGGCACCTGGGTGGCACCTTCTCGGTCGGTCGAAATGCTTTTCGCGGGCTCTCTTCCTCATCTGCGACAATTGTCGCATCTTTCTGCCGGAGTCTGTAAAGCACGGCCAGCACACAACTGCCCGTCAAACCCCAAGCCGTCAATCGAGCCTGCCTGATCAGCCCAATCCGCATCCGAATGACGCCGTGACCCACGGCGACACACTCACGAAAGAACCTCTCAGAGGCAGGCACACGACGCAAGCTTAACCCCCGTGAATTTTCCTGCCAAGTGGAATCGCACTGTTTTTTTGAATATTTTCCACGACCCACGGTGGTTAAGTACCGCTTTATATTGTGCCGGTCTTGTGAGCGCACAAAAAAAGACGCCCACCCCCCGAAGGAGATGGGCGATAGTCGGCGTGGTGGGCGAGCCGATGTCACCAGCACCGACAGGAACACTCTCAAAAGTCGTCGCCGTTCCTGGCTTTTTTTGCTTACACCCCTACAACCCAGGCCAACCACGGCTTATTCCAAAATCCGGAACAAATTTCCCCATGCGATGAAAAGGCTCGCCGCACACCGGCCAACATGCTGCCCAACCGGTCAGAATTGAACTAAAATCACGCTGAAATGGGATCAGACTCGAAAAAAACCACGAACAGGCCCCACGACCCGAACCCGGACGTCAGACCGCGGGATTTTCACAACCACCCGCGCGATTGGCGCAATTTTCTCTACGTCTACCCCGTGTTATCCAGACGAAGCCAAGGCGTCAGCATCGGGGTCAACCTCAACCCCGACACCGCCTGCAACTTCGACTGCATCTATTGCCAGGTGGATCGCACCATCAAACCACGAATCCGAACCGTGGACCTCGAAACGCTCAAACTGGAATTGCGATCCATGGTGGACGACGCTGCCACCGGAAAACTGTTCGACGAACCCGAATTCGCCCACACGTCCGAACCCCTTCGCCGCCTCAATGACATCGCCTTCAGCGGCGATGGTGAACCGACCACCTGCCCACAGTTTTCGGACGCAGTCCGGTTGGCCGCCGACATCAAGACAGACACCGCCCTGGGAGACGTGAAAATCGTACTGATCACCGACGCCTGCTATCTGACCAAACCCGATGTGCAAAGGGGTTTGTCGATCATGGACGCCAACAACGGCCAAATATGGGCAAAGCTCGACGCAGGCACGGAGGGGTATTTCCGCGAGGTCAACGTGCCGAATGTTTCACTCGACCACGTTGTCGCAAACATCACGTCCGCCGCCAGGGATCGCCCGATTGTCATTCAATCTTTGTTCATGCGTATTCACGACATCCCGCCCACCGGGGACGAAATTCGCGCCTATGCACAAAGACTAAATGACATAACCTCCGCCGGTGGCCGAATCGCGCGGGTGCAGATTTACACCGTCGCGCGTCGTCCTGCCAAGCCATTTGTCACTGCGTTGTCAAACGACGAACTCGAAAGCATCTCGAGCATCGTTCGCGACATGACAGGCCTTGCGACCGACATCCACGGTGGATAATCCACCGTGGACGATCGGCAGACGAGCGAACCAGCGCTACCGGGCGTCGATGAGGATGTCGTCGATTTGGGTGATGATTTCAATCATAGTGGGGCACTCCTTTTAGGCAGGGATCTGGTCAATGAAGGCGAAGAAGGTCACAAACAGGTCCAAGGCGTGCGTCAGGAACATCAGCATGATCGCTCTCCCTTTTTTAACGCCGACGTGCCAAACAGAAGTGGTCGGCGTCCCTGGCCGTATCGGACGTTGACAGCATCGAGCGATGCATCGTCCTTCATGTCGAGCATCGGCCAATATCGCGGGCTTACTTACCCAGTTTACCATTCATTCCAATATTATTGTTCCGCATCCGCACAAAACAGGTAGTGCTGCCGCAAAATCGGGTGTCGATTTGGAGTTGCACGACTGAAGGCGAATCGCGATGTCTTGTGTGGAAAATGTGTTCCTAGCCGCCGAAAACAGCTTGAAATGGCCCAAAATCGACCAAATCCACCGCGCCGTCCGCATTTCGATCGAACGCGTTCAGGCACTGAGGAATTGTGAACGGTGGTTCTGGAAAAACCTGGAGCAACGTCCCCCTGCGACAGCCCACGAATGCGGACCAATCATCGAGATCGACGTCGCCGTCGGCGTTGAAATCGCCATTCGGACATCCACGCTGATCAACGACGGTTCCGACGATCGTGCCCGGACAGTCATCGTCGCCGACAGGGACGCCATCCGCGTCATCGTCACTTGCGCAGGCAGCAAGGACTGGAATGGCACCATCTCCGGTCCACGCGCTAACATGCACTGCACGATCCGCACAATCCAGATCACCATCTCCATCGAAGTCGAACGTCTGCAGCGCTGCCAGCGTCGGCTCATTGTAGTTCACCGATGGAACGGGTCCCGAATACGCATCTGCGAACGCATCGTGATCAACACCGTCAATTTCATTGTCCAGATTCACATCGCCACGTTCGACCGCCAGCAGCAAATCGTCCGAACCATGGGTCGGCACGACGTGGACCTCGAACCCCCTCGGGGCAAACAGCCTGATCTGATCGTCACCGTCAGTCACAGGCCAGCGTGATTCAAGAACAGCCCGACCGAGACCCGCGGGCCTGGTCTGCGGCGTTGGCCGAAACGACACACCGGCGAAGCTCGCCAACGAAAATCGGCCAGATTCCCCCGTCGGAACGTCGATCGACAACTGCGCGATCCCCCGCATGAACACCGTATCCGCACCGGGGACGAACTCGTCCTCGCCGGGTTGTATCCGACGATGCTCCAGCACCACGACATCAGGAGGTGGCGTTGCGATCGGCCCGATGGAATGGTTCAACAACGCGGCAAACGCACCTTCCGCCCTCCGCTCGTTTGACCACCTCATGGTGACGTTCACCGTGACAAAATCAGACGTTTCGCCCATGGGGCGCGACAGTACCCCGGAAAAACCGACATAGGTGACCAGGGTCGCGTCCGACTGCTCCGGACCGAGAATCCGCATTTCTGGAAAAACCGTTTGCGACAAACCAGACGAACTGACGGTGTTAATCGTACTGAAGCCCTCCACGGCCAAAACATCCAGGATGTCCTGCGTCAAGCTGCCCTCGGCGGCGATGTGTTGGTGTCCGGGACCTGCGACAACCTGCCCGTCGTAATTGCTCAACGGCAACGGAAAAGGCACGGACACGAAATCCGGGGCGCGACGAATTGTGGCGTCGTCACCGGACGGCAATACTGATCGCACCGACGAGAATACATGTGGGTCCGACGGTTCAAAACTGCGGTGCCCATCCGCAAACAACACCATCCGCCCCAGCCCCGCGTGATTGTCGGCTGTGTTGTCGATGAGAATGATGTCATCCGGTGGCGCAGAAAAAATATCACCGCGAAAAGGATAGTCGTAGCTGATCAACGCGCTGTCGGGGGTATTGGGCACGTCGTTGTCAATGGTCGCGGGTGGCAGGTCAACATCGCCCAGGCTGTAGAATAGCCCCGGCTCATCAACATAGCCCTCGAGAAACAGCGTGCTCAGTTGATCGGGAACCTGGTCATCATGATCGATCGCGTATTGAAACAACGCATCGCGTAATGAACGCAATCGTGTGTCCATGAATTGTGGCGCATACGTTTCACCGGTCGATGCAGACCAAAGCAGCCCCTGACCGTCCGATACGTGGATTCCCGCGTTCGAGCTTGAAAGCATGTGTTGCCCAAACACCGAATGACAAGCTATGCCTGCCCCGAGCAGACCGAAGAACACGGCGTGTCGCGCTACCATGATCGCCTCCATCAACCGGAACCGCTGCCCCATCCCGATGGCGCATTGTAGCAAAACCATGTGTCCATGTGGCAGGGAATGTGCTATTGGCGTCGCAGGTTCGGTCTCGACACGCTATTCCCAGATGATCGCGCGCGAGCCTGCGCCGGGAACGTTGACGAAACCGACGGCCTGGTTTCGGTTGTTGATCGAAAGCGCGTTGTTCCCGATGCGTCGTCCGAGATCAGGCAACGGGAAAACGTCACCGTCCAGTGTCCCGATGAACGCCTTGGCGGAGTTGTCCAGCGTGTTTCCCTGCCCCGTGATGTATCCGTTGTCGTTGATGGCAAACGCCTGCGCATTGCCGCTGCCGAAACCAGGCAGTTCGCGCATTCCTTCTTCGACTGAAAAAACGAACGCCGGTTGGAGACCGTCCGCGGTTCTCGAATTCCCGACGATTTGGCCCAGATTGTTGATGGCGTTGGCCTGGGCGACGTTTCCACCGAGCGTGCCAAGCCCCTGAATCCCATCCTCACGGGTCCACCTGAACGCACGGGTTCGTCCCTCCACATCCATCGCGATACCGACAACCACGCCGAAATCATTCGCGCCGTTCGCCCGGCTCTGATCGCCCCCCAGCGTTCCTGTTGCGGTGATCGTTCCGTCAGACTCCCACACAACCGCCCGACTAAGCCCACCCTCGATTGTCGACGCGCCGACCACCTGCCCGAGGTTGTTGATTCCCCGCGCTTCCGATGGTCCGTCCTCAAGGTGAGGCAACACCACGATCTCACCGTCAGTTGTCCAGAAGCAGGCGGACACCGGAAGCGACGCATCCGCAAACGTGGTGATGCCAGCCACCACCCCGTTGTTGTTGATGGCAAAAGCCCGCGACTGATCGCCACCGGCTGTTCCCAAATCCCGCATCCCCTCGTCGGCCGTCCAGACAAACGCGCGATCCTCTTCATCCACGTTTCCCGAGAAACCGCAAACCTGCCCCGCGTCGTTGATTCCCGTGGCGGTTCGGTTTTCACCGCCGAGGGTGCCCAAATCGACGGGACGTGCGGGCACACGGATTCGCTCGGGCTGATTGTTGACAATCAACGCCTGCTGAAATTCCTCGCAACCGGCGACCAGCCCCAGCGGGAACAACAACGCAATAGTGAAAACGAGTCTCGGCATCGCAGAACCTCATGGTGAAACGAAATCAATGGATTCTACGCTCGGAACCATCCCGATTTCCGCACCACGTCGCAGAATTTCCGCGACAGCCTGCTGTCCGCGCGTCCCATAATCAATCGTCCAGTCGTTGACATACATCCCGACGAACTCGTCCGCTAAATCATGTCCCATATCCCGCGCGTACTGCAACGCGTGTCGGACCGCCTCCTCGCGATGGTCGAGACTGAACCTGATACTCTCCTCCAGAACACGGGTAATCTCTTTCATGGGTTGCTCGCCCAGGCTGCGGCGGATGCAGTTTCCGCCCAGCGGCATGGGAAGTCCCGTCTCCTCCTGCCACCACGCGCCCAGATCGACGACCAGTTCGAGCTTTTGATTGCGGTAGGTCAGTTGCCCCTCGTGGATGATCAGCCCCGCGTCCGCCTCCCCGGAGGCCACTGCCTCCAGAATCTGGTCAAACATGACCACGCGATGCTGGAAACTCCCACGCCCAAGCAGCAGATTCAACCCCAGAAACGCGGTCGTTTTCTCACCGGGGATCAGGATCGTTTTGCCGCGAAGATCGTCGATCGACATGGGTTCCCGCGCGACCACCATAGGCCCATAACCATCCCCCATACTCGATCCGCACGAGGTCAGTGCGTAATCCCCGGCGACATACGGGTAGGCATGGATGCTGATGGCCGTAATATCGAGTTCCGCCCGCATCGCACGCTCGTTGAGGGTCTGAATATCCTGCAAAACGTGTTCGAATGTCCACCCGTGGGTGTCGATTTTGCCCGTCGCGAGGGCGTAGAACATGAATGCGTCGTCAGGGTCGGGGCTGTGACCGAGGGTCAATTGGTTTTTCGCCATCGAAACCGCCGTTTTTCGGGCCTAAACTTGTAACAGCCCACATGCCGATAGCACGCGGGAACAGTGTGCGTGGGCATCTTACGAGTGAGACCGACGAACGTCCAACGAGCCGACAATCGTGCCTGAAACCGCAAGCCACATCCGAATCCTTGTCCGCGAAGGCGACGACCTCATCAACCGTCTCGAATTCGACGATCAGGTGATCCGCGTGGGGTCGGGGTCGGGATGCGAGATTTGCATCCCGGACCGCAGGCTTCTCGATGAACACGCCACGATCAGACCCCGTGACGACGGTACATGGACGCTCGATTCCACCGACGTCGGCGGAACCGTCCAGATCAATGGGCGAACCGTGAACGGCGTCGTCGAGATTCATCACCACGACGAAATCACCGTTCTGGGCTACACCCTCGCGGTTTACAACGACGCCACGAAACCATCACTCCTGTCCAAAAAACGCGCTCAGGAAACACCGGTCATCCGGGGCGGCGGACTGAAACCCCTGCCGGTCCCAACCGGTGCGGTCGTCTACAAACCCGGCGACGACTCGACGGTTTCAAGCCAATCGCCGGCCCGATTCGCGACGTTTTGCTCCGGTCTGTACAAATGTGGTGATCTGCCAAAACTGATCGACCACCTCGTCGACTGCCTGCTCCCGTTGTTCGGTTGCCGATTCGTGTACGTCGGTGCCCGCCGACAGGATTCAGGGGAACTGGAATTTGTTAAGGGACAACTGATCGGCGGAAAATCACTGGACGAGTCACCGCTACAGGAACTGCTCGTCAATCGCTGCCTGGATTTCAACCAAAACCTCCTGATGCCTCAATCCCCGACCGAGAGCGTCGGTTCCGCCCTGGCTGTCCCGTTGTCAAACAAACTCGGCGAGCTTGGCGTGATCTATCTTGATCGCTCGCCAGACGCGGTTCCGTTTGGCTCCGGTGATTTGAACGAATTGATGTTGTTGGCAGGATTGGCAGCCAGCCACCTCGAATCGTTGATTCGGGGTCAGGTCAATATCCAAAACGCCGCCCGGTCGGGCGAGCTGTCATTCCTGCGTGAAATCCAGACCCGCCTGGACCCTGCGAAGATTCCGGAGTTCTCCGGATTGCAACTGGCTGCGTATTGCAAGCCCGGGCAGGTTCGCGGAGGCGATGTTTTCGACATCATGAAACTCGCAAATGGTCTGGGTGGCATCCTCATCGGCAACGTGGAGAGCGATCCGACCCGAACCGGGATGGCCATGATCGAGGCGAGGACGATGTTTCGGTCGGCGTGTATGCACGCTGACGCGCCGAACGTGTTCCTTCGGTCGATCAACTGGTTGTTTCGCGAGGATCTGCAACCAGCCGCCTTTCATGGGATATCGATTTTGGTCAACCCATCGACGGGCCAGATGCAGTTCAGTACCGCTGGAAATATTGGGGCTGTTGTTATCGACCACGTCGGGGAGTCGCGCGATCTGGTCAACCACGACGCTCCGGCGATCGGCAGCGCACCGAACTACGCCTACCTTTCTGCGGCGGACTGTTTGAAAAACAATGAGACGCTGGCGGTGTTCACGAATGGTTGTACGACGGTTTGGAATGAATCAGAGGAAACGCTTGGCGAGGAAGCCCTGATGGAAAGTTTGCGGGACGGATTTGGGCAGTCCGCCCGTATTGCGCTGGACGAGTTGATTCAAGACCAGGCGGAATTTTTCAAGCGTGGCCAACAACATGAGGATGCTTCGATCCTCCTGTTTCACAAAATCGCCGCAACTGGTTGAATGACAAACAATTACGTTGCGTCAGATTTTCTTTTCTTGTTGGGACACGATTGGACCGCTAGACTTGGCATGCGTCGATCGTGGTGACCTGCCCTTTTGGAGTGGTTTGTGAGTTTCAGACTTTTCACAATTCGGATGTTGACGGTTGCAGCCATCCTGACTGTGGCGGGTTGCAACGTTGGTGACGGTCTCCTTGCGGACGACGCATCGGGGGTGACGCGGCGACTGGCGGACGACACTGCGGCGGGGCCGCGGCGTCTGGCGAGCGATACTGAATGCGTCGTCAAGCCGGAGGCAGCGGTGTTGGCTGAGGAGGTTGCCCGGCTTATCAATGCCAAGCGGGAATCTCTGGGATCGTTATCGACGGCGGGGTCTTTGGCGATGATGGCTGAGGACTACGCCTGCACGATGATCGACGGGGATTTTTTCGGACATGTGAATCCATCGACGAAGGCTGGGTTCAGCGATCGGGTGGCGGAGACGAACGTCGAATTCGACGTGCTGGGGGAGAATCTGGCGGCGGGTCTCTGGACGGCTTCTGACATCGTGGACGCGTGGCTTGAGAGCGAGCCTCACCGCGAGGTGATGCTCGACTCAGACTTTACACATCTCGGTATTGCGGTACGCTACGGTGGTCACTACGGCGTGTACTGCGTGATGGTGGCAGCCGGGCAGTCCGGCGAGTAATTCACAGTCCGGATGGTGTACCCATCCTCAGTTACAACAAGAAGTTATGAATCAATCAACAGCGAGCGGCGAGAATCTGTTTGCCTCGGATGAGCAGGGTCCTGTGCGTGTGGTCTGCACGGGTCAGGTGGGGTTGGACAAGAAGGATTTTCTCCGGCAGGTCGTCGAGCTTGGGCGGTCGCGAGGTAAGGACATCAAGCTGTTCAACGTCGGTGAGCGGATGTACGCGGAGGCACCGGACATTGCGGCGAATCGCATTCTTGATCTCCCCCGTCCGCGTCTGGATCAGTTGCGTCGAAGCGTTTTTAAGGACGTGCTGGCTGAGGCGGAAAAGGACACGCACCTGATCGTCAATACACATGCGACGTTTCGCTGGAAGCATGGGTTGTTCCCTGCTTTCGACCACAACGATATGGCGAAGCTGAACGCGGATTTATACATCACGCTGCTGGACAACGTCGACGCGATTCATGAGCGGTTGGAGCGGGAGCACGACATCCGCCACACGCTGAAGGACATTCTTGTCTGGCGTGAGGAGGAGACTGTCGTGACGGCCACGATGGCTGAGGCGATCAGTGGTTATGGGAATTCGTACATTGTATCGCGGGGCAAGACGAATCAGAACGTCGAGACGTTTTACCGTCTGATGTTCGAGCCTAAACGCAAGCGGGTTTATCCGTCGTTCCCGATGACGCATGTGATGGACATGCCTGAGACGCTGGCGGAGATCGATCAGTTCCGTGCGCGGATCGCGGAGCATTTCATCACGTTCGATCCGGGGGATGTGGACGAGAAGGAACTGCTTTTCCGGGCCGGGGCTGCGACGCAGCGTGGGGAGGAACACGTCGAAATGGACGTGAATGGCCGGAAGTTCAAACTTCGGGCGGCGGACATCTCGCAGATTGCCTACGACGTGGATGCGCAGATTTATGCGCGCGATTTCCAGTTGATCGATCAGTCGCACATGATCGTCAGCTACATTCCGGAGTTGCCGACGGGCAAGCCTGGGTTGTCGTCGGGTGTTGAGCGTGAGTTGCAACATGC
The DNA here is from genome assembly GCA_029260165.1 of Phycisphaerae bacterium. Lineage (GTDB taxonomy): Bacteria > Planctomycetota > Phycisphaerae > UBA1845 > UBA1845 > OFTM371. The sequence goes on along the minus strand of JAJDDT010000098.1, from coordinate 11,294 downwards.
GTGGGAGAACACGAAGGAAGTGTACGTCATCTGGACGCCGAAATGTGAGCCTTCGCCGTTTGTGACGGCTCCCTCGACCAAGGTGTTCAACACGGTCGATGAATTGTTCGCGCATTTCAAGGAGAAGGGTTACATTCACGAGTATCAGCCTGACCTTCTTCGGATTTCGTCCGGTCGACCGAAGACGGAATGATGGCAGGAGGCGGGTCGATTGTCGCGACGATCGAGCACGCCATCGCCCCACCGATCGACCTTTCGGGTGATATTGAATCGCTCAAGCGGCACATGTCCGACGCCATGGACCGGATGAACGCTGCGCTGTTTGATCTCATGCTTGATACCGATGATTGTGTCGTGGAGCGGTATTTGGGCGGCTGTCCCGGCGATGACGCCGCAGTCGTTTGGGCGTCATGCGTGTCGACCACGGACGCTAGTATCATTCGCCAGTCGATTCAGGATCAGTTTGAAGTCCGCGAATTCGATCGTCCGCCGTCCATCGCATTGACAGCCATTCGGCTTGAGGCGATTCGCGTGTGTGATTACCCGGATGCGTCTGTCCGCCCTACTCAATAGCGACCATCGAAGTTTCTGTCATGCGGTCCGTTGTATCCCAACACGTCTACGCAACTATCGTTGAAAAATGACGGATACTTCTAATATGATGGTGAGATAGGTAGAATTGTGATGCGGCGATTGGGTTCAGTCGCCAGAACATCGCAACTGAGGTAGCCCATGAAGCGATTTCTGATTACTGCCATTCCCATCACGTTGATTGCAACCTCCAACGCGTTGCCTCAGATTATTTATCCATCAGGTGATGACCTGCTTCGCTCCGCGAATGTCATCGCGGTTGTGAGCACTGACGGCGAGGGCATGCCGGAGCAGAAGATCCGCTCCGGGGGTGGGCAGGGGAAGATTACAATCGCTGACATGCCACTGGTGCATGTCAACGTTTTCGAGCCGGACTGTCGGACCGAGGCAGTAATAAAAGGATCGCTGCCGAAGGTATTTCGCATGTCCAGAAGGCAATTTGGCCGCTGCCAGTTTTCCTTCCGATCCCAAGCGCGCTACCTCGTGTTCCTGAACCGCAACAGTATGGGAGATTGCGTGCTCTTGGGCTGGAAGGAGATTTCTGAATCCGGAGAAGTTCTGCAACCGAACGAATTGGATGCCGAATCGCTTAAGAATCGTGTAAAACAAATCGAATCGAAGTTGAGTGTTCGCGCGAAAGTGGTCGGTATCGCATTGTCGAATGACGAGCTTGGAGATGATGTACGGCGGACGTCAGCTGAGGCGCGGATTGTGGTGACGTTTGAGGTTGTCGAAGACCACGCGATTCTCCAGCTGACGAAGGGTCAGATGATTCGGTATGCGGTGGAAGAGGTTGAAGCGGTCCTCGGCAAGTCAGTTGTAGAGACTCTTGGCACTGAGTTCCTGCTACGCGAGAGCGGACGGATTAGTAAGTTGGACGGTTTTTGCGACCTGATCGTCAAGGCAGCGGACTGAGGACTGTTGGCTGAAACGTGGTGCGGTAGCACTTGGACGCCCGATTATCGGCCTTCACACGGATTTCGCCCGGATACCTTGAATATATCCCCAACGCCTGCGAATACCCGTATGATGGACAAGGCAGCGGAGCAGGATGTTTGGTCGCGGGTCGGCCAAGGGTTTGAACAGGTATTTGGGGACGGACCGATGTTTCATTTCTGCATATTCGGGGCACAGGCGGGTCAGCTTAGCGCGAGCAAGCGTGTTTACATCACGATTTGCGGTGGGTGCGAGCTGAAGCGACCGACGCTGGCCAAGCAGGTTCTGGAGCGGAAGAAGCGACACGAGGCAGGTTTGCCGGTTTATCGCCAGCATTTGATCGTGACGGTTTGTGGGGCGACCGAGGTGCAGCTACCGACGATGGCGGACGAGTATATTGACCTGCAGGATGCGTTGCGATCGGGTCAGTTGTCGATGCGCGAATGGGAGGAGGTGTTGGTGGAGGTATCGACCGACGATAACATTCGGGTGGGGTCGTTTACGATGTGCGGGGCGTTTGAGGGGGACGAATTGCCGGGCGAAAGTGCTGAGATCGATGGGTTGGCGATCAATCGTCACATCGGCAGGATTCCGGAGGCGGCGGGCAGGACGCTGGAACTGGGGGTCGGTCAAAAGGGTGCCCAACGGATCGCCACGTTGCGGCAGGCGATTTCGGCGGTTCCGGGTTGAGATGTTGTTGGTGAATCCGGATGTTCAGGTCCGGGTGGTTCGTCGCATTTCGATGTATTATCAGTCGCCGTTTTTTTTGAGCATGTAGACTTCCCGACCGTTGTCCCGGTATTTCACCTCGTCCATGTAGGCTCCCATGAGCATGATCCCGCGGCCGCTGGGTTGACTGAGGCGATCCGGTGCGGTGGGGTCGGGGACGGTGTCCGGGTCGAAGCCGGGTCCGTCGTCGCGGACGATGATGACGGCGCATTCGTTTGAGACGGCGAATCTGACGCGGATGGACTTGTCCGGGTCGTTGGCGTTGCCATGCCGGACAGCGTTGGTCATGGCTTCTTCGAGCGCGAGTTTGATGGCGAATGTGGTTTCCGGTCCGAAGCCGTGGTTTTCGACGTCCTTCAGGATGGTTTTTTCGGGAAGTTTGGCGGCGTGGAGGGTGCTTTTGACCTGTATTTCCCTGAAGGTGTCCTCGTTGTGTGGGTCGGGTTTGGCCATGAATTTGTCACACAAAAGATCGATCGTGCGTCGCCATGGGGGCGGTGGCGATTTGAGCGGCGCGGCGAAAAAACGTGCTAGAAGGAGGCCAGCGCCTTGTCCGCGGATTCGTGAATCTCGAACAGCTTGTTGAGTCTGGTGATCTTGAACACCTCGTAAATCTGGGGGTTGATGTTGCTCAGTTTGAGGACGCCTTTTTTGTCCTTGATTCGTTTGTCGAGCGTGATGAGCATTCCAAGCGCGGCGGACGAGAGATGCTCCACGTTTTTGAAGTCGAGCAGCGTGTTGGCCCCTGATTGGGAATCGACGGCTGAGTTCAGTTCGCCGCCAAGTTCGGAGATCGACAGCTCGTCGAGGATTTTGCGATCGCAAAACTCGATGACCCTGACCCCGTTTGAGTCCTTCACGTTGATGTGTGTGTCTGCGGATGTCATGGAAATCTCCTGAAAATCAAACAGCCACCGAAGGATAGCAGGGAATATGCGGGGAGTCGATGGGTGTTTCGCACTCCTTCCGGGTCGGATTTGCGACGGAGTCGGCGACCGCGATCCTCTCACCCCCGATGGGGATGAGACTGCGGAGGATCAGGCGTAGCTGTGTAGTCCTGTGATGAAGAAGTTGATGACGATCCAGTTGAAGAGCATGACGGCGCATCCGACGACGGCGAGGATGGCGGTCCAGAGTCCTTTGTCCCTGACCTTGAGGCGGACGTGGATGAGCAGGAGGAAGATGATGAAGGTGTTGAGGGCGAAGACCTCCTTGGGGTCCCATCCCCAGGGTCGTCCCCATGACTGGTCTGCCCAGATGGCGCCCATGACCAGGCCTGTCCATAGTGTGACGAAGGAGAATTCCATCATGATCATGGTGGCACCGTCGCAAACCTGCGCGACGGAGACGCCTTCGTTTTTGACGAAGGCTGCGCTGGGGTGACTTGGCATCATGAGCGAACCCGCACCGCCGAGGATGGCTGCGTCCGGTTTTCCGCCCCCGATGCGATCGCGGAGGTAGAGCAGTGCGGTGACGGCTGCTATGGCGATGGTGCAGTAGCTGGCGATGATCATGTTTGTGTGGATGTACAGCCAGACGTTGTGGAGGAGGATGGGCATGACGTTGTTGATGTCGCTGGTGAGTTGGATGGGCAGGAAGTAGCTGCACATGGCGGCGGTCATGGAGGCGGTGGCGGATCCGATGAAGAAGAGGTTGCGCATGGTCGTCTTGCGGACGATGAGTTCGAGGATGAAGGTGAGGATGCCTCCGAACCATGTGGCGGCGGAGATGGCTTCAAACATGTTGGAGTTTGGGATGCGTCCGGAGAGGTGCCATCGGATGGCGAGTGAGGCAGTGTGGAGTCCGAAGGCGGCGACAAAGATGGCGATTCCGAGGAGGTTTGCCCCGCGCCAGCGATAGACGAATCCGATGAGGAGGGGGATGAGGGCGAGCATGTAGACGGTCCAGACCCATGTCATGCTGTAGGATTTGAAATACCAGCTTTCGAGCTGGAGTTTGTCCACGGGTGGGTAGAGGTCGGGTTCGACGGTTCGGATAAGGGCTGCGAGGGTGGCGGTTGCGGTGTTGACGGCGGTTGCGTCCTGGGCGAGCCACGCGGTTTTGAGGGTGTTGAATTCATTGGCGATTTTTGTGGTGAGACCGGGGTCGAGGCCTGGGATACGCGAGACCTGTCCGACGCCGGCGTGGGTGTGGTCGGTGGGTGCGATGGCGGAGGCGAGGACGTCGCTCATGAGGAACCATGGATCCTGGGTGGACCCGTTTGGGGGTGGGATGATCTGGAGGTTTCCGGAGAGTGTTCGGGGGTCGGAGACGGTGAGGGCGGTGTGGACCATGTTGACCTGCTTGTTCATTTTGATGAGGTCGCGTTCGAGTTCATCGAGCAGGGCGCTGATGGATGGTCGGTTTAGCAGGGCGGGCGCGATGAGTCCGTTTTCCCTGAAGGATTCGAGGATGTCGGGTGTGGCTACCGCGTCTGCAATGAGTTGGTTGGCGATGCCTGCGCGGAGGTCTTTGTGTTTGACGTAGATGACGTCGGCGTTCATGTAGGCGTCGGGTCGGAACATCATGTCGAAGTAGGTGAAGGCGGCTTGTTGTCCTCCGATTTTGTGTCGGCCACTGACGAAACGCATCATGGTGCGTGAGAATGAGCTGAAGGATTTGAGTCGTCCGTCGCGTTGGACGGCGAGGTTGTTGAGCGTGTCGATGTTGACGGCCTGGGCGAATTCGGTGGGTTGGGGTGATGGAGGTCGGTTGGAGGAATTGTGGTAGATGATGAATCCGATGAGGGCGACGACGAGCACGTCGACGATGTGCTTGCGGATTTTGGGCGTGAGCATCGCGAGGAAGAAGACGAGGGCGATGGTTCCAAAAACGAATGCGAGGATCAATGGGATATTGTCGTACATGGTTATGGGCCTTGTTTGGCGAAGCGCTTAGGCGACTCCTGCAGCTTCGGTTTCCTCGATGTTGGTTGGTGTTTGACGTTGCTGCCTGCGCAGGCGGGCTTTTTCCTGGGATTTTCGCCTGATGACGGGTTTGACATAGAAGGCGAAGAGCATTCCGGTGACGGCGATGCAGGTGCCTGCGAGCTGGATGTAGACGCCGTTGCGGTTTCCGATGCCGGCGCCGGTGAAATTCATGCCATTGTAGCCCTGGGAGGGTTTGTCCCATTCGGACTGGAAGTACCAGAACCCGCCGTTGGTGGCGGGTCGGTTCGAGCTCATCTGCATGGGGTCGGACCAGCCGTCTTCGGATTTGAAACGGAGTTGGCTTATGAAGTCGCTGACGGTGTCGAGTGAGCCTGTGAAACCTCCCTGGTGTGTGGCGAGTTCGAAGGATTCGAGTGCGACGGGGTTTGGTAATGGATGACGCTGGCGGGAATAGAGCAGTTGGACGTGTTGGCCGTCGGGTAGTGTGAGTTCGGTTGGTTGGAGGTTGATGCGCCTGGGGATGACGTACTGGTTGTTGGGCAGGGCGTATCGGTTGAAGGGGAGCCAGACGGATCGGGTCCAGTCGTCGTGGGTGATTTCGAGGCGGACGAGGGAGAAGAACGGCATTCTGATGCGTTGACGTTGGTGGACGGGGACGATCATGGGTTTGCTGTCGTCGATGGGGTGGGTGATGAGAAAGTTGACGGTGAGGTTGGTTTGTTGTGCGACCGGGATCGGTTGCCCGATGGTGATTTCTTGTTTGTCGATGAGGTCGCCCTGGTTGATGAGGATCCAGTTTCCGACGGATTCGGGTCCGGCGAGGATGGTGACGCGGGCGGTGTTTCCGGTGATGAATCGGACGTCGATGACGGATGACGGGGGACTCAGCTTTCCCTGTTCGACAACGTCGCGGGTGGTATTCGGGTCGGTGGCGACGAATCGGGAGATGACCCCCGTGGGTGTTTTGATGTCGACCATTGCGACGGACACCTGCTGACCCTCGCGAGGCCCCTGAGAAACAGGGAGGTCGTGGATGACGTTTTTGATTTTGTAGGCGAAATCGGTGCCGGTGATGGGGATGAAGTCGGTATCCGGAGCCCTGAAGGGGACCGTCAGTTCGATGTCGGTGTCGGGGACGGTGAAGATGATTTTGTCGACGGGGGACTGGGTGAGTTGGTCGACCTGGTCGAGGGAATCGACCCATTTGAAGGCGACGGCACCGTTGGCGGTTGTGCTTCTGTTTGGGTCAAGGGCGACAAGTTCGAGGTCGTTCCGGGAGGTTCCGGTTATGAGCGAGAGGCCGACGACGGGGTTGAGTTTCGATCCGCCGGGGGTCCATTGTTGAATCATGCGGGCGTAACGGAGATAGGCTGTGACGCGGACGTCGTATTTGGAGAGCGGGTCGGGGGTGTTGTTTTCGGGTAGCGCCTTGAGACTGATGGGACGCAGGGGGACGGGTTTCTGGTTTGGGGTGGTGATGATATCGTCGTGTGAACGGATGTGGTCGTTGAAGTGGGGGATATCAGGGACCGGTCGTTCGCTCCAGGGTTGGTCATCGGAGTTGCGGACGAAAATGGCGGCGGAGTCCTTGAGGAAGAATTCGGTTTGCGGTTCGTAGTCGAGCTTCATGGAGAGGGTGTCGTCGACGAGTTGTCGTCCGAGGGTTTTTTTGGCGCGGGTACGGTCGGGGAGGATGTCTTCGGTGTATTGGGGGTAGCCTGCAAGGAGTTGGCGGGTGTAGTTGCCCGAGGGTGTCCGGACGTCGATCCAGGCCATGTAGGCTTGTTTTCCCGTGTCGTCGCCCGATGCGATGGTCCAGTTGGGGAAGATTTGTGAGACGGCGAAATGGTAGTCACCGTCGGAGCCTTTTGCGGAGAGGTGGTTTCCGGGGCGAATAACCATGGAGATGGGTTCGGTGTTTCCGGGGAGCTGGATGCTGGCCTGGCGGCGGTAGATGGGAACGTCGCCTTCGAGCTTGGTTCCGAAATAGTACATGCTGCCGAGGCAGAGGGTGATGATTCCGGTGTGGATGGTCCAGACGCCTGCGTTGACGAGTTTGAGGGGGATTTGTTTGAGGGTGACGGTGATCATCACGATGCAGAGGAGGGTGATCATGAGATCGAAAGGCCACCAGTGGAACCACTCCATTTCGGTCATGTCGAAGAAGGGGTGTTGGCGGAGGATGGGGATGGCGCTGCCGGCGGAGCTGTAGACAAAGATGGCTACGAGGACGGCGATGCCGAACCAGACGTTGTTTGCCCAGCAGAAAAAGAGGTAGTGGAGTAGGCCCCTGGATTTACCCGGGGTGGCTGCTTTGGTCATTGAATTCTCGCCTTGCATCGTGGGTTCGATCGTGTTCCTGAGTTTGTTTCCATCCACGGACACCGAGGTTGCTCATGATGTCTTGATTATAGACGAAATCCGCCGCGCGACGAGCCTTGCGGGCGGATTCAACAAATGCTTTAAGGTTCATGGGTCGGCTTGAAAACCGACGGTTGGTTTATGGGAGCGTCCGGTATTATTTGTCGCCGGCAACCTTGCCTGTGAGGGCGGCGGCCTGCGCGTCCGTCCCTGCCCCGACGGCAAACGCGCCCGTGGGCTTGATGTACATTTCGACGCGGCGATTGAGTTCGCGGTTTTCCCTGGTTTCGTTGGAGACGAGTGGGCGGTTTTGGCCGAATCCGACGATGCCGACGCGTGAATTACCAAGTCCGTTGTCGTGGAGGACATTGGCGACCGCAATGGCGCGGTGGGCAGAGAGGTGCCAGTTGGAGGGGTGGGCCTCTCGCGTTTCGGCTTTTCGGATTGGGACGTTGTCAGTGTGTCCGACGACGAAGACGTCAAAATTTGCGGCGGCGGGGAGTCGCATGATTTCGGTGAATTGTGCGACCGAGGAGGCGGCGGATTTTTTGACGACGTCGCTACCGAGAGCGAACAGAAGGTCGGAGGTCCATTTGATGGTCCCGTGCTCGCGGTCGTAGACGACGAGTTGCGGATGCTGTGAGGCGAAGACTTCCAGGGCGGAGTCGAGTTCCGCAGGAAGCGGTGCGGACAGGCTGACGGCGGGGATGGGCATGTTGGCGATGCCTTTGGCGATTTCCTGACAGCGGTTGAATTTTTGTTCAAGGCCGTCGTTTTCCCGCTTGAGGTTGGAAACGACCTGGTCCTTGGTTCCGAGCTGTTGTTCGAGGGAGTCGGATCGATCGCGAAGCGATCCGGTGACCGCGCGGGTGTCGAACAGCTCCTGCTGGAGTTGTTCTTTTTCGGCTTTGAGTTTTCGGTTGTCCATTTTAACGTGTTCGTGCTCCCCGAGGCTGACGCACCCGGTGGAGGTGAAGAGAATGGAAACAACGGCAGTGGTCAGAATCGATGAAGCCAATCGCACGGTGTGCTCCTTAGGTTAGGAACCAGACAAGAGAAACAAGACTGTCATGCCCCGGTGTTACGCAGCACCCGGGCGTGTGACCGTTGGCGGGAGTGGTTGCCAATTGTTATTGGTTGGTCAGACGATGCTCCGGGGAGGACTATCCTTCGGATCGTTTTCCGAGAAAGATGCCAAGCCCCAGGGCGGCACCTGAAAGGACCAACGCGCCCGCACCAAACATCCAGAGTTTAGCATAAACAATATCAAGAAGCGAGGGCCAGACGCCGTGGTGTGCGGCGGCGAGTGGTAATCCGGTGAGGACCATGATGATCAGGGCGACAACGAGCATTCCACCAGCACCGTGGGCGAAAGCGTCCGGAGCGTATTCGATGACCTGGGTGACAACCGTTCGGGATGACCCGGCGGGCGCGGTGGCGGGGGTTTCGGACCCGGGACCCGCGGCGGGGGCTTTGAATGCGTCGTCGACGGGTTCGGCGACGGTTGGGGTGTCGTCCGGGATGGCGCTTTCAAGCCCTGCGCGGGTGGCTTCGCCCATTTCGACGGTGGCGCCTTCGTCGCCGCCGGGGTAGATTTCGTCGAGCAGTTCCGCTCCGAGGGAGGTGTCGTCACTCTCGCGGGTGAGGTCGAGCAACCCGGACCCGCTGCCGACGCCTTCGAGACCGGTTCCGCCTGCGGTCCCGGTGAGGACGGTTTTGGCCATCGGGTCGTCGTCTGAGATTTCCTCTTCGTCGAAAACGCTTACGCCGACTGAACTTACGACGGTATCGTCTTTTTTGGGCTTTGAGGGATCGCCGGGTTCGGGTTCGTCAATGCTGACGGCGTCGCTGGTGTCGGCGAGGTTGAAGGTGGTTTCGCCGCCGATGTCCGTTGCGCCGGACCCCGGCATTCCGGTGGCGGAACCTGATCCGGACCCGCCGAGGTTGACGCCGGTGTCAGCCAGTCCAATTTCGCCGAGGCTGTCGCCCATGCTGTCGCCGAGGGCGATGCTGCCGCCTGCGCTTTGACCGCCTGCGGAGGTGAGGTCGGGCATGGGGTTTCCGGTGTCTGCGAGGCTGATGGGCCCCAGACTGGAGGAGAGGTCGGGTTCATTGCTGAATTCGGGCATGACGTCCGATGCATCGGGGGCATTGGTATCGGGGGGAGAGCCTCCTGCTTCGAGGCTTCCTTCTGTAGCGAGTTTTTCGATTTCATCGACCTTGTAGTTTACCTTGCCCGCGTCGCGGAACTCGCGGAGTTTTGCGTCGCGGACGGCGGCTTTAAGAGCGGTCTCGCCGCATCCCAGTTTTTCAAGGGCCTCTTCAAGGGTGTAGAACATTTTGGCCATTGTGGCGATTTCCTCACGTCACGATTCGTTGTTTTGTCGCGGCAGGATCCTGGTCGCTGCCTTCTGTCATTATTGTACGCGGAACAAGGAGCAAATTCGCGGTTAATTCCGGTGGTCAGGGGTTTCGCAGTTTGGCTTCTCGCTCCTGATCAACGAGCCTTTGCACTTCCTGGGGGGTTGGTCCGTCGATGTTGTAGTTTTCCAGGTATCGATCGTACATCCAGGACCTGTTTCCGACGAGGCGGAGTTTTTTGGTTCCGCAGACGTATTCGTAGCACCAAAGGGTCATGGTGTCGACGTCGACCATGCAGATTCCGTGGGTGTTTTCGCAGAGCTGAGCGTTGAAGGCGAAGATGCCTCTTGAGCCGGCGGAGCGAACGACCTGGGCGTCTGCGGTCGGGAGAACCTGCTGGTCGAGTCGGAGGACCATGCAGACCGCGATGGCGGCGAGGCTCATGGCGATAAGCCACTGGGCAGGGTTGGGACGACGCGATTGTTGTGCTTCTGCCATGGGGATAGTGTAGCGGAGCGGGTGGGAGGACTCAACCGTGGAGCTGTGGGTGGCATGTGGGGGTGCTTCCCGGATCCGGTGCGATCGGGCTATGCTGACGGTTGGCCGGCGCGTCTGATCAGGGGCGCAAGTGCAACGCATTCATGAACGTCTTCAGGAGGATATGCGGAATGGAAAAGCAACAGGTGACGGCCCTGCTCACGATCGCGATTGGCTTGTTTGCGGGCGTTGCGGCTGCCATGGACTGGAAATGGTACATGAATCATCGGAAAGCACAGTTGTTCGTCAAGATGTTCGGCTATCAGGGTGCTCGCGTGTTCTACATGATCCTGGGATTGGCGATGATGATTTTGGGAGCGTTGATACTGTCACAATGAATCGAAGGTGGGACCTGCGGACGCGGCGATAACGGGTTCGACCGCGATCCCCAATCTGCGATGGCTGCCTCCGACAGGCAAACCGTGATTCCACATACAGCCGGGTAGCCCACCGTCTTTGGCGGTAGGCCACCCGGCGGGAAAACCAACAACTCCTCAATCCACAGTCCCCCCCCCAATATCCTCAATTATGGCCCCGCGCTGCAACAAACCACCAATATCGAAAAATTCTCCGGTTTTTTGTCAAAAAACTCTTGACAAGTCGAATGGGGGGGGGGGGCAGAATGACTGTTCTGATAGCCGTTGTATTTTGTCGTGTTTGTCATGGAAACAGGGAGGTTACCCATGAATCGTTCAATCAATTGTTCATTTCGCGTATTGTCCGCCGTGTTGATCGTCGCTGCCCCCGTCGCCCAGGCACAGGAATCCATCCACGAACTGCCGGCTCATCAGATCGCCGAAACTATTCGTAAATTCCAGAACGCCCGCATCCCCAATATGGAAACACCGGCTGCACTGTTTGGTCACGACGACCGCGAATGGCACATGG
>JAJDDT010000097.1 GCA_029260165.1 Phycisphaerae bacterium | reverse complement strand
ATACGGGCTTGCTGTGGGCAGTGGCCCGGGCGACTGTACGGATTGTGACTCACAAAACCAACCGGTATCCAGCTACCACCACGGCCTCGACTGACCCAGGGCAGGACGATCTCGCGATTGGCCCGGTTCGACTCGGCTACGTTCGCTACGCTCACTTCGCCGAGCCGAACCAACAATAAATCGTATCAAAACACACAAACTGAAAGATACAAGGGCAGGTGGTTGCACCTGCCGCACCGGAACGGCAGGTCAACGTTCCGCTCGCGCGGAACAACGACCTGCCCTACGGTTTTTTGTGCCCGCTGATCTTGTCATGCACCCTCTCCTGCAGGGATTGCCTGCCATTCGTTCCCCAATCCGGGCGATTGGCGTACACTACCCGCTGCTGTTGGTCGTTCTTGGTGGAGGTGTTGCATGATCAGATTGGCGGTTTCTGGTGCGACAGGTCGTATGGGTACGCGGATTCTGTCGTTGGCGGCGGATGACGATCGGTTCGACGTTGTCGCAGCATTGACCAATCGTGGTGATCCCAGGTTTGGGTCGGCTGTCTCATTTCGCGACAAGGCGATTCAGGCCACCGATCAATGTGATGTCGATTTTGATGTGCTGGTCGATTTTTCGGTCCCGGCTGGGACGATGCAATGGCTGCCGGTGTGCGTTGAACGAGGCAGGTCGATGATCATAGGCCCGACCGGCTACTCCGATGTTGAGCTGGCGACGATCGACGAGGCGGGCAAGTCTGTTTCCATTGTGAAGGCGACGAATTTCAGCCTGGGGGTCAATTTGTTGCTGTCGCTTGTGGCTGAGGCGGCTGGGAAGCTTGGCAGCGGGTATGACATTGAAATCATCGAGCATCATCACAATCGGAAGGTCGATGCGCCGAGCGGGACGGCCAAGTCGTTGCTGCGGTCGGTTTTGGACGCGACAAATCGTGACCGAAACGCCGATGTGGTGTATGGCAGGGAGGGTCAGACGGGATTGAGGCCTGTGCGGGAGGTTGGTGTTCATGCGGTTCGGATGGGTGACGTGGTTGGTTTTCATGAGGTGCATTTTTGTGGTCAGGGTGAATCGGTGACGTTGCAGCATCGGGCGTCGTCGCGAGATACGTTCGCGCGGGGCGCGTTGGCGGCGGCTGCCTGGGTTGCTGGTCGACCTGCGGGTCGGTACGACATGCGGGACGTTTTGGATTTGCGTTAAGTTCCTGTGTTTGAATTGTTTGCGCGAAGATTGTGAAAAAAGTCATGAAGTTGTTGACGCATTTGGCTGTTGCAAATTAGACTGTCGCGCGGAAGGTCATGGCTGCGGAGGGTCTGCGGTGTTCCGGAATGAATTTGATGCTGATGCAGGTTGATTTTGGTGCGTGGAAGGCGATCGGGTTTGTCGTGGCGCTTGCTTGTGCGACGGCGGCGGGGGCGTTGATTTTAGCGCACCTTGTTCGTCCTGCGAAGAAGGGGCCTGTCAAGGACAGCATTTACGAATCGGGGATGCCGGTGTTTGGGGATGCCCGGCGGCGGTTTAACGTGCGATTTTACATTGTGGCGATGCTGTTTTTGCTGTTCGATGTTGAGGTGGTTTTCCTTTGGCCTTGGGCGGTGGTGTTTTACAGGGCGGCGACGACGGGTGAGACGGTGGCGACACCGGATGGTGGATCGGTGGGGGCGGGTTTCATGTTGGGGGCGATGGGGATTTTCTTCGTGCTGCTTTTGGTGGGGTTTGCGTATGAGTGGCGAAAGGATGCGTTTCAGTGGGATTGACGAAGGCAGACATCGATCCGCACATGGCGGGTGAGGGTGATCATCTGACGACGCGGCTTGACCATCTGGTGGGTCGGCTTCGGGAGGTCGGCGGTGATCTGCCTCAAATGGGGATGAACTGGTCGCGGAAGCATTCGCTTTGGCCTATGCCTTTTGCGACGGCGTGTTGTGGGATTGAGTTGATGGCGACGGGGGCGAGTCGTTATGACATCGCGCGTTTTGGGGCGGAGGTAATGCGGTTCACGCCTCGGCAGTGTGATTTGTTGATCTGTGCGGGACGGGTTGCGATCAAGATGATGCCGGTTTTGCAACGGATTTATCAGCAGATGTGCGAGCCTAAGTGGGTGGTGAGTATGGGTGCGTGTGCGAGCACGGGGGGTGTGTTTGATACCTACGCGGTGGTTCAGGGGGTGGATCAGTTTTTGCCGGTGGATGTTTATGTGCCCGGTTGCCCGCCGAGGCCTGAGACGCTGATCGAGGGGATCATGGCGATTCAGCGGTTGGTTGAGACGGAGGGGATCAAGTCGAGCGCGGAGCGTGGTGGACTCGGGTTGACGGTTCAGCCTCTGGTGCAGTTGAATTCGGCGCGGCGTGCGGGGCCTCGGTAGGCTCGCGGTTTTGTTGAGGTATCTGGATCGATGCATGAAGCAACACAACAGGTGATTTCGGCGTTGAGCGAAGGATTTTCGGACGTTGATTTTTCGCCCTCCCCTCTGATGGATCGCGCTGATGGGGCGGTGGGGGCGGAACAGATTTATGTGCGCGTGCCGGCGGATCGGTTGTTGGAGGTGATGCGGTTTTTGCGGAATAGCGAGGCGTGTGCGTTTGAGCAGTTGTGCGACTTGACGTGCGTGGATTATTTGAATTTTCCGAAGGCGACGGATCGGTACGGGGTGGTTTATTCGTTGTTGAGTTTGTCGCGGAATCATCGGATATGGGTGAAGTGTTTTGTGAATGATCCGAGTCCGGAGGTGCCGAGTGTGACGGGGGTCTGGGCGGGGGCGGAGTGGATGGAGCGTGAGGTGTGGGACATGTTCGGGGTTCGGTTTTCGGATCACCCGGACCTGCGTCGGATCTTGACGTGGGAGGCGTTTGAGGCGCATCCGCTTCGGAAGGATTATCCTTTGCGGGGTCGTGGTGAGCGGGAGGATTATGAGGTTTTGACTCGGGAGAGTCGGTAGTGCCTGTGGACGCGGTTGGTTTGCTCGTCACCCACGAGGGGTGACGCTACATTGAGGGAAGAGTGAATTAGTGTGAGTGGTGATTATGGCGATTGAGCCTGCTAGTGAGATTCGGCCTGCGACGTTGGCACCGGAGGAGCCTGGGGGTGACCGGTGGACGTTGAACTTTGGTCCGCAGCATCCTGCGACGCACACAACGTTGCGGCTGGTGCTGGAGTTGGACGGTGAGCGCGTGTTGTCGTGCGTGCCTCATATTGGGTATTTGCACAGTGGGTTCGAGAAGCTGGGGGAGCATCTGGATTACAATCAATATGTGGTTGTGACGGACCGGATGAACTATATCTCGCCGATGGCGAACAACATTGCGTGGCATCATGCGGTTGAGGTGCTTTTCAATATTGAGTTGACGCCTCGGTGTAAGGTGTTGCGGACGATTATTGCGGAGTTGGCGCGGATTCAGGATCACCTGTTGTGTGTGGGGACGGCTGCTCTGGATTTGGGGGCGTTTACGGCGTTTTTGTATGGATTTTCCGAGCGGGAGGATATATACGACTTGTTTGAGGATATTTCGGGGGCGCGGTTTACGACGAGTTATACGCGTGTTGGGGGATTGATGCAGGACATGCCCGACGGATGGGCGGAGAAGGTGAAGGCGTTCTGTCGTAAGCTGCCGAAGACGCTGGACGACATGGTGTCGCTGTTGAATCGCAATCGTATTTTCGTCGAGCGGACGAAGGGCGTCGGGTATATTGGTCACGACGATGCGATCAACTGGGGTTTGACGGGTCCGTTGGCGCGTGCGAGCGGTGTGCGGCGGGATTTGCGGAAGGACGAGCCTTATCTTTGCTATGAGGATGACTGGGATGGGAAGGGCAGCAGCGCGGTGCAGTTCAAGGTGCCGATCGCGACGGGTGGGGACGTTTATTCGCGGTATCTGGTTCGTCTTGAGGAATTGCGGCAGTCGCTTTTAATTATTGAACAGTTGATTGACAATATACCGTCTGGTTCGGTGAATGTGTTGCCCAATGACAAGAAGACGTTGCCGGGCAAGGACGAGGTTTATTTCAGTATTGAGGGATTGATTCATCATTTTGAGCAGGTGATGACGAATCGCGGATTCACGCCTCCTGTGGGTGAATCGTATGGTGCGAATGAGACAGCCAATGGTGAGCTGGGGTTTTATTTTGCGAGCGATGGTGGTCGCTGTGCGTATCGGGCGCGGTGTCGTCCGCCAAGTTTTATTAACTACCAGTGTTTTCCGAAACTGGTGGTGGGTCATCAGATCAGTGATGTTGTGGCGATTCTGGGTTCGTTGAATATTATTGCGGCGGAGCTGGATCGGTAGCGTGCGGAGAGTGTGATGGCGTGGAAGACAATTGATCGAAATGAGCCTGTGGTGGACGCGGGCGCGACGCCGGTGCTGACGGAGGCAATTCGGGGGAAGATCGAATCTTTTTTTCCGAGGTATCCGACGAAGCGGGCGGTGTTGCTGCCTGCGTTGCATGTGATTCAGGATGCGTTGGGGTTTATCGGTTGGCAGGCGATGAAGGAAGTGGCGGATTTGCTGGAGATTCATCCGTCGGCGGTGTTCGACACGATCTCGTTTTACACACATTTCTGGACCAAGCCTCGGGGTGAGAAGGTTGTGACGGTGTGTCGGAGTATTTCGTGTGAACTCCTTGGCGGTCGCGAGGTGTTGGAGGCGGTGAAGGATCATTTGGGGATTGGTGAGCATGAGACGACGGGGGACGGGAAGTACAGCATTGCGGTTGAGGAGTGTCTGGCGGGTTGTGATCATGGGCCTTGTTTGTTGGTGAATGAGCGGATGCACAAGTGCGTGAAGGCGGCTGATGTTCCGGCGTTGTTGGCGGATGCGGGGAATGCGGATCATGGTTTGCCGCGGAGTGATTTGTTTGACGGGCCTGTGGTGGATGATGACAGGGATGATGGTGTGATTGCGTCGACGTCGGATGTGGTTGAGATGCAGGATTCGAATTGAGTTTGGTGTGGCGCGCGGCAGCGTGTGGAATGATTGAACGAGGCAGACAACAACGCGAGCGGTTCGGTTTTGAAGGCCGAGGTGAACCGGCAACCCTGGTTGGGGTTGTTGGTGGTGTATGTGGTATTCGCGAGTTTTTTTGGTGGTCCGCCGTATCCGGCTGGTCCTTCGTGGCAGACGGATTTTCTAACACCAGCGAATCATGTGCAGGTTCGCGAAGCGTCGCGTTGGCTGGAGGGGGAGCTTTCGCTTCCCGCGCCGGATTTCGACACAGCCGAGGTGGACGGCACGACGTACAGTCACTTTCCGCCGTTGATGACGATTTTTTCAGCGTTGGTTCTGATGGTGTCGCCGAAGGGTGTTCCTCATTGGTTGCTGACAGTGGTGTTTGTGTGGACGGTGCCCGGGTTGGCGTATCGGTTGTTTTTGGGGCGGTGCGGGCGGATTGTTCCGGCGGTGGTGCTGACGCTGGCGTATGTGTTTGGGACAAGTGCGTTCTGCATTCTGGATCGTGCGTCGTTGTCGGCGGCGGTCTGGCAACTGAATCATGCGATTTCGCAGGTGGGTCTGCTGCTGTTTCTGGACGGGTATTTTCGAGGGGGGCGGATTTGGCAGTCGGGTATCGGGTTGTTGATTGGGGGGTTGTCGCGGTTGCCGATGGTGGCGTATGCGTTGCCGATGGTTGTGATGGCGTGGTTGCAGGGCGGACGGCGTCGTTGGGTTGGGCTGACGTTTGTGGTGGTATTGGTGGGGACGTTTGCAATGTTGAACGAGTTGAAGTTCGGGAGCCCGGTTCAGCATGGTTACGGGATGATTTACGAGGGTCGAGGGGATGTTGTGGCGTTGTCGGCGGCGGATGGGGCGTTTCATTCGAAATGGATCGACGACAACCTGTACTGGATGAATGTGGGTTGGCCTGTTTTCGAGAAGAGGCATGGGAATTGGCGGTGGTTGCCGAGTGTGCAATCGACGGGAATCTGGTGGACGACGCCGTTGCTGTTGATGGTGATTTGGGATGTGAAGCGGATCTGGGCGGAGCGGCAGAATCGGTGGTTGCTGGGTTCGGTGGGGGTGATTTATGCGGTGTTGATGTTGTATCACACGACGGGCTTTGCGCAGCGGGGGTACAACCGGTTTTCGCTGGATTTTCTGTTGGTGTTGCTGGCGATGATCGGGCCTCATGCGTTTGTCGGGCGGCGGTGGGTGGTGAGTACGTTGCTGGCGATTTGGGGTGTGGTGTACTTTCGGATCATTCTGTTTTAGGGGATGATGCCGCGGCGACGTTGATCTGCGATCGAAGGGAAGTCTGATGGGTTCCTACGAGCCTGTGTTGTTGAAGAATCGAGGGGTTGAGGGTAGCTGCACACTGAAGGTGCATCGCGCTGGGGGCGGGTACGCGGGGGCGGAGAAGGCGTTGAAGTTGTCGTCGGATGAAGTGATCGAGGAGGTAAAGAAGGCGAACCTTCGCGGTCGTGGTGGGGCGGGTTTTCCGGCGGGGGTGAAGTGGTCTTTTTTGCCGAAGGATCGTGAGAAGACAATTTTGTGTGTGAACGGTGACGAGTCTGAGCCGCCGACGTTTTCAAATCGGGTGTTGATGGAGAGCGATCCGCATATGTTGATCGAGGGGATCATCATCGCTGCGTATGCGACGCGGTCTCAGGTTGCGTATGTGTATTTGCGGGTGGAGTTTCACGAGCAGTTTCATATTTTGCAACTGGCGATTGACGAGGCCTACGCGGCGGGTTTGCTGGGGAAGGATGTTTTGGGGAGCGGGTTTGATCTGGATGTTTATGTGCATCGTGGGGCGGGGGCGTATGTTTGTGGTGAGGAGACGGGGTTGATTGAGTCGTTGGAGGGCAAGCGTGGTTGGCCTCGGATCAAGCCGCCGTTTCCTGCGGTGGAGGGTGCGTTTGGTTTGCCGACGGTGGTGAACAACGTTGAGACGCTTGCGAATCTGCCGCACATCATGACGCGTGGTGCGGATTGGTTTCAATCGATCGGGGCGGGGTCGAGCACGGGGCCTAAACTGTTTTGCCTGAGTGGTCCGGTGAACAGGCCCGGGTGTTTTGAGGGGGCGATGGACATGACGTGCGAGGAGTTGATTTATGGGGACGACTATGGTCGGGGGATGGTGGATGATGTTGGGGTGAAGGCGGTGTTTCCGGGTGGGATCAGTATGGGTGTGCTGACGGGGGATGAGTTGGGGATGAAGATGGATTTTGATGACCCGCGGAATTTCGGGTTGCTGGGGTTGGGGACGGCGGCTGCGGTGGTGGTGGATGTTGAGACGGATATGCGTGATGTTTTGTTGAATGTGTCGCGGTTTTATTCGCATGAATCGTGTGGGCAGTGCACGCAGTGTCGGGAGGGGACGAGCTGGATGTACAGGATTGCGTCGCGGATTGCGATGGGGGCGGGTCGGATTGAGGATCTGGATTTATTGGAGCAGGTGTCGGGTCGGATGGGGATGATGCCTGGGTATAGTATTTGTGGATTGCCGGATGGGGCGGCGTTTCCGATACGCGGTCTTGTGCAGAAATTTCGGACCGAGTACGAGGAGCATATGGGTCGGCAGCGTGATGGTCGTGCTGAGGCGGTGTTGCGGGTGTTGAACTGATTTGGGACGCAAGACGGCAGGTGCGAGCACCTGCCCTACAGTGGAACATGGCGAAGATAACGATTGACAATCAGGAGATTGAGTGCCGGGACGGGATTCCGGTGTTGCAGGCTGCCCTGGAGGCGGGCTGGGACGTGCCTCACTATTGTTATCATCCGGGTTTGAGCGTGGTGGCGTCCTGTCGGTTGTGTCTGATGGAGATGCAGTTGCCTCATCCGAAGACGCGTGAGATGGGTTGGGCGCCGAAGTTGTTTCCGTCGTGTCAGACGCCTGTGAAGGATGGGATGGTGGTGCGGTTTGATTCGGGGGCGGTGGAGCAGAATCAGAAGGCGTGCATGGAGTATTTTCTGCTGAATCACCCGTTGGATTGCCCGGTTTGTGATCAGGCAGGCGAGTGTCATCTGCAGGATTACAGTTACAAATTTGGTGAATCCGAGTCGCGGATGCACGATCAGAAGCAGGTGAACCCGAAGAAGGACATCGGTCCGCAGACGTTGTTGTATTCGGATCGTTGTGTGATGTGTACGCGTTGCGTTCGGTTTGCCGAGGAGGTTTCGGGGACCGAGGAGCTTTGTATTGTGAATCGGGGTGGTCGGGCGGAGATTGATATTTTTCCGGGGATTCCGCTGGACAATCCGATGCAGGGGAATGTGGTTGATGTTTGTCCGGTGGGGGCGCTTTTGGACAAGGATTTTTTGTTCAAAAAGCGGGTGTGGTTTTTGGAGAGCGGGGATTCAGTTTGTCCGGGGTGCAGCACGGGTTGTGCGATTCGGGTGGACCAGAGCGACAATCGCGTGCAACGGTTGAAGCCTCGGTATAACCCGGGTGTGAATGAGTGGTGGATGTGTGATGAGGGGCGGTTTGGTTGGAAGTATGTGCATGATGTCGAGCGGGTGACGCGTCCGAGGTTGCGTCGCGGGGCGGAAATGGAGACGCCTGCGTGGGAGTCGCTGGGGGAGATCGTTCGTTATCGGTTTGAGCAGCAGGTGGACAGGCATGGGGCGGCGAAGGTGGCGGTGTTGCTGTCGCCGATGATGGCGTGTGAGGAGGCGTGGTTGCTGGCGAAGTTCGTTCGCGAGCTGGCGCCGGATGCGACGATTGCGACCGGGTTTGTGCCGATGGTAGGGGAGGAGCGGTGTTTCCCGGTCGGTTGCAATGCGGATGACGCGAAGTTTGTGATTCGTCGGGAGAAATGTCCGAACGGCCGGGGTGTGGAGCTGGTGGCGGAGCATTTTGGGGGGAGCACCTGTGATTTTGATGGGTTTGTGACGAAGGCGGGGGAGGGGGCGTTCGAGGCGGTTTGGGTGGTTGGTGGTTATTCGGAGGAATGGGTTCCGAAAGCGCTGGCGACTTCGCTTGCGAAGATTGAGATGTTGGTTGTTCAGGATATGTTTGAGAGTGCGTTGACCGGTGAGGCGGAGTTGGTGCTGCCCGCTTGTGCGTGGGTGGAGCGCGACGGGAGTTTTGTGAACCATGCGGGTTTGATTCAGCCATTCGAGCGGGCGATCAATGTTCCGGACGGTGCGAGGCGGGACGGTCAGTATTTGTTTGGGTTGGCGGGTTTTGAGGGGTTGTATTCGGGCGCGCGTGTGCGGGCGTTGATGGCTGAGGAAATGGACGCGTTTCGAGAGATTGCGGAGGCGCCGAGGCAACCGGCGCATCAGCATTAGTGGTTGGCTGACATGGATTGGTTGATTGAACAATTGAAGGATCAACTGGTGTTCAGCGTGGTGCTGTCGCTGGTGGTGTTCGCCGCGATCATGACGGCTGTCGCGTATTGCATTTATTTTGAGCGGAAGATTTCGGCGTGGATGCAGGATCGTGTGGGTCCGAACCGTGTGGGTCCGTTGGGTTTGTTGCAGCCTATGGCGGATGGCGCGAAGTTTTTATTGAAAGAGGACATTATTCCGGCGTTTGTGGACAAGCCGCTGTTTGTGTTGGCTCCTGCGTTTGCGTTGATTATGGGATTGGCGGGGTTTGCGATATTGCCGTGGGGGGGGATGGTTGATCTGGATGGCGACGGTGTGGTTGATGTGATGTGTCAGGTGGCGGACCCGGGGGTGGGGTTGTTGTATTTGTTGGCGGTTGGGGGGATGGCGGTTTATGGCGTGGTGGTGGGCGGTTGGGCGAATAACAACAAGTTTGCGTTTTTGGCGGCGATGCGGGCGACGGCGCAGATGTTGAGTTATGAGATTCCGATGGCGTTGGTGATTTTGCTTGTGGTGATGACAACGGGGCAACTGGGATTGGATGATATAGCGCGATCGCAAATGGGTGAGGGGAATTTGTGGCATGTGTGTCACCATCCGGTGGCGTTTTTCATTATGTTGGTCACGTTGTTTGCGGAGACGAATCGCACACCGTTTGATATGGCTGAGGCGGAGCAGGAGTTGATCGGGGGTTATCACACGGAATACAGCGCGTTGAAGTTCGGGCTGTTTTTTCTGGGTGAGTATGCGCACATGATCATTGGCAGCGGGTTTGTGATTGTGTTGTTCCTGGGTGGATGGCACTTGCCGTGGGTTTCGTTCCTGCAGCCTGAGGCGACGTCGGTTTGGGCGATGCTGGCGAAGATGTCGGTTTTTGCGACGAAGATCGCAGCCTTCCTGTTCCTGTTCATGTGGGTTCGGTGGACGTTGCCTCGTTTTCGGTTTGATCAGTTGATGCGGTTGAGCTGGAAGGGGTTGTTGCCGGTGTGTTTGATGTTGTTTGCGTATGTGACGGTGTTGTTGTATTTGGGCAGGCAGACGGATTTGATGTGGACGTTGGGTGGCAATGGGGTGTTGATTTTGTTGGTGTTAATCGTGGCTGGCACGATGGGGGTGCCGGTGTCGGGTCGTCAGGGGAATCTGTCGACACTGCCGTGGGAGGGGGCTGTCCGGGCGCGGTGATACCGTGGGCGTGAGATATTATGATTGAGGAAAAAGATATTATCAATGTGGACGAGCCCGAGCTGACGGCTGGTGAGCGGTTGTATTTGCCGCAGATTGCCGGTGGGATGCGGACGACGCTGCGTCATATGTTCAAGAAGAAGATCACGGTGCAGTATCCGGAGCAGAAGCGGGAGCTTCGGACGGAGAACTATCGCGGGGTGCACCGGTTGAATCGAGACGAACAGGGTCGGGTTGCCTGTGTGGCTTGTTTTATGTGTCAGACAGCCTGTCCCGCGCATTGTATTCATATTGTTGGGGCGGAGTCACCCTGGGAGGACCGTGAGAAGTATCCGGTTCAGTTTGATATTGATGAGCTTCGGTGCATTTATTGCGGGATGTGTGAGGAAGCGTGTCCGGTAGACGCGATTGAGTTGACGCCTGAGTATGACCTTGTGGGTCGTACGCGGGAGGAGATGATTTTTGACAAGGAAAAGTTGTTGATGGTGTTCGATCGGACGAAGGAGACCAAGCCTCGGAAGAACCCGAAGATTACGGGTTATTCGGGGACGGGTTGTGCGGATGAGCACACGGTGACTGAGCGGGGGGAAGCGCATTGACCGATTGGTTGGCCATCTTGATTTACGGCACATTTGTGGTTGGTGGGTTGGGGTTGTACTTTTTGCTGCCGACGACGGGGCGGTCGACGAAGATGGCGGGTGCGCTGTTTGGGATGGCTGCCCTGGCGGGTGCGATGGTGTTGTGTGGTGGTCGATTTTTGGCGGCGAGTGGTGTGAACGCGGTTTTCTTTTTGTTTGCGAGCGTTGCGATTGTGGCGGCCGTGTTGATGGTGACCAGTGAGAAGCCGGTGTACAGCGCGCTCTATTTCGTGCTGGTGGTTTTGGCGGTGACGCCGTTGTTGTTGCTTCAGCAGGCGGAGTTTTTGGCGATTGCGCTGGTGATCGTGTACGCCGGTGCGATTCTGGTGACCTATGTTTTTGTGATCATGTTGTCGCAGCAGAGTGGTCCATCGATTTATGATCGTCGGTCGCGGTCTCCCTTGTTGGCGGTGTTTGCGGGGTTTGTGTCGATGGCGGTTGTGGCCGGTCAGATGGCGGTGTTGCCACAGGACTGGGCGATTCGTGGGACGCTGGTTTCGGCGAACTCGGCGGTTGCGGTAACCGGGGTTGGTGTGGGGAACATCGAGTTGGTGGGTCGTGTGATGATGGGCAAATATGTGGTGGCCCTTGAGATTGCGGGCCTGTTGCTGTTGGTGGCGATGATTGGTGCGATTGCGGTATCGCGGAAGCGGGTGCCTGCGGATGGTCCCGGGTTGGAAGGGTTGCCGTTGGGGCAGTCCGGGCGGGAGGCTCCGCCATTCTGATGTGAGGTTGGTTTTGCGTTTGCGTGCGGTGATGAGTCTGGACTAGACAAGGCGTGGATTGGGTTTGTGAACGATATTGCTCCGTACATTTTTCTGGGTGCATTGCTTTTTGCGATCGGGCTGGTTGGGTTTTTGTCCCGGCGGAATCTGATTGTGATTTTTCTTTCGACGGAATTGATGTTTCAGGGTGTGGTGGTGAATTTGGTTGCGATGGGTCGTCTTCATGGGCATGTGGACGGGCAGATTTTTGCCTTGTTCCTATTGGTGATTGCGGCGGTGGAGGCTGGTCTCGCGTTGGGACTGGTGGTTTTGTTGTATCGACGCAAGGGGACGCTCGATGCGGAGAGCTGGTCGAGCATGTGGGGCTGATGCGTGATGGTTGAGGGAACGATTTCAACCTGGTCGATGTTGATCATGCTGCTGCCGCTTCTTGGGGCGGTGTTGGCGGGTGCGTTGGGTCCGACGGTGCTGAAGGGTCGGTCGCATTGGCCTGTGCTGCTGGGGGTGGGTGGTGCGCTGGTTGGGGCGGTGGTGATTTTCGGTCAGGTGCGTGATGCGCACGACGAACATCAGATGGTCGTGCCGCTTTACGATTGGATTTCGACGGGGGCGGGGACGTGGTTTTCGGTGAGTGTGCTGGTCGATCCGTTGACGTCGATCATGTTGCTGGTGGTGACGGGTGTGTCCTTGTTGGTCGTGATTTACGCGCGGGGGTACATGCGGGATCACAACGAGCCTGTGCGGGGGTACGAGCGGTTCTTTGCGTACATCGGGTTGTTTGTGTTTTCGATGTGTGCGCTGGTTCTGGGTGGGAATTTCCTGCTGCTCTATCTCGGTTGGGAGGCGGTGGGGCTTTGTAGTTATTTGTTGATCGGGTTTTATTACGACAAGCCCGCGGCTGCGGCGGCTGCCAAGAAGGCGTTCCTGGTCAATCGGATTGGTGATTTCGGGTTCGGGCTTGGGATACTCCTGATCTATCTGACGTTTAACTCGCTGGATTATCAGACTGTCTTTGCGATGGTGGAGATGGGGTTTGATGCGGCTGGCGATAAGGTCAGTACGGGTCGGTTTACGGCGATCGCGTTGCTGCTGTTTTGTGGCGCGGTGGGCAAGAGTGCACAGTTTCCGTTGTACGTTTGGTTGCCGGATGCGATGGAGGGTCCGTCGCCGGTGTCTGCGCTGATTCATGCAGCCACGATGGTGACGGCGGGTGTGTACATGGTGGTTCGGTGCGGTGCGATTTTCGCAGCCTCTCCGACGGCGATGGCGGTGGTGGCTTGCGTGGGCGCGTTTACTGCTTTTTTCGCGGCGACGATGGCGTTGGTGCAGACGGACATGAAACGTATTCTAGCCTACTCGACGGTGAGTCAGCTTGGATACATGTTTCTGGGGTTGGGTGTTTTTGCGGCGGAGGCGGCTGTTTTTCATCTGTATACGCACGCGTTTTTCAAGGCATTGCTGTTTCTTGGGGCGGGAAGCGTGATGCACGCGATGGGGGGGAAGATCGATTTTCGCGAGTTCGGGGGTCTTCGGCGGATCATGCCCTGGACCTATGCGACGATGCTGATCGGCTCGCTGGCGCTTGCGGGTTTTCCGTTGTTGGCTGGCTTCTGGAGCAAGGATGAAATCATCCACGCCGCGTTTGCGCAGGATTGGCTTCTTGGGACGGTCGGACTTGTGACAGCCTTGATGACGTCTTTCTACACGTTTCGCATGGTTTTCAGGGCGTTTCATGGTGTGACGCGCGTGCCGGAGGGTGTTCATGCCCACGAGTCGGGTGGGTGGATGCTGGTGCCGTTGGTTGTTTTGGCGATTGGGGCAATATTCGCGGGGTACGCGGGTGTAACGATGCACCCCGGAGGATTTGTCGGATTGTTCGAGCCTCATGGTTGGTTCCACCATTTTCTTGAACCGGTCGTCGAGCCATTCAAGGTGAATGGGGTTGGGCACGTCGCGGCTGGGCATGTGGGTGAGGGTAGCGGTTGGGTTGTTGCTCATCTTTCGCATTATGGATTGATGTACGCCTCGTCCGCGTTGGCGTTGATTGGTATCGGGATCGCGTATGTGTTGTGCGTGGACAGTCCGATGCTGGCGGCTGTGATTCGCCGGGCGTTTCCGCGGACGCATGAGGTGCTTTACAACAAATACTATGTCGACGAAGCCTGCATCCGTTGGATCGTTGAACCGTTGAAGAGGGCGGGGCGGTTCTGTGTCGGTGTGGACAACTTCGTGATCGATGGGATCGTCTGGTTTGTGACAGCCGTCCCGCGAGGGTTGGGGTGGGGGCTTCGCGGCCTTCAGCAGGGGGCGTTGCAGGGTTACGCTGCGTCGATGGTTGTGGGATTGGCGTTGTTGCTGGTAATCGTTTTGTTCGGGACCTGGACGTAAGGAAGCTAAGGAAGCGTCATCGGTGGCTGACTGGATCTTGACATTGGTGTTGATTAGTCCGTTGGCGGGCGTCCTGTTATTGATGCTCGGCAGGGGCGAGGACGGTCCGCGATTTCGCCTGATCGCATTGGGTACGTCGCTTGTGACGTTTATTCTCGCGGTGGTTGCGTTTTCGATGTTTGGGCAATCGGTGACGTCGAGCGGGCAGGCCGGTGGTTTTCACCTGGAGCAGTCGGTGGCGTGGATTGGTGGTGGCGAGAGCGACGTTGATATTCGCTACCATGTCGGGATCGATGGCGTGAGCGTTTGGCTTGTGCTGTTGACCACATTCCTGACGCCTCTTGCGATCTGGGGTAGTTTCTCAGCCATCACGAAACGGGCACGTGGGTACTACGCTCTGCTGCTTCTTTTGGAAGTGGGCATGTTGGGCGTTTTTTGCGCGATGGATTTGCTGCTTTTCTACGTTTGTTTCGAGTTCACCCTGATTCCGCTGTTTTTCCTGATCGGCATCTGGGGTGGTTCGGACAGACAGCGGGCGGCGAACAAGTTTTTCATCTACACGGTGGCGGGCAGCGTGCTGACGTTCGCGGGCGTGCTCTACCTTGCTTACTACGGTTATGCCCATGGTCCGGACCAGGTGTTCACGCTTGATATACAGACGCTGACCGCGATGGGGCAGTCGGGCTTGCTGCCGATGGATGTGCAGTGGTGGCTTTTTGTGGCGTTTGCGGCTGGCTTTGCGATCAAGGTGCCGTTCTTTCCGGTGCACACATGGTTGCCCTTGGCACATACGGAGGCTCCGACGGCGGGGAGTGTGCTGTTGGCGGGTGTGCTGCTCAAGCTGGGCACCTATGGGTTTTTCCGATTGAGCTTGCCGGTGCTTCCCGATGCTGCGTTCGTGTTTGGGCCTTTCATGGCGACGCTGGCGATCGTTGGGATCAGTTACGCTGCGTTGGCTGCCTGGGTGCAGACGGATGTGAAGAAGCTCGTTGCGTATTCGTCGGTATCGCATCTCGGTTTTTGCATGCTGGGGTTGTTCAGCTTGAAAATGGCGGGGGTGACCGGGTCAGTGATGTACATGGTCAATCACGGCCTTTCAACCGGGGCGTTGTTTCTTGTCATCGGCATGATGTACGAGCGGTATCACACGCGGGATATTCACGAAATCGGGGGGTTGGCGAAACCGATGCCCTGGATGGCGTTTTTCCTGGTTTTCTTCACATTGAGCAGTATCGGTTTGCCGGGGTTGAACGGATTTATTGGTGAGTTCCTCGTGCTGCTTGGGACAGCCACCTCGAACACCGAGACGGACGCGTTGGCGGCAGGTCCGCTTGGGTATGGTTATGCGATACCAGCCGCCATCGGGATCATTCTCGGTGCGGTCTATATGTTGTGGATGTGTCAGCGGGTGTTGTTCGGGCCACTTCGCGAGCCTGTGAACACGCCGGATAGGTCGACTGGCCTGACCCGCGATCTGACGCTTCGCGAAAAGTTGATTCTCGTGCCGATCGGGGTGGTGTGCGTCGTGATGGGTGTTTGGCCTAAACCGATTCTGGAAACGATGGAGCCTGCGATAGCGGCCAACGTGTTCCATCAATCGCCGGCGACGAGTGAGCAGTTGGTGTTGGATCCGTCAGAGATGGATGATTCGGTGGCACCTGAAACTAAAGAGGGGCACGCGTCATGACGTTGACTGAAATGCTCATGCCGGTGGCACCGGAGTTGACGTTGCTCATTGGTGTTTGCGCGGTTTTTCTTCTCGGTGTTTCAAAGCGACCTGCGGTGCGGTCTGCGATCGCGCCGTTGACGTTGGTGATTCTGCTCGGCTCGCTGGTTGCGACGGCGATGTGCAGCGATCTGGACGCTTCGGGTCTGGTCGGTCTGGCGTTTGATGAGCTGACCGGTTATGTCCGATGGATCACGCTTGCGATGGGCGTGTTGCTGCTGCTCGTGAATTGGCGCGTGCCGACCGACGGCGAGCAGGGCGAATATTTCGGATTGATGTTGTGTTCGATCGCAGGGGTTTTGTTGACCGCGTCAGCCAATGATCTGGTCGTGCTGTTCTTTGCGATTGAGTTGGTCAGCGTGCCGACCTATGTAATGGTGGCATTGAGTCGCACGGATCAGCGGGCGTCTGAGGCTGCCTTGAAGTACTTCTTTCTTGGGGCGTTGTCGGCGGCGGTGATGGTCTACGGATTCAGTTTCCTGTATGGATTGGCTGGTACCACGACCATGATGGCGTCGGGGGGGGATAGTCTTCAGGCGACGTTTGCCGAGGTTGGTGCGATCAACGCGTTTGCGGTGGTGGGGCTGCTGCTGGCGATGGCGGGGCTGTCGTTCAAGGTCGCGGTGGTTCCGTTTCATGCGTATGCGCCGGATGTCTACGAGGGGGCTGCGTCGCCCTTGACGGGTTTGCTCGGATTCCTGCCGAAACTGGCCGGGTTTGTTGCACTGATTCGCCTGCTGACGGTTTGCCATTGGGCGCTGCCTGATTCGCTGATGTGGATGATGTGGATCATGGCGGTAGCGACGATGATTTTCGGAAACGTGTTGGCGTTGCTTCAAACGAATGTGAAACGCATCCTTGCCTACTCGAGTATTTCGCACAGCGGGTACATGATGATCGGTCTGCTTGTCGGGCCTGTCCTCGGCGAAGGGCCCATGCACGACGGAGTGGCTGCCGTGCTGTTCTACATCGTTATCTATGGCTTGATGAATCTCGGGGCATTTGCGGTGCTTTCCGGTCTGAACGTGCGTGGTGAAGCGGCTGAGACGTTGGACGACCTGGCGGGTCTGTCGCGGCGTGCTCCGATGATGGCGATTGCGATGGCGGTTTGCGCGTTCAGTCTGATGGGGTTTCCGCCGACGGCTGGTTTTCTCGGCAAGGTCTATATTTTCTCGAGCGCGTTCTCGCTGAGCGATGCCCATCCTTTTCACGGTCCTTTGGTGACCCTCGCGGTCATTGGCGTGATCAACTCTGCCATTGGGGCGGTCTATTATCTCAGAATAGCCGGTTATTGTTTCCTGCGTGAGCCTGGAGACGGGTTGAAACGCGTCGGCGGTGTGATGCCGGGTCTTGGGTTGGCGGTTTGTAGTTTGGCGATGATCGTTCTGTTCATCAGGCCGACGGATCTGGTCAACCGTGCGAAGTCCGCCACGGCGAGCGTTGGGTCATCTGTGGTAACGAGAGTTGCGGTGGCTGGCGCGGAAACCCCGCCATCGGATACCCGCCCACAATAAATCAATCGGGGTCCATCATCGACGCCAGCTTTTTGAGGGCTTCCCGTTCGATCTGTCGGACGCGCTCGCGGGTGAGTCCGATGTGCTCGCCGATTTCCTTCAACGTCATCGCGTCACCGGTATCCAGACCGAAACGCAGGCGGAGTATTTCCCCTTCGCGTTCGTCGATTTGTTCGAGCAATTGCTCAAGCTCTTTCGTCTCAGCCTCGAAGAGCATGACATCCTCGGGGCGCGGGGTACGATCGTCGGTCAGCATTTCGGAAAGCTGCATTTCGTCGTCATCGTGCGGAGATTGTGATGACGAGCCAAAGGCCTTGACCGCGCGACGGATCATCTGCACCTTCCGCTCGGGGATTTCCATGAATTCCGCCAGGTCTTTGACCGACGGTTGGCGACCTTCCTTGTCGAGAAAGTGCGCGCGGGCTGCTTTCCATTTTGAAATCAGTTCGACCATGTAGGCTGGGATGTGCACCGCTTGCCGACTGTTGATCAGGCTGCGTTTGATCGATTGCTTGATCCACCAGGAGGCGTAGGT
Source organism: Phycisphaerae bacterium (assembly GCA_029260165.1). Taxonomy (GTDB): domain Bacteria; phylum Planctomycetota; class Phycisphaerae; order UBA1845; family UBA1845; genus OFTM371. Next base: position 77,966 of record JAJDDT010000097.1, on the reverse strand, counting down.
GCTGAATCGGGTGTTCATGGCGGGGTCGTAGCTCTCGACCGCGCGGATCAATCCGAGATTGCCTTCTTCGATCAGGTCCGCGAGCGGCATGCCCCGACGTCCGAATCGTTTGGCGATCGTGACGACGAGTCGAAGGTTGCAACTGACGAGCCTCTCGCGCGCTTCAGCGGCTGCTCGATCGATCTTTTCGCGATGGCGAATGTCGTCGACCGATTCGATTGGCTCGTCAGCCATGTCCTGCGCGGATTGGATCGCGCCCGCAAGCTCGTGCTCCTCCTCCGTCGTCAGGAGTGGAGCCTTGCTGATTTGTTTCAAATATGTCTGAATACCCGAATCGGCAACCACGGACGCACCCATAAAAGTCTCCCCTGTCTGGTTGTTGCGACCCCAGGCCGCAACCAACGCCGGGGCGGATACCACGCGCATCCGCCCAACTGAAGGAGACCACATTGACGCGAGGGACTACTCCTCGGACTTCACCTCGTCGGCTGCTTCGACGGAGGCGTCTTCGACGGAAGCTTCTTCGACGGAAGCTTCTTCGACGGATTCCGTCGTGTCGGCGGAGTCGGCTGTCTCGACCGCGTCGGAATCGGAGCTTTCGGCGTCCGTTGAGGCGGTTTCCCCGGATGCCTCTACAGAGGCTTCCGTTGGTGCCGGCTCGCTGGCTGACTTGGCTGCGGTCTGCATGTTTCGCATTACATCGGTCAGTGTCATGTGATCCTCACCGGAAGTATGCAACCCGCCGCGCAACTCGCGAGGTTCGTCTTTGGAGGCCTCTTCCTCCTGCTCAGCCGACCATTCGGCACGCTTCTTGGACAGCCCGATCTTGCGATCCACCGGGTCCACCCGGAGGATCTTAACCTGAATCCGATCGCCGATTTTGACCTCGTCATGTGGGTCCTCGACCTTATGATCGGCCAATTCACTGACGTGCAACAGCCCTTCCAGATCTTCCTCGAGTTCCACAAAAACACCGAAATTCGTGATTTTTGTAACGGTTCCCTCGACGATTTGCCCGGGAATGTAATTGGCGGGCACCGCGTGCTCCCAGGGGTCCTCATGGAGCTGACGCAGGCCCAGCGCGATGCGCTGTTTGTCCTGATCGACGTCCAATACGACGCATTCGATCTCTTCGCTCTTCTTGAGCAATTCGGACGGATGGCTGATTTTCTTGGTCCAGCTAAGGTCCGATATGTGCAACAACCCGTCGATGCCTTCCTCGATTTCGACGAACACGCCGTAATTGGTCATGTTTCGGACGACGCCCTTGATGCGTGTGTTTTGCGGATATTTCTCGGCTACCTTCGTCCACGGGTTTTCCTCGACCTGCTTCATGCCGAGCGAGATTTCCTGCTTGTCCTTATTGACGTCCAGCACAATGACTTCGATTTCCTGGCCTGCCGACAGCAGTTCGGACGGGTGGTTGATCCGGCGGGTCCAACTCATCTCGCTGATGTGCACCAGCCCTTCGACGCCCGCCTCAAGCTTGACGAACGCTCCATAGTTCATGATGTTGACCACATCACCCTTGACCTTGGTATTGACCGGGTAGCGGTCTTCGATCTTCTCCCACGGGTTCTCAGACAGTTGCTTAAGCCCGAGCGCGATTTTCTCCTTCTCGAAGTCGATGTTGAGAATTTTGATCTCAACGGTGTCATCGATCCGGAGAACATCCGATGGGTGAGCGACGCGGTCCCAGCTCATGTCGGTGATGTGCAACAATCCGTCGATGCCTCCGAGGTCGACGAACGCCCCGAAATTGGCGATGTTCTTGACACGCCCCGAACGCGTCTGGCCGACTTCGATTTCCGCCATCAGCTTGCCCTTGGCAGCCGCACGATCAGCCTCAATCAATTCACGACGCGAAATGACGATGTTGCGTCGTTCCGTGTCGATCTTGAGAATTTTGGCCTGGATCGATTGGCCTATCAGTTCGCCGATGTCACCCGGTCGGCGGACGTCCACCTGCGACGCAGGCAGGAAGACCGGAACACCAATATCCACCAGCAATCCGCCCTTGATCTTCCGCATCACCCGGCCTTCGACCACGTCACCCTCGTCATTGGTCGCGACAATGCGCTCCCAGTTGAGCTGGCGATCAGCCTTGCGCTTTGAAAGGACAATTGTTCCGCCTTCGGACTCGATCGAGTCCAGCCACACGCTTACCTCATCGCCGATATCGACGCTGCTCGTGTCGTCCCACTCGTTTCTGGAGATGGTCCCCTCGCTCTTGAGGCCGACATCGATGATGAAGTCGTCGCCGGCTTTACCGATGACACGACCCGTAATGATCGATCCGGGCTTGAGCATGGATTCTTCGTCGCCGAATCCGACCCCCAAATCGCTGAGGTCGTCGTTGAGATCGCCGATCTCGCGTGCCAACACGTCGTCACTGATGTCAAGTTCACTGATGAGGTTAAAATCTACCATGAAACATTCCCAATGATCCGATCGCCCAACACGGACGACCTTGCTTTGATTCGACTCAGCCGATCGTTGCGTCGCCCCGAAAGCGCGCTCGTCACCAATCCGAATCCCTGTTCAACCCGCCACGCGAGCGCGGACCATCCGCGCCACCGCAAGGAATGGCGGAAAGTCCGGGAATATAACCGATAGCTGGTCACGATGCCAGTGCGGAACACGCGGTGTTTCGATGCCCTGTCGATGTCCTTTTGATGGCTGGTTGTGGAGGTGGTCTGACCCGTTTCCCGGACAGACTACCCGGGACGCTTCAGATCCACCGCAAGGACGTGTTCGTGGCCTTCAAAAATACGCTTCAGGACATCCTGAGAAGGCTCCGAATCGACCCGGATGTGGGCACAGGCGGCTTTGGCGCTCGATGTAATCACGTTGTCCATTTCCTCCACATTCAGGCCGGCCAAGCGCAGCTCGCTGAGGGTATGAGCCAACACCCCGGGAGCGTTGACGTGTCGAACAGTCAGATTGCACCCACCCTCTGCACTGGCTCGCAGATTGACGCAATTGAGCACCCGGCCTGTTGCGTCGAAATGCTTGACGATCCGGACCGCCTCACTCGCGATGGCGTCCTGCGACTGATCCGTCGAGGCTCCGATGTGGTGCGAACCGTAGATCACGCCATCCGCTTTCATGATGTCGGGCGCGAATTCGCCCGCGCCGCTGCCCGGCTCGTTGGGAAAAACATCGACCCCGACACGCAGTCCCTTGTCCCGAACGGCCTTTTTCAAAGCGTCGTAGTCCATCACGTCCGCACGGGCTGTGTTGATAACGAAGCTTCCCGGTTTCAGTTTTCCAAGAACGCTGCCACCGACCAGACCCTTCGTCTCCGGCGTGGCTGCGACGTGAACGGACAAAATGTCGCAAACCCCCGCGACCGCTTCCGGCGATTCGCAATACTCGATTCCCAACGCTTCAGCCTGCTCCGGTGTCAGCGATCGGCTCCACGCAGCCACATTCATTTCGAGCGCCATGGCCCGTGCTATCACGGCCTGTCCGATCATGCCCATCCCCAGGATACCGAGCGTCCGTCCTTTCAGTCCACGGGCTTTGCCGTACTCTTTCTTGTTCCATTGGCCGTTCCGGAGATCGACGACGTTTTCGACGATTCGCCGATCCAGCGACAGGATCAGCGCGAACGTCAGCTCCGCGACGGCGACGGCATTTTTCCCGGGACAGTTGGCTACGAATATCGCCCGATCCGAGGCTGCCCCGACATCAATCGTGTTGTAACCAGCCCCCGCACGAACCACGAGCGCCAGGCGGTCGGCTGCTTCAAACACCGACGATTGGACCTTCGTGCTGCGAACGATCAGCACTTCCGGGCCGAATTCTCTGGCCGCATCGCGTAACCCGTCGTCCTGCAATTGCGGATCGCACGTTACGTCGAAACCCGCTTCCTTCAGGGAGCCGATGCCCCATTCCTGAAATTTGTCCGCGATGAGAACCTTCATGGTCATGACCTTTCTGAACAGTGAGCCACCAACCCCGCCGCCCCGTCCAACGCACCGCCATCGTCGGCCCATGCGCGAATATCGTCAACAGCACAAGCCACATATCTCGACCGTTGAGGGCGTGACAGAATCGGTGGGCACGATCGTGATGTCCTGCAGGCACCCATTCTGTAGCGTCGCCCCTTGTGGGCGGCGCGGTTGCAAACGGACGTCGATTCGCATTCCCGTCACCCACGATAAGTGGCGCTAATGAGCGGGGCGGGCAACTCCCCGTTTGCCGCCAAACGGCGATGCTGCTACCATCCCGCCACGCGGTCAGAAATCAACAACCATCCTTCGAAAAACGCAGAAATCATGACCTACGAAGAGGAACTAAGACAGGAACGCATCACCAAGGTTGAAAAACTCCGCGAGATGGGTGTCGATCCCCACGGCGGACGATTCGACGATGTTGAATCCACGGGTTCGATTCGTGAACGCGCCAAATCCCTCAATATCGACACCGGCGAAATCCGCGAAGGTGAACGCGCACGCGTCGCCGGCAGAATCGTCCTGCAGCGTGTCATGGGGAATCTCATTTTTCTCACCATTCGCGATCAATCCGGCGATCTCCAGTTCGGTCTGTCCAAAAAAAAGCTGAAAGAACAGTGGCCTGCGCTGAAACTGCTCGACCTCGGCGACATCATCGGGGCGGACGGCGATCTCGGAAAAACCAAAACCGATGAACTGACCCTGTGGGCGGACAACGTCACCATTCTCAGCAAAACCATTCAACCACCACCGTCCAAATGGCATGGCCTGACCGACGTCGAGCTTCGCTACCGCCATCGCTACGTTGATTTATTCAGCAACCCGGACGTGCGCGAAACGTTCATCCAGCGCAGCACGATCATCCAGGCGGTTCGCGACTATTTGATCGGTTGCGACTACATCGAGGTTGAAACACCCGCGCTCCAACCCATCTACGGTGGGGCGGCTGCCAAACCCTTCACGACGCATCATAACGCGCTGGACATCAACCTGTTCCTGCGCATCAGCCCTGAACTGTATCTCAAACGACTGCTCGTGGGGGGGATGGAACGCGTTTTCGAGGTGAGTCGCAACTTCCGCAACGAAGGGATCAGCACCAGACACAACCCCGAATTCACCATGGTTGAGCTGTACGAAGCCTACGCGGATTACAACGTCATGATGGAGCGCGTCGAGGGCATGACCGCGCTGGCGATCGAACGACTCGACGGAAACCTGAAACGGCCCTTCGGCGACAGGGAAATCGATTACACGATTCCCTGGGCCAGACACAAATATGCGGACCTGCTTCGCGAACATGCTGGTGTTGACATGGCCGACGTGGACGGTATCCGCAGGAAAGCGGATGAGCTTGGCATCAAACACGAAAAAATGGACGACGCCGTCGTCACCAACGAGGTTTTTGAAGCCACCGTGGAGGACAAACTGATCCAGCCCACCTTCGTGTACGACTACCCAGCCGCCATCTGTCCGTTGACACGACGTCATCCGGAAAACCCCGACATCGCTCTGCGATTTGAAGCGTTCGTCAACGGCATGGAACTCGGAAACGCCTACACCGAATTGAACGACCCGATTGTCCAGGAGGAAAACCTCCGCAGCAGTCTGGCTGGTGAGAAAAAAGACGAAACGATGGCGGTCATGGACGAGGATTTCATTCTCGCTCTCGAATATGGTATGCCACCTGCGGGCGGTCTTGGTGTCGGACTCGACAGGCTTGTCATGCTCCTGACCAACAGCCAGAGCATTCGCGATGTTATCTTGTTTCCGCTGCAACGTCCGCGTCAGGCCACGGAGGGCTGACCACATATGTACAAACTGTTCCTGACTCTGCGATACCTGCGCAAGCGGCGCATCGCTGTTTTTGCGGTCATCAGCGTGTGGCTTTGCGTTGCGATGGTCATCATCGTCGGGTCGGTGATGGGTGGGTTTCTCGACACGCTCAAGGAGCGTTCCCGAGGCCTGCTCAGCGACATCGTCATCGACAACAAGACACTTCAGGGATTCCCGTACTATCAGGATTTCATCGAACGTCTCCACGAAACGATGCCCGACATCGTCGAGACCGCCACCCCGGTTATCTACAACTACGGAATCCTCCGCGTCGAATCCAGTTCGTTCACCAAACCCGTACGCATCGTCGGGATTCGACTCGACGAGTACCGCGCGGTCAACGATTTCGGCAACAGCCTGTTCTATGACAAGTATTACAGGGGGACCACAACTCTCGGCGAACAGTACAAGCCATTCATCGGTTTCGACGAGTTGGACACACCCATCCTGCCGCTGGATCACGAGGCAGCGCTGAAGAAATACTCGCTTGCACATCCCGATGACGAGCAACTGAAGGAATGGAAACGACTGCCAAACAGAAGGTTTCCAGGCCCCGGAACGTTTGACGTCAATTTCGACGGCGAGCCGGGCTATTTCGGAAATGAACGAGACAAAGCCCCCGGTGTCATCGTTGGTTGCAACATCATCAACGAGCGTATTCCGGAAACCGGAGCCTACGATCGTGTCTACCGACGTGGCGACAAGATGATCCTGACTATTCTGCCGCTGACGCTTAGCGGCAAGGTCGGTATCGAAGGAGCCACGACGGTCGTGACGCGATTGGCCGACGATTCTCGAACACGCGTGTTTGAAATCGACGACGTCTGTTGCTATGTCGATTTCAAGCGTCTTCAGGACTGGCTGCTGATGTCTCCGCAACTCCTCGAAGACGGCGGGAAAACACCCGCTCGTGCGTCCCAACTGCTCATCAGCCTCAAGCCCGGCGTCGACATCGTTGAGGGGCGAAAACGCATCGGAACCGAGTGGGAAAAATTCCGGGATTTGTTATCGGACCGTGTCAGCCGATTTGACTATCGCCTGATGCAAATGGTCGACGTTCAGACGTGGGAGGAAATGCAGATTCAGTTCATCGCCGCGGTCGAGAAGGAACGAATTCTCGTTACCGCGTTGTTCGGCGTCATCAGCCTCGTCGCCGTCGTCCTGATCGGGTGTATTTTCTGGATGATCGTTGTTCAGAAAACGCGGGATATCGGAATCATCAAGAGTATTGGTGCCTCCGCACAAGGCGTGGCCATGATTTTCGTCAGTTTCGGGATCGCCGTCGGGGTTCTGGGGGCCATCCTCGGGGCGGTGTCCGGTGCCGTTTTTGTCTGGTACATCAACGACATTCAGAACTGGCTCGTCAGCCTCGACAAGGATTTACGCGTCTGGAGTCCGGACGTTTACTCGTTCGACAGCATTCCAAATGTCGTCAAACTCGACGAGGTGCTGGTCATCTGCGCGATCGCCATCGTCGCGTCAGGCATCGGCGCGCTGATTCCCGCCATCATCGCCGGACGGGTTTGGCCTGTGAAAGCGCTCCGTTATGAGTAAAGTCCTGCTTCGCGCCAACAACGTCCAAAAACGCTACCAGATGGGTAAAGCGACACTTGAAGTGCTGCACGGGGTGTCGGTGTCCATCAACGCAGGTGAATTCCTCGCCATTCGGGGTGCGAGCGGTTCCGGGAAGAGTACGTTGATGCATATTCTCGGGGCACTGGATATTCCGGACGCAGGTTCGGTTGTCTACGACGGCGTTGATCTTTTCTCGCTGTCAAATCGCGAGCGTGAGCGAATTCGCTGTTTGCAGATTGGGTTCATTTTTCAATTTTACCATTTGTTGCCTGAACTGACCGTTCTGGAGAATGTCCTCCTGCCGCGCATGGTGGCCGAGGGGGTCTTGAGTTGGCCTTCCTTGAAGGGCAAAGCGCGTGAAAAAGCGTATGAAATTGTCGATCTTGTCGGGCTGAAGAATCGCGCAAGTCACCGTCCCACAGAACTTTCCGGTGGTGAGCGTCAACGTGCCGCCATTGCACGAGCATTGGTGAACAGCCCAAGGCTCTTGCTCGCCGATGAACCTACAGGTAACCTTGATCGCAGAACCGGCAAAGGGATACTTGATCTTTTGGCTGGCTTGAATGACCAGGGGCAGACAATCGTCATGGTCACGCACGATGCACAGTCGGCTTCGTATGCCCATCGTTGCGTTTCGTTGAAAGACGGCCAAATCACAAAAGACCTCGACACCGATTAGACAGGCCGTTTCTGGAATACGTTGGTATTTTTGCTGGAAAGGACTGGCCTATGATCACCGCTCCCGAGGCGTCTCTGTCTGCCCGCGTCAACCCGTTTGCTCCTGATCCTGATCTTCAGGTCTGGATGGATGGGCAGCTCGTTCCCGTGGGGGAGGCGAAGGTCGGCGTTTTTGACCACGGTTTGCTCTATGGCGACGGTGTTTTTGAAGGGATTCGGATTTACGGCGGTAAGATATTCAAGGAACGGGAGCACATCGAACGCGTCTACGAGTCCGCCAGGTGCATCGCACTTGAGATTCCGATGACACCGGAGCAGTTGAGCGCCGCCATGCGGGAGGCGATGGGTGCGAACGAAATCGTCGATGGGTATATCCGGCTGTTGGTCACGCGAGGCGTGGGCAGGTTGGGAATCGCGATTCAGAAGGCGGCGTGTCCGTCGGTGATCGTGATCGCCGCGAGCATTCAACTGTACCCACCGGAGGTTTACGAACGCGGACTGAACTGCGTTACGGCGGGGACGTTGCGAAATCATCCGCAGACGGTTAGTCCGCGCGTCAAATCCCTGAATTATCTCAACAACATCCTTGCCAAGCTTGAGGCGACCAATGCAGGCGCGGACGAAGCCATCCTGTTTAACCCCAGTGGACATGCGACCGAGGGGACCGGCGACAACCTGTTCGTTTTCAGGAAGGGCGTTCTGCGGACGCCGCCGGTGAGTTGTGGGGTTCTCGACGGAATCACGCGCGAGATCGTCATGGATCTTGCGCGCAGGCGTGGTATCGAGGTGTGCGAGTCGATACTCATTCGCCACGATATTTATGTGGCTGACGAGGTTTTTCTGACCGGTACGGCGGCGGAGGTTGTTCCGGTGGTTTCGCTGGACAAGCGGTTGATCGGTGATGGCAAGCCCGGTCCGATAACGAAACAGCTCATGGCGGACTTCGTTGCGTACCGTTCGGAGTAGGCGTCCGCGGGCGTCTGAAACGGAAATCGTCGAACACAAAACCGTGTCGCAGGTTCTTCCGATAGTTCTGATCGTTGAACTTGCGAAGGGGTTGATGTGGGCGATTTCTGGTGGGTGGCGTATCTGTTTTTTCCGGCGATCGCGGTGCTTGTGTTTCTGAGCATCGCGTCGGACAGCCTGCGTCGCGAGCTGGCTGTTTTTGAACGGAGGAAGATCAAGGTTGAGAAGTGGCTGGCTTTTCAGGTGGAAGCGGAGAAGGAGTCCTGCGAGGTTGTGGTCATTCAACCGGACGAACCACCGACAGACGACGCTGATAGTGAGACGCAGGCGGCTTGATTTTGACGACGATTCCAGGTTGTGTTTCGATGGGTGCATGACCGTTTCGACGGCACGCCATTGATCGTTGCAGCGTTACTCTTTGTTGGGTGACGGGAAGACGAAACGACGTCCGCTTGCAATCGCGCCGCCCACAAGGGGCGACGCTACGGAATGGGCATCTGTAAAGCATTACGATCGTACCCGCCGATTCCGTTGCGCACCCTGTTTCGATGGGTGGTGGTCTTTTCGGTTGACCAGCCAACTGTTCGGTTCTACAGTGGATTTCAGATGAGGACTTATCGGACCGGGCAGGTGCGATCATGCTGAACTCTCCAACCCGTCTTTCCCGCGTACGATTCCTTGGGACCGTTGCAGTCATAGTGGGCGGGCTGCTTGGTGTGGCTGCGGTGGTGTACGGAGTGACCCAACTGGATTCGCCGCAAGGTGTCTGGCTGATTCTGACGGGTGGATCGCTTTTAGTTCTGGTGACCGTTGCGGCGATCCTCGTTCGGCTCGCACTGAAAATTGAATCGAATACGTCTCGTGTTTACAACCAGGTTTTCGAGTTGTTTGAGCAGGTTCAGCGATCCGGAACGGCCATTGGGAAGATTGCGGAAAACACCTCCATTTCTGATGCGGCGAAATCCGTTGCGCACCGAAGCCATGAGCGCGAGGTTCTTCGGGGCGCTATTTATGAAGAGGTACGTCGCGAGGATTTTGAAGCGGCGTTTCACCTGATCGATGATCTGGAAGGTCGCCTCGGTTATCGCGAGGAAGCCGAGAAGATGCGTGATGAGACGCGGTCGATGTGTGCCGATGCATTGCGTAGCAAGCTGCGTGTTGCTCTGGAGCATGTACACAAGCTGATGGACGAGGCGTCCTGGGACCGGGCGAGTGATGAGATTGAGCGGTTGAATCGTCTGATTCCAAACGAGTCCCGCGTTAAGAATCTGTGGCATGTGATGGAGGAGAAGCGCGATCTGCGCAAGCAGGCGTTGATGCAAACGTGGAATGAGGCTGTTCGCGACAGCAACGTCGAATCCGGTATTGAGACGCTGAAGGAGCTTGATCAGTATATCGCGCGCGACGAGGCGCAGGAGATGCAGGAGACGGCGCGGGAGTTGTTCAAGGAGCGACTCACGCAACTGGGGATCACGTTTCAGTTCGCCGTCAAGGAACGTCGTTGGCGTGATGCGCTGGTGGCTGGTTTACAGATTATTGAGGAGTTTCCGAACTCGCGCATGTCCAGGGAGGTCGAGGAGCACATGAGTGCTCTGCGGACGCGCGCGGGTATTCCGTCGGATGTTCAGGTAACCGCCAAGTCGCAGGAGTCTGGTGCCCCGGCCGACACCCATTCCTGACCAATGTATTAGCTTCATATTATCGGACGATGGTGACACTTCGAGGGTCGCGGTCCGTAGGAATCCAGCCGCATCGCCGGACTGCCGATGAACACATGATCGATACCGGACGTTGCTGATGTCGTTGTCGGCGCGGGTACGGGCATGTTTTCAGTGTGAGCATCGGACGTTCGAGCCGTGACGGTGATTTCAACTCAATCAGGGACGGAAGCGTGGCACGATCGCCTGCGATCCACATTGCTGGGATTGCAGTTTCGGGCGACGGTTCTGGTCGTTGCGCTGATTTTCGTGGTGACGACGCTTCTTTGTGGTTTGTCCACGCGTATGGCATGGCGAATGGCGGGTCGGCTGGACCGTGACGAGGTGATGACTGGTGGTCGTCTTCTGGCTGGCACCCTTGCGAAACCGGTTGGGGAGGGCGGTCGTGGATCGATTCAGGCGACGCTCGATGGGTTGATCGAGGGTGGTCCGTTTGCCTTTCTGACGGTTTCGGATTTTCAGGGGAACGTGATCGCGCACGCCGGGGAGGTGGTCGGACCATCGTCGGGGTCTCTGCGGGATGGGGCGGATGGATTGATCGGAGCGCCCGTGGAGTGGTCCTCCCGGGACAAGGGGAGCAGGTTTGTATCGGTCACATTTCCCGTCGCGCCGTGGCATGCGGGAGATGGCGTTGATACTCCGGTGGCGGGTTACTTGCGGGTCGGGGTTGATCGACGTGCGACAATTCAGGAGTTTGATGCGACGGCTGATCTGATGGTGGGGTCTGCCATCGCGATTTTGCTGTTGGTGATACCGTTGGCGTTTCTCGGGGTGCGTCGTGTCTCGCAGCCTCTGCGTGTGATGGCATCCGCCGCGGAGCGATTTTCCGGGGGTGATCTTCACGCGCGTGTTGATATTCAAAGCCGGGATGAGATAGGCCTGTTGGCGGGTCGGTTCAATGAGATGGCGGACCGTGTGCAGCGCAAGCAGGAGGAAATTGCGTCGCTCAATTCTCAACTGGAGCGGCGTGTGAAAGAGCGTACTGCTCAGCTGCGCGAGTTGGCTGCCCGGGATCCGTTGACAGGATTGTATAACAGGCGTCACTTCAACGAGGAGTTGGTGCGTCGATTGGCTGAGGCGGACCGGTTTGGTAGTGACGTTACGTTGTTGATGCTCGACGTTGATGATTTCAAGAATGTTAACGACACGCTGGGGCATCCGTATGGTGACAAGGTTCTTGGCGCTACGGCTCGGAGCATTTTGACGGCTCTTCGCGCGACGGACGTTGCAGCGCGATTCGGTGGGGACGAGTTCGTCGTGCTGATGCCGGGCGCGGGTTGCGCCGATGCGCATGTGTTGGCTGCGCGCATTATTGATCGATTTGAGCATGACCAGGCGACGGATTTTGAGGGGCCTGCGGTCACGCTCAGTGTGGGAATTTCATGTCTGTCGCGCCTTGCGATACCGTCGGCGAACGCGTTGATTCAGGCGGCTGACGAAGCGTTGTACAACGCCAAGGGTCTGGGTAAGAATCGTGTGGTATCGGCTGATCTGGCCTTGTAATAATCGCCGTGGAATTACGAATAGGGGGATGGGTCGCGATCGGCGCACGGTGTGTGCGCGTTTTGCCCATTCCAGGTTGGCGTGTTCTTTGTAATCGCCGCGTTCGTGCGGGCGTGGTAGGATACAGGTGGTGGGTTGTTCTCGTGACAGGATTTGGAGTGTGGGTTTGAGATGATGTGGGCGACGGCGTCGAAATATGTTGGTGGCAAGGTGCTTAGCGCGATTCTGGTCGTTGGCGTTGGGGCGTCCTTGATCTGGTTCTGGAATCACCCGGACGATGCGAAGGCGTTGTGGGCGGCGGTGAAAGGGGCGATTCTCTGGATTGGATTCGCGACAGCGTTGCCCTGGGGGATGTTTTTTCTGACGGCCAGGGTTGTGAAGGCGGATTCGAACGCGGCGAGTGCAGTATTGCTCGTCGTGTTGATGGTGGTCGATGTGGTTGTGGCGTTGTGGCTTTGCGGATGGAGTGTTCCGAACGCGATCGGGTGGGTCGTGCTCATCGTTGGTTTCCTTGCGGCGGGTGTTTATAATTTCCTGGTGTGCGATTTCGTGGCTGAGAGGATTGATGACGCCGCGTGAGGAGGGTTTTTCTATTTTGTCTTGTGGACGGAAATGACGTTGTCGCAAAAAGGTGATCGGATAAGCAACTATCTGCTTGAAGCACCGATTGGATCGGGAAGCTTCGGGCAGGTGTGGCGTGCGAAGCACCACGTCTTCGATGAGATGGTCGCGATCAAAATCCCGACCAACGCGGATTTCGTGCAGAATCTGCGGCGTGAAGGTGTGACGATTCACGGGTTGCGTCATCCGAACATTGTGCGGGCGATCGACCTCGATCCGTATGGCGATCCGCCTTACCTGGTGATGGAACTGGTGGAGGGTGCGTCGGTGCGGGAAACGCTCGACGCGCATCCGAACGGGCTGCCGATCCACGCGGCGGTGGCGATCATGCGTGGGGTGTTAAATGCGCTGGCTGTTGCGCATGAGGCGGGCGTGATCCATCGGGACGTCAAGCCGGCGAATATCCTGCTGACGCGTGGTTTGGATGAATTGGACCTGATTACCGAGCAGTGCGTGAAGGTCACGGATTTCGGGCTTGGTCGGGCCGGTGGGGTGACAGCTCAGTCGATCATGCAGTCGGGGAGCGTGGGCGAGGACGGCGAGACGGGTATCGGCGGGACGTTGGCGTACATGGCTCCGGAGCACAAGGAAGGACGCGACGTTGACGGTCGGGCGGATTTGTACTCGTGCGGTATTGTGTTGTTTGAGATGTTGACGGGGTCCAGGCCTCATGGTGCGGAGATGCCGAGCGATCTTCGCCCTGATGTCCCGGGCTGGTTGGATGATGTGTTCAGACGTTGCTACGTTCGGCTCGATCGGCGATTCACGAACGCGCGTAACATGCAGCAGGCGATCGCTGGGGCTGCGGCAGCCACACCGCCGCCGATTCCACCATCGTCGCGCCGTGCGGGAAAATGTCCCGCGTGCAACGAACGCGTCAAGGCGGACGATCAGTATTGCACTCATTGCGGGGTTCAGGTGGTCGAGCACGTTCCGCGGTGTCAGCGGTGCGATGGTTTTGTCGGGGCGTCCGATCGGTTTTGTATTTTTTGCGGGAACGACTTGCGGGTAAGATCGTCGTGATGCGAAAGGGTTGGTGACACTGCGTTGGCGGCTTTTGGTGCGATGCTGGTGTTTGTCCTGTTTGTCGGTTCTCTGTTCCTGGCGGTCGCGTTTGTGTTTTTCAAATTGATTCGGTCGGTCTTTTGGGGGTCGCATGCGATTGAAAAGGAACGCCATCGACAACCGCACGTTAGTTCAAGACTATGCACTCGCCCGCGGTGCGGTGCGACCAATGAGCGACGGGCACGGTATTGTGCGCGTTGTGGGCAACGACTGACATGAAAGATCACGCACGCGAAATGCTCAAAGCTGAGTACGCTTATCTCGCCATTGTCGAGTCGCGGCTGGAGTCCGCCAGGGGCAAACAGCTTCACGGGTCCATCTGGAAGACCAGCAGGCATGACGACAGTGACCGCTTGCGGGCGATCATGGCCAATCATCGCGTTTACGATCGCAGGAAGGTCGGCGAATTGCCGCACAACCGCAGGATCGCGATTCACGGTTTTGAGCGGAACTGGTGGTTTCGCAAAAATCCAACGGGTGTCGCCATCGCATCGGTGTTGAACCCGCTCGACAGTATCGTTGGCAGCCCGGAGCAGACGCCGCCACCCATCGATCTGACCGAGCTGATCGAGCATGTCCGTCGTATCGTGGGTGATGACGCGACGCCGCACATCATCGGTATTTGCGCGCCGAGCGGTTTCACGGAGGATGCGCGCCGCTGCAAGATCGATCTGCCGAATGTTTCGCTTGTTCTTGTGGAACCGCAGAAAGAGGGGGGATGGCGGATATCCACGCCGGACGAGTCGTTGCCCGCGCATGTTCTCGAAATATTTGATCCCGAGGTGGCGGATCAGAAAATTGATCGTGTCAGGGAGCGAATCCAGTCGCATAGTGCCGATCTGCTGACCGGTGGAATTTCCGCGGAAACGATGTCGGCGAAATTGAATGTTCCCCAAAAAGAGGTGTCGGCTGCCATCGCGCAGATGGCGGCTGAAGATCCCGAACTTTACATGACACAGAAGGACGGAGACGTGCTACTCTATCGGGGTGTGGCTGCCAAACCGGAGAAAACATCGATGAGCGTTGTGGATCGCATTCGCCAGCTCTTCGCCAAAGAGGGCGACGAGGGTGAGAAAATCAATGTGTTGGCTGAGCGTCGGGCGCAGCTTTCGAGTCGCCGTGATCGGTTGTACGAAGATATTGGAAGGATGGAGACACGGGAGGCTGACCTGTTGAAGCAGGGAAAGGAGGCGTCGTCGAGCGTGGTCAGGCGGCGAGTGGCTGCCCAGCTTGCGCAGGTTCGCAAGGATGTGGCCCGTCAGAACACGACGGCTGGCATGTTGAATCAGCAGATCAACATTATTTCGACGGACATTCACAATCTGACGTTGATCATGCAGGGCAATGTGGCACAGCTTCCCGATACGGAGGAGCTGACCGAAAATGCAGTGAAAGCAGAAGAGATGCTTGAGACACTCAACGCCGACGCAGCCATGGTGGCGAGCTTGGAGACCGGGTTGGCGGACATCGGCACGAGTGATGAGGAGATGGCGATTCTGAAGGAATTTGAGACGGTTGACGAGCCTGCGGAGTCGACACCGGTTCGCAAATCGGAATCGGTCGCAAAAAGGAAATCGTCTGATGCGGATGTGGCTGATACAGAGCAACCGTCCAAAAGGGCGGACCCGGAAGCGTCATAAGATGAGAGGCGTGTTGGGCGAATGAGTTTGCTGGATTGGTTGACGAATCGGAAGAAGGGGTTGGCGGACCTGTCGCGAACGGAGCTTCGCCGGCAGGAGTTGCTGATCGAGAAGGATCGCTCGCGCATGATGTCGCGGATCAGGAAATTGGCGGATGAGAAGCGAAAAGTTTTCGAGACAGGTGCCACGGAGCGAACGCCGGAGGTTCGCAGGGCGCTCGCCCAAGAGTTTGAGATGAAGACGACCGAGCAGTTGATGGTCGCGCGGCAGTTGAATCTGCGGTCGAAGGAATTGCTCACCGTGTCGCGGTTGCGGATGTTGCGGGAGTCGCACGATCGGTCTGCCAAAATTGGCGGCAAGCTCGGTTTGGTGAGCGAACGGGACATGCTCAAGCTCGGGAAGCTGATTGAAAAGGACTCGATTCGGGCTGAGGTGTATCAGGAGCGGCTTGACGAGGTGTTGAGGCTTGGGGCGGAGGTGGACGAGGGTTCGAGCGGATTGTCCGAGTCAGGCTCGGAGGTGATGGGTATTTGGGAGCGGATGGACAACGGTGCCATTGCGGATACGTCCGAGGCGTTTGATGAGGCGGATCGTCGCGTTCGCGATCAACAGCAGGCAGCCACCGATGAATAGAGGGAATTGAATCATGTCGAAAACGCTACGGCGATCTCAAATGGACCGGCAAATCGGCGGGGTGTGTGGTGGTTTGGCGGAGTATCTGGATATTGATCCGACGGCTGTTCGCGTCGGCTATGTGTTGTTGTCAATACTCACGGCATTTTCGGGTGTATTGGTCTATATCGTTTTGTGGATGGTGATTCCGGAACGCGAATATTATTAGTCGCCGTTGCAGCGAGGTTTTTTCATGGGTTTGTTCAAGTCGGCTGACGAGCGTCGCATCGAGCGGGATATGAAAATTCGCCAGGGGATTCGGCGGATCGAGAAGTCCATTCGCGAGCAGAATAAGTTTACGGACGATTTTGTCAGGAACGCACAGCAGGCCAAGCGTATCGGCGATACGCAGCAATACAACTTCATTCGCAATTCGCTGAAGAAGACCGCCACCGTTAAGAAGATGTTGGAACGGCAGTTGCTAACGGTCAAGAACGCGTTGTTGATCAAGCGGCAGGCGGAGGCGTCGGCGGATTTTTCCAAGAGCATGGGCTTGATGGCCAGCGAAATTGGTCGATTGTTCGGTGAAACGGATTTGATGAAGACGCAGGCGGACTGGGAAAAAGCGATGTTGCAGTCGGAGACGATGGAGGAGCGGATGAACATGTTCCTCGATTCGGTCGAGTCGATCGCGTCGGACAATATCGAGGTCAGCGATGCTGATAGTGTCGTGAGTGACGACGAAATCGATCGTTTGATCGACGCGGAAGCAGAGGCTGAGCATCAAAAGGAAATGGACAAGCTGGCAGGTTTGCGTGCGGAGTTGAGCGCGTTGAAGAAAGAAGGCGAGAAGCAGAAGTAGTGATTGACCACCCGTAGGATCGATTTGGTTGTCCTTTTGGGGCGTCGTTCCAGTGTGTCATGGAAGATGGTTTGATGCATCGATGGCATATGGGTGGCCCACCTCTTTAGAGGTGGGGGACTCGAAGGAAATTCCGAATTCGACTCCCCCACGGCTGAAGCCATGGGCCACCCAATCATCGAATGACGAGTAGCAAAGCACTATTTTGCGTTGCTGTTGATTTAGCATATTAATAGGGATTGTCCCCATAGTTCTGATGTCAGTTTCGTTTTCCACATTTGACCGACTCAAGTCCAGGGGGGTGGCTGCCTATCAGAAGGGCGAGTACCTGACGGCGAAGGCGTACTTGATTGATGCGGCTGAGTGTTTGGTTTCGCTGGCGGAAGAAACGAAGTCGGACGAGGCGAGGCGGCAGCACGAGGAATTGGCCGCGGAATTGATCGAGTTGGCCAAAGATTGCGAGCGGTTGCATGTGTCGCCACGGTCGGGTGGACGACGTGCTCAATCCGAAAGGGAAGATGAGAACAGCAGCGACGCGTCCGAATGGATTGTTCGCGAGAAACCGAATATTGGTTTCGACGACATCGCCGGTCTTGAGGACGTGAAGCACGAAATCCGCGTCAAGATGATCTATCCATTGTCGCACCCGGAATTGGCGAAACGATACGGGATCGGTCTCGGGGGCGGTGTGCTGCTGTATGGTCCACCGGGAACGGGCAAAACGATGATGGCCAGGGCGATCGCGTTCGAGCTGAACGCGACCTATTTCGTCATCAGCCCCGCACAAATCATGAGCAAGTGGGTCGGCGAGGCGGAGCAGAACATTCGCAAGCTCTTCGACGCGGCAAGGCAGGAACCGATGTCGGTGATTTTCATCGACGAGTGCGAAGCGCTGGTGCCGAAGCGCCGCAGTGGGTCGTCGACGGTCATGCAACGCGTGGTGCCTCAGATTTTGCAGGAGTTGGAGGGGTTTGATCGGGATTCGGATCGGGCGTTGCTTTTTATCGGAGCCACCAACAAGCCGTGGATGCTCGACGAAGCCATGCTCCGTCCGGGGCGTTTGGATACGAGGGTGTACGTTGGCCTGCCGGATGCGACGGCTCGATTTCGATTGTTGGAGATTCATTTTGGTGACAGGCCCGCAGACGAGGACCTCGATTTTGGTGAGTTGTGCGACAAATTAGAGGGTTACAGTGGTGCTGATATTCGAAACATCATTCAGCGTGCAGCGGCGATTCCGTTTACCGACGCGATTGGCGGTCGAGATCCACGTCCGATAAACATGCAGGACCTTGAAAGCGTGATCGCGGTGATTCCGCCGTCGGTGGAGAAATCTTCGCTTGTCAAATACGAATCGTTTGGTGGGGACGGATCATGAAATTGGCCGGATACCGATCGAAGAGCAGCCTGTGATGTCCACGAATTCATTCGATGTCAAAGCGTTTTTCACGAACGAGGATGCCCTCGCAGCGCTGGTCGATCCGGAGGATTTGTTTGGGTTCTGGAATCGGTCGTATCGTGTGCCGGTCGGTCAATGCGCGGTGGTCATTCGAAAAACCGGTGATCGCGTTTTGTGCTCGGCAGGGTCGGACCTTACGTCGGACGAGGTGGCCGAGGTCATCTGGGTGCGAACCGGAACGTTCTCGCTCAAATACACCAACGTCGCCGTTCATTCGATAGATCACTATCAGTGTCATGCTGACGTTGAGCTTCGCGTGCACCTGATTCCGGAGGCTGCGGAGTTGGTGGGATTTCGGAACCGGGTAATTGGAAGTGCGAACACAGCCAATCATTCCACGGTCGCGGACTATTTTCGTCCGCAGATCGCGTTGGGGTTGGCTGGTGCGGCGGACGGGAGGGGTGTGGGTGTTCTCATAGACGCCGAAAATGCCGAGACGATTGGGGGGGAACTGTTTGAGTCGCTCAAACCCGCGGCGTTTGGTGCGGGGGTTCACATCGACGCTCAGATTCACATTCAGATCGACGCGCCGATGTATCGGCAGTCGTTGCGAACTCGTGCTGAATTGAAGCGCAGGCGTGAACAAATCTCAGCGAAGGATCGCGTCGAACAAGCGCGTGCACAGGCGGAACGGAGCAATTCCGAACGGGTTGCGACCCTGTTGGAACAGCTTCGCGAGCGGGCGGAGGCTTCGCCGTCAGATTCGCTTGCGACGCTCGTTCAGCAGTTTGATGAGACCGAGCGATGTCATCTGTATGAAGCGTTGTTTGCAACATGCGATAATGCACTTGCCACGGATCGCATCATCGTCGGTTCGGGCGATGAACTTCTCTCGTTTGAACCCGGTTCGTCTGATACGCCGAAAGATCGCATCACTGTGGCGGGTGACATAGGTCCGATCCGATCCGTGCAGACCTACCTCGATGCGAACGGTGCACAACGACTGTGCATCGGTGCGTCCGTGGGGGTTTACGAGCTGGCGGCCGACCTTGGCGGGGAGATGATATCCTATCGGGCGGATGAGGTCGGCGAGGTTCGTGGCGGTGTGAATTCAGTCGCCATTGCGGGTGACCAACTCTACGCGACGCATTCGGAGCTTGGTTTGCTGGTTTGGGACCGTCGTGCGGACGAACCAGCCAGGCGTCTTTGTCGGGAGGTCACAGACCCTGCCAAGGCGGTACGGTGTGCCCGGTTCCATCCGACGGGTGTCTACTTTTCAGCGGATCACGTCGTCTATCGCATGCTCGCCGGTGATGAGGGCGCCAATCTGGAGCCTTTCGTGGGATCAAGGTCGATCATCACGGCTGTTTGTGTCACGGATCGCAATGTCTACGCCGGGAACGCGGAGGGGGAAGTCGTCGCCTGGTCGCTCGACCGCCCGGGCGATCCAACGGTGATCCACACGGGACGTCGACGCTCGTGCGAATCGGTGTTCATGGTGGATTTTGATGGTATCGAGCGGTTGTTTTACACCGACACGTCGTCGGCGGTCTTTGCACGCATCATTGACGATTCGTTCATCAGTCGATTTGAAGCGGGTGGGCAGACGCTACGCCGGGTCGAAGTCGCGGCCGATCTCATCGTCGCTACCAACGAAGCACGCGATCGCCTGTTCGTCTGGAAAACCTCCACCCCGGACACACCGTCCGCGGTCCTTCCCATTGCGCGGCTGACGACACATTCCGTCCAGGACGTCTGCCTCCTGCCCACGGTTTCGTAGGCCACTGGAGGGGATTTCGTGCGATTCGCTCGATTCCGGATCGACGTTTGTCCGACGTACATGCATGGACTGTAACGCGACCAAACGAACGGCAGACACCCCTCTCAACATTCTTTTTCTGGTTCACAACGGTGTCAACACGTCCGACATCTACCGTGATGTGATCGACGGATTTTGCGAGGCGGGTCACCGACCGTTTCTCTTTCAGTTGGCGGCGTACAAGGAGAAGTGGGACAACGCTCCGGACGAAACTGCCGGATATCATATCGCCGACACGCATGCGGCGATCGTTCAATCATTCGCCATCGCAAACAACATCGATTTTTGTTTTTCAATGTGGGGCAACGGACCGGCCTATCTGGAATCGCACCTCAACCGAAATCTCTTTGACACCCTTGGTCTGCCGTTGCTCATGTATTGGCTCGATGCACCGCAGTGGGCGCATTCTGGGTCCGTCATGACGACACCCTCATGGCTTTGGAATAGTCCGAATCGATACCATTGGGTCAACAACCTTGGGACACGCCAGGAAATTGCGGGGCTTTTCGGCTTTCAAAATGTTCTTGATGTAGGCCACGCCGCCGATCCCGGGCGTTTTCACCCGCACGATTATCCATGCAAGGATTTCGATATCGTTTTTGGTGTTGGCGCTGACAACACCGAGCCATCGGATGTCATGTTGGACGAACTGGAACGTGACGAGCCTGATATGAACCGCATCACGAGGGACGAAGCCGGGAAAATCCATGCGGGGTTGTGCGACATAGCGTCACCGATCTGTGCGCATGCAGATGCATCGACGTTTGTAGACTCCGTGATCGACGTCCACCTTGCCAATCGAAACCGACCCGTCCTCGAACAGCTCCAGTCCGTTACAAAAAAGAATCCGCTATTGTCACCGTCCGTTCTCGCCTTGCTGAAAGACCCGACGCGATGCGTTGAGTTCACAATGAAGTTACGAACAATTCATCAGTGGGAAAGAGCGTTCACATTTGCCGGTTTGAGCAGGCATTTTCGGTGCGCGACGTTTGGTTTGTCCGACGTGTTCGAGGCTTGGCCTGGAGATTGGGAGCGCCTCGGGAAGCTCGATTACGACGATCAGGCAAGGGCTTACAGTCGCGCACATTTCGGACTGAATGTCATGCGATGGCAGGACGACGTGGGGCTGAACCTGAAACCGTACGAGATTACGCTGTCCGGGGCGTGTCTGCTGCAAGCGTACAGGGAAGGGATTCATGAGTTATTCCCAGGCGACCAGGTCGTCGTGTTTGATCATCCGGCAGAGGCAAAACGTCTCGTCGCCGATCTTCTGAGCGCCCCGGTGGAGATAAGAGAGAAGGCCGATGCAGCGCGACAACATGCACTGGAGCACCACACCTGGCGTCATCGGGCGGATGAAATCATCGGACGGATGAGGGGGCAGTCAGACGTAGAGAAGTCCGAGTTGATTGGGGCAAAGACTCAGCAGTTGGTGAATGCGTGACGAAGGTACGATTGCGTCGAAAAACAGCGAGCCGCCGGGGAACGATTCGCCCGGCGACTCGCGAATGGTTATTGAATTTTGCGGCTGGCTATCGCTGGTTGTGCGCGTCCGATTCGACGCGAACTGAAACGCGAGCCAATCCTCCGAAACGAATCATGATCCCGGTCGCCAGGCCCGCCAACAACAGCATCATGCCCCAACCGGAAACGGCAGGTATCGGTGCGGCGCCGTCGAGCGTGCAGATGGCAGAACAGCCATCGTCGTCGTTTGTGTTCCCGTCGTCGCACTCCTCGCCGGAGACAAGATTGAGCGTCCCATCGCCGCACACCGCAGCCGTGCAATCCAGATCGCACGTCGTTGATGCACCGGCGTCGTCGCACGCTTCGCCCGCCGCTTGATTCGCGACTCCGTCACCGCAGACCGCCGGTGTGCAATCGTCGTCGCAATTAGCGGATTCGACGCCGTCGTCACACTGTTCGCCGTTGTCGACGATTCCGTCCAGGCAGGTCGGCAGCTGGCAACTCGTGCGACACAAATTCGGCGCGTTCGCATTACCCGCACCGTTGTCGCACTCTTCGCCCGAATCCTGCACGTCGTCTCCGCAGATCGGGTTCGTGCAATCTATGCGACAGGCGTCGGGGGTCGTGTCGGAGTTGGCGACTCCGTCATCGCATTCCTCGCCGTCTTCAGGCACGCCGTTGCCGCAGACCGATCCAAAAATCGACTGGGCGAACGCGTACGCATCCTCACCCATTTGTTGCCCCATGATGCGTCCTGGAAGATCGTCCGCCGGCGGATGAATACCACCCCAGATTCGCGACAGGCTGCATTGATCGGAGGCGTCGTTGTATTTCGCCCATTGGAGCGTGACATTCATGCTCGGTCCATCCTCGAAAACGAGGAATTGATTTTGCGGTGCCTGGAACTCGCCAAGCCCGCCGGGGAAATACTCCGACCC
Source organism: Phycisphaerae bacterium (assembly GCA_029260165.1). Classification (GTDB taxonomy): domain Bacteria; phylum Planctomycetota; class Phycisphaerae; order UBA1845; family UBA1845; genus OFTM371. Next base: position 55,314 of record JAJDDT010000097.1, on the reverse strand, counting down.
GGTGAAATTGGTCATGATGATGGCGGCTGCGCGACTGTAGGTGCTGTGTCCGGAGACGTATCCGGCGAACGGCGGCGTGACAAAACTCGGTCGTTGATAAGGCCACCAGTTTTCGGCGAGTATCCATCCCACGCCCGCTTCATCGCTGGCGGGGTTGGCGATGTAATCCGGACCACGCCATGCGTTAAGGGCAATTTTGCCTTCAAGCCCGACGAGGTGTTCGTGTTGGCCTCCGGAAGCGGTCGTGGCCGACGTTATCACCTCGATGTAACCGGGCTGCAGATGGATGCCGTTCGGATCAAACGACGGGAGCAGCGGGTCCGTGCACTGTCCCTGATCAGCCAGGTATCGAATCGCGGACACGGGGCGAATATAGTCGTACCAGCCCTTGACACCCCACGCGCTAATCGCGACGTCGTGCATCGCGCCGCCGAGAGCGAGATAAAGCTTGACGTCCCACTCGAGGTCATCGATGACCACACCCTGACCGCCGATCCGCTTTTTGGTGAGGGGATGATCCGAAACGTAGTTTGCGAGGGTGAACCAATGGCCTGGAGGCGTCTCGGAATCCGGACCATCCGCCCAGAACTCAGCCAGAATTCGAGCGTAGTCTGCCCTCGGAACCAGTTGTGGCGTATACGGTTGTCCGGTAACTGGATTGACCGTGTAGCCCGTTCCCCAGTCGCCACCGTTTTCGAAGTCGTAAAATTGTTCGTAGTCGCCCGCATTCGGAAGCGGTGCGTTGCCGATGGACGCCGGCGAAATGTCCCACATCACGCCATCCGAGGGATCGAGATGGGAGGACCACACCGCGACCATTTCAAATCCCCACCGGTAGTAGTCATCATCGACACCCCCAAAAAAGGGTGGCGGTCCGGGATCGTGGTACACCCAATAGTCAAAACTGTCGCGGTTGTAGATCGTCAGGTCGTTTGAAGACAACGAGAACGGCGTGACCTGTCCCCACTCAGGCCCGAGAAACTCCGGGTATCCACCAAGGATGACGTTGCCCGCCTGGTCAACGAAAAACTGCAACGCCAACGGTTGCCATCGGTTCACGTCGACGATGTCGGGATTGCCCGGTAGCGCGGGAAGCAGCGGCGGGTTGGTGGGTTGATAAAACTGGTTGATGTAATCATTGGCTTCGTTAGCGCCGTCAGTCAGACCAAACGAGATGATCGTCTCCGCGATGCGGTTGCCCAGCGACGCGGGCGTGTTCATGATGGTGTCGGTGAAGTTCATGTCATATCCGAGCGCAACCATCCTTGCGTCGAATGAGGGCAGCGAGGTGGCAGCGCCGACGGAGTTGGCGAATCGTGATTTCAGCAGACGGTAGGCTGCGTAGCTGATTGTTTCGTCGCGAGCGGCTTGAATGTCCACCGCAGTGGCGGATTCGCTGTGGAAAATCGGAACAGGGCCGGGCCCTGCGTACGCGGTCCAGCCATCCCACATCGCAGCGGAGACGTGGTAAAGATTTCGCGCATGAATCGTTGGTCGCGCGAGATCGTTTCGAATTGCGTCGAGAAGCTCCTCGTTCCATTCCCGAGCAACTGAGTGTTGAGCAATGACCGGCTGCGCAAGTCCGCCAATCGCCGCGATTGCGACGAGCATCCCCCGCAGGACAGTCGGTGTCTTAAGGTGTTGTACGTGGCTCGCCAACATCTTCCTACCCCTTCCGTTGAATTGTCAGTTCATGTATTCCGTTCCATTCGATAGCCAGAATAGCAGATTCGATGCGTTGGTTAAACACCTTTTTGAAATCGTGTGGACGTCTGTCATCTCGCGCGGACGATCCTGCCAATAATCTCGATGGCGTGGTCGATGTCGTTGCTTGATACGTCCAGATGGGTCACGGCGCGGACGCGGTAGGGTCCGATAGCCAGCATGCGTACCCCGGCTGAGTCCATCTTGTCACATAATTCCTTTGCCGACATGTAGTTAGCGTCCAAATCGAAGTACAGGATATTGGATTCGACGGATTTGGGGTCGATCCGGAGGTGGGGCATTTCACCCAGTGACCGGGCCAGTTTCCCGGCGTTGGCGTGATCGGTTTTGAGCCGATCGACGTTGTTGTCTAATGCGAAAAGGGCGGCGGCGGCGAGGATGCCAGTCTGGCGCATCCCACCGCCGAACATTTTTCGGTAGCGATGGCAGCGGCGGATCAGATCGTGGTCGCCCATGACGGCTGACCCGACGGGGGCGCCAAGGCCTTTGGAGAAACAGGCGGAGACGCTGTCGAAATATTGGGCGTAGTCGGCGGGTGGTAATCCCGAGACCGCGCACGCGTTCCAGATGCGGGCACCGTCGAGATGGAGGCGTAGATCGTGCTCGCGGGCGACGCCGTGGATTTCCCTGATCCGGTCCAGCGACCAGACGGATCCGCCGCCGCGGTTGTGCGTGTTTTCGATCACGACGAGCCTGGACTGCGGAAAGTGCGAATCGGTCGGACGGATGGCGGCTTCGACGTCCTTGGCGGTGAATTGCCCGTTGTCGCCGGTAAGGAGTCGCATCGAGCAGCCCGACAGTCCAGCCGGTGCGCCGCCTTCGTAATGGTAGATGTGATTGTCCTGATGGGTGATGATCTCGTCGCCCGATTCGGTCTGGGATTTGATCGCGGTCTGGTTGGCCATCGAGCCGGACGGGACGTACAGGGCGGCTTCTTTTCCAAACAGCCTGGCCATCCGCTCCTGGAGCTTGATGACCGTGGGGTCGTCGCCGAGGACGTCGTCGCCGACCTCGGCGGTGGTCATGGCTTCCAGCATGGCGGTCGAAGGTTTTGTCACCGTATCGCTGCGTAGGTCGATCGTTTGAGGCATGGTTCTGGCCGGTCCCTAGGCTGTATTGTGATTCGATTCGTAGGATATTCGTCTCCGCATGGTAACATGTCGGGCGTGTTGCGTGAAATTGAGGTTGATTGTTGCGATGGATGGTGTGGTACGCGTGCGACGGGTTCTGCTTTGGGTTGGCGTCATCCTGATGCTGGCGATCGCGTTTGGTTCGCTGGCGAGCCTGATGCATCGCGTGCGCTGGGGCAGTGCTGACAGGCAGTGGATCGTGCAGGGTGGCAGCGGACGGATCGTCGTCATTTGGAACGGCAAAATCTATCGAGGTGTCAAACCCGGGTGGGACCATGAGCAGTCGATCATGTATTGGCGATCGAATTACTGGTTCGATATGATCCGCCTGCGAAATGGCGCGACAACGGGGGTCGTGGTGCCATCGTGGGCGGTGTTTGCGGCGTGTCTGATGCCGACCGGCGTTGTCTGGTATCGTGCTCGAAAGCGGCGTCCCTGGGAATGTCAGAAATGCGGATACGACCTGACCGGTAACGAGTCGGGCAGGTGTCCGGAATGTGGGGCCATGGTGAAAGCTCGTGATACCACCCATTGAAAAAGAGTACCCGCGCTGTCTCGATTGCCATTATCTCCTGCGCGATCTGACCGAACCGCGATGCCCGGAATGTGGCCGGCGATTTGATCCGAACGATCCTGCGACGGTCCTTTTGCAATCAAGGGGCGGATTGGGTCGAGTGCTGTGGTCCGAGCCGACTCGCGTAGGGAATTGGCTGGCGGTTGTCGCTGCATTGGTCCTTGCGTTTGTTAGAAGTGGACCATTCGGGCTTGGCATTCTTGCGGCACTTGGCTATGAGCTGGTCTCCAGCACGGTTTGCGCCTTTTTGGGGTTGATCTGGGTCGCGAAATTCTATCGGTGTTTGAAAGCGGGATTCTTTCGCAAGGCCAACCCGGTATGGAGTACAAGATTCTGGTCCCGACGATGGTTGACTCTGCCGGTTTGTTTCATGATTTCGGTGTCCTGTTTCTTGCCTCGACCCTGGCCATTGACGGTAAGATTTCGTCTGAGCCAGACGGCATTCGAGCAGGCGGTCAAGGATCAACTATCAGGGATGTCAGTCCAACGAAGGTGGGTCGGGCTCTACTTTGTTTATTTCTCAGAGCTACGCACGGGAATATCCGGGCGAAAGACCGTTATTTTTGATACGGGAAATTTTGGATGGGAGAATGTCGGCTTCGAATACGATCCGGGACCAACGAAGCCGGGAAGGCGCTCATATCATCCAATTGCGCGATTCTGGTATTACTTCATGAACTGATACTACGCCGACGCCGCGGTTGCGAAAAGCGGGTCTGGTATGCCGGTTTCCTGGAACGCGGCGGAGCGTGAATTGCACGAACGACATTGGCCGCACGGTTCTGCGGTCGGTTCGTCGCAGGACCACGTCAAGTGGAACGGCGTGCCGATGCGTTGTCCGAGCTTCACGATATCGGTGCGGCTGACATCGATGAAGGGTAGTTCGACGTCCAGCTTTCGTTTGGATGGCAGATTCAATTCCATCGCGATCGTGGCTGCGTGAAGGAACACATGTTTCATGTCGGGATCGCCATGCCCGTGCTCGGTTTCCGTGTCCTTTTCGTTGCACATCTGCGACGTCCCGAGGACGAGTTGCGGTATATTGTTTTTCAGGGCGAGGTGCTGTGCGTGGGCGAGGATGGCCAACATGGTTCCCGGTGCGCGGCGTCCGTCCTGCGGTGGTTCAAATCCGTTCGTACCGCTGCCGATCTCAATCGTGTGCAGCTCGCACGCCATCGCGTCGGCGATGCGCTGGACGGATTCATGCTGTTTGGCGGCGGCGGGTTGACCATGATCGACGTGCAGCACATGGACGCGGAATTCGCTGACCAGACGTGAGATCGCCACCGTGCTGTTAATCCCACCCGTGGCGAGAATGAGCGTTGTTTCCATGCGGCAGGCTCCGTAAGTCGGAATCCGGGTAGTCCTTCGTTATCCGTCGTTTGATGGTTGGGTGGCCCATGGCTTTAGCCGTGGGGGAGTCGAATCCGGAACTCAAATCGAGTCCCCCACCTCTAAAGAGGTGGGCCACCCATCATCCGTGGGGTCACCCATCATCCGTGGGGTCACCCATCATCCGTGGGGTCACCCATCATCAGTGGGCCACCCATTATCCGTGGCGAGATCGAGCGTTGTTTCCATGCGACAGGCTCCGTAAGTTCGGAATCCGGGTAGTCCCTTGCCATCGCCGACGCGCAGTCGGCTTATCGGAATTATCGGCAGCGGGGCGGTGTAATCGTTGCGAAATCCCAGGCGGGGCGTTGGAATTGGTTGCGATCGTCGGTTGGGGGGGTTATATGGTGAGCGACTTGGCTGAGTTCATTGTGGAAAGGACGTAATCGTGGCTGAAATCGCACCATTTCGGGCGTATCGATATGATTTCCAGGCGTTGGGCGGAGACGTGTCCGGACGGATTGCCCCGCCGTACGACGTGCTCAACGAGGCGGACAAGGCCCGACTGCTGAAACAGGACGACCGCAATATCGTCGCCATCGACCTGCCGCACATGCCGCCCAAAGCGCTGGGACCAGCCGAGTGCTACGAACAGGCAGCGCGGACGTTCGACGCATGGAAGGCGGACGGAACGCTGGTGCGCGAGAATCAGCCGGCGATGTACGTCTACCATCAGACGTTCACCCACGACGGTACGACCTACACGCGTCCGATAATTTTCGCGCGTTTGCGACTGGAGCCGTTTTCCGTCGGCAAGGTGCTGCCGCATGAGTCAACATTCGGCGGTCCGAAAGAGGATCGATTGGCGTTGATGAAGGCGACGTCGAGCAATCTGTCGCCGGTTTTCGGGTTGTTTCGTGATCCGCAGAACGCGACAGGTGAGGCTGTTGCGTCCGTGGTGGCTGGATCGCCTGACGCGGCGGCGACGATGGGGGGCGTGGAGAATCGGTTTTGGATCATTTCCGACGATGCGATTATTTCAAAACTACAGGAAACGCTCGCATCGGAGAATGTCTACATCGCCGACGGTCATCATCGATACACCACGTCACTGAATTATTGTGAATGGGCCATCGAGCAGGCCAGGGGTTCGTTACCAGAGGATCATCCGGCGCGATTCGTCCTGATTGCGTTGGCGAGCATGGACGATCCGGGGAATCTGATCCTTCCGACTCATCGCGTGTTGGTTGAAACAGGCGGGTTGACGGCTGGCGATCTGTTGGCTGCGTGGGAGAGCGGGTGCGAGGCATGTGGTGAATCCGAGGCTGACCTGGTCGTCGTCGGTGCGGATGGTGTGAACAACCCGGTTCGATTCAGCCGGCGTGACAAGTTAGGTTCGCTTGAACCGAACAAATCAGAAGCATGGCGAAATCTCGACCTGGCCTATCTGCACAGGTTGTTGCTCGAGGAGCTGCTGACGCCGAAACTCGATGGCGATCCCAATATCCGCTACATCAAATCGGAGGCGAAGGCTCGAAAGATCGCCGCAGACGAAAACGGGTTGGCCATTCTTTGCAAAGCACCGACCATGGCGGAAATGCGGACCGTCAGCGAATCGGGTGATGTCATGCCGCAAAAGAGCACCTATTTCTATCCGAAAATCGCAACCGGGCTGCTGATTAATCCACTGGTATGAACGTGAAATCGAAACTGCTGGTCGGGATATTATGCGGCGTCACGATGGCGGTGACGTTCGTGGGGTGTGGCGAGCATCACACGGACATCGTCATCGAAAAGGATCAATCGAAAGATGGTCCTGTGCGATACAACGACTTCGCATGGGCGACGGTCCTCCGCGAAAACGTCACCGATGATCTGGTGCGTTACGATCACCTGACCGGACACCGCCAACCACTGGACGACTACCTGTCGATGGTCGCAGACGCGGGGCCTGAAACAACACCCGAATCGTTCCCGACGCGAAATGAGAAAACCTGCTACTATGTAAACGTCTACAACGCGCTTATGTTGAAAGCCGTTCTGCTTTCAGACGCTCCCCAAAGCATGCATGGCCACGACATCGGTGTCCCCGACCATCGGTTCCGTACGATCATCGACGGCAGGAAACGCACGCTTGCGGAGGTTCGCACGTTGGCGTGGGACGCAGCCGGGGGTGACGCAAGGGTGCTGTTGGCTTTGTGCGATGCAGCCATTGGATCGCCCGCGATCCAGGGGACGCCGCTGCGTCCGACAGGACTGGAGGATCAACTGAGACGGATCGCACAGCGGGCGATGGACAACCACGCGATGGTCACGATCGATCATGTTGAGCAGTGGTTGATGGTCAGCCCGGTGATTCTTGATCGCAGGTCGGATTTCATCGACTACTACAGGCAGCGCACCGGCGCGGCGTCAGCCACTCTGCACGATGTCGTCGCCTATCTCGCCAGTACCGTTCGCCGTCAATGGCTGAACACCGCCGTCGGATACAGCGTCCACCGGATTCCATTCGATCGACGACTCAATGATTGGGGACGGAGCAAGAACGCGCCGTAATGATCGCGATCGTCGCTTGCGGAGAATCATCATCGAGTGGTTTGGAGCGGTTGCGAACCGTTACATGCCTTCGAGGTGCCGCGCGACAAATCCGGTGTCAACCTCTCCCTTGCGAAACGCCTCCATCGCGAAAATCTTCTGATGCAGCGGGATGGTCGTCTTGTTGGGCGCGATCGAAAACTCACGCAAACACCGCAGCATCGTGTCGATAGCGTCTTCGCGCGTTTTCTGATGCACGAGCAGCTTGGCGATCATCGAATCGTACCGTGGGGAAATTCTATACCCGTCATGAACATGCGTATCGACACGAACACCAAACCCACCCGGCGGGCGAAATGTCTTAATACCACCAGCCGAGGGCATGAATCCGTTGTCCGGGTCTTCCGCGTTGATACGGCACTCGATGGCGGCTCCAGTCGACTTGATATCCCGCTGCGTAAACGGCAACGGCTCATTGGCGGCGATGCGTAATTGCGCCTTGATCAAATCAATCCCCGTCACCATTTCCGTCACGGGATGTTCGACCTGAATACGCGTGTTCGCCTCGATAAAATAGAAACTGCGTTTCCCCTCCACGAGAAACTCAACGGTCCCCGCATTGGTAAATCCACCGACCTTGGCGAGTCGAACAGCCGCCTTGAGCAAATCCGTCCGCGTCCGCGCATCAAGCCCCGGAGACGGAGACTCCTCGATCAGCTTTTGATATCGACGCTGCACCGAACAGTCGCGTTCGTGCAGGTGAACGATGTGACCATGATTGTCCGCAAGAATCTGCACCTCGACATGTCGCGGATGCTCAAGGTACCGCTCCAGATAGATGGTCGAATCATTGAACGCAGCCCCGGCCTCCTGTTGTGCCGATGCGAAGGCTTCCTGCAACTCTTTGGCATTGTGCGCGATGCGCATCCCGCGACCACCGCCCCCCGCACTCGCCTTGAGCATTACCGGATAACCCAGTTTTTTGGCGACCGTCGCAGCCTCACGCGAATTCTCAAGAGCACCATCACTACCCGAAATCGTCGGAACCTTCGCCGATCTCGCGATTTGAATCGCCGTGGCTTTGTCGCCCAGTTTTCTCATCGAGTCGGAAGTGGGACCGACAAACTCAATGTTGGACTCGCGACATTTGTCCGCAAATGCGGCGTTTTCCGCAAGGAATCCATATCCCGGATGAATCGCATCCGCATTCGCGACCTCCGCCGCCGCAATGATTCGGTCGCTCTTGAGATAGCTGTCTTTGGCAGCAGCCGGTCCGATGCAGATGGCCCGGTCCGCCATCGCCACATAGGAAGCGTCCCGATCCTCTTCAGAATAAACGCAGACAGCCTCAACATTCAGTTCGTGACAGGCACGAAGAATGCGGAGGGCAATCTCCCCGCGATTGGCTATCAGGACTCGTTTGAACATTTTGCTGGGTTGACGATCTGCACCGGGAAATCAGTTCGCACGGACGAGAAACAACGGTTGGCCATATTCGATCGCTTCCTCGTTGCCGACCAGAATGCGTTCGATCACACCCACAACCTCCGCCCGAATTTCATTGAACACCTTCATCGCTTCGATGATGCAAACAACCGAATCCGCGCGGATCTTGTCACCGACTTGCACAAACGACGATGCATCCGGGTTGGCGGACGAATAATAAGTTCCCACCATGGGCGAGCGAATCGGAATGAGATCCGCATCGGCATCCGCTTCCGCAGCAGCCTCAACCCCGGCGGCAGGTTGAGGCTCAACCCCACCCCCACCCGTCACAGGTAGAATCGGCGCTGCCACAACATGCTCCACGACGGCCGGTCCGACTTCTGCCTTGCCCGGGCGCCGAAGCGTGATTTCCTCACCACCATTGCGGATCGAGATGCTCGACAACTCATTGTCGACCATCAACCGCACGAGTTCTTTGACCTTGTCAATTTCCACGCCGTGAATTGCCTATGAATACGATCGCCGGATTCGCCGACGGATCACAGAATTGCCTGGTCCAAATCCTTGCCGATAGATGTCAGCACCTTCGCACCGCGAGAGGTCACCAGCACATCATCCTCAATCCGCACACCACCGACACCGGGCAGATAAATACCGGGTTCCACGGTGACCAACATGCCCTCTTTCAACGGCTTGTCAGATCGCCAACTGAGCGATGGAGCCTCATGCACATCCAGCCCCAGTCCGTGGCCAAGCCCATGGGTGAACTGCTCACCGTAACCTGCCCTCGTGATGACATTTCGCGCAACCGCGTCAATGTCACAACAACGCCGACCCGGGCGGATCGCATCAATGGCGGCCAACTGAGCCTCCAGAACGATCTCGTACACATCCCCGATGCGCGGCGGAATCTTACCGATGAAATACACACGGGTCAAGTCGCTGCAGTAGAACCCAAACCGTGCACCCCAGTCGAATAAAATCATGCACGACTTCCTGAATTTCCGGTTTCCGGCATGGGCATGCGGATGGGCTGCATTGCCGTCTGTGGCACATATCGTCCCAAACGCGACCCCCGAAGCACCGCGATGGCGCATCTCAAACTCCAGCCGAGCTGCCGCCTCAATCTCCTTCATCCCAGGCTCGATCGTCGCAAGGGTCGCTTTCATGGCCTCTTCAGCGATGCGAATCGATTTGCGCAAAATTGTGAGTTCCTGCTGTGATTTTATCTCGCGGAGCGTCGCCGTAATCGGCGGGGCATCGACAGGGCGACAGGGCCGAATTGCCTTTTTGATGGCCTGATGCGTCGCAAGAGACATACCCTCAGGCTGAATACCCACACGCTTCAACCCCAGTTTCCTGCAAACGTTGCCGATTTCGGCGGACAACACCCCCTTGCGAAGATGTTTGGTCGCCCAGGGAACCTCGTTATCGATCGCCTCGTCGAATCGCCCGTCGCTGATCACATGAACCGCTCGAGGCAGAACAAGGATCGCGGAGTCCTCGCCCGTGAACCCCGTCGCGTAAAACGTGTCCATATGACTGGTGATCAGAAACGCGGGTAATTTCGCCCTGGACATCGCACGGCGGATGCGTGAAATCCGCTCCTTGATCTCGGGGGGCGGCGTTTTCCTGTTGGATCTTGCCATGATGTGGTCGATCTCCGTCGGATGGATTCAACTCATTGGAGGCATGGGGACGCGGCTGCTGAATTGCGCCGCGTTCTACTTTTTCTTCTTCGATTTCCTGCCGACTTTTTTCGCTTTGGTGGCTCTTGAAGCAGCCTTCTTCGCTGTTTTCCCGGCTTTCGCCTTCTTTTTGGCCGTTGCCGCCGCTTTCGGTTTTGCCTTTGCCTTTGCCTTTGCCTTTACTTTTGCCTTGGGGGCAGCTTTGGCTTTGGTCGGGGTCGATTTCGACGACCTGGCCTTTGACGTTTTGGGCTTGGCGGTCTTCTTCGACGCGGCTTCCTTTTTGGTCGCTTTCGCACCCGACTTCGCAGTGGCCTCGACCTCTTCCACCTTTTTGCCTCGTGGTGTTTTCGCCTTGGCGACGATCACCATCGGTTGCTCAGCTGTCTTTGCTTTCTTGCCGGTCTTTGGTTTTTTGGGGGCGGGCTTCTCCGCAAACGCCGTGTCAAACAGCTTCTGACGTTCCTTCGCCTGAACCGCAGACATCCTTACCGGCGCATCAATCGCGAAAATCTGCAATTCGTCGTAGTAGCACTCTGTCTCGAGACGCTTCATCTGCGCCTCCGCGTCTTCCCGATCGATGCACTTCAGGAGAACCACCGGCGTCCCCGCGGACATCCCGATAAGCTTCCACTCCATCGGTGGAATTTCCTTGGCACCAGGACCACGCTTGACCGGAGCGGCACCCGCAGCAGGAGCAGTACCCGCAACAGGGGCCGTACCAGCAGCAGGCGCAGCACCCGCGACAGGACCCGATGTCGACCCCGGCTGCGGCGTTTCTTTTTTGATCACTTCCTTACTCACCATGGATAAAATTCCATCGCCCACCCAACAGGCAGGTCCGCACCTGCCCCTGATTCCAATCGTCCGCTAATACCCCCCGGACTTTTATCACCAACGCCGCCATTCGACAAGCCGTCCGAAAAAACGACGATAAAACCGTCGGACCAGTAGACACCCGAAACCGCCACCAAATCGTACGTTCTCCATAGCCGATACGCATGACAGCGGTGGACCCGGTGCCGCCGAGCATAACGGTCCAAATCAAGGAATGACAGCGATGATCTCCGCCAAGAAACCCAATCTGGCCGCGCTCAAAAACGCCCTCAAGAAGGAACTCAGCTCAAAACACACCCCCGAGGTCGAACCGGAGATCCCCCGGATTGTCGAATCCGAGCCGTCCATCGACGACGGCTCCTTCAGGCCACCCCCCATCGAATCGATCGACCAGACAGGCCTCACCGACACCATGGTCGAAGCCCTCGTGTTCAAATACCTGCTTTCCGTCGGCCAGGCACCGGGTCGTGACATCGCAACCGCAGTAGGCCTGCCTCCAAAACCGATCATCGAACTCCTCAGCCAACTCAAATCACGACAGTTCGTCTTCTACAAAGACAGTACCGCCATGGGGGATTTCGAATACGCCCTGACCGAGGAGGGCAGATCCCGCGCACGAGGCTATGTGAACGAATGCGCCTACACCGGAAAATCCCCTGTCACCCTCGAAGACTACATTGCCTCCGTCGACGCCCAGAGCATCACCAGGGAAAAGCCGCAGCTCGAAGACCTCAAACGCGCCTTCAGCGACCTCCTGATCAACGAAACCATGTTCAAACGACTCGGACCCGCCATCAATTCCGGCAGAGGCTTGTTCCTCTACGGCTATCCCGGCAACGGAAAAACCAGCATCGCCGAACGCATCACCGCCAGCTTCGGCGGCAACGTCTGGGTCCCATACGCCATCACCGTCGGCGGCGAACTCATCACGTTCTACGACCCGGAAAACCACGTCGCCATCAAAAAACCGAAAAACGCCTCGCAAAAATCAACCGTCATGGACGCCCGCTGGATCGAAATCGAACGACCAACCATCGTCGCAGGTGGTGAATTGACCATGGACGCACTCGATCTCATTTACAACCACCAGACGAAAATCACCGAACCTTCTCTCCAGCTCCGCAGCAACACAGGCACCCTCGTCATCGACGACTTCGGCCGACAACGCATGGAACCACTCGAATTGCTCAACCGATGGATTGTCCCGCTCGAAAAGCGATACGATTTCCTGACGCTCGCCAACGGCAAGAAAATCCAGATGCCGTTTGACCAGCTCATCATTTTCTCAACCAATCTCGAGCCCAAAGACCTCGTCGACGAAGCCTTCCTCCGCCGAATCCCATACAAAATCAACGTGATTGATCCGACCGAGGAAGAATTCCGAAAACTGTTCAAGATCATGAGCCCGATCGTCGGCGTCGATATCGACCAGGAATCGCTCGACTACCTCGTCGAGCACCACTACAAAGCCATCGACCGACCCTTCCGCTGCTGCCAGCCGCGGGACATCCTCCTGCAGATACGCAACACCGCCATGTACCACGGGAACCCCACCACCGCGACAAGGGAAAATCTCGACGCAGCCATCGAAAACTACTTCTCGGTCATGTAGCACACCGCGCCGGCGACCACCGTCGGCCTGTCACCTGCCGAGGCTGAACGTCCCGCCACCCGCATACCACACCATCACCCCAACCCCGAAATCGGCGGCGACCACTTCTTCCTCGTCACCCCGGGCACAGGTCGGGCACCCTTGAGACTCGGACGAAATCGCTTCCGCAAGTGACCGATTACCAGCCGCTGCACCAGGTTCATCGTCGGCAACATCGCATGCAACCCCGCCGCACGCAGCAACAACCTGTCCCCGACCTCAAACATCCCAAACCCGCCACGATCCACCGCCACCACTTTCTCCTGCCCCAAAAAAGGCGGAAGCGCACCACGCAACGGCACCGTCCCGTCACCACTCAACGCCTCATCATCCACCGTGGGATCATCCCCAATGTCAAACCGAATCCGCCTGCCAACCGTCTTTACCTGCACCTCCTGACGCGTCGGCTCACCAACACCCACCACCGCCAACCAATCCCCGTTCGACAACCCGTTTTTCCCCTTCGCAAGTTTCAGACTGTTCACACGCCCACGATGATTCTTCGCAACCGACAACAGTCCCGACAAAATCTCCCCCGCCCGTTTCAACCGACCCTTCTTCGACCGAATCACCTCCACCGAATGCAATCGTACATACTCCGCCAGACTCTCCAGAATGCTCGGCTGCCAGTTCTTCACATCAAACAAACTGACCGCCATATCCATACCTTCCTTCGTCCTGTAGGCAGCAAGGTCATAGGAAGGCAACAGTTGATAAACCGCGGGCGTCGATCGCGCCGTCTCCCGCTCCCGCTCACTCGGACGCTCACCCGACAAATTCCCCAACCCCGTCGTCAACTTCACCACCGCCTCCATCGAACCTAGATAAGGCGTCCCCATCGTCGCCACCTTCCCCACACGTTTCCTGTCCCCAAACTGATCCAGATACTCGCAAATCACCATCCCCCCCATCGAATGCCCGACAAGATCAACCTTGTTCACCTTCTCAAAACCCGAATAATGTCGCAGCAGTTTCGTCCGCGCCAAAACCTCCTCCACAAACCCCGCCAACTCCTTTCCCGTCTCATGAACATCACGACGCCAATCATACGGAAACGCAAACACCGGCGTAGGCTCATCAGCACGCTCGCTTAAGTCATGACGCAATGCCTCAACCAGATCGTTGTAAATCGAGAACAACCGACCCGCATAAACCCGCGCAGGCTCCACCGCCTCATACTTCAAATTATCCGGATGCATCGACACCCGACCATAATCCTTGTGCAACACCATCGTCCACAAATCCACCGTCTTCAGCGGATACGCGTCATGCAACGTCGTCCCCATAATCCCCGGAACAACAATCACCGGATTCTGCATCACCGCCATCTGTGCACCTCCCATCTCAATAAACGCGAAAACCCCGGGGCATCAACAATGACCAACACCGCCCACCAGCGGAAAGCTTAAATTGCAGTACCATTCCGCACCACCCCCAAACCGAAACGACCGCGTGGCCGGGTGCCTGTTCTGTAGCGTCACCCCTTGTGGGTGACGGGAACGCGAAACGATGTCCGTTTGAAATCGCGCCGTCGCCCCAAAAGGGGCGCCGGGTGGGTGGCCCATCGCTTCAGCGGGAAGCTTCCTGGGGGAGTCGAATCATCACGCTCGACCGGGTGGCTCGCACCCGCCCCGGAGAAGGCTCTTATTGCCTGATGGGTTGGTTGGGTTATGCTGGTGCGCTTGGAATTTGTCGGGTTTTGCATAGCTGCGAAGGAGTTTGGCATGGACCGGATCGTGCGGGGTGGATTGATTCAGGCGACGTTGTGCGAGCCTGCGACGTCGCCGGTGGAAAAGATCAAGAAGTCGATGATCGACAAGCATGTAGCCATGATCGCAGACGCCGCGAATCAGGGCGTGCAGGTGATCTGTCTGCAGGAGCTTTTCTATGGACCCTATTTCTGTGCAGAGCAGGATGCGAAGTGGTACTCGCTGACCGAACGCGTGCCCGACGGTCCGACGACGCAGTTGATGTGCGAGCTGGCCAAAAAACACGAGATGGTCATGGTCATTCCTGTTTACGAGGAGGACATGACAGGCGTCTACTACAACACCGCCGCCGTCATCGACGCGGATGGAACCTACCTTGGCAAGTATCGCAAAACGCATATTCCGCACTGCGCACCGGGATTCTGGGAGAAGTTTTATTTTCGCCCGGGCAACACCGGGTACCCGGTGTTTAACACGCGTGTTGGAAAGGTGGCCGTCTATATCTGCTACGATCGCCATTTCCCCGAAGGCGCGCGCTGTCTGGGACTGAACGGCGCGGAGATATTGTTCAACCCGTCAGCCACAGTGGCCGGGTTGAGCGAGTATTTATGGAAACTGGAACAGCCCGCACACGCCGTGGCCAACCAGTATTATGTGGGTGCGATCAATCGCCCGGGGACCGAGGCACCGTGGAACATAGGCCATTTCTACGGAACGAGCTATTTTTGCGATCCACGCGGGAAGATCGTCGCGGAAGGGTCTCGCGACGAGGACGCGATCGTCGTGACGGACATGAATCTGGATTTGATTCGCGAGGTACGCAATACATGGCAATTCTTCCGTGATCGCAGACCCGACGCGTATGAAGAAATCGTGGCAGAATAGCGGGCGTCCGGGTTGATGGCGAAAGCGTCGGACATTTTGTATCCGTTGGACAGCAGGCCACCGCTGGGCAAGGCGGTCATACTTGCGCTGCAGCATGTGCTGACAATGTTTGGTTCAACCGTCGCGGTGCCGTTGTTGCTCGGTCCGATGATGGGCATGTCGCCGGAGCAGATTGCGACCCTGATCAGTTCCGTGATGTTGTGTTCCGGGTTGGCGACGATTGTGCAGGCGACGTTCGGATCGCGGCTGCCGATTATCCAGGGGGTGTCCTTTTCGTTCCTGGCAGCCTTCATCGCGATCATTGGTTTTGGAAAGGAAAACGGTCTCGACCCAGCCGGGATGATGGCGATGATCGCAGGGTCGATCATCGTCGGGGCCGTGATTGAGATCGTGATCGGGTTTTCGGGATTGATGGGATATTTGCGACGATTCCTGTCGCCCGTCGTGATCGGACCGGTCATCATGCTGATCGGGTTGGCGTTGTTTCAGCACGGGGCGCCCAAGGCGGGAACACACTGGCCCATCTCAGGGCTGACGATACTGCTGGTGATTGTGTTTTCACTCGTGCTGTCCCGACGGTCCCGGTTTTTTCGGATTTTTCCAATCCTGTCCGCCGTGGTGGTGGCCTGTGCGGTCGCGGGATTCTGTTCGTGGATGGGCGTGTTTGAAAAGGGACATCCTTCATTTGTAAGTCTGGAGAGCGTCAAATCGTCACCATGGTTAAGGGCAAATCCAGCCGAACTGATCCTGCCCTGGGGCGTACCGACGTTCAAAATGGGGTTCATCGTGGCTGTGTTCGCGGGGTTCCTGGCGTCGATGATCGAGTCGTTTGGGGATTACCACGCATGTTCGTACATGGCTGGTGGTGGCGAGCCGACTGAAAAGCAAATTTCCCGGGGAATTGGTTGCGAGGGAATTGGTTGTTTGCTGACGGGGATGTTGGGAGGTTTCAGTTCAACGTCCTATTCGGAAAATATCGGACTGGTGGGGTTGACCAAGGTCGCCTCTCGATACGTCGTGCAGGTAGCGGGTGTGTTGCTGGTCCTGCTGGGGATTTTTGCGAAATTCGGAGCGTTCGCAGCCACGATACCCGGACCTGTCGTCGGCGGGTTGTATTGTGCATTGTTCGGCCTGATCGCCGCCGTCGGAATTCAACAGCTCGCCAAGGCGGACCTGTCGAGCGATCGGAATCTGTTCATCGCAGGTTTCAGCTTGTTCATGGGATTGTCAGTGCCCGCCTATTTTGAAGGCTACACAACCTACACCCCCGGAGCAGCAGCCTTGCTGGATGGGTTACCGGAAGGATTGAGAACAACGATCGATTCGGTCGGCAGGACAGGGATGGCGGTGGCTGCGTTGATTGGAATTGTGTTGGATAATGTGATTGCGGGGACGCCCGCCGAACGTGGTTTGTCAACGGAACATGCCGGTGAGCCTGAAGCACCGTTTATACATGAGGATCATGCAACGAAGGAGGGATGACAATGTCATCGACCGGAACAAGTGAAAAGCGAATACCCCTGCCCGTGTGTGATCACAAGCCGGTCGCCTACGACGGACCGTCGCGCGACGAGATGCTCGCATTACGCAGGGAATATGTAAACCCCGGCATGCTGATGTACTACAAGGATCCCATCGCGATCGTTGAAGGGCACATGCAATATCTGTGGGACGAAAAGGGCAAGCAATATCTGGATGCAATTGCCGGCATCGTGACGGTGTCCGTCGGGCATTGTCATCCGAAGATCACCGAGCGCGTACGCGAGCAGGTGGGAAAGCTCGTCCACACCACGACGATTTACCTCCACCCCAACGTGATCGAATTTTGCAAAGCGCTCGCCGAGAGGATGCCCGACGGAAGCAATCTGAAATCGACCTATGTAACCAACGCAGGGACCGATTCAAATGAGTTGGCCATCCACATGGCGAGGCTGCACACCGGACGTCATGATGTGCTAACCCTTCGCAACGGCTATCACGGCGGGTCGCATCAGGCCATGAGTTTGACCGCCGTCGGAACGTGGAAGTATCCCGTGATGAGTGCCCCGGGCATCAAACATCTTCCGCCGGCCTATTGTTATCGATGCCCGTTTGGTCTCGAGTATCCATCCTGCGATTTGAAGTGCGCCAAGAGCGTCGAGGATGTGATTCGATACGAAACCAGCGGCGAGATCGCAGCCATGATCGCCGAACCCATTCAGGGCGTGGGCGGCACGGTAACCCCACCACCGGAGTATTTCGGAATCGTGTACGACATCGTTCGCAAATATGGCGGGCTGTGTATCGCCGACGAGGTACAAACCGGGTTCGGCAGAACCGGCGACCACTACTGGGGATTTGAGAATTGGGGCGTCGTGCCCGACATGGTGACGATGGCCAAGGGAATTGGAAATGGCGCACCGCTGGGGGCGTGCACAACCCGACCGGAAATCGGCAAACACATGGCCAAACGCCTGCATTTCAACACGTTTGGTGGAAATCCGGTATCGGTGCTTCAGGGGTTGAGCGTGTTGGAAATCATCGACGAGGAAAAAATTCAACAGAATGCGAAAGAGGTTGGCGGATATTTGAAGGACAAGCTGACCGCCCTGATGGACAAACATACCCTGATCGGCGAGGTCCGCGGGATGGGACTGATGCTCGGCGTCGAACTGGTGAAAGATCGAGTGAGCAAAGAGCCTGCCGTCGCAGAGACCGCCAACGTGGTGGAAAACGCCAAGAAGCGCGGGCTGCTGCTGGGCAAGGGTGGCTTGTATGGCAATGTGATTCGGATCAAGCCACCGATGTGTCTGACCAGAGACGATTGTGATTTTCTCGCCGATTGCGTGGACATTTGCCTTTCAGAAGCAGTTTCCGGACAATAGTTCCACCGACCCGCAAGCGGCGGGCTGTCCGTTTGAAAACGCGAAGACAACCATGAAGGAGGACACCGTGAAGATTCGACGATGGGTGAGTTTGATGTTGGTCGTGCCAGCCGCGATCGTGCTTGCCCAACCAATAACCGGGACAGGCAGTGACGACGGAAAAGCCGTTCGCTCCGTCGTGGATGGCTATTTCAAGGGGTTCGTCAAGACCGATTTCGACATGCTTGCAAAATCGTTTCATCCCGATTGCGACATTTTTCGGATCGACGATCGAGGGAAAATCGAGAAATACAACGTGTCCAAATGGTACAAAGGCCTCAAAATGCTCCCGCCCGACGTGACCGCCAAAATGAATCCGGAAATGAAAATCGTCGCCGTCGACGTCGTCGGAACCGCCGCCTCGGTCAAGGCAACAATCAGGTTTCCCCAAAACACCTACACCGATTTCCTGACCCTGCTGAAGTCGGACGGAAAATGGATGATCGTGACCAAAACGTTGTCCATGGAAAAACACGTCGGCAAAGCAAAGTAGTCGTCTTCAGCTTGTTTCCAGGTTCTGATGTAGCGTCACCCCTCGTGGGTGACGTGAGAACAATAAAACGTCAGCAGGCCAATCACTGCGTTGAACATGAATCCGCTCCGGATTTTGTGCGACGACGGGCGGATCGTCTCATTGAGGGCAGGGCAGTCGCCGAAAAACAAGCGTACCCGCCGTGGCAAGTCCCAACGCAATCAGGACCAGACCCCACTCCGAAGTTGTCGGAATACCGCCATCGCATTCAAAAATGGTCGGTGGCGGCAGGGGTTCGGTCCAGAGCGATTGAAACGTTTGCCAGTCAACGCAGTCAACGTCGCCGTCGGCGTCGAGGTCCGCAAACCCGCAACCGATCGGAATCGATTCAACGTCCGGTCCGGTCAGACACGTCGCAATCGCTGACCCGTCCGCACCATCGACAATCCCGTCGAGATCAATACTGTTCCCCTCCTGAACAACCAGGGTCTGGTTCGGCAAAACGTTCCTGAACTCCTGAACAAACCCCGAAGCAGGCCACTCAACGCGGACAAGATCGATCGACGTCACGCCGGGACCGACCCCGAAATGCGCGGTGGTTTCATTCTGCGACATGTAGTTGCTGTTCGCATTGACTTCGCGAAGCTGGAATGAATCAGTCGGATTGACGCGAACCCTGACACGCGCCCCGAGACCCATTCGGTTCGATATCTCCCCGATCACGTCAACCCGAAGCCAGTTGTTCGTGTTCCCACCGTTGTTCCTGTAAAGAACAGGCATGTCGCCGTTATTGGCAATGAAAACGTCGAGATCCCCGTCGTTGTCGTAATCGAAAACGACGAACCCCTTCCCGGACCCGGTGTTCGTAAATCCCGCGACACCGCTCACCTCCGTCATTACCCCCGTACCGTCGTTGTCCCACAGTCGCAGCGGGTCCGCGTTGAATGCATCGTCAAAGGCAATGCACGGAAACACAACACCATTGGTCATACCAAGGTCAAGGTCGCCGTCGTTGTCGTAGTCGAAAAAGGACGCCCCCCAACCCCAGGCTCCGTCACGCACGCCCGCAAGGTCCGTGACGTCGGAAAACGTCGTCCCACCCGAATCATTTCGGTAAAGCCGATTGCCCGTGTTTCCCCAGTTACAAGGCATCGTATCGCACGTTTGGTTGGAATCGAAAATAGAAGTAACGAACCAGTCCAGATCACCGTCTCCGTCATAGTCGCCAACCGCAGAACCCATACCGTTCTCGTCGGTACCAACCGAACCCGACATCGTAATGTCGGCAAACCCCCCGTTTCCACGGTTCTGAAAAAGGCGGCTCGTACCAAAGTCAGCCGCAATCAGAAGATCGGAAAAACCGTCGCTGTTGATATCCGCAAAGGCATTTGCAAAACCAAACGTACCCGACAGCGACAACCCGGCGGCGATCGTGACGTCGGCGAATTGCCCGCTGCCGTCGTTTTGAAAAAGAAGATTCTGCGCAGAGATGTTCGACCACTCAAGCACATGCAGATCGAGATCGCCATCGTTTTCATAATCGCCAAACGTAGCGCTGGTCCCACGCGTACTGGAAATCGGAACCCCCACCCCACGGGCAAGGGCCTCCTCCGAAAACGACCCCGTACCGTCGTTGATATACAGGTGTTTTCGCAGTCCGAGGATCGTCTGCACATACAAATCATCGTCCCCGTCGTTATCCACGTCCGCAAACGCGACCCCCGAACTGTTCGCCACAAGAGCGACACCCGCAGCCGCAGCCCGCTCGGAAAACGTGCCGTCACCGTTGTTAATGTAGAGCAGATTCGATGACCCGATCCTCGTCACATACAAATCCGTCCAGCCGTCGAGATTCACATCGACAGCCGCAGCCCCCGCCGACATGCGGACTTCCTCATCACAGAAAAAGACCGACCCGGAACCCGGAACCGTATGCGCCGTATTCAGGCCAGCCATCACAGTGACGTCCTCGAACAGAACCGACCCCGCACCCGAAAAAAGCGCAAAGACCAGAACGACCGGGACCGCCCGGACAACAACCCTGCACCAGAATGAATCGATCATGAGCCACCCAGAGATTGACACTTTCCCCACACAAACCCAGCCGCATTCTAGCAGTTGTACCCGTCGGATGAAACAGTAAAGCGACGCCTGAATCATCGCAGGGTGCATGACAGAATCGGCGGGTACGATCGTAATGCCTTACAGATGCCCATTCTGTAGCGTCGCCCCTTGTGGGCGGCGCAATTGCAAACGGACGTCGTTTCGCATTCCCGTCAAATCACCGCACACCAAACCGACACGACCACGCAGTCCGATAAAAACACCCTCCACGGCGCGCATGCAGGTGATCGAACAAAAATTTTTCTCCGATCGCCTGCAACGTTCTTTAGGGTGGAGGAAATGACCATGACCAGGCAACCCACAACGCAAACACGACACAGCCAGACAACCCCAACCATCCCCACCACAATCGCCGTCTACCTCTACCTCGCCGCCGCCCTCATCATCTATCTCATCGCCGCAACCCTCGACAGGGCAGCCTATTCGATCCGCCAAAGCGTCCCGTCGGGGCGGTCTTCCAGCGCGACGCCCGCGTCCGTGAGTTGGTCGCGGATGCTGTCAGCTATGTCGAATTGTTTCGCCTTTCGGGATTGGGCGCGGGCGTCGATGAGAATCCCCATCAGTTTACCGACAAGTTCGTCGTCACCGACGGCAGACACCTCCGCGCGCTTTCGGAACAACCCCAGAAGCTGGCCCATGCGCATCAGTTCCCGCGTAGCCGCGATGGCGGTTTCCCTGGCCCGTACGTTGTCCTCGGTTTCGAGCTTGTTTTCCTCGATGAAGCGGTTCGCACGATTCGCAAAATCGAAAAGCGTCGCGATCGCGCCAGCCGTGTTGAAGTCGTCGTCCATCATCTCGACGAAACGCATGGCAAACGCGTCAACCTCCCCGGCGAAGTCGGCGTCGCATTTTTCAGCCGATTTCCATTCGTCTTCGGAGTCCGCCGGTTGGGAAAACAGGTCCGTTTGCGTGACACGCTCGATGCGCTCGAACAACCGGTGGAACGTCGCCAACCCTTTCTTTTTCGCATCGAGTTCCGCGTCGGAAAACTCAATAGGTCGTCGATAATGCGTACTGATAACAAAATAGCGAAGTTGCTCCCCGGTGAATTCCGTCAGCAGGTGCGAAAGCGTCATTTTTTTCAGCGCTTCCTGCATGTCCGCGTCGGATTTGCTGATCTTCTTCGTATTGAATCGCGTCAATCCGTGATGAAGCCAGTACTTGACGAACGTCTTGTTCGTCGCAGACTCCGCCTGCGCAATCTCATTTTCATGGTGTGGGAAAATCAGATCCATCCCACCACCGTGGATGTCAAACGTGTCCCCGAGATAACGCGTGCTCATCGCGGAACATTCAATATGCCAACCGGGTCTGCCCCGTCCCCACGGGGAATCGTAGATGACCGAATCAGGCTCGTCGGGTTTGGCTGCCTTCCAGAGCGCAAAATCGCTGGGGTTGCGCTTCGTTTCGCCGACAACGTCCCGGTGTTCGGTCTGGTCTTCGACCTTGCGGCTGGAAAGCTTGCCGTAGTCGTCGTCGCGCGTGACGTCGAAATAAACGTCCTGCCCCGAAACATACGCAACGTCGTTGTCGATCAGTTTCTGAATGTTGTCACAGATGTCCCCGATGTGCTCCGAAGCCTTCGGCATCAGGTCGATCGAATCGATACCGAGCTGGTTCATCGCGTCCAGATAGCTGCCCAGAATCCGCTCCGCCAATTCGGGGACCGTCGTGTTTTGGGCATCTGCCTCGATGATGAGTTTGTCGTCCACGTCAGTGACGTTGATCACGAGCGTGACGTCATACCCTCGAAATTGAAGGTATCGCTTCACACAGTCAAAAATGATCGGTCCGACGGCGTGCCCTATGTGCGACGGCTTGTAAACCGTCGGCCCGCAAAGGTAAATACCGACCCTGGGCGGGTTCAGCGGCTCGAATGGTTCTTTTTGCCTCGTAAGCGTGTTGTAAACGCGGATGGCCATGGTTGTGTGATTCCTGCTGTTTTTGTCGCGTTCCGGAAATCGTCGTTCGGCATGATAGTCAACAGGGCGGGGGAATGGTAGTAGGGGGGTTGCAATGGTGGCCGAAGACGGTAGACTTCCCGGTCTTGATTTGATCCGGAAAGAGGATTTGCACCCATGAAAAAAGGCATCCATCCCGAATACCACGACGTTGTGTTCTACGACGTTGGGGCCAAGCACATGTTTCTGACCCGCTCGACCGTGAAGCCAAAGGACACGATCGAGTATGAGGGCAAGGA
Organism: Phycisphaerae bacterium; assembly: GCA_029260165.1. Classification (GTDB taxonomy): domain Bacteria; phylum Planctomycetota; class Phycisphaerae; order UBA1845; family UBA1845; genus OFTM371. Next base: position 32,103 of record JAJDDT010000097.1, on the reverse strand, counting down.
ATATCCGGTGGTCAGGCTGGATATTTCCAGCGCGTCGCACCCGTTCTTCACAGGCCAGCAGAAGTTCGTCGATACGCTGGGTCGCGTGCAGCGGTTCCAGAACAAGTTCGGCGGGAAGTATTTCGCCGGAGGCGATGGCAAAAAGAAAGACAGCAAGTCGCGCAAGTAGCTTTTTCACCAGCAATACCACGCCGTTTTGCGTCCTGATTCGGGCGGAGCGACGTGGTTTTTCATTGCGCGGTTTTCGGAATCATTCGGTGTTGGGCGTGACGTGGGAGAGGTTTGATGAGTGAATCAGTAGACGATCGGTTGCTCGCGAAACTGCAGGAGTTGGCGGATCGGTGTGAAGAGATCAATACCGAGATGATCGACCCTGCCGTCGCGTCCGATCCCACCCAAAGCATCGCGCTGGCCAGGGAGGCGGGCAAGCTGCGTCGGTTGGTCGAACCCTATCTTGAGACGAAAAAGACAAAGCAAGAGCTGGACGAAGCTGCGGAGATTCTGGCGGACCCGGATCAGGATCCGGAGATGAAGGAGTTGGCTGAGTCGGAGATTGGCGATCTTCGCCGACGATACACCGAACAGCTTGAGGGTCTCAAGGAGAAGGTTGTGACCTCCGACGATGCAGCCATTTCGTCGGTGATCGTGGAGATTCGCGCGGGGACCGGTGGGGCGGAGGCTGCGTTGTTTTGTCGCGATCTTTACGAGATGTATTTGCGTTATTGCGAGAAACAAAGGTTCAAGGTCGAGGTGATGGATCAGTCGGGTTCGGACATGGGGGGGTTCAAGGAACTCACGATGACGATCAGGGGGAATGGCGTCTACTCGCATCTGGGGTATGAATCGGGCGGTCATCGCGTTCAGCGTGTGCCGGAGACCGAATCGCAGGGTCGGGTGCACACGTCGGCTGCGACCGTGGCGGTGCTTCCGGAGCCTGAGGAGATCGATATTCAGATCAACTGGGATCTGGAAACGGAGGAGTTTGTCTCGCGGGCGGGTGGTCCGGGGGGTCAGAATGTCAACAAGGTGTCGTCGGCGATTCGTCTGGTGCACAACGAGACGGGGATCACGGTGTCGATGCGCGATGAGAAGTCGCAGCACAAGAATCGTGCGAAGGCGAGGCGGATCATGACGGTGCGGTTGTACGATCATTTTCGCTCGGCTGCGGATTCGGAGCGTGCGGCTGCCAGGAAGTCCCTGATTGGCAGCGGGGACCGATCGCAGCGGATTCGCACGTACAACTTCCCGCAGAATCGCTGCACGGATCACCGGATCGGGCTGGATTTGTACAGCCTGGACAAGCTGATGCAGGGCGAATTGGGCGAACTGATCGCCGGTTTGCAGACGTACGACAAGGAGCAGCGGCTGCAGAATCTCTGATTCAGCGTTCGCTGCTGCTCGTTTGGCAATGCCTTTTGGGCTGATGCCGGCAATCGCCCTCGTTTTTTGAACGGGTGTTCCCGGCTTCAAAGTCGCCGCAATTTCACCAGAATCACAGTTCCATTCGCGATTTACCTTACCGAGTTTTATTGCTGGTTTGCCTCGGATGATTTGTCACATGGGGTGACAGAATTCTCGTGGTGGGGCCGTAGTTCGTATGCGCGGGTCCATTGTGGGCGCGCGGGGATTGTGTTTTTGCTTTATCTTGTGAGGGTGAACTACTACAATGGCACTTAGGAACACGGGCGACAAGTCGCCATTTCACAGGTCCACGTCGCCAACGCGGAAAACGAGTCCGCCGCATTTCTGTACGAACGAAATCAGCAAGGTTCCGGAACAAATTTTGCATCGTTCGTTGGGCAGGACGTTGGTTGCGTTGTGTGGCTGGGACAGCAGGTCGAAACGGGGCATAGAACGGAGAAAAGTCATGGGTGAGCCGAGTACGTCGGGAAGCCGACGGCGCCGAGGGTGTCGTCGCAGTTGTTGTGTTATGTTGGCCGCGGGTTTTCTTGCGGTTTTTTCTGCGGGCGCGTTGGGCGACCCGTGCGTGGTGGTGGATGATGGAACGGGGACGGTGAACTTACCGCCGCCGGGATGTCCGTATCTCAGTCCGCAAGACGTGCACATGATCATCAACGGGTTGCCTCCCAATACGGAGATCATCCTCGATACGATCCACCTTGATTTTATCTGCGAGGGTGACCCGACCCATTGCGGCGTGCCGGACGGGCTGGGAGGTGAGAACGAGCAGTTTCTTTCAACGCTTCAGCTTGGTATTCGGGGCACGGGTGATTTGGCGACGTTCCAGCGGAACATCCAGCTTCAGCCGGTCGTCTGCCAGACTCATACGGATCCGCGCACGCCTGGTGATGCGGTGCAGTCGTTTCCGACCGAGATGGTTCAGCTTCAGGGTGCCATTTTTGGAGATCCTGATTTCGACCTTCTTCGCATCACGGCGGGGGTTGCCAACGGGCTGCCAAGTCCGGGGAATACGACGCTGACGCGTCTTCCTTCGGGTGATTTCAACGTTGATAGTTTCTTCGATATTGCGTATCAGATTGAGTTCATCGGCCCGGGGGGCGGCAGTCCCCTGGCGGGTCTGTCCGGTACCACGCAGGGGACGATTCGGATGCAGGCGGGTGATCCGATCGACCAGACGGTTCAGACCGGCGACGATTTGTGGACCACGGTTCAGCCGACGAAGCTGGTCTTCGGTGGTAATACGGGTGGTCCTGAGTTGGGGATTCCGCCGATTCCGGCAGGATTCTTTGGGCCTGGGTCGCTACCGTTTTCGGGCGACGTCCCGCTGCAGGGTGTGCCCCTGGATCCGGGGTCAAGCGATGTGGATACCATCGTACGTCGGTTGGGTCCTGCGTCGCTTCCGGGTATTCCCTCGTCTGCGACGGTTCCGATCGAGTTGATTGAGCTTCAACTGACGAGCATTCAGCCGATTCCGGTTGGTGACGTTTTCTTTGATGTGTTTGTCACGGTTGATCCGAATCAGCCATCGACGGGCCAGATGACGATTACGCGAAACGCGTTGGAGGGTGGTACGTTTACGTCGCAACTGAACGTGCATCCCCGGATCAGTTTCATTCAGGTTGGTGGCGGCCCGGAGCTGGTGTTGCCGGTGCCTGGTCCGATTGTTCTTGAGAATACGCTGACCCCGCATCCGTGGTGTTTTGAGTCACCGACGGGTGGGGTGCCAGGTGCGGGTCCGAATTTCTTCCCGAAGCCTCCGCCATTGACGGAGGAGGAGCCTGACGGATCGCAGCACACGGTTCTCCCTGGAAACAAGACGTTCCAGATTGAGTTCTCGGTTGACATCGGTGGTGACACGGAATTGAGCGATCCGACTCCGGATGGGAACGAAGGGTTTGATCCGGGTGATGTGTATGTGTGGATTGGTCCGCCTGTTACGCCGCCGATTGTTCCGGGCGGTCGCGACGGGTTCAAGGACGATGTGACGCTGTTTACCTTTGGTTTCGATCCGTTCCCGGATCCGCCTGACCTTTTGGGCACGACGGGTGCTATTCCGGGGCTTGGTGGCTGTCCCATTGGAGGCGGCTGTGAGGGCTGTTACGGTGATTATTTCGATCTTGATGGCCATGATCAGCTTGATGTTTCACTGATCGGCGTGATCGATCCTGCTGCACCGCTGTTCGGGCCTATCCCGCAGACTGATCTTTTGTCGATCTGCATTTACGAGCCGAGGTTTATGGCGATTTCGTATGATGACGATCTTGCACCGGGTTGGGATGTTGGTGACGTGCCTGTGACGGTACCTTCGCCAGCCGGTTTGACCTACGGTACAACGCTCGGGTTTGATGAGGTGTTGTCGGTGGGGTTGGCTCCGGGATTCCCACCTCTTGGGTTTGGTCCGATCGTGCCGTTCGCGGATGAGGTCGGTGTGCATTTGAGCCTCGCACCGAATCCGGGTGCGATTCCGGGTGATGAGTCCGAGGACGACGACGTCGATTCGCTCGACTTCGTTGATTCGATTGGGGCTAATGGTTCATGTCCGATCTGGTTCTTCAGTCCGGACCATGAGGCGCATTTCGGTCTGGATCCTGGGAGCATCTATGAGCGGATTGGAATCGGTTCGGTCAAGGTGATTGACGAGATTCACCTTGGTATTTCGCCGGATACCGATATCGATGCGTTTGAGTTCACCTGGTTGCCTGATCCGGGGACTCCCGTACCGGTCTTCGCGGTGCTGTTCAGCGTTGACGAGGATGATCCGTGCACGCCCGGTGATGAGTCGGGCGGTCTTGATCCCAAGATGGTCTACGCATCGTTCTTGACGGGATTCAGCTTCCCGCTGACGACGGTGCCGTTCGATGACGATGTTGATGCCATTTCGTTGTGGTGTCAGCTTATTGAACCTCAGCCCACGGGTGCCTGCTGTGTTGCGGGTCTTCCGCTCGATTGCATTGTTACCACGGTTGGTGATTGTGCGTCGCGTGGGGGTGTTTATCAGGGTGATGGTACGACCTGTGTTGATGCGGACGGGAATCTGATTGCCGATTTGTGCGAGCCTGAGTGTGTTCCGAATATTGGTGGAACCGCGTGCGAATCGTTCCTGTGTCCTGATCCGTTTGGTATTGACGCGTGTCTGCCGAGGTGCATTCGGTTTAATCCGATCGACGGAACGCAGACGGTTGTGGACTGCGATTGTGTTGATCAGAACAACACCTGTTTCGCGGCCTTTGGTCCGGTTGATCCTGTTTGTGTGGACAACTGTCCGGCTGGGCAGCAGTGCGAGCGAACCGAGACGCCCGTTGATCCGTTGACGGGACTGGTGGATGTCTGTTGTACATGTGTTGACGTTCCCCCTGTGCTTTGTCCGGAGCCTGCTGGTGCGACGATTTGTGCGTCGCGTCAGGCGACCGATTGCATCGTTGATGGTAACGGTGTGCAGTGCGAACCGCTGTGCGTGATCATTCTGTCCGACGGTATGGGTGGTACCGATGCAGGTGCGCAGCTTTGCGACTGCGTGGACGTCGATGGTCCGTGTGGTCCGATCGAGGTCTTTGAGACGGTGCCGAATGAGTATCGGTTTGTGTGTAACGGCACCTGTCCGCCTGGGCAGACGTGTACGGTTCATCGGGGATTCAGCGGTATCTTCACAGATACCGGAATGAGTCTTCTCAGTGTTTCCAATCCACCGATTGACGAGGAGTTCAAGTGTTTCTGCGCTGACGATCCTCCTCCGCCGACGTGTCCGCAGCCGCCGGGTCAGACAATCTGCGCCGCGTTGCAGCCGACGGAGTGTTTGAACGGAGCGGCGGGCGATTTTTGCGTGCCGACGTGCGTGCGGATGGTCGACGATGGTGCCGGTGGTGCGCAGCCGACGGCTGAGACATGTGTTTGCGACGATCCAACGCCGACGTGCGGTCCGGTCTCGCTGTTTCCGATCATTGGCACGTCGGACTTTAATCTGAGTTGTAACGGACAGGATTGTCCTCCGGGGCAAATCTGTCAGATTCACATCAATACCATTCCGCAGGGTGTGACCAACATCTTCTCGAATCTGCTGAATGCGGGTGACGAGGTCAAGTGCGGTTGCAGCGGTGATCCGGGTCCGGTTTGTCCGGAGCCTGACAATTCGACGCTTTGCGCGATGTTGCAGCCGACCCAGTGTCTGCCTGATGCGCAGGCGGATGTTTGTCTGCCTCAGTGCGTCAAGGTTGGCAGTGGTCCTGCGGGTCCGACAATCACGGCGACGGTGTGCGATTGTTATCCGGATGTTGCGCCGTGTGATCCGGTTCAGGTCCGGCAGGTTCCGGGCGCGGTTGGCCTCGAATTGTTCTGCGAGGGGGATTGTCCTCCTGGTGCGAACTGCGAGATCACGCTGGATGGTGTTGCGCAGGGTGTCAGTTCGATCAACGCCGCAGCCGTTCCAACGGACAGCGAGGTCAAGTGCGAATGCGTCGATGAACCTCCTGCGATCGGTGCGTGTTGCTTCGATGCGGATGGGGATGGTGTCAGCGAGAGTTGCGCCATCTTCACGCCGACGGAGTGTTCTGATCGTGGTGGTACGTTCCATGGTGTCGGCACGATCTGCGGTGTCGTTGGTTCGTGTTGTTACGACACGGATGGCGACGGTGTGGCTGAGAGTTGCGATGTGATGGATTCGACGTGTTGCGAGGATCTCAACGGGACGTTCAATGGGGCTGGTTCTGTCTGCATGGGTGACATGAACGGCAACAATATTGACGACTCGTGCGATTGCGATCAGTTGACGACGCGTCGTCTGATTCTGCGCAGCGGTAACGGTACTGTCGGCGGACTGGATGCGAACATAAGCGCGTTGAATGGTTCGGGTAGTGCTCCGTTGTCGGGGTCGGCGTTTACGACGCAGTTCTTCCGCAAGGCGTGCAAGCGTCCACCTGCAGACATCGTCAATCCGTTGGCGGTTTATCTGCCGGGGAGTGGTGGTATTCTGCCGGCGGATCCGTTCGCGCAGTGGATTGCGAAGAATCAGTTCCTGTCGCCGGCGTCGCAGTTGTACTGCTACGAATTCAAGGTGTGTTGTCCGGATGCGTCGCTATCGAGCGCGACGATTGAATTTGCGTTTGCCGGTGATGATCGCCTCGGTGATCCTGCCGGTGGGCCGAATCCGATCGGCGTGTTTATCAACGGTGTCCCCGTTGCGGGTCACACGGGTGGTGGATTTGGAACGCAGACCGTGTTCCCGATCACACCGATTGCGTTGAATTCGGGTTCCAACTCCTTGCACGTTTATCTGCGCGACCAGTTCAGTGTCGCCAGTGCGGCTATCTTCTCGGCGACGATTGAGTACGAATGTCGACCGGAGGCTTGCTGCTTCCCGGATGGGACGTGTGACAATCTCGATCCGTGCTGTTGTCGTGATCTGGGCGGGACACCTGCGGGTGCCGGTTCGGATTGTACGAATACCATTTGTCCGCAACCGGACTGTGGTCCGTTGCCGGGTGGTCTGGCATGTGCGCCGTTCAACTGCCCGGTTGCGACGGAGAATTGTGATCCGCGCTGTCTGGCGGTGGATCCGCTGACGGGTCAGGTGCGTATCGTCGATTGCGAATGCCGCAATGATAACGATTGTCATCCTGAAGTTGCTGCGGATGGATCGTTGAGTTGCGTGGGTGCCTGTCCGGCAGGTGAGACGTGCGTCGAATCGGTGACGATTGATCCTGTGACTGGTGAGCAGACGCTTTGTTGTGACTGCGAGCCCGCGCCGGCCTGTGAGCCGGTACCGGGTACGCCGTTCTGCAACAACCTTGGTTGTCCGGTTGCTGGTGAACAGTGTAGGCCCAAATGCGTTGATTTCCTTCCTGGAGCCGGGACCGAGGCGGTCGATTGTGATTGTCTGACGGACCAGGACTGTTTCGTTGAGGTTCCGGTCGATGGTACGCAGCCATTCTGTGTGGACAACTGTCCGCCGGGTGAGACCTGTCGGGAGACGATTTCGGTCAACTCGATGACAGGTGAACGAACGATCTGTTGCGAGTGCGTGCCTGATCCGACGCAGTGCGAACCACTGCCGGACAACAGTGCGTGTGAGCCGATCGTTTGTCCTGATCCGAACGATGTTTGCGTGCCGCGCTGCATCGAGCAGCACCCGGTCTTTGGTGCGCGTGTGGTGGATTGCGACTGTCGCGAGCCTAATGAGTGTCATCCGGTTCCGAGCACGCTGGTGCCACCGTTGTCGCCGACGTGTGAAGGTTTCTGTCTGCCGGGTGAGACGTGCATTCAGTCACGGTCATTCGATCCGCTGACGGGGGCTGTGACTGTGTGTTGCGATTGTCAGCCTGTGTGTCCGCTGACGACCGACCCGGCTGTTGATCCGTGTGCTGCCTTGCAGGCGACGGATTGCGTGTCGGACGGTACGACGAATGGTCGGTGCAGACCGAAGTTCGTTACCGTCGTTGGCGGTGTGCCGGTGGTGACGCAGTGCGAGTGTGCGGAACCGCAGGACGACTGCGGCCCGATCGGAATTGACGTGGACGTGGTGTTCTGTCCGGGTGGTTGTACGCCGCCGCAACAGGGCGAGTGTCTTGTTCATGCCAACGGTGTGTCGCTCGGTTCGAATGCTGTCACGGTTAGTCCGAACCTCGAAGGTGCGGTGCTGACGTGTGATTGTGCCGATCCGCCGGTTGTTGGTGCGTGCTGTTTCGACGCCGATGGTGATATGTTGGCGGAGAGTTGTTCGGTCATCACGCTGACAGAGTGCAATACGCTCGGTGGTATGTTTGCCGGTGCGGGCACGAACTGTGGCGTATCTGGTGCCTGCTGTGTCGATCGCGACCTGGACGGCGTCAATGATGCGTGCATCGCGGCTGACTCGACCTGTTGCGAGGCGCTTGCGGGCGACTTCCAGGGTGCTGGTACGTCGTGTCAGGGTGATTCGAATAACAACGGCATCGACGATATCTGCGATTGCGAACTGGACGATGCGGGAACCGTGATCGCGTTGCGTAGCGGCAACGGTCTGACCGGTGCGCCTGATGCTGAGATCACCATGCTCAGCGGTCCTGGTGCATCGCCGTTGTCAGCGGCTGCGTTTACGGCGGCTGACTTCGGGGCTGCGTGTGCGGGTCCGCCCGCGCGGATTATCAATCCGATCGCAGCCTGGCTGCCCGGCAGCTTTGGCTTGCTGCCGGCTGACCCGTCGGCGAAGTGGATCGGTCGTGATCCGTCGCGTTCGCCGACGTCGGCGTTGTTCTGTCACGAGTTCGAGGTTTGCTGTCCGGATCCACTGGCTGCCCGCATCGAGTTTGCATTCGCTGCGGACGACCGGATTGGTGATCCGGGGGCCGGCCCGAATCCGATCGGTGTGTACATGAACGGGTTGCCTGTTCCCGGCTTCTCCGGTGGTGGATTCGGAGCGCAGACGGTGCTCGGCCCTGCTCCGGTGACGGTCAACACGGGCACGAACCGGTTGCAGGTGTATTTGCGTGACACGCTGGCGATTGTCAGTGGTCTGAACTACAGCGCGACGGTGACGGTGCAGTGTGCTCTGGAAGCCTGCTGCCTGCCCGATGGCACCTGTGATCTTCTGGATCCCTGCTGTTGCCGCGATCTGGGTGGTACGCCTCAGGGTAGCGGTTCGGACTGCACGCCTGGATTGTGTGGTGGACCGACGTGCGTGCGAGACTGCGATTGCTACACCGACGGTATTGCCGCCGGCACGCCGCCTGATGTTTGCGATTACACCTATTGCGAGAATAATCAGTGTGTGTCGTGCGTGCGTCGCCACGGCAATACATGCTCGTCCTTCTCGGCATTCGTGGGAACGGACGACATCCTCTGTGCGGTGAGCGGGTTTGGTAATTACTGTGCCTGCCCGAATGCTGACATTTGGAACAGCACGGCGGCTGGCTGCTCGGATGTGACACCGGCCAACTGCAAGGGTCCGAACGGAATCCCGATCAGTACGGATGATATCCTTGCGATTGTGGATGCGTTTGGTGGTGCGAATCCGTTCAATTGTCCGATTCCGCCGCTGGGTGGTGGTTGCGATGCGTCGCCTCCTCCTGCGGCAGGTGCCTGCGGACCTGCGGCTGCTTCCGGTGTCGAGCTGCCCGCGGTTGGCGACGTCAAATCGTCGATTGGTAACAACGATAACGCCCGCTTCGTGATCGTTCCGCGTCAGCGTGCGGTCAGGTCAGGCGACGACGTTGTGGTGGATGTCTATGTTACGGACGCGTCCGGTGTGGTCGGCTTCGAGTTTGGTCTGAACGCCCGGATGGTCGGCAAGTCGTCGACACGGGTGGCGATCGAGTCGGTCAGGGTGGAGTCGGAGCGTCGTGACTACATCTTCGCGGGCTTGTACAGCTTCCCGGCGTTGGATGCGGAGCTGGGACGCGTTGGTGGTGCGTTGTACGGCAGCGGTGTTGAGATACCTGCGGGCAAACGCTCGTACGTCGGAACGTTTACGTTCCGTGTACCTGCGAATGCGACAGGTATCGTCAATATTGCGCCTTCCACCGAGCATGTCGGTCTGTGGACCGACGGTAGTGTTCGGGTGTCGGCGGACGCAGGCAAGGATGCTGTGGTGCTCATCGTGGCGTCGGAGCGTTCGCGCCGCTAATGACTGGAAAAACCGTGTGATCCGTCCGTTCCGGGCGGATCACACCTTACGCGTGGTCTGAGTCGGCCTGTGTCGGGTTTTCGAACCCGTCGCGGGCCGGCTTTTTTGTGCGCACTGGTGTGGTGTCGGATTGCTCGTCAACTTGTTTGGCGTCTCTGCCGACATATTGGGGAGGTTATCGGTATTGGGAGAGACAGGTCCGATAACGGAGGTTGCTCGTGAGGCTGGACAAACCGCGCAACATTCTCGTTCTCGCACCGCACCCGGATGATGCGGAGTTGGGGTGTGGGGCGACGATTGCGAGGCTGACCGAAGAGGGCGCGAGCGTGTACGTCGCGACATTCAGCCTGTGCGAAGACTCGCTGCCGCCCGGTTGGCCCAGGGGGGTTCGCGAGGTGGAGGCGTGCAAGGCGATTGAAGAGCTGTCGATACCGCGGGAAAACCTGCTGATTTTCCGCTATCCGGTTCGGAGGCTGGCGATGTATCGGCAGGAGATTCTTGATGATCTGGTGAGATTGAATGCGGAACTGAAACCGGACCTGGTTTTTCAGCCTGCGACCGACGATCTGCATCAGGATCATTCGACCGTTGCCAATGAGGGTCTTCGCGCGTTCAAGCGGACGACGATCTATGCGTACGAAATGCCGTGGAACAATATCGCGTTTCGCACGACGGCGTTTGTTGCACTTGAGGAGCGGCACATCGAACGAAAGGTGTGTGCATTGTCGCATTATGAATCACAGCGGGACGGACCCTACATGGCGGAGAGTTTTACGCGCGGGTTGGCCCGGACCCGTGGCGTTGCGATCGGCACGGAATTTGCCGAGGCGTTTGACGTTATTCGAACTGTCTATCACTAACGCGTGACCGCAGGAAAAAGGAGAATGGAAGTGACCCTGGCAGAACCTGTTGCATCCCCGTCCGATGAAATCATCATCAATTATCATTCCAGGCTGCTGCGCGAATATGGAACGAACGACGCGCGGGTTGTGTGGAACAGCCGGTTTTCGCAGGAGCAGCGGTTTGAGGTTTTGATGCGCGTCGGTGATCTGAATGACGCGACGATTCTGGATGTTGGTTGCGGGTTGGGGGATTTTTCCGCGTATCTGTCGAACCGAGGTGTTTGCTGTGCGGATTACAGGGGAATCGACATTAATTCGGACATGCTCGAGGCTGCTCGCGAGAAATATCCGGATGTCACGTTCGAGTCTCGCGACATTCTTGAAGAGCCGTTTGACGCCGGGCAGTTTGATTTCGTTTTTGAATCGGGCATCTTCAATCTCAAGACGCCCAACACCGTCGAACGAACTTTTGCAACGATTGACCGCATGGTCGAGGCGGCGAGCAAGGGCGTTGCCATGAATTTCGTCAGCAGGCTCAGCGGCAACAGCAACCCGGACGTGTACTATTGGGAGCCGTCAGAAGTCGTTGTACATATCGAGAACTACGGCTATCCGTTTGCCCTCAAACACGACTACCGCAGCAATGACTTCACGGTCCTCATTCACAAGAGCTGACCGATTATGACGTTGGCAGCCGGCTTGCAGATGCCATCGCGTGAAACAGCGGTCGCCGCTCCGGAAACGGTCGCGATCCATCAGCCTAACTATTTCGGTTGGCTCGGGTTTTTTCACAAGGTGGCAACCTGCGATTTGTTCGTCATCCTCGATGATGTGCAATTCACCAGGCGGGGATTCATTCATCGCAATCGAGTCAAATCGGCCCATGGTGTGTCGTGGCTCACCGTTCCAACGCTTAACAAGGGCAATTATCATTCGCCAATCAATGAGATAGTGATCGACTACGACCAGCACTGGACCACGAAACACCGCCGCACGCTTCAGCAGTGCTATGGGCGGTGTCGGTATTTTGATGAGGTTTGCGACCGGATTGTTGATCCGGTTCTGCGTCGGGCGACGGCGGAAGGGTTATCACTCGCGGATGTCGGTATGGACGCGATCGTTCGTATATGCGCCTATCTTGAGATCAGGACGCCGATGATTCGTTCGTCGTCGCTTGATATCGACGCGACATCGACCCAACGCCTCGTCGAGATCGTGCAGCGCGTCGGGGGTCGGCGATACCTGTCGGGGCAGGGTGCGCGCAAGTACATGTCCGCGGAATTGTTCGACGCAGGTGATATTGAATTGCAATATGCGACATTCGACATGCCGACATACGAGCAGCCCTTTGGTGATTTCGTGTCGGGACTGTCTGTTCTGGACACGCTGTGCTGCTGCGGACCGGATACGCGAACCATGTTGGGATTGGACTGACGTTTCGAATCATGGTGGGCAGCCGAGCGATATGATGGGGATGCAAGGATCGCGGGGTGCTGTTGTTCGACGGGGTGGATTGTCACGTCGGGTTCTCATGATTGCCCACGCGTTTCCGCCGACCGGTGGGCCGGGTGTGCAGCGGTCGGCCAGGTTTGCCAAATACCTGCCTGATTTTGGATGGACGCCGACGGTGTGGTGCGCGCCGGCGTCGACTGATTTGCCTCGGGACGAGGCATTGCTCGATGAGTTGCCGAAGCATCTGGATCGTCGCGTGCACGAATTTGTCGAACCGCGCGGTCGAGGGATCGCGCGGTTCAATCATTGGCGATTTCAACGTCTCAACGACGCGCTTCGCTATTGGTCCTGTCCGGATCGGTTGATTGCGTGGGCGAAAAGCTCGCTTCCTGAACTGCTCAATATTGTTCGGACTGAGAACATCGATGGAATCTACTCGACGCATTCGCCCGCTTCCAATCACTGGCTTGCGTGGCAGTTGAAAAGCGCGACGGGTGTGCCGTGGGTGGCGGACTTTCGCGACCTGTGGACGGACAACTACGATTTTGCGCCTCCAACGGTGTGGCATCGCCGGCGGATGCGGAGGATGGAAGACGCCTTTCTTCGCGCAGCTGACGCCGTCGTCGGTGTATCCGTCGAACAGACCGACATTCTGGCGGGACATGTTTCCGATCAGCGCGACAAATTCGCAACCATTTACAATGGCGCGGATGAGTCAGATTTTGTCGGGGTGCATCGCAATGTCGTTCGTTCGCAACGGGGAATTGACGAAAACAGGTTCATCGTGTCGTTTGTCGGCAGTTTTGTTCGCACGGCTGAGGCACCTGCCATTGTTGACGGATTGACAGACTTTCAAAAACGCATCGGTGGTGATGTGTCAACAGAATTCAGGATCGTTGGGTGGGTGCCGGATGACATGCGTCGCCGGGTTTTGAATGCGAATATTCAAATTTGTGCAACGGGTTATGTTTCACATGCCGACGCGATTCGCGAGATGGTTGCATCCAACTGTCTGATATCGGGGAATCTGACGACGGGCAGGAACTGTGATTCCGTCGTTCCCGCCAAGATATTCGAGTATCAACTCGCGGGCAGACCGATCATTCACGTCGGTTCCGTCTCGTCCGCCGTCGCGCGCGTTCTCGATGATTGCGGGTCCGGTGTGACGGTGTCGCCGAATCGCGTCGAAATCGCCGATGCAGTGGCAGCCGTTTACAACGACTGGTGCAATGACCGGAACCCGGGTGGCGTCAATCGGGATCGACTCCGGAAATACACGCGAAAATCGCAAACAGGGCAACTGACCGGGATATTGAATCGTCTGACAAGCGGACGGGAAGAGCGCCGGAAGTTCGGACGATGTGACGAAGCATCGTCACCCATGACGGTCGGCGCGTGAATTCCGCGCATCGAGCAGTACACCCACCGCACCCGCCGACGTCAGGAAATCAAAGAATGATGCAAACAGCGCCGGCTCATCGGACCGCTCCGCATCGGAGGAGGCGTCGACGTACACCTCCGCCAACGATTCGACGGTATACGGTCGATCGGGTTCCATCATCTGCAGGGTCGCGAGTCCCGCAGGTGGCAACCGCGTCCATTGTGCATCCAGTGTGTGCGGATTGCGACTACAACAGCAGTCTGTTCGTGAGGCGGGCGGCAGGTCGTCGGGTAGTTTCTCATGTTCACGCCAATACCCCTGAACCGTCAGGACGTCGTGCGAAAACGATCGAAGAGCGACGAAACTGGGCTGCGCGACCTCAAGGGCCATCAATTCATCCACGGAAAGGTCCGCCAGCGAGGGCAAATCCATGGGCTGATGATCGACATCGGGGGCATAAAACACATCCGTCTCGACCCGCTCGCAATCGATCAGCGCGATCAGTCCGCCCCAGCGATCCACCCAATCCCGGCGATGCTGCGACACGAAGTCAGCCATGTTTTGCGCGAGCATGCGCGTCGAACCGATCTTCCACGCTCGAAAACGGTGGATCGCGCGAACCAGATCGAAATCCGCCTCACCAAACCAGGGATCATCGTCAGCCGCGGGCGACAACCGATGCAACACCGCAAACGTCACCGGATAAACCCACCTCAGCAGCTCACGTTCACCGGCGAACACGAGATCCGTATACACGTTGAGACGCCGGGGAGGAATGGTGGCCAGGTCGGCGATTTCCGCGTCAGCCAACTCGGGAAAACGCAGGCGAAGGGCAGCATGTCGCTCGTCGATCGAACCGGTGGGCGCCTCCTCGTCGAGAATCAGCGTGCGAACCGCGGAAAGAACGTTGTTCAGCGTCATGACCGATCAACCCGTATCAGGAAGCATCAGGAAGCGCGCGAGGCACACACCTCGTCCATTTTTGTCTGGGCCATCTCCGCCTCACGCATCAGGCGGTCCAGCGTCGGGATGGCTACGTCCCACTCGACCAGTGGCGACGAAGGTCCGACCCGCTCAATCACCGCGCGGAACAGGTCCCACGTTTCGTCCGACACCGGTTTGCCATGCGTGTCGAGCAGCAAGTCGTCCTTCTCCTCAAAACCAGCCAGGTGCATCTGCCCGACGCGATCAAGCGGAATCGAGTCGAGAAACGCGATCGGATCGTATTCGTGCATCTTCGCGTTGAGCACAACATTCGACACGTCCAGAAGCAAACCGCAGTCAGCCTCCTCCAGAATGGTCGTGATAAACTCTGCTTCGGACATCTGTGATTTCGAGACCGTCATGTAGTACGTCACGTTTTCGAGGAGGAAGGGTCGTTCCATGATGTCCTGCACGATCTTTACACGCTCGACGACATTGTTGATCGCATCACGCGTGAAAGGCAGGGGGATCAGGTCGTTGAGATTGACGTGATCGACCATTGTGAAGCAGAGATGATCGCTGAACCAGGGACTGTTGATGGAGTCACAAAACGCGCGGAGACGTTTGAGATGCCCCATGTCGAACGGGTCTGTGCTGCCGATTGAGACCGAAATACCGTGGGCGACGAGTGTGTATTTTTCGCTGATTTTCCGCAAACAGTCTGCCATGTATCCGCCACGGTTGAGGAAATTCTCCGGAATGATCTCAAACCAGCGCACCGGCGGATTCGTCTCGATGATCTCGTCA
Organism: Phycisphaerae bacterium; assembly: GCA_029260165.1. GTDB lineage: Bacteria > Planctomycetota > Phycisphaerae > UBA1845 > UBA1845 > OFTM371. The sequence goes on along the minus strand of JAJDDT010000097.1, from coordinate 16,682 downwards.
AAATGCGGTCGGCGCAGGCCGATTCCCGCACCCAGTGCGGGGAGTCCATAATTCGTCTTCCGTTGATCCACGACAGCACTCCCAGGCCACGACCATTTCAGAAGGTTCAACGCCGGCGATTCAACGTGGGCAACGCAACGCCGTCAGGCGATGGTAACGCAAATGGCACGGGTCATCACGGTTTGTTCACCGCGATGACCCGTGTTGGTTTTTCAAATCAGCCTTACGCGACGATCCGCCTTACTTTTTGTCGCCGCCACACTTCTTGTCACCACCGCATTTCTTGTCGCCGCCACACTTTTTGTCACCACCGCATTTTTGATCGCCGGCGGTCTTCATGCACTTGCAGCCGTCATTCGACGCACAGCCGGTCTGCGACAGCGTCATCAACGCCGAGCCGCCAACCAAACCAGCCACCGCCACGGCACGCAACGAACCAAATGCCATTTTCCTCAGATTCATCGTGATTGATCCTTTCGAAGTTACAAGAATTTACATCCCGCCCGCTCTATGGTGAAAACCCTGTCGGACTTTTCAAGCGGTACCGACCCGGTAAGCCGCTAAACGCCTCAGCGTTCAAAACTTACGAGACCAGTCCATTATTCCAGATTTCCCGGCAGGTCAAGAAAAATCTTCCTGCTTTTGGGTTCGCGATGACGTGTTCGCACCGGAAAGACCCGCCCACGGGGTGCATGACGGTTTTGGCGGCTCGGCGTAGGGCAGGTGGTTCTCGCGGCCACGCCGCGAGGTTCACCTGCCGCGATGGAACGGCAGGTCAACGTTCTGCTCACGCGGAACAACGTGCCCTACGGTTTTTTGCACCCACCGATTTTGTCACACACCCCGGTCCACACACCCGGACCGGGCAAATGGACGATGTTCCCCGGATTCGCTACAGTGCCCACCCTCGGGCTAAAAGACGACAAACCGGACCTCTTCATTCAGGAAAAACACCATGCTCACGACCGTTATGCAAATCGTCATGCTTTCCACCATCACCGCCGACGACGGCCTGGATGTCAAACGGATGGAAACCATGCTCAAAAACGGTGACGACAGGTGGATCGTGCAGACGCTCCGTCGCTATCCGTCCGAAACTCTCGGGTTCGTCGATCAATACCTTGAGGGTGGTTTGAAGATCATCGAAGAGGGGGGTGACGTCGAAAAAGCCCGTGAGAGCTACCGCACGGGCCTGAAATTTGCCGAACACGCCGACAAGGCTTTCGGCGATGAACTTTTCAGCAGCTATGCGGCTGCGTTTGGAAGCTGGAGTCCCCAGGAGCAAAAGGAGTTTCGCGAGGGTCAGGGCAAGTACAAGGAGGCCCGAAAACTGGAGGATTCACAGGCGGCGTTGGCATTGTATCAGGAGGCCCGAATGGCGGCTGCACAACTCGGGGACGCGTGGGGGGCAGCCATGTACCAACTTGGGGTTGCCCAATCGCTTCTCAAGCTCGGTCGACACGACGAAGCCAGCCAGGCAGGCAAACAAGCCATCGAGATTCACGGTCGCCTGCGATTGAGAATGGGGTGGGTCCGGTCCAATCTCGTCGTTGGGAAAGCCATGGCGGAAACCGGTCCGTACAACGAAGCGAAGGATCACCTGTCCCGTGCCTGGTCGACACTGGTGGACAAGGACAAGTCGGAACTCCGCGAAGAGGTCCGCGACGCTTTGGCAGGCATTCTGGAAAAAACCGGTGATACCGAAGCGGCTGCCAAGCTTCGCGAACAACCCGAAAAAGAGGACGAATGACGATCCGGCGAAAACCCGGTGACACGATGAAATCCGACAGGTTCTGAAACGGTGGGGCGTCCACCCATGGATCACCTGGCCGAGGATGTTGCCAGACGCTGCGACGAGGGGTAGGTTCCGTCGGCATGGGCGACCCGCGGATTGAACCAAAGGAGACCGATTGTCCGGGTGAAGGCGGAATGCCTCCCGCCACCGCCCTCGGGCAGGAATCCGAGACACCGTCATCGCCGGTGGAACCAGACCCGAGCCGTGTCGCAACGCTTTTCGTTGTCAAACTCGTCGCGATGGCGCTTGTGCTTGGGTTCGGTGAAGCCTACCTCACTCACATTGGCTGGGGCATGCCGCTTCAAACCACCATCGCTGCGATCGCCGGTTGGATCGCGCAGATTTTCGACGACTCCATCAAACGCGCGGGGCATCAAATGCTCAGCGGCGATACCAGTCTGATCGTCAGTCTCGAATGTACCGCGCTCTACGCCACCGCGCTTTTCTGTTCTGCCACGATCGCCTATCCCGCCCGCTGGAGGGATCGCGGAGTCGGTATTCTGGTTGGATTTTTCGGGGTGGCCATTCTCAACATCTTCCGCCTCGTCGTCCTCGCACTGGTCGCCGGCTGGTCCGCCAGGCTTTTCAACTTCGCCCATCTTGTCCTGATGCAGTGGTTTCTCATTTCCTGCATCGCACCGATGTGGCTGGCGTGGGCGGTCTGGGCAACCAAACGCGAACGGGCTGCGGTGCACGGATGACCGACGTCATGCCGGTGAGACCCGTCTGGTCATTGAAACGGTTTCTGCCCCGTGCCATTCTTCTGATGGTCGTGGCGGGGGTGGTCTGGCGGTTCACCTTTACCCTCAACGCCGACATCGCCGTTCGGCTGACCAAATATCTGCACAGTCTGGTCGGTCGCCCGTCGCCGTACATGTTTTGCGACGAAACCCGCCTGTTCTGGCACGCCACCATGTTCGTGCCCGAATTCGGGCTGATTCTCGCGTCGTATTGGATCGGTTGGCCGGGACGCATCGTTCGCGTTCTCGCGGTCTACACGGGCCACAGCCTGTTGACCGCCTGCACCATCACGATCCACGAATCGCCCTATCTCCAACAAAACGAGTTCGTCAACGTCGCAACCAGCACACTGGTCAACGCCAATTACCTTTTGTTCGGCGTGGCTTCGTGGGTGCTGGTCGCGGGTCCATGGCATCGTTCGGATCATTCACCCAAACAGGGCGTCAGGCGTTTCTCGCAATTCGCAAACAATTGGCCTGTCCGACTGATGCTGCTTTGTCTCGCGATGTCAACGACCGTCCCGCTGTTCGCAGTCACGGGCACCGCCGACGCCATGAAAGCCCGGGAAGAACTGGCCAGCGCGATGTCAGCCGTGCCCTGGTTCCCCCGTCCCGGTGATTCTGACGAGGGTCACGTCGTGCCCGGACAGCTTGAACGTGACCGATTGGCTGTCAAAGCGCTGTCAGCCATGCGACGGGTGATCGAAATAGATATGCAGGCAGACGAACACGGTGAATCGACGATTGGTGCTGCTTCGGTGTGGTTTCTCACCGCGCACATGCTCGCCAGCCTCCGCCCGGATGACCCCGATTTGCGACAGGCCTTCAAAAATCAGGCTGCCCTCGCCCTGAATGAGGCACGAAAGCGCAGACGGCGTTAGGATGACCGCTTCATTGGATTAGCCAAACGCGAACGAACATGGTTGTCAGAAATCCCAAAACCTCAAACCCAACCAATCAAGACAAACTCACCCCCGCGATGCGCCAGTATCAGGAGCACAAGACCCGCGCCGGTGACGCCATCCTTCTGTTCCGCATGGGCGATTTCTACGAAATGTTTTACGAGGATGCAAAGACGGCCTCACGCGTCCTCGGCATCGCCCTGACCACGCGCAGCAAAGGCGAAAACCCGATCCCGCTCGCAGGCATCCCATACCACGCTCTCGACTCCTACCTCAACAAACTCGTCCACGCGGGCTACAAGGTCGCCGTCTCCGAACAAATCGAGGACGCCAAACTCGCAAAGGGTGTCGTCAAACGCGACATCGTCCGCATCGTCACCGCAGGCACCCTTACCGATGAAACACTCCTCGACGAACGCACCGACAACGTGCTGGCTGCCATCGCCCGGGGCAAGAACAGCTTCGGACTCGCCACCATCGAGCTAGCCAGCGGGCGATTCCGCGTGTTTGACGAAATGACCGAAGGTATCGTCGACGAACTCGTCCGCATCCGACCGGCTGAAATCCTCATCGACGACGAACCATCGTCCGCGGCTGCGAATGTCGCCCTGGAATTGAAAACACTCTGCGACACGTCGATCGCCCGCAGAAGCCCCTACGATTTCGGCCAACACGACGCACTCCGCACCCTGCACGAACATTTCGACGTTACCACCCTCGACGGTTTCGGCATTGGTGACTGCGATGCCTCCGTCCGCGCAGCCGGTGCGATTATCCGCTATCTGGCTGAAACGCAGAAAACCGCGCTCACCCACATCACTCGCATCGAACGTCAACGCCGATCCGACACGCTGCTCATCGACCACAACACATGGCGATCTCTCGAAATCGAACGCACCCTGCGCTCCGGTCAGCGCGACGGCAGCCTTCTCGCCGCCATCGACCGCACGGTCCATCCGATGGGTGCCCGACGCCTGCGACACTGGCTTTGTCTGCCGATGGTCGACATTGATGCCATCGTCAATCGCCAGGACGCCGTCGCAGCCATGGTCGAAAACGAACCCGTTCGCGAGCATGTGCGGGATTGGCTTCGCAACTGCTGCGATGTCGAACGCATCACCGCACGTGTCGCCCTCAACCGCGCGTCACCGCGCGATCTTGTCGGACTAGCTATCACGCTTTCGAGTCTGCCGGCGCTTCGCGACAAACTCGAACCGCTCGACCCGCCGTTGATCCAACGATGGCGCGAATCGCTCACCGGTTTCGACGAGTTGGCCAATCTGCTCCATCGCGCCATCGCCGAAGACGCCCCCGCCACCCTCAAGGACGGTGGTGTCATCGCTTCCGGTTTCAACCCCGAACTCGACGAACTTCGAAACCTGCGACGCAACGGACAGGAATGGCTCGCCGACTACCAGAAACGACAATCCGAACTAACCGGCATCCCCTCACTCCGCGTCGCCTACAACCGCGTTTTCGGGTTCTACATCGAAATCAGCAACACCTACCGCGATCGGGTTCCCGCCAACTACGTCCGCAAACAAACCATCAAGGCGGCTGAACGATACATCACCGATGAACTCAAGGAATACGAAACCAGGGTCCTCACCGCCGAGGAAAAAGCCCTTGCACTCGAAACAAAACTGTTCGCCGAATTGCGCGACGAGGTCGCCGGCCACGTTGAACCCCTTCAACGCGTGGCTGACGCCATCTCGCGTATCGACGCTGTCGAGGGTCTGGCAGAACTCGCCGTCGAGCGTCGCTACGTCCGCCCGGTCATCGATGATTCGCAGGACATGAACATTCTCGAAGGCAGGCACCCCGTCCTCGAACAGAGACTGGCCGACGCCTTCGTCCCCAACGACACCGATCTGCAAACCGATCGACGTCTCTGGATCATCACCGGACCCAACATGGCCGGCAAAAGCACCTACATGCGACAGATCGCACACATGACCCTCCTCGCACAGATGGGTTCGTACGTCCCCGCACAATCAATGAACATGGGCGTCGTCGATCGCATCTTCGCCCGCGTCGGAGCCGCCGACGAAATCACCCGCGACAAGAGCACCTTCATGGTCGAAATGACCGAAGCCGCCAGCATCCTCAACAACGCCACCGACCGCTCCCTCGTCATCATGGACGAACTCGGACGGGGCACCAGTACCTTCGACGGCCTGTCCCTCGCATGGGCGATCACCGAACACCTCGCTGTCACCATCCGCTGTCGAACCCTCGTCGCCACCCACTACCACGAACTCACCGAACTAGCCTCACTACACAACGGCGTCGCAAATTACAACGTTGCCGTCCGCGAGTGGCCCGACGCCCAAACCGAATCCGAACGCATCATCTTCCTGCACAAAATCGTCAAGGGCGGGACCAACAAGAGCTACGGCCTGCACGTCGCAGCCATGGCGGGCGTTCCCGACACCGTCGTCACCCGCGCCAACGAACTGCTCGACCAACTCGAATCCAACGCAGACAACCGCAAAAAATCCAACCCCATCACCCGCACCAAAACCAGGCAACCCCAGCAACTTTCCCTCTTCAACAACACCCCCGACCCCATCGTCGAGGAACTATTGAAAACGGACCCCGATCAGACCACCCCGATCGAAGCATTACAACTACTCAGGAAGCTACAGGATTCCGCGAAAAAGAATCGGTAACTGGTTCATTCAAACAGAAGTTAAGGCAATCTAAATTCAAATGTAGCGTCACCCCTTGTGGGTGACGGGAAAACCAACCGGTATCCGCTCGCCTCAAAAACGCTACATTTGTCGTAAAATCACTCGAACCATGAATTCAAACAGATAAATCCGCAACCATCGAAGACGTGAGCGAAATAATGGGCAAACGATCGCCATACAACTCACGACATCGCTTCTCGATCGTCTCATGCTGAAACCAGGACGATACGAGAACCGCGTCGAATTTGCCGGCGTCATCCGGATGGGGTTTGCGAACTGGAATCTCACCAATAGTCCCCGCTGACGGCGGTCGATCGTCAAGCACGCAGACAACCCGCGGCCCAGCCAAATCAGCCGTCTGCTCCAACAACCACGGCGTGTGACGACCCGCACCGAACAACGCCACAGGCCCCGAAAATCGTTCACCCAGCACAGGCCACACGCGTCTGATCGCCTCGCGACGACGCTCGATCGAAGGCGGAAACTCCTGATCGATCACCGGCGCGAAGATATGGTGGTCCGATGCGGACCCGGGACGTGCCGTGATGAACAAACCGTTCGGCCTGCCCGACGGTTCATGACGATCGGTAACCTCCTCTGTTTCAATTTCAAAACCCGCCGTCTCGAATATCTGACGAACATACGCAACGTTAAATGACCAAAACCCATGCCCGTCAGTCATGTACCGATCCAGCCGGGCCATCGGAGCATCGTCATCCGCGTCAAGGTCGATTGCGATAGTAGCGAAAAGGCGATCACGACAAACGCGCCGCAACTTGTGCAACGTGCCGACCGGATCAATAACATGATACAAAAGACCAAGTGCAAACACGTCGTCAAATGGCTCGCTCGCGTCCACCGATTCAACAGGCCCGTTCACAAACGAGACGTTGTCCAGATTGGCTGCGTGACGAACAAAACAGGCGTGCTCATAATTGTAAACGTTTCGTTCAACGCCAAGAACGCGTGACGCGCCCCGGCGAGCAGCCCAAACCGAAAAAAGCCCGTCGGCACACCCAACATCCAGCACAGACTGACCCGCCGGACTGCCACCGGTCGCACAGTCCATGCGATCCAACAGCGCCAATTCCGATGCGTCCGTGCGACGAAGATACGGAACCTCATCGTAGTCCTCATCGAAACGCGTTCGGATACCGTCTGCGATTTCAATGTTGTGATAAAATATGCGTCGCCGACGGAGTTCGTCCACCAATGACGACGCACAATCCGGAATGCATTCTGCCGTGCTCATACCCGTTTTTCGGCCAAAACCGCCACTTCAGACCAGCAGATTACACGACGTCCCCCGGAAGAGCAGGCCCCGACCCCGCCTGCAAGTCGTCAATCCGATCCAATTGACGCTCCAACTGCCGTGTTCGCGTCGTTTTCAACTCATCAAACGCACCCGTCATCGTCTTCAACGCACGGTCCACTTTGTCCACGACTTCCCCATATTTTCCCCACTGCTTGCGAAACTCACCCAGCAGCAACAATATCTCGTTCGACGTCTGCCCAAGTCGAAAGTTGTCCACCGCCTGCCGCACCACCGTCAAAACCGCATACAACGTCAACGGCGAACACAGCACCACCTTCTGCCGCGTCGCGTCATCCAACAACGCTCGGTCATGCTCATGAATATACGCATAGATCCGCTCGTTCGGAATGAACACCACCACACAATCAACCGTCCCGCTCGCCGTATCAATGTACTCCCGCGTCGTGACGTCACTGATCTGCTTCCGCACGTCCCGCAAAAACGCCTTCCTGAACGGCTCCGACCCGCTCGCATCCTCAGCCTCAATCGCCCGCAGATAATTATCCAACGGAAACTTCACGTCCATATTCAATCGCAATCCGCTCGGCAAATTGAACGTGAAATCAGGCCTGCCCCCCGACTGCTCGCGCGCCTGCTTCTCATAATTAACTCCCTCCACAAAACCCGCCAACTGCAGCACATCCTCCGCCATCCGCTCGCCCCACTGACCCCTCGCCTGCGGATGCGACAACGCCTCACGCAACTGCGACGTCGTCTCCGTCAGCTTCGTCGTCGTCTCAGCCGCTTTGGTCAGCTCCGTCCTGATCGCCCCGACGCTCTCCCGCCGCTCCTTGTCAATATTCTGCGTCAACAGCGACAGATCACCAAGCTTCTTGTCCATCACCGTCAGCGTCACATCGATCAGCTTCTTCCTCGACTCCAACTGCTCCGTCCCGGAAACCGTCTGCTGCTCCAGCCTTGTTTTCGCCAACTTCAGAAAATCATCCGTGTTCGCACTCAATGCCTCGCGCGACAGCGACGAAAACACCGTCTTCAACTGCTCCACCAGAACAGCCAACTCCGCCTCCTTCGCCCGCTGCATTTCCGCCTGCAACTGCCCGGTCGCCACCCCCTCACGCCGACCCCGCACCAGCGTCACGACCAGCGTCACACCCGCCCCCAGCACAAACCCAACAACAACCCAGACAACTTCCGTCACGTCAACCGTTCCAAATAGTCAACCAACAACCGCACACCAAACCCCGTCCCACCACGCGGACAATACGGCAACTCCTTTTCCGTCGTCGCAACCCCCGCAATATCCAGATGCGCCCACGCAACCTTCGGATCGACAAACTGCTTCAAAAACACCGCCCCCAACGTCGCATGCGCCACCCGACCGGCCGAATTCTTCATGTCACAGTCGTCGCTCTTGAGCAGCTCAAAATAATCGTCATCCATCGGCAACGACCACAACCGCTCATAGGTCCGATCCCCCGCAAATTTCAACCGATCCGCCAACTTGTCGTCGTTCGCAAATATCCCCCCCCGCAAATGCCCCAACGCAACCACCACACCACCCGTCAACGTCGCAAGGTCCACCATGCAACGAGGCTTGTAAACCTTTTGCGCATAGCACAACGCATCCGCCAACACCAACCGCCCTTCCGCATCCGTCGAGATGATCTCGATCGTCTTGCCGTTCATCGCCTTGATGATATCATTCGGACGATATGCCTTGTCCGATATCATATTCTCCGCCGCCGCAATCACACCCACCACAGGCACCTTCAACTTCAGCGCCGCAATCGCCTGCATCGCCCCAATGACCGCCATCCCCCCGCACTTGTCATACTTCATCCCCACGATATTCGTCTTGTCCTTCAGCGAATAACCACCCGTATCAAACGTAATCGCCTTCCCAATCAGCACCACGGGTTTCCCACCCGCCGACAAATTGTGCTCCAACACAATCAACCGCGACGGCGTCGAACCCGCCTGACCCACCGCCAACATCGCCCCCATCTTCAACCGCGCCTGTTGCTTCTCATCCAGCACCCTGCACGTCAGCCCATTCCGTTTCGCAATCGCCTTCACCCTGTTCGCAAGCGTCACCGGATTGATCACGTTTGCAGGCTCATGACCCAACTCGCGCGCCAGGTTCGTCCCATCCGAAACCACCCGCGCACACTTGACCGCCGCCGTCATCGCCGCACTCTTCTTCAAACCACGCAGCGTCACAGCACAGGCGGGCACCTTCTCCGCCCGCGTCTTGTGCCTGTCAAACCGAAACGAACCCAGGCTCAATCCCTCACAAACCGCCCCAACACACGCGTCATCCGCAAACGACCCCAACAGCGAAAAATCCACCACCGCCCGCGACGACTTCACCCGCGACAAACAACCCGCCATCGCTCCACCCGCACGCCGAACCTCCTCAGCATTGCACGTCTTCTCAGCACCCAACGACACCAGCGTCACGCGCTCAACACCCTTCCCCCCCGTCAACATGTCCACCGTCCCACCGACCGCCTCAGGAACCGCCAAACCACCAATCACCAACCCGTCAACGCGCGCCGTCTTCTGCGTCTTCCCGGCGAAACACAACACCAACAAATGCCCGCGTACCTGCTGTTTCTCGCCGCCCATTTTGATTTGCAAAGTCAGTTTTCCTTCGTCACAAGAGAGATGCCCAACGTCCGAATAACACGCCGACCATCCTAGGGGCGTTCACCGTACGCGGCAACGACCACCATAAACCGTCTGAGATGCCGGGAGACGCAACGTCCCCGAACCGGACCAGCCGGACATTTTGCTACCTCATCCAGCCCCAATCGACGATACCATCTGCAGAAATCCGGTCGGGCTCGACGGGTGGCCCATCGCCTTTGGCGGTGGGGGAGTCGAATCGTTGTGTCTTTGTTCTGCCTGCCGATTCCGTTGCGGACCCTTGTAGAAAGCAGGTCAGATTCGACGCTGGGTTTCCCACCGAAACCCCACTATCATGACCGGACAGTCAAACGTCCGGTAAGTCGGGCGAGCCGGATCGAACTACCGACAGGACGGAGCAACCACCAATCATGGCCAACTATCTCGTGACCGGCGGAGCAGGTTTCATCGGCGGACATCTCGTCCACAGTCTGGTCGGGCAGGGGCACAACGTCCGCGTTCTCGATAACTTCAGCACCGGAAAACGCACCAATCTCGAGGACGTTGCGTCCAGTGTCGAAATCATCGATGGCGACATGCGCGACTACGACACCTGCCTCAACGCCGCAGACAACATCGACATGATCTTTCACCAGGCCGCCATCCCCTCCGTCCCGCGGTCGGTCGACAACCCGTTTGCAAGCCACGACACCAACATCAATGGTACGTTCAACGTCCTGATGGCTGCCACCAAACGCAACTGCCGACGCGTCATTTACGCAGCCAGCAGCTCCGCCTATGGCGACACCGACGTCCTCCCCAAACACGAAGCCATCCGACCCGAACCGCTAAGCCCGTACGCCGTCCAGAAACTCGCCGGCGAGATGTATGGTCGCGCCTTCTACGAGTGCTTCGGTCTCGAAACAATCGCCCTGCGCTATTTCAATGTCTTCGGACCGAGGCAGGACCCGAAGAGTCAATACGCAGCCGCCATCCCCGCGTTTGTGACGTCCATTCTCAACGACGAGCCGCCTACGGTGTACGGCGACGGTACGCAGACGCGCGATTTCACGTTCATCGAAAACGTCGTCCACGCAAATATCCTCGCAGCCAATGCAAGTGAAACAAAAGGCCAGGCCATCAACATCGCCTGCGGACAGAAAGTCAGCGTCAACGACATCATCGCGACGATCAACGACCTGCTCGGAAAAAAGGTCCCCACCAACTACGTCCCGCGTCGAAAGGGTGACGTGATGCACTCGCTCGCCGACATCACCCAGGCCAGGCAGCTCATCGGGTACGAGACGAAAGTCAGTTTCGACGAAGGTTTGAAACAAGCGATCGACTACTACGCATCAATCGCCGTCTGAATGTGTCCAGGCTGGATGCAGCGTCACCCCTCGTGGGTGGCGGGAAAACTGTAGGGCAGGTGCTCGCACCTGCCGTCACCATCAGCAAAAAACAGACCTCATTCTGCAAACAACCAATGTAGCGTCACCCCTCGTGGGTGACGGGAAAACCAGGCAATGATCGAAGTCACAAAACTCCGCAATCAGGGTGAACCCGCCGTAGGGCAGGTGCTCGCACCTGCCGTCACCATCAGCAAAAAACAGACCTCATTCTGCAAACAACCAGTGTAGCGTCACCCCTCGTGGGTGGCGGGAAAACCAGGCAATGATCGAGACCACAAAACACTGAAAATATAGTGAATCCGCTACACCTGCGCGTCGTTCCCGTTTCGCTCGAAATGATCCAGAAACAAAATGTTGTTGGCAAGCACGTCCGGTTGAACGCGAATCTCGGACGACGTCATCCAGCGAAAATCGCGAACCTCCGCAGGATCGGGAGTTGGCGTACCACCGACGATTCGCACCATCCACCATTCAAGCGATAGAAGTCCGTCCCCTCGTGTCCAGTCCCAGACCCGCTCGATCGCCTCGGTTTCCAACGACAACTCCTCCCGAAGCTCCCGGACAACCGCCTCCGAAGCAGACTCACCAGACTCGACTCCACCACCGGGGAAACACCATTTCCGCGGCGCGATCACATGATCCGACCGCTGGATCATCAACCACAGGTCATCCCGTCTCGCAACACCCACAACACCCTGTTTTTGATTCATGATTCTTCTGTAGCGTCGTCCCCTGCGGGCGGCGCGGCTGGGTGGCCCACCGTCTTTAGCAGTGGGGTAGTCGAATCGTGATGCACCATGGACCCCCGAGATTTGAGCCACGCGCAGACGACGATTCGACAGGAATCGGATTCGTCCCGCCGGAACGACCAACGACACCAGAAAAAAACCGGCAACCCCCGATTGAGGGCTGCCGGTCGTAAAAGCATCCAAAACAAATGGAACGACTATGGGTAGATCAGAGAATCAGTGGAAGAGTAGCGGCCAAGACCACCACCACCGCCACCGCTGCTTTCAAAAGCATCTTCCCCGGGGAATGGATCCATCGGCGTCCCGTCACGCGGACTGGTCCCGATGATCCGAGGCGTCGGGTCGCTCTCATCTCCTGTTCCGAACGTATCCATGTGTGTGTAGATATTGTCGAAGTCAACACCGACAATCGGCTTCTTCAGGAATTCGGCGTGACCATCGGCAAACAGGCAGTTCTGCCCTTCACCCGCACCGGCACCACCGTGGTTACCCGAGTTAAAACGCGTCCACACCCGATTGGGCGATTGAATCGTGTAATTCTCGACATTGTCGCCGCTAAGAATGGCTTGGGTAATACCCGGCGACTTGTCCGCGGACAACACCATACGCGTGTCAACGTTTTCGGAGGCTCGCGTATCAAACGGACCGAACGGAACCTGATATCCGTAACTGATGTTGTTGATTGCCTTGAAATCGTAGTAGCGGTTGATCTCTTCCGTATCGTCAGGCGAATCCCCGCTGCTCGGGCAGATGAACTGCTTGGGCGTGATGTCGTCCGATCGAACCATCATCCACAACGCACGCGTCACCGAAAGTCGCTTGGACGGTTCGTCGTCGTCGACGGCATTGCTCCCGTTCGAGGGTCTTTCGCGACCAGGCATCTCACCTTCGTCAACTGTACCCTGACCAACGCCAATATTAGCGTATTCGATGTTGTCCCCACTGATGACTGACCGGTCATCGTGTGCGGGAACAGGCCACGACTCCTCGTTGTCGTTCGCGTAAATCTTGAACGACGTGCCGATCCCCTTCATATTCGCAGCGCACACCGTGCGCTTGGCGATCTCACGCGCCCGAGACAAACTCGGGAGCAGGATCGAGATCAACAACGCGATGATCGCGACCACAACAAGCAACTCAATGAGGGTAAACCCCCGCCATTTTCTGCGTGACAACATTGTCATCCTCCTGTGCCATCGGCACGGCTGGTTGGCGTCGTCCTGTCGCCGGTGCCGGTTCAAATTCGAGTCTTCAGTCAAATGGAAAAAATCACATAATGGCTGATTAGCGGCACAACACCGCCGAACACTGAAAACCCTTCAAAACCGAACCACACGAAAAACCGAACGCCGTACAAAAACAAACAAGTCCGGAAACACTATCGCAGACACGCTCCCAACGCAATCGGGGTGTGTCAGATTCTCCAGGGGAGTCGCAACCGATCGCATCTGATGCGCAAAACCCGAGCGCAAACAACACAACCACGGACGAAACAGGAATGAATGCGGAATAAACGATCGAACCGGCAGGGCGATGAATGAAAAAGAACGAATGATTGCTGAAAAATATAAACGCTTATGATCGCCGCCGGCGGAACCTCCGCCCGTTGCACTATTCAAAGATTATCGACCGATTGGGACGGTGTCAATCAGAAAAGGGTTTTATAACACGCAATTGAACGATTGCGATCCTAAATCCGTACACGCTCAATCCGTGTCCTGAATGGATCAGTCGTCCCCAAACCCAATTGGGCGGCATGAGGGAGATAGGGTGTTTGGATTGATTGATTGGCGATGGTCGGGAGGCCCAGCATCGAACGCTGCGAGTTGATGCTCGCTAACGCCTGAACATCCGTTGCCACCGGGTCGGTACTGCCGAAAATCAGGCCTGCGTCCCAGATGCCCGCGTCTCGTGTGTCCGGGCCGCCGTCGTAAACAATGCGCAGACCATTGACAAGATGAAGCCTCACTTTCTTTCTGACAGCATCAAGAGCGTAAATATCACCAATAAAGGGTGAACATCCCCGACCGTGATAACGTGCGGGGTGTTTCACAACGGCGTGTGACAGATTTTTCATCGTGCAGGTCATCCCGGCAATGTTGTGCGTTTTGATAAACGGGATGTTGACGATGGCCGTCACCTGATCGAGCCAGGAAGCCAACTGGTCGGAGCCGCTGGCGAAGGTTACCGGTTTATCGGACCATCCCAAGGCCGGCTTGACCACGTCATGCGTCCGATAAGTGGTCTCGGGCGCTTCGATGACGACGATTTGTTTGCCTTCAAAACCGGCGTTCATGAGCGAGCCAATCACGACGTCCAGGAATGACTCGCTGACGCCAAGTCCCTCGGCCCCTGAGCTGTTGCATTTGAGTCCGATAACGTCGTCGGGTTTCAGGATCGATTTCCATGCCTCCCGGACGTTGGATTTGCCCGTCAGGTGGGTGAGCGTCGAGGCGATCATTTCGTGGAGAACCTGTTCATGAACGAGGCGACCCCGGACGACGAAATCACTGGTCACCTCGACCACATGTGCCGTCGGTTTTGCGGCCTGGGCGAGGATTTTTGAGAGTGGGGCGGTGGTGGCAAGGGCGCCCGCTGCCAGGAAGTCTCGTCGTCTCATGGTTTTCGCTGCTCTTGTGACTGGTCTCGTGCTGTCCCGCGATTCTGCGTTGACCTCGTGGTAAGCCGCACCTATATATCGGTCGCGCATGGGGGATTTCTCGATTTTCACCCGGGATGACAGGGAGTTTTGAGATTTATGACTGCTATTGACGCTGTCCGATCACAACTTGTTGAGCACGAGCAGGAGCATCTGCTGACGTTTTGGGATGAGCTGGACGAGACGAAGCGGGCGGAATTGCTGGCGGATATCGAGTCTGTTGATTTTTCGGGGTTTCAGGCTGCGTGGGCGCAGGCGCACAAGAGCGATGAGTCGGTTGATCCGACGGGATTTGCAGCGCCCGCGTGTCTTGACGTTATGGAGGGACGGCGGGTTCGGGCGGCAGGTGAGCAGATTATTCGTGAGGGACGGGTGGCAGCCATGACGGTGGCGGGGGGGCAGGCGACCCGATTGGGGGTGGACATTCCGAAGGGTGCGTATCCGATCGGTCCGGTGTCGGGGGCGTCGCTGTTTCAGATTTTTGCAGAGGGCGTGGGTGCGACAAACAAACGGTATGAATGTCGCGTGCCCTGGTATGTCATGACGTCCAGGGCGAATCATGGCGAAACGGTTTCGTTTTTTGAAAAGCATGATTTCTTCGGTTTGCGTCGCGGTGACGTGCTGTTCTTTTCGCAGTCGATGATTCCCGTGGCGAGCGTGGATGGAAAGATTCTCCTCGAGGACAAGCATCGGATTGCGATGTCGCCGAACGGTCACGGCGGGAGCCTGACCGCATTGGCGGAGACCGGGATACTGGGGGACATGAAGGCCCGGGGTGTGGAGTTTCTGAGTTATTTTCAGGTGGATAATCCACTGGTCAGGCCTGTCGATCCGGAATTCGTGGGGGCGCATGTGACGAAGGGTTCGCAGATGTCGAGCCTGACGGTTGGCAAGGCGTCTGACGACGAGAAGGTTGGTGTGTTCGTTGACATTGGCGGGGAGTTGCGGATCGTCGAGTACAGCGATTTCCCGGTTGAGATGACGGGCAGGAAGAACGAATCGGGCGGGCGGATGTTTGATCTGGCCAACATCGCCGTGCATATGCTCGATGTTGCGTTCGTTGAGTCGGTCACGGGTGGTGACGGGCGGGTGTCGCTCCCATGGCATCGTGCGGGCAAGAAGGTTCACGCGGTTGATCTGAGTACCGGGCAGGCCGGGACAGCCGACGCCCCGAATGCGGTGAAGCTTGAGATGTTCGTATTTGATGCGTTGTCATTGGCTGACAAAACGATGTTGCTGAAGACGGATCGTGCGGAGCGATTTTCACCGGTGAAGAACGCACAGGGTGTGGACAGCGTGGCGACAGCGAAGCGGGATATTGTGCGACGGTCGGCCAGGTGGATGGGAGCGTGCGGGGTGTCGGTGCCGACGAAGGCGGGGGGGGAGCCGGATTGCGTGCTGGAGATTTCGCCGGGTTACGCGGATGATGAACCGGCGCTGATGGAGCGGGAAACGGGGACGGATCGGAAGATAGCGTCGGGTGAAACGCTGTTGCTTCGGTGTTGAACGGGTGACATGGGGATTGCCTGCCCTCGTTGTTGATGAGGCGGAACCCTCCTGCCTTCCGGTCACATGCGTGGGTGAGGGTGCATGACGAAATCGGCGGGTACGATCGTGGTGTCCTGCAGGTATGCATTCTGCAGCGTCGCCCCTTGTGGGCGGCGCGATTGCAAGCTGACGTCCTTTCGTGTTTCCGTCAGCCACAAGAAACTATGAAAGCCGGGTCTCCCGGGGGATGATTGGCGGGATATTGTCCCAGTCTTTAACTGCGGTAGCCCAGTAATGGCGGACTCCGGGGGAAGCTGGGATGATCCTGGCGAAAGTCGTA
>JAJDDT010000096.1 GCA_029260165.1 Phycisphaerae bacterium | reverse complement strand
GCCGTTACCGTCGGATGAGCAAAGATTACGAAATGTTGCCCGTCAGCAGCGAAGCCATGGTGCTACTGACCATGATCAATCTGATGATTCACCGGCTAAAACCAGGATGATCTTGCTTCTCACACACCCTCTTAGACATCGAAAGCTGATTCTTGCCACATGCTTCAGGATCACTGCACGCGGCACTCGTCGGAGCACTCCCGATCAGCGTCGAGCAACCTCCCAATCCTACTACGGTACAAGGTCCCGCCTTTGGGCAGCAATTAGCAGCCGTTGCTTGGCCACCGAGGGTTGATACAACAAGAACAGAAAAAATGGTGAGGCTCTGCATTCTGGTTTGAAACATTCTTTATTACCTCCTGTGTCACATGCGAATCCACCCAAATTGGGTTATCAAATCTTGGCTCGCCTCTGATCCGGTTGCAGTGTACGGCCGTAAGCTAAATGCCGTCAAACGTGAACCAGCACAGCGAACCTTCATCTGGCTTGCTCGAGCCGGTAAACCAAGTGGCTCTAGTCGTTTACAACGATTCACGAAAAATGCGGCGGTCCATTGGCCCCGCCGCAAGGCACTCCAGAACGTTACGATTTCACGCGCTTTCGCGTTCAATCTTCATCGTCGTCCTCATCGCCGGCGTCGCTGTTGCCCTCATGGAGAGTTAGCGATTCCGGATACGTGTTGATAGCATGCATTGTCCCTATGATGGGCTGATCTGGTTCGTCGTTTCCCGATTGCCCCTCGTATGCAGGCGAGGCAGGAGTCGCACGAGGCTCTGATCGCTGACGTCTACCCTGTCCGAATTGGAGTCCGCCGATCGAAACCGTGAGGGGCATTGTTTCACACCCGGCACCCGTGAGTGCGACGCAAAACAAGACCAAATACAAATGAGTATGATTCTTCATGTTTCTGTCCTTTCTCGTTACATCCGCTCTTAAACAAGGGGCGAATAGGCTTGAGGCCCTACCCGCCCCTTGTGACCGTTCTGGCACCCAACGGCTTGATGAAAGCACTCGATTAAGACCCGCGCTTCAGGCGTACGCAGACGAAGTACGCGCCGACGTTGTCTTTGTGCTTGCTGTCCCACGCAAGAATGCGGATGGTGCCATTCGTCTTGGCCGTTCGCTTACTAACGGAGCCCCGCACTGGAAACATCGCAACACGCCGCAATTCGGGTGTAAGATTGCCTCGGGTTCGGGCCGTCTTGTTCTTGATCTTGAACGCGCCACCCTTCCTTACAGGGCCGCCAGCAATGGGCATCGAGACAACGATGCCGCCATTTTTTCGTGCGTACTTGGCCTTTGGGTGATACTTCTTGTTTTTTCGCATTTGCCCGTAGGCGTTGCGGTGCTTTCTGCGACCTTTTTTCTTGAACAATTTCTCAAGGTATTTCTCGCCTTTTTCGGCAATGGGACCATACTGGTCCGGCACGATTTCTGCCGCAGCTGAGACAAGAAACTTGAGTGCCTTTGCCCATAGCTTGAGCGAGAAACTGGCGCTACCCCTCGGATTCTCGATGACAACCGTGTCACCCTTCCTTACGCCATGAATAGCGAAGCCCTGCTTGTCGTTCGCGCTGATCATGACACAAAGGTCCATGGTTTGCTGATCGGCTGGCCAGGTAATTGCGCCATCCTGGAAGCCTGGCGGGCCGGCATACACTTCTGGCCCAAATGCCGACAATGCAAAGACTGATAGCAGGAAAATGGACGAAACTTTTCTCTGACACATGGTACGTCTCCTTGTTTGGTTCCGTTTATGCACGGAGGGCGCTTATCGCGTCGTCGCGACAAAATTCGATCGTCCACCAGCATTACACGGAATTTGAACTGCCCCGGTTGTTCACCCTGATGCCGTTAGGCGAGGTGAACAGATCACTCAAAGGTCAATACGAAAATGACTATGAGGGGGGCCGATTTTTCAAAAATTTTTTCGCCAGGTTTTTTGCTTGATCCATTGCGTCCATAGTGATGGCAGACGGTGTGTCCATTCTCCGCACGGGGGGCTCCGGCTGGCATAAACGGAACCACAGCAAGACGCCAACAAGAACAGTGGGCCATGGCTGCGACAGTGGTGAACCTGCGTTAGGATGTAGTGCAACGTGTATGCGGTTGTATCACATCCAGAGATGCCGTACGCTCGATGCGGACGAATCAGAATTGGAGGGCCGCATGATGCCACGCCAAAACGATCCCAACGATTCCGAAGCTAAGTTCGACGCCTCGGGCAAACGGATTCCAGCGGGAGTGCTCTTGCAATCCCTCTACGAAGAGCTTCGCGAGTTGGCGACGGCGCGCTTCGCTCGTTTGAGACCGGGGCAGACGCTCCAGCCCACAGCACTTGTACACGAAGCTTACATCAGGCTCGCCGGAAAAGGCGACCCCGGGTGGGACGACAAGCGGCATTTCTTCGGCGCGGCTGCACAAGCCATGCGGCAGATTCTCATCGAGCAAGCCCGCAGAAAGGGTGCGGCAAAGCATGGTGGTGGTCGGGAACGCATCAGCCTCGATACCGTCGACGTGGGTGGAGAACCGACGAGAGAAGATGTCCTTGACCTGGATGCGGTCATTGGCAAGCTCGAGTCCTACGACCCCCGAAAAGCAAGGATTGCAGCACTGCGAATATTCGCGGGTATGTCCGCTCGAGATGCTGCGGAATTGCTAGACATTTCAATAACCACCATGAAACGCGAATGGCAATTCATACGGGTTTGGCTGCATGCCGAACTAAGCGAGCGTCGCCTTGAAGATGGCTGAAAGCATCGTGCCGCGTCTTCACGGCTGCCTCGCACATACTCGTCCGCCAATTCATTTGACAAAACAAGGACGCCCAAAGAGGCCATTCGCCAAGCCCCCTACGGCTTGACCTTTAGCCTGAAATAAAGGATGTTATTTCTCGCCAAGAGGGCTGGTTGAGGGATGATCGCCGGCCCGGCTTGGTCTTGGAGAATCCCAAGATCCTGTTGACGATTCTGGTTTTCCGACCGCACGTTCGGGGCTGGCACTACCAAGCATCTTAGGCTTCTCCCGCGAGGGCTTCCCCGGAAATGCGCTGGCCCCAATAAGTCACGAAGATATCTAGTCGTCCCCCTACAGACAACATTTTCAAACTACTGGCCTTGCCGTGTCAGTGACCGAAGCCTGAGGCAGATGTCGACCAGTACTTGATCCTGTTCGGCTCCCTGGAGTGAGTTTAGAGGCTTCGCAATGTCGTGCAGAGCCTGATACTCGATGATCGGCGTCTCTGTAACCAGTGAATGTGCAATCGCCACCCACCCGATCTTCACGCGCTGCTCCTTTGCGCGTATCAGAAAGTGCGCAAGTTCGTGATCATCAATAAAACTGGATGCCAGGGAATGCGGGCTGACGAGGAACAACACAACCTTCGCTGCCTCCATCGCCTGATCGATTTCCTGACGCCATTTCTGGCTTGGTTTGACTTTAGCGTCATACCAGACAGAAATCGACTTGTTGCGAATCAGCGGTTTCATCACGATCATAAGCTTTTCAAGCCACGATCGGTCGGCGTGGGCGTAACTGACAAACACCTCATGGCTTGGCCGGGTATCGGCGATTTTGCTCCCGACCGCAGACTCTGGATCACTAGCGGTCGCTCGGCCCGCAGGCGTTCCTGCGGGGGCGCCGAAGTGCAGGTTCCCTCCACTGCATGTGGATTCATGTGTTTCTGCACAATTGGTCACCTGACTCAACGCATCAACGAGCTGCTCGCGACTCAGTTCTCGCAGAGGATGTAGGAACACTGAAACAAGGCGCCCATCGCTCACCGCATATCGGGCATCGAGGGCCGAGTGGTAGTTGGCTTCCAGCAACCGAATGAAATCTGTGCCACAAAGCTCATTGATTTCATTGATGAAGGCAACGATGCGCATACGGTTTGCAGACTCCTGGGTTTGGATGAACATCGGAAACCCCACGGCTTGAAACAGCCATTGTGCGCTCGGAGGCTGCTCGAGCTTCTGAACCAATTGCGCCATTCCGATAGACTCAAAGAACTGGTCGATATCGTGGTTATTCATCACTCAACTCCAAGAGAATCATGTTGGGATTGCAGCCCATGGATCGTACATGCTTGGACCCGATCAACAACCCTGGGCGATCCCAGCCAGCACCGAGATTGTAAGGTCCTTGGGGCCGGCCACTTGCAAGCTCCTTACCGAGATCACGCACAACTACAAAGGATATTGCAAACACCAACGAAACCCGAGCTCATCGATTTGGGTAAGAGAGGCAGAGTTTGAGCAAGCTTGATCGTCACCCCGAGTGAATCATTGACCCCACCCCCCTACCGTGCTAGATAGAGCCTGATACAGGACGTTATCAGGCTCTATTGGGGGTCGAAAGGGGGCTGAATGGCTGACAACGAAACAACCAACCCGCTTACAGTGAGAATTCAACCGGAATGCTCGGACATCGTTCGTCCTGGGGAACTCAATGCCTCGCTCAGTCGGGCCGGGCTTTCGGGCGACATTCCCGCCATCCTTGTGCGGGCGCGGGCGGATGGCTGCTACGCGGATTACTTCCTCGCTCAGTACGACAACGAGAACACCCGGCGGGCCTACAAACGCATCGTGGATCGGTTTTTGGAGTGGTGTGACGGCCAGGGCGTCGATCTCCACGAAATCACGCCGCGCATGTGCGGGATGTATCGCGATCAGACCAAAGGTTCTCCGGCCACCAAGAAACAATCACTGGCGGGCTTGCGGGGGTTTTTTGATCTGCTCGTCGAGCGGCATTTTTGCGTGCTGAATCCGGCGCGTTCGACGCGGAACCCGCGCGAGTCGGTCGAACAGGGAAAGACCCCCGAAATTCCCATCAAGAACGTTGAGCGATTGATTGCGAGCATCGACTCCGAAACTGTTGTCGGCAAACGGGACCGGGCCATCATCGCGGCCTGGGCGGCGACCGGCGCCCGCATCGGTGCGGTAGCCAAAATTCGCCTGAAAAACCTGTTCTACAACGATGGGCAGTGGCTGCTCATCCTCGATGAGAAGAACGCCAAACACCGGGAGATTCCGGTGCGGCATGACCTGCAACGGTTTATTCTCGATTATCTGCTTGCCGCACAGTTGAACGATGAGCCTGGTGACTGGCATATGTTTCGGACGGCCAGGGGACGAACCAGTCAGTTGCAATCCTATGAATCAGAGCGCTACGCCGATGACGGTACGCTTGTTTCAAAGGCACGCGGGATGATGAAAGACGGCGACATGCGACGCATGCTCAAGCGGCGGCTCGTCGATGCGGGGTTCGGCACGCGGGAAACGAAAACGACCGCGAACGGGCACAAACACACGCAGTACCGCAGTCTCTACTCGCCCCACTCCTTCCGGGTCATGGTCGTGACCGACCTGCTCGAACAAGGCAACGACATTCACGACGTGGCCTATCTCGTCGGCCACTCCTCGACCCGCACCACCCAGGGCTACGACCGAACCAGGCGGAAGGTCAAACGCAATCTTGTGGAGCGCATTCGGGTGAATCTGGACAAAGGCGAGTGAATCCGTTTGAAGAATCCAGTAGCCGATACGTTGACCATGCAAGGTTCCCGATTGTTGCAAGAATGACGCTATTCTGACATTGTCGCCGCACATGGGTGAAGCGTTACCTGAAATCCACTGTCACTGCCGTAGTAGTGGCTCCTCACTTGGGATGTTAGCTTTGTTATGTGCGCGTCGCAGAAAGCGCAGCATGCCGTCCACGCTGCCGCTATAGAGTCCATTGGGGTGCGAAGCCTTGTAGGTATCGGCTTTCAATTCCGCCGCGCTCATTGAATTACGGATAGCCGCACTTAAGACACTGCGATATTTGATTGCCTCGATATCATCAGGGTACTTTGTGTCGATCGCGAGAATCAACCGATCGGCAAGCTCCCATCGCTCGAATCGTGCGGCAATCTCAATCGCTTGTGACCCTCCCCTTTCTGGATCCCAATTTAGAAGCCTCTCCGAAAAAACGCCACCCTTGTCCAAGCATGACCGTACACAATTCTCGAAGCTGCTTAACAACTCTGCTTGTTCAGCGGCTGGAAGTGCACCGCTATCGAGTTGCGAAAAGAATAACCCCATCGACTCCCAACGAATCGCATCCGAGTAGACACTCTCTGAAAATCGAACAAGGAAATCTCTATATATTTGCAGTTTTTGCCGTTGATAGCTATTTGCCGACGTCGCCGAAGACAAGAGGCTCCGCTCTAAGTTTTGTAGTTTCCCTTCTAACCACCCCCACGCCGCACCACTCTGAGTGTCAGGCGATTCGACACGCATTACAGTACGCCGAACATCCCATTCAATATTGCGGGGCTGTGACTCACCGGCAAAATGTACATGGTTCACGAACTGCAAATGAAACTCAAGTTCGAAGGTGCCTGGCTTATCTGGCCATTTCAATGCTCCTGTACTCGATCGCCATATGAATCGGGTTGCTTCGATACTCTGCCCCGCAGCAATTGTGATCGGTATTCTCGTCCCTACGCTTGCTTTCGCCCCTGATCTGATCGTCATTAACAATTTGTCGTTTTGACGAACCCCAATTTCCGGTTCTATATACGAATCTATCGCGAACCCGGGCAAGACAACCGGTGAAGCATTTGGATTAGTAATGCGCATTGTTACAGGGAAGTTTTGATGTGTAATACAAGAATTATGGGATGTTAGTAATTCGATGCGCATCGGTACTGATTGCGGAGGGGGTGCCTGCTGCGCTAATAGCAGATCTGCCTCAAATAAGAACATCGAACAGAGCATTATGCTGTTATGTGTAAGGCATTTTGGCATCTTTGGCATCTTTGGCATAATCATGGCGCGATTCCTTGTGTTCCTCTCGGGGGATGGGTGATGCTTCGTATGATATTGATACTTATGGGCGAGAATGACATGTTTGTTGGGAACAAGCTTTGACCGGTATCGCCGGTCATGATATAATCGCCGGCAGGGCCAGCGGGTGGGCCGAGTCCGTGGTGATGATCGATGAAAAACTGATGCCCCGTCTCATGGACAACTGAGTACTGCTCAAGTTTGGTCATTACGCTTTGGTTGCCAGTGGCGCCATCGCGAATTGTTTCAAGGTATATCGCAGATCCAGAAGAGACATTGCCGGTCCATACGGTTAATCCAAGCTGCAACCCGGGCTCTCCCCCTTCGGCAACCGGGTCGCCGTCTTTTGTGGGCCATCCTTGAAACGCCGAGTATACACTCACAACCCAAAATGTTGGGTGGGACGCCAGGTCAGCCGCGATGTTAGAAGCTGCAACCACTTCACCCGAAAAGAGTTGCGACGTACCAAGGTTTCTGTCGAATGGTATAATTGCATCATAATACTGTAAGTCGGGCGCCATCGGTTCTACATACGCGGGGGCGTATACACGACGCATCAGGCTGGTATCGGGTATATGAGGCAATGTGACAGGAGGTTCATCAAAACCAGCCATGACAAACGGCGGGACACTGCCCGCGTCATCGTCCCAAAGCACATATTCCGCACCAACGGCGTTAATAATGCTTAGTCCTGCGCCTCGAATACGAACTTGGTCGTCGCCGAATGTTACTATTGTGCGATCTGTGGAAAACGACCCGTGGCCTGAAATATCTATGCGCCCTACGTTGTGCTGATTGGTTGCCTCGAAATCAGCCGGGAGGTCTTGGATGTCAATATGGGCAAGGCCCACAGGTGAGCCGGATACAGTGACGCCCTGTACTGTACCCGTTACGGAATTGTCGGACTCCTCTGGTGCAGCCATCGAGTCAACCTCGACATGGAGCTGGCGCCAAACGGTGAGTAGAGGTGATAGATTCCCGGAAAATAGAGGAACAGGAAGATCGTCGGGTGGCACTTGGAGCCGAGGTGGAGCGGCACCTTGTTCTGGAGCGATTACCACCAATCCAATCAAACTCGATTCCTTGAGGGTCGCAGCGACACGATAGTTGTCACCCGGTTGAACTGCGACAGTGAACTGCTCAAAATATTTGTTGATGAACGTGCCATCACTTTTAGTTTCCCCGTCAATGGTCGTAGAGCCAGGAGAACTCATTTCAAATAGCCCCCCTTCAGCATCTCGGTTATCTTCTCCGTCGGTACCATTAGCATCAACAGGGGCCATGTCAGACGAGGGGTCATTGACATCGAGAGCCTTCAGGAACACAGGAATATTGGGTATCGGTGGACTCGTTTCCACTACGACAGCAGTTTTCTTGTGAAATACTAGATCTTCATGGTCGTTTGCTCCTGGGAAATATCGTACCCCTATGTTGGCCGGCGATAGTGACTCGATTTGAGCAGTTTCCGGATCATCGAGGAACGGCATATTGGGTTCCGTGATTTCTTCTCCCGGCTGTCCCGCCACGGCGTCCCATGTATACCATTTAACCTCCAGACCAATAACCGTCGCGAGCAACTCATCGCGGCAGATTTCGCTGCCACTCGCTTCTCGCAAGACTACGGCGATCGTCGCCGTGCCGGGAGCAATACCTTCCAGGCCAAGGCATCGATCCTGTACGGATGGGATTGGAGGCGGAAGCTGAGCGCTTGCCGGTAATCCAGGGCCTAGTATTGCCGTAGAAAACGCGAAGTTGCCGTCAAAGACACGGACCAGCTCGGGGTCGGAGGTCTCGATGAACAACTGAGCGCCGTCCGGCCATAGCGCCGTGTCTACCTGTCTGACCCAAACGTCCGCGATGTCCTCGTCGGCATCCATGACGCCATTGATCATGCCTGCATCCACGCCCTGGTTGTCGGACACCTCATTCTCGTCCGAGTCGTCATTATTGATCCATCCCCACTTGCCGGGAAACGTCATCTCCATGATATCCTCAGCGGCTGCGTCAAGGTCGCCAACATCGCCGGAGTTGTCCGAGTCCACGTCGATGTCGAGATCGATGACGGTAATCTTCAGTTCATCCTGGCATGGTCCGCCCGGACCGTCGTAGCCGAAAATCAGCGAAACATCCCGAATGGACAGGCTTTGGGAAACTCCCTCGACATAATAGTGCCCGAATTCCGTCACACTGTTCGCGAGAAACTGATGCGGAAGAGTCACAGGCTGCGTCCGATCATTCCTTCGGAAGACCCGGATTTTGCCGGCGTTGCCTGAGGCGCTCAGGGTGAAGGTCCCTTCGGTGACGCCTCCGTTTTTCAACAGCAGGAAATGTTTCAAGTCATTCTCGCCAATCACTTGTCCCTGAGCGGGATCGTTGTCCGCGATCCCATCTCCAGCCACATCACCGGGAATGTTCGGATCAGGCGTATTGTCATCGTCGTTGTTCGCGCAAATGAACGCACCAACGTCGACCTTGTCGGCTGTCATACCAAGCACCAGAATCGTCGGAATCTGTTTCACGCTCACGCTTCCGCTGGATGAGCAAACTCCACGGCCATCGACAAGCGAGAAGTTTAACGGGCCAGTGGGAGCATCGGGTGAGACCGAAACAGTCACCGTGCCTGTATGCGCCATGCCGTCACAAGGAAAGACCCCTGATACGGTAACATCCGCGTGCATGGGTTGTGGGTCGGCAAGCACCTGCATTTGAGCACCGCAATTCGGACTACAACTCGCAGTTAATTGTAGATCGACTGTTCCTCCCGGGCAAACCGAATCGGAACCACCCGGAACGGGCCCCACCGCGATGCCGCACGCAAATCCCGTGCATCCTCCGGCAACGCACCATTCATCCCCGTTCGCTCCGCAGATTGTGCAATCCGGTCCTGGCGGAAACTGGCATGCTCCGCCCACACAGAGGTCCTGCGTGCATGGGTTTCCGTCGTTACAAACCACGCCGCAGGAAGGATCACACGGATTTCCACATTTCGGGTCACAGGGATCAATCGGACCGCATGCCGGATTACAGTCGTTCCCACAACCTGCGGCACACGGATTACCGCACAACTGATTACAGGGGCTATCGTTGCCGCAGCCAGGACCACACGGATCACCGCAGATAGGATCACAGGGGCTGGTTCTGCCACATGCAGGATCGCAGGCACTGACGCAAGATGGATCGCATGGTGTGCCGCAAGCGGGATCACATGGGTTTCCGCACTTGGGATCACAGGGATCGGTTTTGCCGCAGGCGGGATTACAGGGATCGCTTTCGTCGCAACAGGGGTCGCCTGGGTTACAGAAACAATTATTCGGGAACTCACAACAGGGATCGCTAATTCCACAACATGGATTTGTGCTGCCACAGCACGGTTCCCCGCCCTCGGGGGCGCATGCTTCGCCACAACAACCAAAGTCGCAACAATTCACGCACACATCACACGGCCCCGCATTCGGCGGAAGAAGGCAGTCAAAAATACCTGGTGGCTGGGGCGGGCCGCCGCCACCTCCCCCACCGCCGATAATGAACTGGCAACCTTCCGCTACTGAAAGCGTCCGGATCTTGCAGCAAATAGCGTCCTTGGATGGAAGCTCCAGGTTTCCACCGAACCCGAGATCGGCGGGCGTGTTGATGTTCACGAAGTATTCAGCAATCCCTGCGGGGGTTTTTTGATTACTGCCTTCAGTTACAGGCACCCAAAAAGTGGTCGCTGGAACATCCTCACCCTTTTTCGCGACACTGACGTAATCGAGATACTCGCCTCGCCCATCGATTTTCTGCAGTTCGAATCCACCCTTGATCAACTCATCGACGGCGCTCCAGGGATCCTTGGCAACAGAATAGTACCATGTGAGGTCTTTGTCGTTGTGCCACAAAAGTGATACGGGCTTGACGACGTACTGGTCCTTGCGGTCTATGTACCACAGCAGGACACCGTCCCAGGTGTTAAAGTGATACCAGCCATCCGCAAACTGCGCCACCTGTGCGGTCGCCGGTGCCGGTTCGTTCGTCCACTTGACCAGCGTCCAGGACGCCCCGCCAATCGCCAGGGCCGAAATCACAATCGCCCTGGTCCGCCTGGTAGATCGGTTCTGCTGCATTCTGTCGATCCTTGATCGTGATTGGTTGAAGATATGGCGATTCCGCTCGATAGAAGCGCACGCTCCCGCCACTGGCACGGCGCGGATACTCCCATCGGAAGGCCCCTGCACGCCACGCCATGGCTATCGGACGGCAATGGGCGACTCTTGAGGCAAATCACCCGCCGTCGCAGTAACTCAATTGTCAATTGTCGGTGGTAACACTGGAGTCGATTGGGTTTGGGAAAGCGTCGGGCCAGGAAATGCGTTCAACATGGTTGTGCCGGAAGTATCCGGTTGTGAATGATGAAATGTCGCAGCCCCATATTCAGTGCATCGTAACCCAATATTCCCGGACGACCGTGAACACGGCCCCCCCCTACCCGAAGAGCAAGCCCTGCGTCGGCTCGGGATCACCGGCGACGAACGCAACCGGAGGACCACAAAGAATGTATTGTTTGCCCCCCTGCTTCACGGCCATCCCGTGATAGAAACCCCTCGGATCATGGCGTGCGCAGTCACCCCCATCGGCAGTCACCTTGTCGCCGTAAGTCGTCACCGCACCGTCGAACAGCCGCTCGTCAATCAGTTGGTACACCTTGAAACGATCATGCCCAACACCCGTCGTCACCCAAAGACCTCCGCGATACCGGAACGGTTTGCGAACCCTGTTGTCCATCGCGATCACGTCACCACTGTAGGATAAACAGATATCACCTTCACCGATCTGACGGTTGAACTCGTGGCTCCATGTGCCATGACGGAGGCGCTCGGGATCAACCTCCATCACATCGCTTTGCTCTTTGGGATTTGGATTCTCTGGTGTTGGCATCAGAAGGTCCGATCAAACGAAAACGGAGCCTCTGCGAAACACCCGGCCCGTGGGAAAAGAACACTTGTGACAATGACATGGTTCACGCGCAGTGCGGGCATGTTTCATGCTGACGTTCAAGGCGATCGCTGCTCACCGGCCCGAAGTCGTGGCCGTGATCAAACTCCCCCGCGTCGGCTTCGTCGATGATCGTGCGCAAACGATCAGGTTGGCACCAACCGACGGTCACGGTCTCGACCTGACGCCAGTGGTCACCCATGCGGCGAATGACGCCAAACTCCTGAGCACCGTCCGGGCCGGTGGAATCATTGGCCCAGATCGTTCCCCTGGTCGTCTCGAACGCGACACACAATGTCCAGGTGTGATCGCTGAGCTTGCGTGCAAGTTCGTCGTTGTTAAGGCATGGGCTGACGCCCCATGTGCGGCCTGAATGCAACAATTGTTTCTCTCCCGTTTCGATATGAAAATCGCGCGACCGTCGCACAAAACAAACGGGCTTGTCAAATTCGGCCGGAAATGAGTGGTCGTTTGTTTGGGTATCGAGCCGTCGGCTTTCGCGGGATCAGTCGCGGTTGTACGCCAGGCATGCGTTGATTTCGGAATCGACGGGCGGACGGCCCAGGCCTTCCCGATATTCGGTGGCAATCGCCGCCAACACCTTGGCTGGTACATCGGCATGGGTCGCCCAGGATTGGGCCTGTTTGAAATCCATCAGTATGTCGAGCGGTGGATCACCGATCACGTCGCCGTCGTCTGTTTCCCACCAGCCCATCAAACCCCCTGCCATCGGTTGATCCTGCCGGCAGGATATCACGAACACTCAACCCCGCGCAACCGCCCTCCCCCACCGCTGCCGCGTCCCTGTTTACCCACAACGTGAATTTGGGCCATGTCCGATCTGGACATTTCTGAACATGTGTGGTATATTTGGAATATGAACGTACACCTGACTGATGAACAGCGGAAATTCGTCCGGGAGCGGGTTTCCTCCGGCCAATATGCCTCGGCCAGCGAGGTGCTCCGGGCTGGTTTGCGGATGCTTGTTGAGGACGAACAGTGGCGGGCCGAGGTGCGGGAAAAGATCGCTCGCGGGATGGCACAGGCCAAGGCGGGCAAGCTCGTCGATGGCGACGCGTTTTTTGATGAACTGGAAGCCTCACTCAAACCGGACTCGCATTAGATGGGCCGCTTCGCGCTCACCGATGAGGCGAAAACCGACCTCCGCGATATCAAGGATTACATTGCTGGTGACAGCATCACGCAAGCCCGCAAGGTGATCCGCGAAATACGGGCGATGATGAAGTTGCTGGCCGACATGCCGGGGATCGGTCACGTTCGTGATGATCTCACCCATGAAAACGTAAGGTTCAAGAGCGTCTATTCGTACATGATCATCTATCGCCCCGACACCAAGCCCCTGGAAGTGATCGCTGTTCTGCACGGAAGCCGTGATATTCCCGCTCACCTTGAGGATCGAACCTGACCGCCCTCCCCCACCGCTGGCACAACTCGCGGAGCATACCCACATTATGTGGTTCTTGACAAAATGTGCTTTCTGGGGTAGAATGAACATGGATACTGAAGGGGGTTCATCATGAGCCGCATCTCGATCGACGTCACGCCGCAAGAGCATCAGAGGCTCAAAGCAATGGCTGCCCTGCAAGGCAAATCCATCAAAGAGTTCGTGCTGGCCAGCACGCTCGGCGTCATAAATGGGGCGTCTGTGGAGCAGGACCTGGTCGAACTCGAAGCGGTTCTGGACCAACGCATCCGAGAAGCGAACACGGAGGGCACCAGTACCCGAACCGTGGAAAACATCTTCCGGCAGGCTCGCGAAGAAGCGAGTCAAAAGCTGGATGGCTGAGTACGAACTCACCCCCGCAGCCGACCGCGATCTGCTGGATATCGCGCGCTACACGATCAAAACATGGGGGCTTGAGCAGGCGGCTCGCTACGAAGCTTCCCTCAAGAAACATTTCAGTGCCATTGGCAAGGGCGAGGCCCGCACCCGGATTTTTCTTGAGCACCGCCCCGAACTGCGTTGCTGTCGCTGCGAACACCACTACGCCTTTTTTCTGCAACGGGAAAACGCGTGCCCGCTCATCCTCGCCGTCTTTCATGAAAACATGGACCTGATGACGCGGCTTCGGGATCGGCTTGAACCCAAGGGTGAAGAATGATCTCAGCCGCACGCCCGCTTCGTAACGCCGAATACAATATGATCGCCCTCCCCCACCGCTGCCGTTTTACAAAAAAACCCACCGCCAAGAGCCTACAGGAAGCTCAGGGCGGCGGGCCGCATCAATTCGAGTGGATCATCAATGCTCGGACGGCAGATACAGCGTCCAGTATCGGCCATCAAAGCCGGACCGGATGTCCACATGATCCATCGGAAAATCCGTGTACGGAATCTTGCGATTGATGAACGGTTTTTCGCCGCTGTCGGCTCGTGCGGTCAACCGGGCGGAACGATCGTCGTTGACATTGAGACGCCAGAATTGGAGCGTCTCAAGTCGCGGATCATGGGCGATGGCACGACGCATCTTGGCCGTGCCGTAACTCAGGGCGATTTCATCGATGAGCCAATAGGCTTCGCCCTTCTCGGCAAGGAACTGTACGCCGGGCGTGTAGAGCACCTGCCGAGCCAGTGGATGGCGGAATCGCTCCAGATCGCCGGTGAACTGTTGAAGGTCGTTTGGGTTGAGTTTCCTGGACATGGTCATTTCTCCTTTCGTGTTGTTTGACCGATGCCAAACCCCGGACGAATGCGGATAGCCGGGTGGTCCAGCGGGATGGTGCGGGCAGGAGGAGCGAAGCGAATGCGACGTGACGACAACACGGCCCGCTTGACGACACGGCGGCGTTCGTCAGATTGGCAATGAGGGCAAACAACACGAAAGGAGAAACCGTCAACCAAGGCCCCACAACCGCCCTGCCGCATCACGGCGTGGGCCGATTTTCCTCGACTTGGCCGGGCCATCTATGCGAGAATAGAATGGTGAGAAGGAGCCTTAGCGATGCACACGCTTAACGTCGATGATCAAACCTACGCCCTGCTTGAACAACAAGCGGCAGCGGCGGGTTTGGATGTGGAAAGCTGGATCAGGCACTACCTGGTCGACCATGCCGCCGCTCACAACGGTGTCAACGGTCGCAGCGTCGAAGAGCTTACGGTGGAAGAACGCCTGGAACGGCTCCAAAAGCTTCATACGCTAACCGCCGATCATGGCGGCCATGCTGATTTCAGCCGCGACACTATCTACGACTGATGTTCATTCTGCTCGACACCAACATCTTCGGGCGATACTTCGATCGCAGCGATCCCCATCATCAACAAACATGCGACGCCCTTGAGCATCTGACGGGCAGCGATCACCTGCTTTGTTACGTTCCACAGATTGAAGCGGAGTTCATCAGCATCGGGACACGTCGGCGCGAGGACAACGGACTTGGTCTCAGCCCGGAAACCGCCGAACTGCATCTCGACCAAATGCAAAAGACCTTTGCCTTGAAGTTTCCGGATGCGGCGACCGAATGGCGTCATTTTCGCACAATCCGCCGAGAGTTGATCGAGAAAGGCCTACCTGTGATCAGCAAAAGGACGCACGACCTACGTCTGGTTGCAGCCTGCCTTGCGGTGAACATACCCGCCATTCTGACCTACAACGTGAAAGATTTTCGTTCCGTGGCCGACAGTGGATACATTACCGTGCTGACCCCTGACGGTGATCTTCCGGAGTAACCGCCCTACTCGGCTGGTGTTTCCATAATCACCGTTATTACTTGCTCGATCTGTCTTTGAATTTTTCCATTCGCATGAGCGTTGCGGTTTCGGCGGAATAATCCCGATCGAGAATGGCTTCCATATCGTCCACGTCGCTGCGAGATTGTCGCTCCGTCGGTTTCTTGCCGTCCTCCGCGACAAACTCCCAAAGAGCCTTGGCAATCAGAAAATCTTTGCGTCGTTGGTCCATTTCCATACCGCGAATTATCACTTCGATTGTTGAGCCGTCACCGTAGCACGGGGAAAACGGGCGGTGCAACCGCCCTACCCTTTTCAACGTTGACACTCATTTGGAATTTGTGGCATGGATGACGGATGAAACAGGATGATGAAAAAACCCTTGAAGAGAAAACACAGTGCCGATTGTTCTCGCAACGCGTCATCGACGCCGTCGCGGAGCACAAGTATCTGGAGACGGCCATCGACGATGATGAAGCCAACGCCGTTTCACATACTGTGGTAGAACTTCTCCGCAATCATGATCCGGCAATAGTCGCCGAGGCCCTACGCGATGGTGTGGATTGGATACTCCAGGACGAGCCAAAACTCCTCGCGAGATTGTTGGCTGACTTGGGGTTGGTGCTGGACTGCACGTTGCTGGATATTGAGATGAGGGAACAAGCCAAAACCCGAAAAGTGTCGCCCAAAGCTTGACGGATTACCGCCCTCCCCTACCCGTCGAAAACACGATCTGCCGCGTCCCCTGCATAGCGACGGAATTGCCGCTGATTGTACGCTTCAAGCTCCTCGTCCCATTGCTGACGGCCCCAACCCTTGGCTTCCTGGGCGATCCGGAATGGCTCAAGCCGCGTCTGCTTTGCAGCCTGCAAACAACCCTGAACAAACCGTTCATCCTCACCCAGTTGCAACGCTTTTCGCTGTTGCGTTCGGACGGTATCGCCCTGCCGGTGGTTTTCTGCCGGGTCTTCAAAAAGCGAGCGTATCCGTTGCCGTGCGGCCTCTTCGTAGTCTTGCGTGATGCGATCAAAGCACTTGTTTTTGAGAAGCCAGACGAACATCGCCGGGGGATTACCCCCCTCCCCCACCGCTCGTTCCGCCAGGGCCACGAAATCAAGCCGCCCAGCCTCGCAATCCGGGATCAAACCCTTCGCGATGGCCTGATCGTAGAGCACCAAGAGCCGTTCGGTTGATTGCAAGTCGTCAGCCTGCACATCCGTCAGCCTCGCTGCTCTTTTCCTACGGTCCCCGCCCGCTTGCGGGCGGTTCTTCTCTGAAAATTTAGAGGTGCAAACACCAGAGGGTCCGGGGTCTGAGCCTGCGGCTGACCCTGGGCGTCTGGTTTTTAAGTCTTCTTCTTTAGAAGAAGGCGTCTGGTTTAATGGGGTGGAAGATTGGCTCAATTTTTCGGGGTTTGGGGTGGAAGTTTCACTCACGTTGGCTGCCCTGCCGCTTGGCACGGACACGGTCTGATCTGCCGTTTCGTCGGCGTTCTGATTGCTTGCTATCCAGCCTGGATTGATCGCGTATCGCCCGCCCCATTTGTTAAGCTCAAACTGCGTGCATTCGATGCGGGTGATCCAGCCCATCTCGATCAAGTGGCTCATGGCCGTGGTGACGGCACGCGGCGTGATGCCGAAGATGTCTGCGATCCAGCCACGTTTGACGCGACCATCAACACGGTGGGTGCTGTGTTCCTGATGCCAGAAGAGGCTGCGGATCAGTATGGCGATCATCGTGACCATGACCCCCCTACCGAAGCCGTTGGCCAATGCCCGCACGGTTCGCCTTGGTACGGGGATGGAGCGTTTCCGGTTTGGGATTTGCTCGACCATGTCCCAGAAACCGGAGATGTCATCGAGGGTGATCTGATCGACGGAGACGGCCAGATCGATTTGACGTTCCGTGAAGGAAAGCAGGCCGAGCCTTGCGAGGTCTTTGAGGTCAGCGGTGATCCCGGTGCCCTCCCCCCCTATCAGGTTCACAAGCTCATCGGTCTGGTAGAACGGTTTGCGGCCCTCGCTGCCGTGCCTGCGGCGTTCTCTCATTTCGCAGACGGCAAAGCAGATACGCCACTGCCTGCGGCTGATATGGCCCTCCTGGTGCAACCAGGACAGGAGGATTAACTGGTGGACGGTGAATTTGATAAACCCGCCTTCGATGGCCCCGTGGCGGATGCCGATGGGCGGCTTTACCCCCCCTGGCCTTCCGGCAGGACACGGCCTACCCTTCGGTTTGGGGGGTTTGGTCAGTGTGGTGGTCATGATCGCGGACTCCCTTCCGCGTAGGCATACAAATACCGTTCGCCGAAGGAATTTGTGCTTGACGATGCGACCAGACCGCGCTATCTTCGAGGTGTGAATCTTAAAGATAGCGGGTGCTGACTTTCGTCACGCTCCCTACGACGTTGAAAAAGGCCGCTGCTGCAAACAGCGGTTTTTTCTTTTGTCTACTCGTATGCTGCTACGCCATACGCTTCCTTCCTGATTGCTACCCCACAGATTTTCAAGGCTGGAACACCAAGGCATGGGGGTTTCGTGAACAAATCACCACAATATGTTGTAGATTCGTTTCGGAATCGTCAAGATGTAAATGCGCGGATGACAAGGACTTACGCTAGTTTTTGGTTACCGCGATGTCGCAATATCGCGATGAAGTTACCGCGATGTCGCGGTAACTATATAGTAATATCGCGGGAACGTGGTTATCGCGGTAACTGTTGGTGGATTGATGCTTCTTGTTGACAGAAAAGGGGTTATGGACCGATAATGTTCTTGGGCGTCATCGCGGTAACGGTGTAGTCGTTATAGCGATATCGCGGTGAAGTTATCGCAATATCGCGGTAACGAGTGTGTTGTCGCGGTAACCAAAAATTATTCACAGGAGCGAAAATCATGATCAAAAACGACACGAGAAAAACCCACATAGTGGCCGTCGGGAATCAAAAGGGCGGTGTTGGAAAGACTGCCACGGCTGTTCATCTCGCGGCTGCTTTGGGTGAGTTGGGCCGAAAATCGCTGTTATGGGACTTGGACGCCAATAGTGGCGTAACCAACGTGTTTCAAATTCCCACCGAGGTCTATACCGGTTCACTTGAGGTGTTGTTGGGCTTGAAAGACGAGGGTGAAGAATTTTGCGATCCCCGCAATTACATCATCGACGAGGAGGAGGAGGGGATCGATTTACCCAAAGGCGTTCATGTTCTGCCAGCCAGCCGTGAATTGGACAACCTCGACCTCCGGTGGATTAACAGCGAACGCAAATTCGAGGATGTGAAAGATGCGATCAAGGGCCCCTTGGACCGGCTGGATGGGGAGTACGATTATATCTTCCTCGACACCGGCCCAAACGTCTCAACCTGCACGGTTGGTGCGTATAAAGCAGCGGATTGGTTTTTGCTGGTGACTGAACCGGAGCCTCTTTCAGTGAAAGCGGTTGAAGCGGCGTTGTCGGATATCGTCATGGTGCAGCGTTCGGGAAATCCCAACCTGAATCTGTTGGGCATAGTGCTCACCTGCGTAACAAAGCGGCGGACGATGGATCGCAAAATGCGGGTCTGGATCGAAGACAACTACGAAGCCTTGGGAGATAACGGATTATTCGACACAAAAATCAGCCGCACGACATACCTGCCGCGTGCCCAGGAAACCGGGCAAACGCTGTTTCAGACGATGGGAGATCACGAGGTTTGTGAACAATTTCGCAGTCTTGCGAGAGAGATGGAATCCCGAATCAAAGCGGCCATGGAAGCCGTTGAGACAGCCAACGATGATGGTACAGCGGAGAGCAGGGGGGTGAAGGTTGGCTAAGAAGCGAAGAATAAACGAGGGCTTGCCGCCCAGCCCACTTGCGGCAAAGTTGGCGGAACAGATCAATCAACCGCGTAGAATGGTGCAGCCGACTGTTACTTCGCCGCAGGATATTCCGCCGTCTCTCGCGAGCAAGTCAGATCATGGCGTTGCCCAAGCGATTGAGATCAAAGAAAACATAAAACCGCCCAAGAAACGCAGCCGTACCCACAAACTCAAAGAGGGGCGGGTGATGCTCGATGCAGATGAGTGGGCCATCAAGGATGAAGTGGTTGCTGCGTTACGAGCGGCGACTGATGAACAAATAGAGTTTTCGCATCTCATGCGTTCATTGCTTGCGCTGTCGTGTCGTGCAATTCCGGCCATTGAGATCAACGCCAAGCACGCATCATTGCCGGTTCGACCTGCCAACAACGATTTGATGGCCCTTGCTGCGTTCGAGGACGAGTTGGGAAAGTTCCTGTTACTCGCTTTCAGAGACAAAAAGGCGATGGAGGTAGACTGATTAGTTACCGCGATAACTTTATTGCTATATCGCGGTAACGTAAATCTGTATCGACGAGCATGGTTCATCTTGCATCGTTCAATGGTGATGTGCTACCAAAGATGCAATATTTCCAGAGCGGTAGGGGGGGCAGGGATGCACAAGATCAAGACGGAATTCAAGGCGGTGTCGCCGATGCTGCACCGTCGGTGGTCGGGGCGGTTTTTCAACCCGAAGATCACACCACGTCTCAAAAAAGCGTGGCGGCCCTTCTTTGGCTACAAGAAGCCGCACGGGATCGAGAGTTAGCCGGGCAGGGGGGCGAATCTAACCCATGAGCCCGAATTCGCGAAGATGCGGATAGGCTTCCAGGAGCTTTTCCGCGAAGCGGCGGGCGGCGGTTTCTGTCTCAAAATCCTCGAAGCACTCGATGCCCCCGGTTTTCAGGTGGCCATAGACGGACCAGAAGTGTGCCTCATGTTCTTCACAGGGTTCACACCATGTTTCATGATCGTCCGGGATATTGAAGGGCCTTGGTCCTCGCTCTTCATCATCCCAGCGTTGATCATGTACGGGATGAAGTTCGAGGCCGTCGTAGTCACAGATTTCCATCATCCATCGAGGTGTCATGTCTTTGGCGGTCTTGATTGGATTGGTCATGTTGGGTCTCCCTTGGTTGTTGGTTTTCTTCAAATAAATTGAACATGGGTTGCACATGCAACCCTTGGTGCTTCGCCGAGAAGGGGGTAGCAAGCGGAGCGGAAAATCGACGGCGGGCGCAGGCGTAAGCCGAGCCTCGGGAGACCGTCTGTTTTTTGCGAAGTACGCGAGGGCAACGCCCTTAGCTTGGTCGTTTCAGGCAGTCGTTCATCACGGTAGGGGGGGTGTTGTCATTGGCGGCAAGATTGCCCGCCATCGCGTGTAGGCCGTATTCCATCGGTCTTGCTTCCTTTCGTTGGTGGGCCGGACCGTCGAAACCCTCACACGAAGGCGCATCTTATTGGGGACCGGAGTCCTTATTCGATGCGATCCGGCCCGCAAGGCCGAACGCGTGACAGGTTTCGACACCTGACCGGATGAATTCTCACCCGGCAGATTTGTGATAGCACGTTTTGCGGGCGGAATGAAAGGATCAGGCGAGAGGGTGCTGGATGCCGTGTCTTTCGCACAAGATGCGAAGGCGGCCTTCTGGACGGGCCAGGCGTTTGATCCAGTTCGTCTTGTCGTATTTGGAGCGTTTGAGTTGTTGCTC
Organism: Phycisphaerae bacterium; assembly: GCA_029260165.1. Taxonomy (GTDB): domain Bacteria; phylum Planctomycetota; class Phycisphaerae; order UBA1845; family UBA1845; genus OFTM371. The sequence goes on along the minus strand of JAJDDT010000096.1, from coordinate 2,551 downwards.
GAAGAGCAGGGCGGTATCGCGGTCGAAGAAACACTTCACCGCCAGCAAATGCCACCGGCGACCTCGGGTCCAGCCCTTGTTGTCCGCCGCGTTGTGCTGTTTGAAACGCCGGCACAAGTGGGACGTGTAGCCGGCATACACTTCACCGCGTTCGGAAAGCAGCAAGTACACAGTGAAGCGGGGCAGGGGGGTCATCACACCGGACCGGGTGATGGCGTTTCCCGGCCCATAGAAGCCCGCTGGACGTCGTTCCAGTCAGAGCCGGGGTTTTCTGGGCTGTGACGCCTAAACGCAATGTCGGAGCGTCTGAGGGCCTCAAACACACCTTTGATCTGTTCCGCGAGTTTGTCACCGCCATCGTCATGATCGACGGCGGCGATGATTTTACTGCCCGGTTCCATCCCATCCATCGCCGAGTGGAGTAGGGCGGGTTGATCCGGGTTCATCTGCCCGGCCGTACTGACCAGCCTCATACCGGAAGTGTTTTCCAGTGCGGCGTAGCTCAAGGCGTCAATGGCACTTTCTGCGATGACCAGGTGCGTATCACCTTCTTTTTTTCTACTGCCCCACAACCCTTTGACGCCGCCAGGTGCAAAGCCTGAAAACCCGGCGTTCTTCACTTCAAAGCCGCATAAACCGTAATGGTTCCAATGCGGGAACACGGCGTTACTGCGATTATCAACCAAAACGCGATCAAGCAAGTGATCAGAGGTAAGCAGGGGGGTAGGAATGCACCGCTGGCCAACCAGGTAGGCGTGATCAAGCGGGATTGGTTTCATCGCGGCGAGGCGTGCCCGGACCCCCACAAGGTCCAACGGCACCGGCTCAAGCCGCGAAACGAACTGCGTAGCGGTGGGGCGGGGTAGGGGGTGACTTGCAGAACTGCCGACCCATGGCCGAAGCAGTTTACGGGCTTCGCCCAGGTTAATTTTTTTCCTGTTCATCACGAAGTCCAAAATCGTTCCATTGTCACGTTCGTCATGCACATTGAAGTAGACCCATTTGGGACCATCCATTGCGATGATGATCTTGTCGCCATTGGCGTGTTTCATCGCGACCGAGTTACGGCCCGATGATTTGCGGTCGATCTCAAACCCTTCCGCAGCGGCGAACTCGCTGAGATTGATCAGCGTTTTGAAATCTTCCAGTTCATCGCTTCTGGTGGTCATCGCGTCTCACTTTCTGAGTTCACCCTAGCCCGAAGCAGGGCGGCGGGAAAAGGAAAATCCCCGCTGAAAGGGCGATATGGCGGTTTTGCTTGACTGGTGTGCTAGAATAAGCGATACTAGAGATTACAGAATTCTGTAATATAGGCCACGAGGATAGAGACATGAAAAGTGATGATATTCAGCCATTGAGCGAGGTTCGGCCTCATCTGACCCAGCATTTGAAACGGGTCCAGGAAACCCGCCGACCGCTGTTCATCACGAGCAATGGCCGCACGGCGGGTGTGCTTCTCAGCCCGGCTGATTACGACGAACTGACCACCAAGGCGGAGCGTGCAGAAATTGCCGCAGCCATTCGGCAGGGCATTGAAGAACTCGAAGCCGGGAAGGGCGTCGATGGTCGCCAGGCGATGCGGGAGATTGCGGAAAAACATGGGCTGAAACTGGATCGATGACGTACCGCGTTACCTTCGCACCACGGTTTCTGAATGACGTGGATCGGCAAATCGAATATCTGCTCTCAGAGCATGTGGCCATCACCACCATCGAGCGTTGGTTTGGCGATCTGTATGACAAGCTCGAAGGCCTGTACCACTGGCCGCTGCGTTTTCCCATCTCACCTGAGCAAACCGAAGACATGGGCTATGAGGTCCGCAGGTTGAACTACGGCGACTATCAGGTCTTTTACCGCGTCGATGAAGATGCCCGCCTCGTCGAGGTCATTCATTTTCGTCACGGTTCGCGGCAGAAAGACGAGTAGCCGCCAACCTGCCCGCAGCACGTTTTTCTAGTGCGTCGCATTCCATTCGTGATATCTGGCCTTTGACATAATCGACAACAACACGCGGGGGAGAGTGTAACGACGAAGGATTTTGGCCGGGCTGCCCAGTCTACGCACACAGAGTATTTCAACAGCGGAAATTATTTCACGGCCCGGCGGCATTCCATCCATTACACATCACCTTCTTTTCTCCTGCTGCCCCCAATGAACCGACCTTAGGCCCGACGATACCACACGTCAGCCACTGTTCCTGCGCTAAACAGGCGGCCCCCAAAAAGAAAAAACAAAAAGTCCGCGCAATTCCGGGGCCTGTGACGTGTTAGTCATTGAGGCAGGAACGATCCTGCCGCTCATAGATAGGATTTTTATCTGGAGGAATAGTGAAATGACGTCGTATGCCGGTACCAATCGTAACGAAAACACATTGATTGCACGCTTGGACATGATTGAGGGACTGGATGGCCTTCTGGGCCTGCGAGCAAATGATTTGCGCGAGGAGTTGAATCAGCTTCGCCTGGCGCTTCTGGATCTTTCAAACACAGGTCTTGACCTTTCGCTGCTGAATGGTCGTGAGCCTCTTCTCACGCAACTGCAGAATCTCAAG
>JAJDDT010000095.1 GCA_029260165.1 Phycisphaerae bacterium | reverse complement strand
GCCGTTACCGTCGGATGAGCAAAGATTACGAAATGTTGCCCGTCAGCAGCGAAGCCATGGTGCTACTGACCATGATCAATCTGATGATTCACCGGCTAAAACCAGGATGATCTTGCTTCTCACACACCCTCTTAGACATCGCTCCACCGCCGGAGGGTGCCGAATTGCCGGCGAAACTGCAATTGGTTACGGTCACGTTGCTACCGTTGTTGTGCATCGCTCCGCCGACAATTCCCGAGTTGCCGCTGAAAACACAATTCGTCAGTGTAGGGCTGCTTTGCAGGTTGAACATCCCGCCGCCACCGGCAAGTGAGGGATTCGTGGCCGTGTTTCCAAGAAACCTGCAGTTGGTTATTGTCGGGCTGCTCATGTTGTTGAACATCCCGCCGCCAATGTCGGCCGTGTTTCCGCTGAACGTGCAGTTTGTCACCGTTGGGCTGGTGCCGTCATTGTACATGCCACCGCCTCGGTCATCCGTATCGGGAAATCCCGCGCCGGTGGCGTTCCCGCCGGTGATGGTGAATCCTTCCAGTACGGTGGCGGATCCCTCGCTGTTTATGCACTGGACGACATGAAAATGTCCGCTGCCGTCGATGATGGTGTCGGTCGGGTCACCGCTCGTTGAGCGGACTGTGATCGACTTGCCGCCAAAATCGATGGCTTCCAGGTAGGTACCAGGCTGAACGACCACCTCATCGCCGGGACCAGCAGCGCTGATTCCAGCCTGAATGAGGCAAAACGGATCGGCTTCAAGACCTGAGCCTGGACATGCGTTGCTACCATCGACGTGCCGTGTCGTCTGGCCGAATGTGACCGGTGCCGCCGCGACCGTCAGAATGACGAGAATCAACTCGCGAGCGCTCATGCTTTCCACCTCCTAGAAACGCCTGGGCTGTCCGCCCGGCATGCCTAGCCTGTCGACGACCCTTTTCCACTATAGCAGATATGCCGTTCTGAGACAGAGACATGAGCCCTTGCGGGCTGCTAACCCAGGGCAATCGCATCTAAATCATCTTTTTGAATGAGGAATCGGGTTTCCGTTTTGTGTAATTAGGTTTTCGTTAGGGTTGCGCTTTGCGTTGTGCGCGTTTAGGTTGCCTGTTCGTTCTTGCGTGAGGCTTCACATTCAACATAAGCCATTAGTTGAAAGGACTGCGACATGGATGTTGGAGCCCCGCGTGGCCTGCTGCGCTTTTTCAAAGATTTGGAAGACCCCCGAATGGACCGAACCAAGCTTCATTCACTCAGCGATATTCTGGTCATCACGATCTGCGCGGTCATTTGCGGCGCTGACGAATGGACGGAGATTGAACTGTTTGGCAAGTCGAAGCGCAAGTGGTTCAAGACCTTTCTCGCATTGCCGAATGGGATCCCTTCGCATGACACCTTGCCTGCTGAACGCATCAGCCGTGGGTAGTTTGGATGAAGGCTTCGACGAAACGCTGACGCTTCATCGATTGGGATTGTTCGAGACGTTGGGCCGATCGTTTGAGACGACGAATTGTATCGAGAATTTGAATTCACTGGTGGCTCAGCGGACGGACAAGGTGGACTACTGGAAGAACGCGGATCAGAAGCATCGGTGGTTGGCCACCGCATTGTTGAACATCGAGCCGAGATTACAAAAAGTGTGTGGCCATAAGCATCTGACTCGCTTACGTGCCGCGTTGCAAACACAGTTGAAGGGCCGCCTCGACGGGGTGGCATAACCCAAAGGAGCCGTTCGCAATTTCAACTAAGAATGGCATTGACCGTTCAAGAGATACCCACTGACCGATGCAATACCTGACTGCCGTCGAGTTGTGCCTCCGGATAAACGATCGTGAAGACAAAATGTCCAACGGCGGCACGCAGGCGAACGCCCGTGTCGTTACTGGCGCCGTCTGTGCGATTTCACCCAAGGAAGCGATCACGGTACAGCGATTGATGTTGCGCATGTGTCCTGTGCGAATGGACGGGAACGAAACGAATCACTCAGATCCGTCCCTTCGTGCGTTGGTGACTTGCTCGCCAGCTGGTCGGCAATGGTCTTGTCGTCTTCACCATGCAACGAATCTTGTTGGCGAGTGGGGTTTTCCCGCTTGTGTCTCGACAAAACCGCTCAGACTCGCTGCATACGCGCAGGTCGGTTCATGGCAGTGATTGGCGGTCGATTGGATTCAATGCTTCGATCGCCGCCAGTAGATACGCCTTTACGCTGTTGGGGAAGTCAGATGCGAACACGAGTTGGACTGCCTTGGATGCAACGGTGGATTCTTCTGACGCCAGTACAACATCAGTACAACACGCACCTGAAAAAGCGGCGTCAATGTGTATGCGTGGGGATTCACATCGGTCTACGGAACCGAAGGTTAGAGGTTCGAATCCTCTGCGGTGTAGTTCATCAAATCCCATTTTTTCATATCCAGCGTGGTTTTTCGCCGTTGGGGGTATTCTAATCTGGTGAGGCGTTTGTACTCAAAATGTCCTCAGACGGCCCACATGGTTGTGGGCCGTCTGACAGGCGTACCTACACCATCATTCGGCAAAGCGTGTCGCGCATGGCCGAGGTGCTGGTCCTTCTGATCCTGTCGGTCCCACGGCGACGCGGTCATGGCAGCGGTCCCGTAAATTCGTCCTGGAACGCGCTGAAATCGATGAGGTCTACATCGCCGTCGTTATCGTCGTCGAAGTTGACGTCGCAAAGCCCCACATCGACCGAGACAGTGAACTCGCTGATATGAACGATGGCACTGTTGCAATTGACGATCGCCCGGTCATAAGCCCGGAGCCGGACCGTGTAGGCGCACGGGAGCAGTCCGGAGGTATCCCATACGCCAAGCAGATTGTCGATCACGGGCGTGTCTCCGGAATCAATGGTCACCCAGCCGTCGGCGTCGCCTCCGGTGTATTGAAGGATCCAGTTTCGCAGGTGCGCATCGCTGGCCGTGCCGCGGATTTCAACGACTCCTTCAAGACACGCGCAATCCAGCGGCGTGGCGACGTTGGCGTCCGGGGAAGTGTTATCGATGGTTATGTCGCGCGTTTGGCTGGCTTGATCGCCACAGGCGTTGGTACCGGTGGCGCGGAGGGTGTAGTCGCCGTCGGGAACAGACGCGCTGTCCCAGGTGGTGAGGCGCTCGTTGATACGGTTGCCGTCGTAGACCGGGTTATCCGGGTCGATGGTCTGGAAATTACCCGATCCCGCGGGAGCGAATTCGACGGTGTAGCTGTTTGGCCCACAACTGAAATCGGCGACCGTACCATCAGGGCAGACAAGCCCGCCGGACAACGCCGGGACCGTGTAGGCGACCGGGTTGAAGGCCCCGGAGATTCGGACAAGGACGGTGTCGGAAGTGTCCAGCCCACTCCCGTTCTCAACGGTGAGCCTGAGGAAGTAGAACCCTTCGGGAAACACGCTCGTGTTCCAGAGGACGAGGGTGTCGCCCGGTTCCGGGACGGGGCTGGTGAATGTTCCAATGAGCGTCCACGGTCCACCCGAGGCGAGCTTGTACTCGATGGTGCACCGCTCGAAGTCTCCCCCGGGCACATCAGCGACCCCGGTGACCTGAAACACGTCACAAACGCACTCGAACGGCGAAGGCGAGTCGATCCTCGCGACAGGGGGGATACCGCTGGCCGGGTTGCTCAGGTTCAGCAGGACAGCCACGTCGTCGCCGAGGAGGTTCGCCGTGACCGCGTCGAGGTCGCCGTCGCCGTCAAGATCGCCTATGGCGAGTGACAAGGGTGTGTTGCCTGCGGGGAAATTGATTCCGGGGGCGAACAGCCCCTCGCCGTTGTTCTGCAGGACGGCTATCGAGTCCGAGGGCGCAAAGATCGGGGGGCCTTCCGCCATAACCAGATCGAGGTCTCCATCGCCGTCCATGTCACCCATTTTGATGGACAACGGCAGTCCGCTCGCATTCGCCCCGGCCGTGGAAAAGCTGACCGCGTCGGCGTATGTTCCATCGCCATTACCGAGCAACACGGAAACGGAAAGCTCGAGCGCATTCGCAACGACCACGTCCAGATCGCCGTCGTCGTCAAGATCGCCCAAAGCCACGGATTCAAACCAGGGAAAATTCCCGACCGAGAAGTCGACCGGCGCGGCAAACGTCCCATTGCCAAAATTCTTCAGGATGGAAACCCGATCGTTACCGCTACTGATTCCGACGGCGAGGTCCAGGTCGTTATCACCGTCCAGATCGCCCATGGCGAGCGATGCCGGACCGGGGCCTACCGCAAAGGTTGTCCGTGGGGCGAGTGTCCCATTACCGTTGTTCAGCAGGACCGAGATGTCGTCGCTACCGTCGTTCGCCGTGGCTACGTCCAGGTCACCGTCGCCGTCCAAATCGCCCAGTGCCACGTCCTGCGGCCCGTCGCCCGTCGCGTAAAAGACCTCGGGTGCGAACGTTCCGTTCCCGTTATTCAGCAGAATCGAGACATCGCCGCTCCCCTGGTTTACCACGGCTACGTCGAGATCACCGTCGCCGTCCATATCGCCCATCTCGAGCGATTTCGGAACCGTGCCGACACTGAAGAGGGTCGGAGGCGCGAACGTCCCGTCGCCGCTGTTCAGCAGGACCGCGACATCATCGAACGTCTCGACCGTATCAATCGCGACAGCCAGGTCGAGGTCGCCGTCACCATCCAAGTCGCCGACAGCGACGGACTGAGGCGCATCGCCCACCGGGAACAAGACCGGTTCGGCAAAACCGCCGAACTGCGCCCATGCCGAAGTTGCGAAAACGAGTATCGCAACCGTTGAACAAAAGGTCCTTCCGAAATCCAGGTTTTTCATCTCATGCACCTCCAGAACCTCCGCGACCGTATTTGTCGCCTAGGACGATGGATTCATATCCATGTGAAATTCCATCGTTACCGTGTTTGAACATTACCGACAGCCGCCAGGACGTCCTGACCAACCAGGCTCCGTCCGGTCCGGATCCACGATCCTCCGCACGCGCGACCCTTTCCAATAGAAAGGCGGCAGCGCGGCCATCAAGCGCGCCTGGAAGAAAAAAAGTTAAAAAGTTAACTGGAAACAGGGGAAGCCTGTCGGCGGTCCATGGACACACCACCCGCTCCCGAACCTCACCCGCCAATCAGGCTCGGATCGCTGCGACTATGTTCCCCGTCAATAACGGACTTGAAATGACGGGAGTGGATGGGAATCGAACCCCTGTGTTCCTCATCCAACACCATTTGAAATACGGTGTCGGGATACATGGGAACGGGCAGGAAATCGCAATCACGGAAAGAAAGCGGCGGTGGGCGATTTTGATCGCGCCACCGCCGCTGCTTTTACTTGCTCTGAAAAAACGTCGGACTACCTTCCGCGGGTCGCTCCGGTCACGAGGACGATGGTGTCCTTGATCGGGTTGATCACGGGGGCGTCGAATTCGCTGAACAACGCGACGTACTCGCTCAACGCACGCACGCTGAACGCGCCGATCGCATCTTGCGAAACGCGG
>JAJDDT010000094.1 GCA_029260165.1 Phycisphaerae bacterium | reverse complement strand
GCCCGGCGCCCCCGCCTCCGGGGGCGGGGGGGGCGCTTTGCGGGCTGGGCGTGCGGGTGTTGAGGCGGAACCGGACGATGCGGGCAGCGGCGGGGCTTGGTCGGTCGGTTTGGGAGTATGATCGCAAGTGGGACGCGCGGGGTGTGAAGGGGTCGCGGGGGACGAGCTGGGTTGGGCATGTGCTGGGGATGACCGTGTTGGTGGGTTTGATGGGGGCGTTGCATTATGCGGGGTTCGTGGCCAGGGGTGGTTGGCCTTTCAAGGTTGCGGCGGTGATGTTCGACCTGGTGTTCCTGTTCGTGGTGTACAAGCTCGTGTGTGGGATCATCCGCATGGCGCGGTTCGGGCGTGGGTTTTTGCGGTATGGGCGGTTTCCGTTTTTTCTGGGTGATCGGTTTCAGGGGTGGTGGCGGGTGGATCAAGCTCTGGGGGCGTATCGAAATCTGACGGCGAGAATCCGGTGTGTGCAGGAGGAGTTTGTGACGACCAGGGTGCACAACGAGCGACGGACGAGCGTGGTTTTGTATGAGGTTTATGGCGAGACAAAGACGCTGGGGACCGACGGCGCGTTGCGGGCGGGAAATGCGGAGGTGGCCGTGACGTTTGACCTGCCGGACGTGGCGGAGTTGGCGACGGATTTGTTGACTCGTCCGCCTCGGTACTGGGAGCTTGAGATTGAGGCGGAGCGCGAGGGGGTGGACTATGTGGGGCGGTTTCTGGTGCCGGTGTACGGTCGGGGGCGGTAGTGGGAATGTTTGGCGTGGTTGGGGTGGTTATGTTGGGTGTGGACTTGTTGGGTTTTGTAGTGTCGCGTTTTTGGATGATGCGGGATGTTGTCAAAGTTGTCGTTGATGTTGAGTGTGGTGGTGCCGGCGAGCGGGGTTGGTTTGATTCAGTCAGCCTGTGCGTCGTGAGGTGGTTCTCTTCTGACGCTCGGTCAGGGCGTGGTGTTGGCTGGTGTACCCGGCGTGTTCGGGCTGTCGTACTATGCGCATCGCGCAGCGACGCAGGATCGGTGGGCACTGGCGAGTTTGATTGTTTCGGGGGTTGAATTGACATTTCTGATGGCGATTTTGTTGGCATAACATTGCGACATGCGTCGTTGTCGCAACGACGTGGGTTCTTGATTCGTTCGCACCGCCCGCAAACACGGCGGTTGCAGAATGATTGGTCGCCCGTCTAGCATGCCCTGCTGGAGGTGTGTTGGGTGAGTTGCAAGAAACCTGTCACCGTCAAATCTCGCCCCATTGGCGAGGATGGGCAAACGGGGCACGTCATTGATGTCGTCGAGCAACAGAATCGAGGCGCGGGATGGGTCTTTCTCGTCGCGATCATCGGCGTAATCCCGGGCTTCGTACTACTTGGGCTAATGATTGCTCTTTACGGTGCCGCCGAGACGATTTGGGCACCGATTGCTGTTGTGGCTGTTCTGGCCGGGATCACTGTGTTTGTCAGTGTGCGAAAGGATCGGCGTCGGAGCCGAATTATTGAGGACGAATTGGCAGTCGTTCACGACGTTTCGGATTTGGAGCTGCGTCTGGCGCGAATGCTGTCGCGCTACCGTTGGAGTCGAGATGGTGGAATGGACGAATCGATCATCCGCGGGATTTGGAGTGCAGGCATAACCAACGTTACTGTTCGGGTATCGACAAAGCGTTCGCCTCCGGAGTTTGAGCCGATACCGCACCGCTTTGAACCTCAGCTTCTCGATGAAGGCTCGCCGGGCTTTGAGGGGTTGGCGCGCCTTGAGTCGCGTTTATCAAATGTGGTGAATGTCGCAACTCATCAACGGGAGCGGATTTTACCGGCACGTCTTGCCCGCAATGTGCGGCTCATTGGTGGATGGTATGGGGTCGCAGGCATGGGTATCATTCTCGTTTTTCTGGGATTTGAACTCTACCGAGGCCGCGGGATCAGTTGGTTGTTTCTGTACCTGAGCCTGATGACGATCTGCGGCCTGCTAAAGGGGCGATGGTCGATACTTCGTCCCGCACAGTGGTTCGTCGTGCCAGGCGGACTCGTACGACGCAACCCTGCCCGCGGCCGGGACGGCTGGAACGTGAAACTTTTCCTCCGTCGCGACTGTGTGCTGATCGTGCGGTACGGCAAGGGCCAGGATCTTGCGATTCACGTCACGAATGGTGAATCGTGTGAAACCGACAACATGACGAATGCCGAACTCGACTTGTTGCTGCGAGGTTGGACAGGTCTGGTGGAGCCGCCCGAGGTTGAGCGGTTGAGTGATTTGGTGGGTTGACGTCGTGGGAAAACTTCGTGATTAGTGAACCAATGAGTGTCCATGAAATCAGTTCAAGTCGCGGGCGCGGCGAATTCCTTGGCGTGGTGGTCAGGGGTGTTTCCTGGCCTCGCTCGCTGGTGCTGATTCTGCTGGCTTCGTTGGTTACCGCTCTGGTCATACTCGTCGTGGTGTTTGGTGCGTTGGCGATTGGGTTGCGCGGTGCTCACCTTGGGATTCTCTGTTTCGTGATCTTTGTCGGACTGATTGCTGCGATTGTTCTTGTGCATCGCCGACGGACGAAGCGGGCGGTTGGCAAAATCGTTGATGGCTTTGATCGGGCGACGTTGGCCGACGTGTTTCGATCGCACTTCTCACGCGGGTTTGTGCAGGATTATGTTCCCGCGGGCAAAATGCTGGCCAGGGCGTTGGCGGGCACGGATCGACGTGGATTGATCATTCGCATCACCAGGAAGGAACCCGTCGCTATCGCGCCTTTTCCCGACGTGTTTGAGGCGATGGCGATTGATGAGGCGGGGGCTGGGTTTGCCGAGCTTGAGTGTTGCGACGAACCTGTACTGGGCAACGACGACGGTGCGACCAACGACACCCTGATTCCCGGGCGACTGAAACGCAACTTCAAACTGAATGGGGGATGGGCGTCGTTGGTAATTCTGCCGTTTGTGTTGATTCCGCATATTGTGGAGTCCTGGCAGGCTGGTCGTCCCACCATTGGATTGATCATCTGGGGGGTCTTCATCGGCTTGGTTTTCGTGGCATCGGACCGATATTCTCAATTCGTATTCGTTCAGCGGCAGCTCTTGATGGTCCCCGGTGGTCTGCTGGTTCGACGCGCGAAGTGGTGGGACCGGCAGTGGAATTTGAGCCTGCTTCGGTGCAGCGAGTGTGTCCTGGTGGTGGCACGTTCACAGAATCGGTCGGCGTGGCGGGTCTTCGTCGCGGGGGGCGAAGCGTTTGAGTCGTTTCATGCGACCGAGCGGGAGTTGCATGTGTTTCTGCGGGCGTGGACGAGCGAGCACGATCCCCCTGCGTTGGAGCGGTTGAGCGATCTGGTGGGGTGAACGAACAAATGACGGATGCCGAACAATCGACGTGCGGGAACAAATCACGACCGCTCGATTTCGTCGATGTGGTAGTCCCGTCGTACTCTTGGCAGCGATATGTCGTTTATACATTTCTGACGGCTATCGGGACCGTTGTCGCCATTCTTGTACTCGCCAATGCAACGCCTGGTGGGGATGGTTTGATTTGCGTCGTGAGCCTGCCCATTTTGATTGGCGTGGCGATTCTCCTTTTGCATATGGACACCGCTGAACGCATTGCTGAAACAGCGGCTTCCATCGAAAAGAATGATAATGAGGACAATATTCGGAAACACTTGGTGTCGACGAACGCGACCCGTCGCGGAGTTTTCTACCAACAACACGCCAAGCGATGGGCGAAGCAGCTCTGGAGTCATACCGGCCGGGCAATGCCGATTCGCATTATGTGGACGCGGAAGACGTCGAGACCTGTTGTTCCACTCCGACAATTGTTTGAACCGCAATCCATCAGCGAGATCAGCCCCGGATTTTCTGAGAGGGTGTGTGAGAAGCAAGATCATCCTGGTTTTAGCCGGTGAATCATCAGATTGATCATGGTCAGTAGCACCATGGCTTCGCTGCTGACGGGCAACATTTCGTAATCTTTGCTCATCCGACGGTAACGGCCAA
>JAJDDT010000093.1 GCA_029260165.1 Phycisphaerae bacterium | reverse complement strand
GCCTGTCAAGGTCAAGCTCAACGGCAGTTCGATCAAAATCTGGGTGGGCGGCGTGCTGAAGCATGATCTTACGAGCTCAACACTCGCGGCGGGCGGTGTCGCGTTCAGCGGTGACTCGGCCCAATTCCGCAACATCAAGATCGGCTACGACAACAACGCCGACGATGATATTGACGATGTCGGCGACGATCTCATGCTCAATGAGGACTTTTCGACGACCTCGACGAGTTCCACACACGACGACAACGGCAATCTCACCAACGATGGCCTGCTCAAGTACGAGTACGACGCGTGGAACCGGCTCGTAAAGGTGAAATCCGCCGAGGAGGACCTCGTGATCGCCACCTACACATACGACGCCCAGGGCCGCCGCATCAAAAAGGTGGTCACCAACAGTGGTGATCTTGATGGGACCACCTATTTTTACTATAATCAACAGTGGCAGTTACTGGAGTCTCGCGACGGTTCGGAGAACCTCGACATGCAGATCATTCCAGGAACGCAGTACGTCGACGAAATCGTCCGCTTCGAGAAGAAGGACCATGGGACGATGTACGCCTTCCAGGACGCCAACTGGAACGTTACCAGCACCACCAACCAGGCGGGTGACATCCTCGAGCGCATCTCAACGACCCCCTACGGCGAACCGACGTTCGACACCTACACAATCAACGGAGACTACGACGGCGATGGCGATCTCGACGCCACCGACGATTCCAACCTCACGACATGCAAGAACGGCACCCAACCCGCCACCGGCTCCTGCCGCGTATTCGACTTCGACAATGACGGTGATGTCGATACCACAGACGAGACTCGATTCGACGAGCTTTACTCCGGATCGGGGGCCGACTTTACGCGGTTTCCTGGCGGCAAACAGAGCCAGAATGGACTCGTGTTTGCTCATCAAGGACTACTCCACGATACGGAAATAAGATCATACGAGAATCGTAAACGGCAATATGTCGCACAGATCAAACGATTCTTGCAACGTGATCCGCTTGGGTTCCAGCAAGACGTCTTCATCGCAGAGTGGCACTATCAAGACGGGGCAAGTCTGTACGCGTATGCAGCCCACAACCCCATAATGGAGCTAGATCCGAGTGGACTCTCCCTTATATGGTGCGGAGTTACTGGAAATGTTAATCCCGCACTCACGGGCCGCATATGCGACAGGTACCCTGCAGGCTACACCTACTTGGGTGCGGATGCGACCTGTTATTGTTATTGTGCAGGGAACAACGCGTGGGCGCAGTGTACCCGGTCCTGTCTCATGTGTGCGTACAATGCCGGGCATGGATCTAACGCATCTCACGCTTTTTGCTTCACTTCGTGCCTTAGTAATGGGCCGCCGCCCGTCGACCTTGCTTATTGTTACTGCGAGTGCGCTTTTTTATAGTGAGTCGTATTGGCTTGTGATTAAGAATGATCTGCGGTTATTGCTCCTGTCGCTAGTAGGGGGAGCCCTTAACGGGATTGCATATTGCGTAGTTGTGCTCCACTTGCATCCTTTCTTGTGGGTCTATCCTGTGGTGCTTGGTGCGATGTTTGGACTCCTTTGCGCGCCAATAGTGATGTACGCCCTCAATAAGAAGGTAGTCATCTCTGCTGCGAAGATACTCCTTCCCGTATCCACATCAGTAACCCTTGTTTGTGCAGTTCTGATCCCTCCACCCCTCTCTATCGCATTCTCGATAGGTGGATTCATTCTAGTTACTTTGATTCTTCGCTTCTGTGCAAAGGAAATATGGGGGCGTACACAATGTCAAGTGTGCGGCTACAGCCTCCACAGTCTCATTGAGCCCCGCTGCCCAGAATGCGCCACGCCGTTTGACATGACCACCTTGCGGGAAACAGAGAGTGGTCAGTAAGACACCATGCCCTGAGCATTCATCACCTGCCTTCGTTGTGGCAGTGAATATTTGGGGCATGTGTTTGACGCTTGGAGACGCGCATCGAATTTTGAGCCATCGCAATTCGGAGGCAAGCATCTTGTGGACGGGATGAGCCAGCGGGCCATCTCACAGGAACTGGGCTATGCCCGCAACACGGTGGCCAAGGCGATCGCCAACCCGATCCCGCCGGGTTATCGATTGTCGAAGCCACGATCCAAACCGGCCATCGATCCGGTAACGTACATCGATGCGTGGCTTGAGCAGGGCACCATCCTTTCAAGACAGGCGGCCAAGGTCCTCCGCACGGCCATCGCCGCCCGGCAGAACATCATCATCGCCGGCGGCACCGGCTCCGGCAAAACCACGCTGATCAACGCCTGTCTGGCCGAACCCGCCATCACCCGCGACCGTGTCGTCATCATCGAGGACACCCGCGAATTACAGTGCAACGCCGACGACTGCGTGCGTCTGATCGCTCCACCCGCATTGCAACACGTCACCACGGACGACCTGGTCAGGACGACGCTGCGGCTCTGTCCGGATCGCATCGTCATTGGCGAGGTCCGCGGGGGCGAGGCGTTGTCCATGATCAAGGCATGGTCCACCGGACACCCCGGCGGGCTTTGCTCCGTTCATGCTAATGGACCCCATGACGCACTGTACCGACTCGAAGAACTCATGCGCGAGGTCACAGTCACCGTCCCGCGTCGTTCCATCGCCACAGCCGTCGGACTTGTGGTCTTCATCGAGCGCGGCGCATTCGGCGACGCCCAGCCGCCGCTTTTCGCCGGTGTGCCGCGCGAGCTTGGGATCCTCACGGTCATCACCACGCTCGTGCTCACGCTCGGTCTGCACCTGTGGCTACTCGGGCTGGGGCTGCACGGGCTGTCGGTGGCACTCTCGCGCCACGACGCCCACTGGATCGCCGTGTTTCGTCGCCACCTGAAACAACCCACGTACCTGGATTGGTAGGAATACGCTCCATGTGGAACCTCCGCGAATACCGCCGTCACCCGCAACGACTCTCCGACCACTTGCCGTGGGTCGCACTCGTCGCGCCCGGTGTCATGCTCAACAAGGACGGCAGCCTCTCGACCACCGTGCTGTTCCGCGGACCGGACGTGGACAGCGCTACCCCCGAGGAGTTAATGGCCCATCGCGCCCGACTCAACAACGCCTTCCGCCGCCTCGGATCGGGCTGGTGCCTGCACATCGAGAACATGCGACGTAGAGCCATGGATCCCGTGGACCGTCCAATGTCCAATCCCATCGCCCAGCGCATCGAAGACGAACGCCAGGCGGCACTGAGGTCCACACCCGCGTTCGAGTCGACTCAGTACATCACATTCACCTGGCTGCCACCGGCAGACAGCGTTCGGCGCGCGACCGACCTGCTCATGAGCGACCCCGAGCGCACCCACGACCGTGGCACCTCCTTCTACCATGAGCAGTTGGACCACTTCCGGCACCAGGTTGACCAGATCGTCAACATGCTCACCGCCTTTTTGCCCGACGTGCGACAACTCACCGACAACCCCATGCTCAGTTATGGATGAAACACCTGAGCCGGCGTCAGAGGAAGTGGGGGAGGGGCGTACCAAACCGTCGCCGCTCCAGCGCCCCGTCGTCGAATCCGAAGACACCGATGCTGCCGAGACAACGGCAGATGTCGTCGTCGACGCACGTCGCGAAGCGACCCAACAACCTTCCGTCGCAGGGTTCGTGGACGCCGTGCAAGTGTACGACCACGAACCCGGTGCCATCTACGAGGTCATCACCACGCCCGGATTTGTGACCGTCCTTCGTCTTCGCACCGGCGAACAGATCCTGCATCTGGCCGCCGGCGACACCAGTCGCTGGCTCATCGACACGATCGATTCCGGCGCGGCAGATTCCTGGCGAAGATGTAACCACCACCGCCCAAGAGCAGAACCGCGATGACAATGGCACCGAGGGTCGATACCGCTGGAACACCTGCCACCTGACCGACCTCTCCTGTTACGGTCAGGACCAACGGCATCCCCGATATGGCCCCGGGTAGATCGGCATCGGCAACGGTGAAGGTGTACGTGGCTGAATATGTGTCGACCACAGCGGGTGGCGTGAACCCAACGGAAAATGAGAGACTTTCTTCGGCCGGGAGGTCGCTGAACGGCGCTGCATCGATCGCAAACACCTGGGTGTCGCCGGTTGCGGTCACTGCTTGAAGGTCGAGGCTGGCCGTGAGACCGCTCGGCGAAGCCAAATTGTGAATCTCAAGCGACAAGGGCTGTATTCCACTTCCCAACGCAACCACACCAAAATCGATCGTCAGCGCATCGAGATCACCCTCTGGTGCGAAAGATGCTTCGGAGTGGTCGAGCACGGTCAAGTAGACGTTGATGACATCGTTGCCGTCCGCCGAGCCTTGCCCAGTGCCTTCACTACTCACATCGAGGTTGTCGATCACGACAATTCCACTGGCTTCGCCCGGCCCACTCGTCGACGTTGATAGCCCAACGTTGATCAGCGCCTGCTGTGGGTCAACATCGAAGGCATTGAATCGGCCAAGGATGCTCGATGTTGCACTCCCCGATGTTGAGACCGCGTAGTAGGTGGGATCCATACCGGCCTTCTGAAGAACGACGGGGGCAGACGGTGGGGTTGGGCCGTCGACGATGATCGTCGGGAGCACGACGTCGATCACAGACGCGCCGTCGTTTGGTTCGATGGGTGACACATAGAGCGTGCTGTCGTTGAATCCGTCACCGAAGACGGTCCACACGAACTCGGGGCGATCAACGAAGGCGCTGCGGTTGTTCTGGTCTTCGAAGATCAACTGGTTGCGGCGGCGCTCAAAGAAATCCGGGACATCGGTGTAGTGCCATCGGAGAAGTGAATCCAGGTCACCCATCGTGTTGCCAGCTGGAATCCCGTTAACGAGTGACAGCGTGCTCGTGTAGCGTGTGGCCGAGTAGAAGTTACTACGCGCTATGTCACCCTTGTCTTCCTCCCCGGGAAACCAAAACGAACCGCGATCACCGAATGATCCACCGGTGTCGATTGTTCCGAAAGGCTTGTTGCCCCTCTGACTATTGATACTCGGATTGACGGGTCGAAGGGCGAACGGGTCGCCGAGATTGCCTCGCGAGCTATTCGATGCAGAGCCTGGCTGGCGAGACTGAGGCCAGACGTGTTCTCGCGACCACGTCGCACCAGAGTCCCACGATCCGGGGACCGAGGCACGGTTGTAAGCCAACAGAATGTTGCCGGGCACTTCGGGATCCGCATCGTACCGAGCAGCGCTGAACCGGAAATCGCCATAGGACTGCTGGTTGTGTCCGCTGGTCATGATGCTGGCCAACTGATTCTTGAGCGTGCTGCCAAGGCCCGTGGCTCCTGCGTAGTAGCCCGGTGGCGGGTCAAAGGCGTCGCTGTCTCCTGGATCAGTAACCGTAATCGTCGCCGTGTCGGCGTCGGTCAGGCCATCGGCGTCCGTAACCGTGAGTGTCAGTTGATACGTACCGATTGCATTAAATGTCACGGATCCCGTTGCGGGTGCCGCTGTCGACGTCAGAGGACCAGACCGATTGGTCCAACTGGCGATCCCGCCGCCCACGTCCGGCGTCCACGCGTAATTGGCGCCCGCCAGTCCTTCCGGATCGTTACCAGATGCACCGTCGAGCGTGATGGTGACGGTTGCCAATTGAAGGGGCACACTGCGGTCAGGACCCGCGTTGGCCGTTGGCGGGATCATGGGATCACCGACAGTGAAGGGAGCGGACTCGGTGGTGCCGGCGCCGCCTGTTGCCGCGGACGCCACGATGGTCCACACGCCCGGATTGGCCAACGTGACGTTGGTCGTACCGGAATCGTTCGGATTGTCGATGATCAGTTGCTGCGGTGAAGTCAGTGCGCCGCTGGTGAGGTTGATCGTTACTGGGGCGCCCACTTCGGGGGTCTCCGAAATCGAGACCGTCACATCGACCATCTGTCCGACTTTGAAGTCGGATGCAGGTAGTGAAACTCCGGAGACCAGAGGGCCTTCACCCTCGACCAGGAAACTCCAATTGGGCGGTGTGATCGGTCCGTCGGAAGTTGTCCAATTGGCCGGATCGCCGATTGCGGCCAGCAGAGTCGATGGCGTACCGCTTGTAGGACCGTCATAGTAGCCGTTGTCCGATTCCGGCAAGTCGACGGCGGTCATATCGAGCGTCAGCCCTGTTGGCAGTGCGGTCGTGTTGGACGTGGTCGCATCGCCGTAACCCGTACCGTCAAAATGCACCGCATGGACAAACGCGGGCGAACCGGCCGTCCCGGAAAACGAGATAATCTGATCTCCCGAGGCGGACAACGCGAATCCATTGGAACCAAGTCCCGAGTTGTTGACGGACCAATCGCCGCTGTCGAATGGCGATTGTCGGCCCACAACGGTCCCCGGCATGAGGTCCGTTCCGCTTGTGAATGCGATGCCGCCCTCGGAGGCGCGGAAGCCGCCGGTGGTCAACCATCCGGAGTCGGTGAAGCGCAAGGTGGTGCCCGCATCGATCTGTCGAAGGACCACAAACGACAACGCGTCGGGATTGTCAGACGCGAACGAAATCAACGCGATGTCGCCTGGCTCGGCGTTGGAGACGTCGGACGCCAGGCCAAACACCACCGCAACGGCGACCAGGCAACTCGTCCTTCGGATCGTGATCATCATTCTTCGACTCCCAGGTTGCAACCTCAAGTGCATTGGTGGTTGAGACTGGCGATGTTCGTTGGCAAGCACGCGCGACATTCACCCGCGGAGTAGTATACGCAATCCGCTCATGTGGAGCGCTAGGAATCGGCGCAGGGGATGTAAATCTCACCGGGGCTGTAGTGGTCCAGCGATTCTTGCGCTGTGCGATTCTGAGCCGTAACACCCTACCATTCCGTACGTTACACGGCCTTTCGGCGACCCCGGAGACAGAGCATGGTAGAGCACAATAGTCCGCTGAAAACGCCACTTCCGAACACAAGTGCATCGAGATTTGTTGCTTCTCGGGGCTCGATAACGTGCGAATTCGATGGCGCAAAGATCGCTGGCCCAACACACCCACGTCAAATCGTAAGTGCTGTGTTGACAACGTGTTCGCAGTTTTTGCTAGGGACATGTCCAAAATCCGCTAAAAGCAGGCCCCTTTGCATTCACGAACACATAAGCCTGACACTCACCCGCATCGGGTTGCAGTGTCGTGAGAACATTGAAGGCAGTCTCCGGCAGTGGAGCGATGCGAAGGTCTTTGTCGTTCGGTCACGTTGAACCGCCCACAATAACAGCGATGGTCTCATTGCACGTTGTAGTTCGGGCAGCGGTTGTCGCGACAACCGAGCTAGCACTTTGGTGCGGATTGCTGCTTCCTGCAGCGGCCACTACGACCTGAAAAATGCGTTTTGGGGTAAGGAAGAGGGTTCCCGAGAGAATTACAAAACCGCTGCTCTGCCAACTGAGCTACGGTGGCGTACGAACGATAAGCTGCCGTAAAATAAGCACTTCCGTCTCTTCCTGCAATCCCCCGGTAAACGCGGGTTCGGCAAAAGGAAGAATAATTTCCCCGGTCGATCCCCACGCCGACAACTCCCGGGAAGCGTTTCTCCGCCGAGGATGACAATATGGGACAGCCACAAGTACGCCTCCAAACCGAGAGCAAGGCCAAGCGCAGGGATTCGATGGCATGTTTCCAGAAGGTCTCGACAACTGGTTGACGGTCCTCGATCGGGCGCGGACCGCGAGGTCGTACAAATTACCGCGACAGAATCACGAACCGATATGGCCGGACGCATTTTGAAACCTACTCGCGCGGGGCGATCAATGGGCGAAAGCCGACCGGGAAGTGTACGCAGAGTCGCTACCCATTCCGAGTCGAGGGAACAAGTCGAGGGAACAGGTCGATGGAACAAGCGCCAAACAGCGCACCGACTCGATCCATGGATGATCGTCGAAGGGTTTGGTCAGTATTTCCTGCGTTGTCGCGCGGAAGGAATGTTGAGCTGAGCGCGGTATTTGGCAACGGTGCGGCGGGAGATGTTGATGTCTTCCCTGGCGAGAATCTTGGCGACCTGATCGTCACTGTGAGGTTTTTTGGGGTCCTCAGCTTCGATCAACGCAGCCACCCGTCGCTTGATGCTGTCCCAGCTTGCCTCCTGGCCTTTGTCCGCGCTCGTGCCACCCGTGAAAAAATGTCGCAGTGGAAAGACCCCATGAGGGGTCTCCACATATTTGTCTGCCACGGTTCGGCTGATCGTGGATGGGTCACACCCGAATTGTTCGGCCAGGTCATTCATGCGCAATATCTGCAAATGCGACGGCCCCTTTTCAAGAAACTCCCGCTGATGAATCGTGATCGCTTCGGCTACGTCCATCAATCGACTGCGGCGGAATTTGACAGCCTCAATCAACCCGCCGGCGTTTTCGACCTGTCGACGCAGGAAATCACGCAGGTCCTTCGGATTCCCACGGTCCTTGAGTTGATCGACGCATTCAGTATTCACGCGAAGGTCGGGCATGTTTCCACGCGTCAGTCTGATGACGAATCCTTTTCCCTTTTCGTTGTAGTCGATGATGGCGTCAGGATAGACGCGCGGAACACGCTTTTCCACCACGAGATGGGCGGGGTGGAGAACGAGCGATTCCCTGATCGCCTCGACGGACGCAGTAATCTCACCGACCGAAAAACCGGTCGCCTTTGAAATAGCGGGGAAACGGTTGCGCGCGATGTCCTCGAGATGGTTTTCGATCAGCGTTTTTTCAATACTGTTATCACCCGGTAACGCCTCCAGTTGCAGCAGCATGCACTCCTGCACATTGCGCGCTGCCACACCAACAGGCTCCAGTCGCTGAACAATTCCCAGCGCCTTTTCGAGCACGGCGACATCCATGGGTTCAGGCCTGTCAGCCGCGATGGTCTCGAGCGGAATTCGCAGGTAACCGTCATCATCGAGATGGTAGATGATGGATTCACCTGCCTGTTGGGTCTCCTCATCCAGATCGAGCAGGGTCCATTGTCGCAACAGATATTCGTCAAGCCCTTCGGGTCGGCTTGCGGTGTTGGCCATCGCGTCAATCTTCGCGTCGCGCTCGCCGTCACCGCCGCTCTTGCGATAGTTCAAGCGTTCATTGAAGTCCAGTTCGTACTCATTGGAGTACCGATCGAGTCGGTTGAAACTCTCGGTTTCCCCTTCCGGCTTGGCCTCTGACTTGTCGGCGTTCTGCTCATTTCCAAGCTTCGGGCCTTCTTCGTCGAGGAGTTCCAGCGCGACATTGCGTTCCAGCTCCTCCGCGATTCGTTGCTCCAGTGCGGTCGTCGACATCTGCAGGATGTCCATGGACTGAATCAACTGCGGCGTGAGCCTTTGCTCCATCCGCATCTGCTGACCCATGGACTGTGACAGGAACTGCGACATTCTCTGATCAATCTCCCCAACGCGTCAGACGACGAACAATGATCCGTCCCACAAGAGACAGGCCCACACCGGAAGCATCGGCTTGCGAACCGGTCGCCGGCATGAGAGACGAACTATTATACCGTTGAATGATCGAAGATTGAAACAAGCGGCGATTGAGCGATCGCAAACCGCGTTTTTCGCGGACCTACATGTCGCGGCGTCCGCGGATGGCAGTTTCCAGCATCGCGGGGCTTGCGTACTCCAGCGGCGAACCAACAGCCAACCCTCGCGCGGGACGGGTGATTTTCACCCCCATATCCATGATCGTGCTTTGAATATGCAACGCTGTCCCGTCACCCTCGATCGTCGGATTGGTGGCCAGCACGACCTCGCGCACCTCACCCTTCCTGACCCGCTCGATCAACGACACGATGGTCAGGTCGCTGGCTTCGATCCCCTCCAATGGCGCGATATGCCCCATCAAAACATGGTAAACACCGTGAACCAGGCCCGTCGATTCCAGCGCGATGACATCCTTGGGTTGCTCGACCACCCAAATCTCGCCATGGTCACGCCCCGCGTTGTTGCAAATGGGGCAGGGATCACGCTCGGTCAGGTTGTAGCAGACGCTGCAATGAAAAATGCTGTCCTTGACCGCAAGGATCGCCGCCGCCAACACCTCCGCTTCCTGACGAGATTCGCGGAGCAAATGAAACGCCAACCGCTCGGCACTGCGCGCGCCGATCCCCGGCAGCTTTTGAAAGGCCTCCTTCAACCGTTCCAATGTCGCGAGATTATCGGACGACGCCATGACCTGATTATCCGCTTGTCGCGGGACCCCCGCCGAACATTTCCGCCAATCCCGGAATGTTCAAGCCGCCGGTCATCTTCGTGATTTCTTCCTGCATCGTCTCGCCCGATTTCCGGGTCGCCATCGACATCGCACCTTTGATCAGATCTTCAAGCAATTCGACATCGCCGATGGCGTTGGGCGATATTTTGATGTCCACCATCGCGCCACGTCCGTCAACCGTCACCACGACAGCCCCACCACCCGCTTCACCCTCGAAACGCCTGGCCAATATATCCTTTTGCATATCGCCCCATTGCGATTGCATCTGCTTTGCCTGTTTCATCAGGTTTGTTAAATTGCCAAGTCCACCGAGCATGATTTGCGTTACCTCTGTCTTTCGTTGCTTTTTGTCGTACCTGATTCATCCGACGCATCACCACCCGCCGTATTTTTTTCGGCGTCACCTGAATCCACTGCGCGCGTAACAGATACAACCGTCGCGTCGAACAGGTTCATCGCCTGCTGGACAGCGGGGTCGCGATGGGCACGCGCCTGATCCGCCGAACTGACCGTAGACGCTGCCGACGGTCTTGTCGTTTTCGGTGGATCCGGTCGCCGGACAGTCGTCTCCGGGGGTGGCCGTTTGGGTGTTGCGGTTGCACGGGGTGCGGTCGTACGGGGCGTGGCTGTTTTCGGCGCGGTCGGATTGGCGGTCGGTCGGCGCGTTTCACCCGAAGGTGCTCCACCCACCTGATCCAGCAGCGTCTGAATGTCCGAAAAATTCGCTGCCATCGCAAGACGAACCATGGCTGCGTCGATCAGCGCCCGCGCGACGGCACTGGTCCGCACGGATCGGCGCACCTCTTCCATCAGTCCAATCATGTAAACGTAGGTCGGAGCATCGAATCTCTGCGATTGCGTCACGAGCTGTTCGCGCACCGTTTGCGGGACGTCCACCATCTCAGTTTCTGCGCCACAAACGTTGAGCAACATCAGCGTTCGCAAATGCTCCACGACCGACTCACTGAAACGCTCCATCGTCTGCCCGCTCGAAAGCGCCTGTTCAACGCAAACCAGCGCCTCCCCCGGCTCCTGGTCAGCCACATGGTCAAACAACGCAGCCACCTGCGCATCATGCGACGCCGGCAGGATGTCCTCCATCACCTCGACGGTCAGCGCCTTGGCACCAAACGACAGCAGTTGATCCAGAATGGACAACCCGTCCCGCATCGATCCGTTGGCAAGCCGTGCCACACGTCGCACGACAGCATCGTCCGCCTCAAGCCCTTCCAGGGACAGCAGATTCCGCAAATGCCCGTCGATCGCATCGATCGCAATACTGCGGAAATCAAACCGCTGGCAACGACTCACGATCGTCGCGGGCACCTTCTGGACTTCTGTCGTCGCCATGATGAATTTGACGTGATTCGGCGGTTCCTCAAGCGTCTTGAGCAGCGCGTTGAACGCCCCCGTACTCAGCATGTGCACTTCGTCGATGATGTAAATTTTGAAGCGTGACCGTGCCGGACGGTACGACGCGTTGTCGCGCAGGTCGCGAATGTTGTCCACCCCCGTGTTGCTGGCTGCGTCGATTTCGATGACGTCGATATCCCCACCTTCGGCGATCAACCGACACGATTCGCACTCGCAGCAGGGCGTTGGGGTCGCAACCTCATGTTTCGAGCAGTTCAGCGCCTTGGCGAGAATCCGGGCAGCCGACGTCTTCCCGACCCCACGCGTTCCGGTAAACAGGTACCCATGATGCACCCGATCACCCGCCACGGCGTTTTTCAACGTCGTCGCGATCGCCTCCTGCCCGACAAGATCGTCGAACGTCTGGCTGCGGTATTTTCGCGCTAGGACTGTATAGGCCATTGGTTCCGCCATCCGGTGACCGCACCGATTCACTCAGCCATTCAAGAACAACGACGCGCCGGCGGCGTGTGATGGCGATCAGGTTGAACCACGGCACCCGGATACGCCGGATGGGCTGCTCTGTCTCCAGTCTGACCCGTTGCCCGTCGGACCCGCTGCATGGGACCCGACCGCCATCACACGCCGCCAACCCGCGACGCGACCGGGCATCATAACCCCCAAACTCATTTCCGCAAAACCAACATAGCCGGATTCGCGCGCAGGGCGGCACCTATTTTGAGGCCAGTTCGATCGCCCGGTTCCAATCGGTCCCCGGCGGCAACTCTTGCAGCTTGGCGATATTGAATTCAAACAGACCGACTGCACCATCGTTGGGCCTTTGTCGGCTGCAAGCTTCCAATATCGCCGACGCTTTCGACCAGTCACGTCGCTGAAAAGCAGTCACCGCCTCGGCGAACCTCTCGGCGTAACAAACAGCCTCGGCGTCCACCTCCCCCGCACGCCCCAACAACTCGTACACCTGCACCGCTTCCGTCTTGCCCACGACCTGCAACCCGCCCAGAGGTCGCACGACAAATCGGTTCGACGTGGCTGCCCACGTCGATTCGGAGATCAAACATCGCACACCGAACGCTTTGCACGCAGGCTCCAACCGGGCAGCCAGATTGACCGTATCCCCGATGCAGGTGTAGTCCAATTTGCTGCTGCTACCGTAATCACCCACAAACACTTCCCCCGTATTCACACCCACGCGCATCGACAGCGCCCGAACCTCCGCCTCCAGATCACCACCCGCCAACCGATTTTTCAAATCCTCCAACGCCTCAAACGACCGCACAGCCGCCTCGCAGGCAGCCACAGCATGATCCTCGACCGGATGCACAGGCGGATTGAAAAACGCAAAAATCCCGTCCCCCATAAACTTGTTGATCATCCCGTCGCACTCGATCAACACCCCGCTCATCGCTTCCAGATACGGATTCAATATCTCCCGCGTTCGCGAGGCTCCCAGTCGTTCACTGATCGACGTAAACCCCTTCAAATCACTGAAAAAACAGGTCACCTCCTGCGGCACCGGCGACAGGTCCATCGCCCCGGAACGTCTGGCAACGCGGTCAGCCAACTGCGCCGCAATCGCGGGCGAGGTGTATTGCGCCAGACTACGACCAAATGCCCGCTTCTGCCGCTCTTCGGTCAACTGTCGATACAGCGTCACGAACGTCCACGCCAAAAACGCTGCCAGAAACGCCCCGACGACATCCACATGCCACGATTGGTAGTAAAACGCCGCAATCGCCCCAACGAACAACACCGCCCCGATCGACCCCATCACAACCAGACTGATCCACGGATCACGCCACGTCGTCACCAGCGTCGTCGAAAATCCCGCGACCCCGATCAACACAAGCACGCCCCAGTGCGGTGCCGGCCAAACGAACCGATTCTGCAACATACTGTTCAATACATTCGCATGCGCGAGGACACCGGGCATCTCGCCAAACACCGGCGTATTGACCGTGTCAGCCACCGCCGTCGCGGTGTATCCAAACAGACATATCTTTCCAGCCACAACAGGTTTCAATTGTTCGACCTGCCGATCAACCGCCGCCGTCAGACGCTCGCGGGCTTTCATTGTCGTCGCCAACGTCTCGCCCTGCTCGTGTTCGGTTGCCAGCCTCATCGCCAGTCGGTCGTCGTCGGACAATTCAGATGCGTCCCCACCGTCCGCAAGAAAATCCGAAACCGATTGACCATACTCCGAAACCATCGCGATCGCCTGCGTTTCAATCAGCCCGATCTCCGCGGACAGCCTTTCATCTACCTGTCCCGTTCGCCGCAATCGCCGCCGTTTCCGAACCATTCGCTCGTAGTCGTTGTATCTCGCAGGCACCTCCGCCAGCGACAGTTTCACAAATCGCGCGAAATAATTGGCTTCAATTCCGTCCTCGCGTTCAATCGCACGACGCAGCAACGGAATCTCCATCACCCGCGACACCGGCACATGCTCGAAACTATGACGCCATCCGGGGTGGTCCGCGTCAATATGCCAACTGATCAGCGTCCGACCCTGTTCATCGATCGGTATTCGCCACCGCTTGTCGCCCGCCACGTTTGCGATCGTCAACCCATCCTTCTCGACACGCATCGACCCGACATCCAGTTCCAACACATCGCGGGCGACCGCAAACCCAAGATGCATGATCAACCGACCATCGACGTTGGCCATCAACGGGACACGCCTCATCACCTTGTCCGCCTCATCGACCTGCAGCACCACCAAGCCAGCCTCAGCCTCTCGCGAGAATCGATCAAGCGCAAACACCGGTCGCGACAGGGTCTGGATCCGCCCAACCAACGAATCCGGCACGTTCGCCGCCCGACCGATCACCGCGCGCTCACCCACAGCGATCCGATACCCCCGCAGCAAATCCTCTCGATCCGCGGTCATCGCGTCCGCCACCGATTCAGGCAATACTGCTTCATACGCCTCGCGAAACGACAGCGTCGGATTCGTCGTCAACCGCTCCGTCATCAGCCGGCGGGCAACCGTTCGTTTCGCCTGCGCCCAATACCGTTCCACCCGCTTCGTCGCCCATCCCAACCGTTCGCCAGCCTCATCGAGCGTCGCATCAAAATCCTCCAACAGCAGATTCTCAATTTGAACACCCTCGAGCAGGCGACCTGATTCAACCGCATGGTCCCCGCGTACATCGGCGTTCGCCTGTAGCAATGCGTAAATCAATGGCGTGATCTGGTCGACCGCCGCGCCCGATGACAGGAGTCTGTCGATTTGTCTCCGAGCCTCAGTCGGTGAATACCGAGGTGCATGCAGGTTGCCGACCGCTCCCAGATACACGTTGTCCGCCACCGCCAACGCCCGCTCAAATTCCCCGTCGTCGTCGATGGCATCCAGAAGATTCACCTCACCAACGATCCCGCCTTCGTTGTCGACCGTCCAGTCAGGGTCCAGTCGCGGATCGACAATCCGTTTGGCTATCGGATCCGAAAAGAACATGTCCATCAGAATCGCCCCGGCCCCGAGATCGTTCAGCGTCGTCACCAGCTCCGCGTCGAACCGCCTGGGCCAAGGCCAGGTATGCACATAGTCCATCGCAAAATCATTCAGATCGATCATCACGATATCATCGTGAGCCTCGACCGCGTTGGCATGTCGGTATTTCCAGTCGAGAAAGGAGAGACTGAATCGCTGCAGCCAACCTGCGTGACAGGCTTCGATCACCGCCAGCGTGATCGTCAGTCCGACAATCAATCCCCACAGTCGCGCCCGAACAGCCTCAAACCACGCACCCATCCGACCATTCTGGTCGCACCACCTGCGACGGTCAACGATTTATCGTTTCATCAGCAAACGCATATTCCGCTTTTGAGCACCGCGAGGCTTCAACACGGAAAAACGCGTCGCTGGTGACCGTCGCAGCATGTTGCCCGCCGACATTGCACGCAGGTTGAACGTGTTCCCGATTCCGAAGTCACCCTCCGGTCGCACGACGAATGGTGGCCTTGGTAGCTGCATTGGTAGAACGCTGTTGAAATTCAGCGCAGGAACAGGGTTATCACGCCGGACGAAATCCCGTGCATCCGCCGACGAACCAGGCACGAGGACACCGCGTCCACCCGGATTGCGACTTGCAAACGAATTCTCATCCTCCGTCAAACCGATCGGACTGAAAAAATCGACGTAACGATCGAACAAATCCTGCTCCATCCACATACGCATGGCTGTCTCGGTTGTCACATACTCGCCCGGCATGATCGACCGATCGGGGCGATCCCGGTTTTCCGACTTCAATGATGCCAACACCTCGCCAAAACCCGATCGGCTCATCGATATTTTCACATGGTTAATCGTGGGATTGACGATCATCTCCCAACCGTCCGTCCCCCTCTTCGCGAGCGTTGCCACAGTCGAGTCGACCACAAGATCGGTCCGCCTTTCACCCTCGGCGGACCCACCCCGAATCGCACCATATCCCAACCCGAGTCGAATCGTTTCCTCCGCATCGCTGCGATAATAGTCGTCGATACTCGCCAGCGTCACCCGACGGATACTGATCACCGTGCTGTCACCAAACCGCAGCGTAGCCCGCGATCGAAACGAGGTTTTGACCAGCGTCCCCGACGAAAGCCGATCGTCCTTTTTAACCGCCGACCAGCCGTCCGATTGATCCGCAGGCGTGCCGAACGGCGCTTTCAGAACCTTCCCCCTGACCTCAATAACGACGGCTTCCAGTTTCTCTGTCGTTGCATCACCAGGCTGTTGCGCCAGGACCGGCATCGCCACAACAAAGCCAACCAGAATCAGGAGCAATCCGAATCGTTGCATCTCAACCACTACTCCGCCTCATGCCCGGGTGCCAACAGCACACGCTCGCCCGAATCAAACCGGCCCGATTTCGCAAGATAATCCTCCGCCGACGCCAACACACCCAACACCTCGTCCCCGGTCGGCACCTTGTAGGTCGCCCCATGACGCATGATTTTGCGATAGACCATCTCACGAAGCGCGTACCGTCGATCGCTCAGATGCCCATACTGTGTCAAAAACGTCCCCACGCCATGCGGCAGATCACACAGGTTAAACACCATATACGCCAACGTCCCCCGATCCAACAAATTGTTTGGCTTCAATCCCCAATAATCACGCACACATCCCCGCGATTCCAGTTCCGCGAATCGAGCCTCGAAGTCCCCATATTTCTCCCCACCATCCGCAGCGATCAACACCACGCGACAACCCTCGTCAAACGTCAGAACCGGCTGACCTGCAACGTAATGAACAAACGCCACCTCATCGATCTCGTTGTGATTCTGCTTCGGATCAAACGTGGGCTGAACAACACATCCGACCTGCAACAACAATGCGAAAACAGCCGGACACGCGACACGAAAACGCTCGAAAGCACGTTGACTCACTGCCATATCTAAAACGCCCATGTCACACCAACCAGAAAAAACGTCCGCGTCGTCTGATCGTCAAACGCCCGTCCGGGGAAAAACGCCCCGAATCGCGCCGTCGCCGACAGGTCCGACGACATCTGCCAGTTGGCAAAATAATTCATCTCCCAGCCCAGATACCCCGACGGAACATTCGCCAGCGGATCCGAGACCGCCCCGCGACGACGATGCTTGTAATACAAAAACCAGTTCGTCCCCAGCTCAAGACGATCCAACCGCTCATGCCCCTCAAACGGAAAATACGACGCCCCCGCACGCCAGACATGCACGTTGCTCAAACGCGGCGCGAACGCCAGCCCCGTATCACGAAAACCAAACCCGATGAACCCTTCGTCGCGAAATCCACGCGACACACCGCCAACCGAATCCGTCGGACTACCAATGCGATCGTCCTCCCCGCTGGCAAACATATATTCAACACCAACCCGCGGGCTTGTCGGCCTATCGAACAAATACTCCAGCTCAATATCCCACGCCCACGCGTTGATCCGGTTCTTCCTCTGTACCCGACGATTCCCAAAGCTCCGCCCCGTCTCAAAAACCCATTCCGTCGAATAGGCCAGATTCGGTACGATCTCACCCGACGAACCGAAACCAACATAGAACGAATCGTACTCAAATCGCTGCGCCGACAATCGAGGACCGTCGCTGATCTGGTCATTCTGCCACAGCACATACGCAAACGGGCGATGACGCTCAAACCCGAGATACCTGACCTCCGCCCCCGAAAAATTTCGCCGTGTCCGCTCCGCATCGCGCGACAAATCGAAATCCTGACCACTCCCGATCGTCCTGCCCACAAGCCCCGTCACCTGAACATCGCGATACGTCCATCGCAACCACACCTGATCCAGCGGCGTTGACAACGCATAACCTGTCCCGAATTCCGCAAAATCACGGCCAATCTTCAACGCGGCGTTGTACCCGAGTCGCTCTCCACCATACGCCTGATTCGCCCGTTGCAAATCAAACTTGTAATACCCCCGCTCGAGGTTCATTCCCTCCCGGTCATTCTCCTCGTCAATCTCGAACTGATCCCCACCGTTAAAATCCAGGTAGCTGAGTCGCGACCGCACGAAAAATTCATGCGCCCCATGTTCAACCGACAGCCGGCCCCACAACCGCAGATCCGTCCGCCGCAGCGTTCGACTGCTCTCCAGACCATCGTCATACAACAACGTGTAGGAACTCAGAAACCCCCCATAATCCAGATCAGTTTTTTCAATGGAGGGTGCAAACTGCTCACGCTGCTCGTGGATCAGGTTGGTGATCGCGCGCTGCTGATTGACGAACGCACCAGGCTCGGATCGCTGAGCGAATACCGCAGACGCCGCGCAACAAACAGCGACCACAGACAACGTCATGTTCCCGGTAACTGCCGAAATCAACGCAAACTCCTCGCCGACAGGCTGACCGCACCACGCCAACCGATACGCCTTCGTACCATCGACCCCCACCGAGAGCAAGACACCACCACCCAAAAGTGGCCAACCCCCTGACATGATTCAACATCTTTGTGAGTGGTGACTTTTCCGTCCCGCGATTATGATCGCATACCGGTTGGATGGTTTTCAAATCCGTTTTGTTGCGACGATATGGACACAAACGCTGCAGATCAATTCCTGGTTTCTCAAATCCGCGACGGCAGCCAGGATGCATGGCGGCAGTTGATCGACCGCTATGAGGGGCGGTTGACCGCGTTTGCACGAATGCACACCGCAAGTCTGACCGATGCCGAGGACTTGGTGCAGGAAGCGTTTGTCGGGTTTCTCCAGTCGTTGAACCACTACGATTCGCGGCGAACGCTCGAAACCTATCTGTTCACCATCGTTCGATACAAACTGTACGACCAGTTTCGCAGGCGAAAAATCGTTCCCCTGAATCCACCGCCGGATTCCGAAAATTTTTGGGATGACATCCTGCCTGGGGTGCAGGAGACCCCAGGCACCCTCGCTGTCACAGCCGAGGAGCAAAGCGCGTTTGAAGAGGTGTTGGAGGATCTGCTGCGGCGATTGATTCACCACCTGCGCGATCGCGATGCGTTCGAGGACCTGCAGGTAATCGAACTGGTCTTCTACAAAGGGATGAGGAATCTCGACGTAGCCAATCTGCTGGAAATCGACCAAAAAGCCGTCGCGGGGATCAAGTTTCGCGCCGTTCAAAAGCTGCGGAAATTTCTGGAAGATCGCGACGAACCCATGCCCGTGGAGTTGTCCGAAACAAAGGCGGATGTGACCGTGGCACGCGTGTGGCGCGAACGCCGGTTGACCTGCCTGAAGCGAAGCACGCTGGGGTCCTCCCTCCTGGGTGTCCTGGAGGAACCCTGGAAAAGTTACACACAGTTTCATCTCGACGTGGTAGCCTGCCCGATGTGCCTGGCCAACCTTGAGGACATGCAGGTCGAACATTCTGACAAGCGAAAAACCTTGAGCGATTCAATCTTCGCGTCGAGTATCGGATTCCTGTCGCGGCGGTCCGATCCGAAACAGGACTGATTCCTCGTTGCCCGATGATTGGGTGACCCAGGGCTTCAGACCGGGTGGCCCATGGCTTCAGCCGTGGGGGAGTCGAATCCAAACCAACAACCAGGTCCCCCTCCTCCAAAGAAGCGCCCCCATGAAAGCACCCCCCTCATGCGGGCAATGTATCAAACCATCAGTCTGTCATGAAGCGCTAACCGTTGATCGCTTCGAGGATGGTTTCGAGACGATGGCGAATGAGGTGTCGAGCGCGGATCGCTGACTGTGCCGATTGAACGATCCTGTTGCGGTCGATGCGGTTGCTGATCAGCCGGGCCGTCATCCCGACCAGTTCGATCGGGCTGGAAAAAGTAGCCGACAATCGAAACACTTCCGAAAGCTGGGGATGTTTCTCCTCCATGTCGAATGTTGACGTCGGCAGGGCAACCATGGCTCCGCAGGCGAACGCTTCGAGGCAGCTTTGCGCGATGGTGGGATGCCGGGACGTCCAGATGACGACAGTCGTGTCGGAAAAAACGGGCCACCACGAATGCGCGTCCGTGCGGGCTTCGTGGATCGTGAGGTTTTGCGATTTGTACGGATTCCAAGAGACACCAAAAACGTGAACCCGATGGCCTGCATTGGCGAGGGTTTGGGCGGCGGAGATTCGGGAGACGGTGGGGATCAGGCGGTCTCGAATGATGTTCGTGAGGCGATGTCGCAGTGGCTCGTCGTTGAGACGGATGTCGCACATGGACTCCGCCCGCTGCAATACCGCATCGGCAGACAATTCGCGGTGTCGGGCTGCAACATCGCGGATGGTATCCCATAGTTGTGCGTGGCTTGAATAGGTAATGCCGCAGGCATCCGGTGAGAGGTCCGCAGGGTCTCCGACGATGACCACGTCCATGGCTCGAGCGTTCGCGCGGGTGTCGTGATCGAAGGCAGCCTCGTCGCATCCCGGTTCGAGAACGGTGACGTGGTCGGGATTGGCGTCGAGGGAGACAACCCGATCACGCACTTCGGTGGTGGCCGCAAAAATCCGGTGTCTGACGGAAAACCCGTCGGTCTGACCGCTGAGCAGGCAGGCGTCGGGCAACAGCCACGAAGCGGCTGCGTGCGATTCCGGAATCCAGGGCAGAAGCGAACCCCACCCTGCGTTGATGATCAGGGTCGCGTCGGTGTTCGTGACCGCAGACATCCGTGCCATTGTGTGGCACTCGCCCGGTGTGTTCGGGACGCAGGTTTCAGACTGGAGGTTCAGCGAGGTTGCACACCGCGAGATCGCGTCTGTTGCATCGACGACGCTGTCGCGAGGGTCGAGGCTGATGATCGCGAGGCGAGTGATTTTTTGAACGGAACGGTCGGCGAGTTTTTGCTCAAGCGACTGCAACAGTCGGTGATGAGTTGCCGCCACCTTCGCGGCGGACTGTTCAATGATCCCGCGAACGGTATCAAACGCGCCATGATCCACCGCCGACATCTTCAGCATTCGTTGCGGATATTCGTATCCCGGAAATCGTTCAAACCAGTCGACAAGTTCCGCCGACATGTCAGGCGACGTGAGGAAAATGAGGCGACCGTTGGCAAGGTCCGTCGAAAAATCGTGCAACATCAACGCCAACGCGACGTCAGGAAGATTGGTATCCACGACAAAAACCGCAGCGTGTCGCGGCAGGCGTCTCAGCAGTTCCTTGACCTCGTAACCATTGCCCACCGCAGGGACCACCGTGTTGTCGCCAAATGATCCGAGACCGTCGACCAGTGCTTCAGCTCGAACTCCCGGGGTCGAGCATCGCCCAAGCCAGCAGGTACGACCGTCTTCCGTCGGCAGCAGAAACGTCGGCACTCCGTCGCGACCGACGGTCGCAACAGCCATCGATGTCTCGATATTCCTGATTTGATCGACAAGATTCGGGTGGCGGGAGGTCAGCGCACGGAGATTTCGATCAAGGGCAGCTTCAAGGTGGGTTGATGGGGAGGGTTCGAGGGTCGCAGTCGTCATGGTATCTCGCATAGGCCACGACGACGTTCGATTCTAACCAAACGCGGTGACCATCATGAAACCCACCCAGCACACCCAGATCGCACCAGTAACCCACGCGGGCCACGCAGGCAGGGGTGGCGAGCTGCCCGCGGGGACGCTCGGATCGTCCCACGGACTCCGGCTGACGTCGTCTTTCTGTTGGCTCTCTTGTTTTGTCATCGACGACCTTTCATTCTGATCTGCAGGGGATTTTGCACGAAAGACGACTATCGCACCAGTACCAACACCGGAATCTCCACCACAGGCTGCTCTGCAAGGGTCGTCTTGACGAACAATGTCCCTTCGTGCTCTCCCTGGGATGGGTCGGACGCAAGCGAAATCTCGATGAATTTCACACTGCGGCGTTCCCGACCCTGAGCAGCCGCGATCCGCGCGGTGATGTACGCAAGGTCGGAGGACATACTGACGATCTGCAGCGGACCGCCGCGTGCGGTTTCGAGCTTGACGCGTACCGTGCGACCGGAATCGCTGTCATTGCGCAGCGTCAGCATCGCCGGGTTGGCCTTTATGTGCCCGAAAACGTGCGCGAAGATCGGCACGCGCACCAGCGGTTGCTGCACCACATCGGTTCGGACATCGAGGTAGGTTCCAACAGGCCCCGGTTCCGCCGACTCCCTGAACTGCAGATTGATCCGATACTCGAGACCCTCACGTTTTTTCTCCACGGTCGTCTCGAACGCCGGACCCGCGTCGGCGCTGAGAACCCGGAAAGACCGATTCGTGCCCGAACGGATGATGATCGGGACAAGACGGTTGCCCGGTGCGACGGGTTGAACCTGTTCGATCATCGTTGGCATAACGATCAATTCCCCGACGACCAGGCCGCGGAGCTGCACACGCGTCCAGACGTCCTTTTCGCCGATTTTCCCCTTCATTTCGACACCGGCGCTGATCGTTCCCAGCGGGGCACTCTCAATAACCGCAAGCGTGATCGCAATTCCCTCCCGCGTGTCGCGAACGACGGTTGATCGTTCATAGATCAATGCGGGATGAAGCAGCTCGATCTTTTCAACCTCCAGCGAGGTCTGGGGTTCCGTCGGAAATATCTCGATCCTCCCGTCGATCGCAGCGCCCACCCGGACATTCCCGAGACGCCATTCACGCGTCGGTTCACCATTAACGATCACCTCGAGCAGCGGCACAACATCCGCCTCAAGGAACAGCTTCAATCGCGGCTCAATCGGGTCGTTCGTATTCACCGTAATGTCGCGCTTCTGTTGACCTTTTCGCCCGCGAGAGTCAAACGTAACCCCAAGGCTCAACGTCTCACCAGGCTCGATACGCCGTTCATCCTCGGTCAACTCCCTCGAAACAGTACACGAGCAACTCGTTCGCACGGACTGGACAACAATGTCCTCATCACCGCGATTCTCAATGTCGAACACGACAGCCACAGCCTCACCCTGCCGAACGCGACCGAGGTCGATTGTTCGCTGCTCAACATGAATTCCAGGCTCCCCAGTCGCAGCCGCGATGGGAACAACCAATAAAAACAGCCCCGCCATTCCCTGAACTGTCATCCTTCTCATCTGCTGCACCTCATGCGAGCTGATACCAGCCTGCGTTTCCTCGCGACGGATTCTAGCCACCCCTCCCCACGTCGCAAAGTCACACCACGGTCACATAACCCCCACAACAATCCCCGCCAAAGACACCAACCCACCCAACCGACAATGTAGCGCCACCCCTTGTGGGTGGCGCGAATCCCAACGACTCTTCAATGCTCAATTCCCCCAAATACACGAAACAATGACCCCGCGCTGCAACAAACCACCAAATACCGAAAATTTCTCCGGTTTTTTATCAAAAAACTCTTGACAAATCGAGCGCGGGGGGGGGGGGGGGGGAGAGAATAACTATTCTAACAGCAATCGCACTTTTTGTCATGGAAACAGGGAGGTTTAACCATGCAATGCTCGATCAATTGTTCTGAAACCGTTATAGTGTCAGTCGTGTTTGGCATGTGTACTCAGATTGGGCTTGCCCAGCTCAGTCAGGTAGTCAGGCTGGCTGACAACCCGCTTCAGCCTACCACCGCTGATTTGCAGCGTGCTCTCCGGGCTGCAGGGCAGAGCATCGAAGAGGATCTGCCGGGGTCCTGGGTCTTTGGATCGCTTGACTGGGCCAAGGGAGAGGATGTACTTCTCTCTCTCGACGCTGGCGGCAGCAGCATGGAGGTCTTCTGGGTACGCGGTACCCTGGATGACGTTGACAGCCTTATCGAGACTTTGTTATTCGCCGACGACGGCCAGAATCTCATCCGGGATGGCGAGCAAGTCATTGGAATAAACATGGCCAATTGGCTGCGCACGAACTCAGTCGATTCGTTTCGGACCAGTTACGGGAGCGTTCAGATTCCGTCAATGGCCAATGAATCGAACTCGGATGGAGTGTCCACCACGAACACCTCCGCAATTTGGTTCAAACTCCCCGAGGAGTTTGTGGAGAATACCTGGGTCTCTGCGATGAAGCAGGACACGACCGTCTTGCTTGAAGCGGAACAAGGCTCGGTTTCGGTGCACTACACGGTGATTCTCCCGCAGTATTTCGTCAACAGGGCGGACGACGCGGAACTGCTGACTCGGGTTATTCTTGGAGACCAAAGCCCGTGTCATCTTGACTCGGACGGCTCACAGCTTGCTGATTGCAGTCCGCTTCTTGAAACGCTTCAGAAATCCGGAATGCTCAACATGGACCCCGACGGCCCCGGCGCGTTTCCTGAGGCCGACCTGGACTGTGAGGAGGAATGGGCGATCGGCGTTTTTATTGAACGAGCCGCTCGGGATGGCGATCGCAGCCGTTGCGGTCAGAGTCATTCACGGTGGACAGCTGGCGCAGTTGTTGCGGCCATCGGATGTTGCGCTGGAGGTGCTATACTTTGCCCTCCGCATGGATGCGCCATTGGTGTGGTCGGCTGTGGAGTCGCCGGTGCGGGTGGTGTCGGCAGCAGCTATTACTTCTGCCTTCGAGCGGCTAATGACGACTATCGTGCCCGGATGTTCGAGCGGCACCTCACATACTTCCAGTGCTGTAACGATTTTGGCGGCTGCAACGCGAACCACGGACCGTAGCCCATGAGTCGTGATCCAAAACCGTTTCCGGGATCCGTGCGCAAACATGGACTCTGGTGTGTCGTTGCGTGCTTTGGGCTTGTTGCAGCAACGCAGTATCTCCTGAAGGACTATGGATCATGGGATGATGGAACGCTGACGTTCGTTCTTCTCGCGTTGATGGTAATTCCCGGCATTCCGTTGATCGTGATGTGGCGGTACCAGCATCGCATCAAGCGTCTGGGTGCGCGAGAGACTCTTTGTTGGAACTGCCTGTATAATCTCCGGGGTCTTGACCAGTCGTCAAACTGCCCGGAGTGTGGATGGAGCATTCGCCGGTCTTTCGATAAGTGGCAGAAATGGTGCGGCGGGATGCGAGCAAACCAGGGACCGTAGCCCATGAGTCGTGATCCAAAGCCGTTTCCGGAGTCCGTGCGCAAGCACGGACTCCGGTGTGTCGTTGTCGGCTTTGCACTTGTGGCAGCGACGCAATATTTCCTGAACGATTATGTAGCTTGGGACGGAACGCTACCCGTCCTCGTTCTTTCGGCGATGTTGATTCCCGGTATTCCGTTGATCGTGATGTGGCGGTACCAGCGGCGCATCAAGCGTTTGGGTGCCAGAGAGACTCTCTGTTGGAACTGTATGTACAACCTCAGGGGTCTTGACCAGTCGTCAAACTGCCCGGAGTGTGGATGGAGCATCAGCCGGTCTTTCGATAAGTGGCAGAAATGGTGCGGCAGCATGCATGCCGGGCGTTCCACCGAGTTGCACCAGCGCTGAGTTGAACTTGGGCTGAGTCGCCCACGGCGTCGAAGCAGGCCACCCGCTCGTAACCCCAAGCCTCGCCAAACGTTACCGGAATCCATAAAAAAATCTCCTTCGGCGTTGACATCATGTTAGGCATATGTTAGGATACATCAGTGTGGTCGGGGAGACCAGTTCTGACAGGGGGCATATCCGGTGCGAGGTCTGCACAAACTGAATCACCTGAACGAAAAACAACGCACGCTCGTCGTCGAAAACCTCGGTCTCGTCGGGCACCATCTCCGAACCCATGTCGGCGGATTGCAACAACCGTCTCGCGACCGCGAATGGGACGATCTTTTTCAGGAAGGCTGCATAGGCCTGATACTCGCCGCCAAAACATTCGACCACAAAAAGGGAATCGTATTTTCAAACTACGCCCGCCGCCGGATCCAGGCCGCCGTCCACCGCGGGCTTCATCGTGCATTTGAAACCGTCAGAACACCCGAGGGCGAGTTGCGATCGCGCGACCCCCAACCCCGCCAACGCAGACACGTCCTGTCCTTTGAAAAGGACAGGACGATCCCCGATCGGTCCCGTCGCAGCGATCCCCACCAACCCCCGAACAGCACGACGATACGAGAACGCATGCGCGAAAAAATGGACCACGCGCTCACAGAAGCAGCCCGCGACGAGTTGCGCCCAATGCAGCGCAATCAGGTCCCCGAAGGAGTGGTCACCCGATTGGTCGAGGAACGATTGCGCATTCCCAGAGATGATTGTCGCACACCCCTGCGACAAATCTCGCGCGACACATCACGTTCCTACGCATCCCTCGTGTACGTCGAAAAACGACTAATCCAACGCGTGCGAAAAACGCTCGCCCACGACCCCGAATTCGACGAACTCCGCTCAGCCGTCCGCAAAAGACGCGAGGGATGGGACGCGTGCATCGACCGCACGACCCCACACCAGAATCTCGACCTCGAATTCGAGAAGCGATGGCTTCGCGCAACCTCCCAACACCGCGCAGCCGTCGTGTTCAACCTGATTCAACGAACGCAATCCTGTTTGAACCGATGGGCAC
Organism: Phycisphaerae bacterium; assembly: GCA_029260165.1. GTDB lineage: Bacteria > Planctomycetota > Phycisphaerae > UBA1845 > UBA1845 > OFTM371. The sequence goes on along the minus strand of JAJDDT010000093.1, from coordinate 222 downwards.
GCGATACCTTTGATACGCTCCCGCGCGATAAGCAACGCCTGTTTCTCAATCATCTTTCGGAGGTGGAAAATGAAGCCGATTCCTGAGAGGGTGTGTGAGAAGCAAGATCATCCTGGTTTTAGCCGGTGAATCATCAGATTGATCATGGTCAGTAGCACCATGGCTTCGCTGCTGACGGGCAACATTTCGTAATCTTTGCTCATCCGACGGTAACGGCCAATC
>JAJDDT010000092.1 GCA_029260165.1 Phycisphaerae bacterium | reverse complement strand
AAGATCAAAGTCATCAAACGCATCGCCTACGGCTTCCACGATCTCGAATACTTCGCACTCAAAGTCAAACAGGCTCTACCGGGACGTTTCTCCAGTAACTAATTCGGAGGAGAACCTAAGTTTAACGCGGCTTTGAAAGGCGGAGCGACGAGTGTCAACGGCGGTAGTCCGCGGTTTATGGATTGCTCATTCGTCACGAATCGGGCGCGTGATTTCGGTGGTGCGATTTACAGCAAGGGCGGAGCGTCGGTGCCCCAGTTCAGCGAAGCGGCGTTCGTCAATTGCCGGTTTGTGAACAACAACGCGACCGCGGGAGACGGCGGTGCTGTTCACGCCGATGACGTTGGTCTGGCTATCGTTGGATGCGAGTTCACGCACAACACTGCAAACGCCGGTAGAGGTGGCGCAGTTTCCATTCAGTGCCAACTAAGTTGTTCGAGACGGGCCAGCGTCGTGAATTGCACTCTGTCTAGGAACGACGCTGATGATGGGGGCGGTATCTACATCGACACTGGTGGCACGACGGAGGTTCAGAACTCGATTGTCTGGTCCAACTCTGGCGCTGGCGTGGACATACTGTCAGACCAAATCGCGGTGGAAACTGGTAGCACAGTGAGCGTAACAAATTCCTGCGTTCAGGACAACGATCCCGGAATTGGGCCCTCACCGTTTGGAGATCCTTCAAACATCGATGAAGAGCCCAGCTTCATTCAGCTGTCGGTTGGGAATGTTCGCGTTCTGAAGGGTTCCCCGACGATCGACGCTGGAGTAGACGCACTCTTGGGCGACGCGCATGGCACTGTGGCAACGGACCGCGACGGTACACCTAGGTTCTTCGACGACCCCGACGTAGGCGGTGCCGAATCGATCGACATGGGGTGCTACGAGACGGGACATCCGACAATCGTGCAGAGTCGCGAAGGGTTCTCGTTTAGCAAATACGCGTTTTCGCTCTATATTGACCCTCGTGCAGAGAGCACTGACGGAATTAACATCGATCTGGGATTGGACGAGATCACGCTGGTGTTTTCCGAGCAGGTGCGCGATGTGGGAAGTACGGACGACTTTCCAACACCAGCCGCGTTCACGCTTTCGTATCTCGATGATGACTCGGCACAACCGCCAACTCCACCTGCTCCTCCGATTATCGTCTCTATTAGCGATTGCGTCGTCCCGCTGGGATCAGGTTCGCCCCCGGGCGATCCTTGTGCGGCCTATACGTATCCGGGTGCTAATCCCGAATATGACGGCGGATTCCACGTGGTCGTCCTCCACCTAGACAGACAACTGGCGACGAATGAATGGCTATCCATCTTCGCGAAGGTCGAGAGTCTGGACGGCCGACGCATCAACGGATCTGATCGCGTATTTGTCGGCTATCTCCCCGCAGATGTGGATCAAAGCGGCAGCGTAACGCCATTCGATTTGCTCAAGTTCCGCCAATATGTGAATGGTATCATCGAACCGAGCGACGGAGCCATCGAGGACTTTGCTGACAGCGATCGAAGCGGCGTCGTGGACCCGTTCGATCTGCTTCGTTTTCGTCAACTCGTGAACGGTGTAGATCCCGCCACGATTGAATGGACCGGGCAATCCATGAACGCCGCGACACCGAATTGCTGCCCCTAGGTAGATCGAGTCAATGAATCGTTCACTCAGAAGTGGAGTTCTAGATATGAATAGACTAGTGATTGTTGCATTTATTGTTGTGCTTGGCCCATGCCTGCAAAGCGCTGTGGCGGATTGTTCGGCGTGTCCCGGAGATGTGGCTATCGTCGTGGGCGAAGACAGGTTTTGGGGTTATCCTTCGGCCCCGGACCGTTCGGTTCAGACGCACAGTTTCAGCCCCAAATGCGATGCGACGAATCTCGGTGGGATGTCGGGCGAGGTCTACCTTACCATTCGCGTTTGGGCGGACCTTGCCGGAAGCACACAATACGTCACGGCGAACCTGATAAGCGGGACACAGTCCACCGCCATCACTTCAGAGAAGGGGTTTATCAACGCGCCCAAGAACGGGCAGTTCTTCGTCAAGAGTGGAGTGACCGATTGCAGCGGTGAGATGAACCAACACACGGTGCGGCTTGATTACGATGATTTCAACGCATTCATCGCAGCAGGGAATGGGAGCATCGCAATAGAGGTGCACGCGAGTCCAGAGGTCAAGGAGCTTTGCAGTACTTGCGGATGCGCACCAGGAGATGATCCTCTTTCACGGGTTGAAGTCATCTTGATCTACCTGGATTGCAACATCATCGGAAGCGATTGCTCGGCCGACACCGTGTGCGACGATGCCTTGATTTGCAATGGCGTGGAGACGTGTGAGGACGGGGTCTGCATTTCGCCGGGTAATCCGTGCATCATCACCAATCAGGTTTGCACCAAGTCGGGCGGCTGTCGAGATTGCTTGAACGACGGCGAGTGCCAAAAGACGGACGGTCAGTACTGCAACGGCGAGGAGAAATGCAATCTGGTCACGGGAAAGTGCGAGGCGGGCTCGCCTCCGTGCACCGCCATCCAGACGTGCGACGACTCAGCGAACGTGTGCGCCGACCCCATGCGTACGATTGATTATCCGTAGCAGCGGTTATTATTGGCCGAAGAGTTGCGCTAATTGCCACTAGAGTTGGTATAATGAAAGGTAAGGGCGAGTCCCTGGGTGTTGGGATAGAAGTATCATGCCGCATGCGTTGAGAATCCTGTTGCTGTTGGCTGTCGTCACCAGCAGTTCGAGGGCCGATTTGTTCGACCTGTACTGGGCCGACGCCGGTGATGGTTTCGATCATGGCCGCGTGGAACGTGCGTCGGCGAGCGGTGATCCGCGTGCGACGATCTTCTTCGCTGGAGCAGATCAACCCTACGGTATCGACCTCGATCCGATCGGTGGCAAAGTCTATTGGACAGACATTCGGTCGAAAACGATCAGCCGATCAAACCTGGACGGCTCGGACCGCGAGGTGTTGTTCACTGGTGGGGTTCTCTCAGTTCCAACAGGACTTGCTGTTGATGCTGTCGGCGGAAAGCTCTATTGGGTTGATACCAACCTGGATGCTGTCCGACGTTCGAATCTCGATGGTTCGGAAGTAGAGACTCTCGTGGAGGTTTCAGGCCAGTCCAATCTTGAAGGTATTGCCCTCGACTTGGTCAACGGAGGCATGTATTGGACGGACCGTACGGCCGGGCGCATTCAACGAGCAAACCTCGATGGAACGGATGTTGAGACGATACTTGAAGGGGGAGTGATCGGTCAGCCGTTTGGAATCGATGTTGACCCCGAGGGTGGCAAACTCTACTTCGCCGATTTTGGAGAGGGCGGTGTGGCACGCGCGAATCTGGACGGGTCCGAACTTGAGGCGCTGCTGTTGGTGAACGAACCTTGGGGCCTCGATCTCGATCTCGACAACGGACTGATTTACTTCACCGAGGCCTCGCAGTTCAACGAACATCCCAGCATCAGCGTCGCCAATCTCGACGGCTCCGGCTTTGAACGCATCATCATCGACGATCTCGACAACCCCAAGCACATCGCCGTGATTCCTGAGCCATTCACGCTGCTTCTTCTCACACCAGCGGCAATGATCATTCTGTGCCGTCGTTCACGGCGTTGACTTCAACAAGCCGTGCAGCTTGATCGCTTGATCAGCCACCCCATCACCTCAATCGCATAAGAAGTTGCTCCGCATCGTCACAGCCATCTTAAGCCCTTGGCCTTTTGGCATCGGTAGATTGAGTGTATCACCCCCCAGGCGTGCTCCACGTCCTCCACTGTCGGGCGTTCCGCTTCAAGGAACATCGTACGTCATAAGCCGCAGGCTTTGTGATGGGAGTTGCTGCTTTCCAGCGCGAGCACGTGCAGGCTCTCCTTTTCTTGCCGGAATTCCGAGATCGCGCGCGCAAGTTGCGCAGATGTCGTTTATTAGCATAGAAGACATCGTGCTCTTGAGGCCTGAAGGTCCGGCGACTTCAACTTCGTGCCCCTACGTGGAAACAAGCGGGGAGTTTTTGCGCAGTGGAACGGAGCAAGGTTGTTCTGGCTAATTCGAGGGCAAGATGGCTGTTGGCCGGATCGACCGTTCTTGCGCAGGATGGTGGCTGGGCAAATGGGTGATCCCGCTGAGGACACTACGGTTCATTTGAAGAAACCCACTTGCAACGAACGCCTGGTTTGTGGTATTCTGCAGTTCGGCGTGAACGTGCCTTGAACGCGCGAGTGTCGGCCACTTCTGAAGCGGTGAGCGGAAAGGGTGATGTGATGAGCGTTGCCAAGCATGTCTTTGTACTCGTGGCCCTGGGGGCGGGCGGGGGCCTGATGGGCCTCGTCGGAGGGAGCGTCAGTCAGGCGCAGACGCCGCGAGTTGAGATCACGTCGATCCTGCACACCGGCGATCCTGCGCCGGGGATTCCCAATGCGACCGTCGTCTACACGTCAATTCCCCAAATCGATGGGCAAGGCAATGTTCTGATCAACGGCTACTATCGCATCGACGGGGATCCGTTTGCTCGCGAGGGGCTGTGGTATGGCGGGAGCGGCTCGCTCGAAGCGATTGCGTACGAAGGGATGCAGGCGCCCGACTTGCAGCCGGGGGTGGTGATTGACTTCATGGGCGATACCTGGCTGGGCGAAAACGGCTGGGTGGGGTACTCGGGGTTTCTGTCGGGCACGGGAATCACGCCAGGTTTCAACGACAAGGCTAACTTCGCCGGCCCGCCGGGTGACATCCGCAAGGT
>JAJDDT010000091.1 GCA_029260165.1 Phycisphaerae bacterium | reverse complement strand
AATGTTCATCGCCGAGTCTCCTGAAAAGGGGGCCAATGATTTTGGGCGATCCACGCGATCAGCCCGTCAAAGACTGGGACAATATCCCGCCAATCATCCCCCAGGAGACCCGGCTTTCATAGTTTCTTGTGGCTGACGGGAACACCAGAACACGACGGAACAGCAACATGGCCGACAAAAAAAATAAGGGACCATCGAAGGTCGAAAAAGCAAAGGAAGCCGGCAACCGTCTTCGCGGCACGATCGAGGAAGTCCTGACCTCGGACGCGGAAAAATTCGAGCACGACGATCTGCAACTCCTCAAATTCCACGGCACCTACCAGCAGGACGACCGCGACCTTCGCAAGCAACGCCGTGCCGACGGTCTGGGACCCGCGTACAGTTTCATGGTGCGCGTAGCCATGCCGGGAGGCATCACAACAGCCGATCAATACCTCGGTCTCGACGCCATCGCCGATGACGACGCCAACGGCACCCTGCGCATTACGACCCGACAAGGCATTCAGTTCCACGGTATTATCAAGGGCGATCTTAAGGACAGCATCGCGCGCATCAACGAAAAACTGCTCACCACACTGGCTGCCTGCGGCGATGTCGAGCGAAACGTGATGGCCTGTCCCGCACCGCTCGCGGACAAGCCCCACAGAATCGTTCGCGATATCGCCAGGAAGATCGCCAGGGAACTCCAACCCGCCTCCCGCGCCTACCACGAAATCTGGCTCGACGGCGAAAAACACCTCTCCGCAAAACCCGAAACCGAACCCCTTTATGGCGACACCTATCTGCCTCGAAAATTCAAAATCGGCATCGCCCTGAACTCCGACAATTCCATCGACGTCTACTCCTACGACCTCGGATTCATCGCCATGGTCGAAAACGATACCCTCACCGGATACAACGTCGTCGTCGGTGGCGGAATGGGCATGACCCACCGAAAACCCGACACCTACGCGAAACTGGCAGAACCTCTCGGATTCATCGAACCCGACCAGATCATCGAAACCGCCAAGACCGTCATTACCATTTTCCGCGACCTCGGCAACCGTTCCGACCGCAAACACGCCCGCATCAAATACCTCATCGACGACATGGGTATGGACAAGTTCCGTGACGAATTCAACACCCGCGCTGCTTTCAATCTCCAACCCTACCGCCCACACGAACCTGTTCCCGTCCACGACTACATCGGACGACACCAGCAGGGCGACGGGAAAATGTTCTACGGCGTTTTCATACAAAATGGGCGCATCGCCGACTTCGATGACAAGAAAATCAAAACCGCGTTGCGCACTATCGCCGAAAAACACGCCCCCGGTTTCGTCTTCACCGCGCATCAAAACGTTCTCATTACCAACGTCACAGCCAAACAGTGCGACGACATCGAACAACTGCTCCACGATCACGGCATCACCCCGGGTCTCGAACTCTCCCAGGCCCGACGAAACTCGATGGCTTGCCCCGCATTACCCACCTGCGGGCTCGCCCTCTCGGAATCCGAACGCGTCATCGCTGACATCATCACGGAAATCGAATCCGAACTAGACACCCTGGGCCTGCGCGACGAACCCATCTCCATCCGAATGACCGGATGCCCCAACGGATGCGCCCGACCCTACACCGCCGACATCGCCTTCGTCGGCAAGGGTCCGGACAACTACAACGTCTACGTCGGCGGCGGCATGAACGGCGACCGCGTCGTCGATCTATTCGCCGACGACATCGCCCAGGCCGATTTCATCACAACGCTTCGGCCCCTACTGAAAAACTGGGCAAAAGACCGCAACAACGGCGAATCACTCAGCGACTACTACCACCGCGTCATCGGATCGACCCAAACCCGCATCAAGGTCACAGGGCTTGAAAAAACCACCATTGACGCTTTCTCCCTCAAGGTCCTCCAGTGATTGAACAACTGCTCTACCTCGGCATCACCCACAAAACCGCGACCATCGACGTGCGCGAACGCGCCTACCCCGACAACCACCAAACCGAGCGCCTCCAGTCAACCCTCGCCAATCACACCGCAGGCTGCTTCATCCTCCAAACCTGTGGCCGATTCGAAATCTACCTCGACCCCGGGAACAACAACCACGACGCGATCAGACGAATCATCGCCGACATTCTGCCCGCCTACGCCACATCCAAACAACATTGGCAGGTCAAGGCCGGTCCCGACGTCGCGACGCATCTGATCCGCGTCGCCGCCGGACTCGAATCCCAGATCGTCGGCGAACCACAGGTCCTCGGACAACTCAAGAAAACCTACACCCAGGCTCTGCAATCGCGCACCTTAGGCCCAACACTCTCCACGCTCATCCGCCACGCCATCCACGCCGGCAAACGCATCCGACACAACATGACCGTCACCAACAAGCCACACACACTCGCCAACCTCGTCAGCGATCACCTGACCCAACACGCAGGACCCATCAACGACCAACACATCCTGATCGTCGGCTGCGGAAATCTCGCACAAAACATCGCCGTCACCATCGCGAACCATCGCCCCAAACAACTCACCATCACAAACCGACATCTTGACCGCGCAACATCACTCGCCAACAAAACCAACGCCGTCGCAACCACCACCGATCGTCTCACCAACCAACTCGCCAGCACTGACGTCGCCATCGTCTGCACCGCCGCACACCATCACATCATCACACCCCGGACAATCCCCACACAAGGAACCAACCCACTCCACATCATCGACCTCGCCGTCCCCCGAAACGTCGACCCATCGATCGCAGCAATCCCCGGACTAAATCTGACCCACCTCGATCAGTTACCAGCCGGACCAACCATCCGGCACCAGCACCGCACCGACATCGACAACATCATCACCCAAACCCTCGACCGCCTGCACCAATGGTCCACCAGCAGACGCGTCGCCCGAACCATCAACCAATGGCTCACCGACGCGGACCATCCCGACCCCACCATTCGACGACAACGTCGCCGACTTCTCCACAAACCCATCATGATGCTCAAAAAAGGCATCGCCGCATGAACCGCCGTCCCACGATCATCCTCGCAGCCCACGGAGCAGGCGACGATTCACCCGCCAACAAAATCGTCCACAAACACGCCAACCGCATCCGAAAAACCAACCGCTTTCACCGTGTCCTCACCACGTTCAACAAGGGAACACCCCACTACTCCGAAATTCTCGACACACTCGAGCATCTTCAAAATGAGTGTAGCGTCACCCCTTGTGGGTGGCGCGAAAACCAACCAATGTTGACAAGCTCAACACATTCAACAAACACCCCAACCGTGATCGGCACCGACATCATCATCGTCCCACTCATGACCAGCGCGGGATATGTAAGCCAGTCCATCCTCCCCGAACAACTCAGGAAAAACACACGCCACGACAACGTCCAACTCCAATTCACCGACCCCGTCGGCACCCACCCAAGCCTCAAACCGGCCATCGCCGCCCGCGCCCAATCCATCATCAACAACAACTATTTCTCCCAATCCCCCCTCACCATCATCCTCGTAGGCCACGGAACCAAACGATCCACCACCAGCAAGCACGCCACCGAATCACTCGCAACCCACCTTCGCACCACCATCCCAAACACCAGCGTCCAAACCGCCTACCTCGACGACGACCCACATCTCCCCACCGTCATCACCAACATCCCGCCACACCACAACATCCTCACGATCCCGTTTCTCATCGGCGGTGGTGGGCATGCCCTAAACGACATCCCCAATAACATAGGCCTATCTACCACCCCAACAGAGGTCCAACCCATCATCGAATATCAAAACAACCGCACCCTCATTTGCGACACCCCAACCGGACACCTCCCCATCATCACCGACATCATCCTCGACCTCGCAACCAGCCCCGCACCAATCCCATGAACCCTCAACCCGGAACCGTCTACCTCGTTGGCACGGGACCCGGCGCTCCCGACCTTATCACCCTCCGCGGTCTCAACCTCATCAAACAGTCTGACGTCATCCTCCACGATCGCCTCATCCCCACCGAACTGCTCAACCACGCCCGCCCCGACGCAATAATCACCAATATCGGAAAAACCCCCAACCAACCATCGCCTACCCAGGGCGACATCAACGCGTTGATTCTCGAACACGCCCACGCCAATCGATCCGTCGTCCGACTCAAGGGTGGCGACCCGTTCGTCTTCGGTCGGGGCGGCGAGGAAATGCTCGCCTGCCAAACCGCCAACATCCCCTGCATCATCGTCCCGGGTGTGACCAGCGCCATCGCCGCCCCCGCCTCCATCAACGTTCCCGTCACCCACCGACAAATCGCCCGCTCTTTCACGGTCATCACCGCCACCACCCGGGATGGTCAGTTGGACGAAAACCTCGACTTCACCGCCCTGGCAAAAATCGACACCCTCATCATCCTCATGGGCACGCACAACCTCGCCGAAATCACCACCCGCCTCATCACCGCCGGCAGGAACCCCCAAACCCCCGCCGCCTGCATCGCTTCTGCCACCACCCTGCATCAGCGTCACGTCATCGCAACCCTGGAAACCATCGCCACCGCCGTCGACAACGCCAACATCCACCCCCCCGCCGTCACCATCATCAGCCCCACCGTCACGCTCCCGGATCACCACGCCCCATAAAACCCGTCCCGACACCAACCATTCCAGACCACCCTTCAGTGGAAATCACGCCCCGCCCCCGCTAGCATTAGCAAGACGATCAGCGGATCAGATACACGCGCGGACCAGTCCGACGACCAACCGAACAACGGAGCCAACAGAAATGACGCCCACGACCACCCGACGCCTCATGCTCTCGCTCGCCGCCATCACCTGTGTCACCCTTGCAGGCTGCCCCATGCCCGACGACATGACCAACGGTGACGACACCCCCCCGGCAAACACGAACACCAACGGCTCCGACGACGGCATGACCGGTGACAACGACAACAGCAACCCACCCGCCAACGACAACATGTCCGGCGACAACCCAGCCAATGACAACGCCAATGGCACGGGCGATAACACGAACGGCAACAACGCAAACGACGGGGATAGCGAAAACAACAACGGTGACGATATCCCGAGCGACATGAACGATAACGAAAACATGAATGGCGGACTCGTCGGTGGCGGCGGGGGAGGGGGAACCCCGGACCTGCCCGATCCCATGCTCGACGACGATTCCCCCGCCTGCACCCTCGCCCTCCTTGGCATCGGCACCAACCCCGGCGACGGTCCAAATCGCGAATTTGTCGCCGCCACCATCATCCTCGATGAACCCGACGGTTCGGTCATCATCCGCCCCGTCCTCCCACCACCATTCGACGGCAACCAGCTCACGGTGACGTCGACCACCAACGCCGTCGTCAATTTCGTCTGCAGTGATACGATCAGTCTGGGTGGCGTTACCTTCATCGACGCCTTCGGAAACGCTGTCACCCCGGGTGAAGTCGCCTTCGATCGAGGCACCGACGTCATCTGTGGCCAACCCGTCACCATCACCTTCAACACCCCCTGTACCGTCACCCTCTCATCACCATAGTTGCGAGCCAACAGACAATGCGCAACCACAACCACCGGTTCGTGTCATGGACGCATTCGGGAACTGGTTGAACAAGGCTTGGTCGTAATGCAGAAAAAAACTTCCGGGATCGGGATAACCCGACCCCGGAAGCTCGCCACGGCCAAAAAAGCAGCCGATTCGGGAAGCTGAGGCTTCGCAGGATTGCAAACCGAGCCTCACCCGGTCGCCCGGACTCTACCACCCGTCCACGAGCCTGTCAACGCAATCGCAGACCGGTCCCGCGTGTGAAAAAAACTGTAACACTATGTGTTTCAGTGGTTTATGGGTTGTGATGATGTCGCTTTTCCGCAGAGCACACAGGCTGAGGTTGTGAGCAAAATGAGCGTCATCAGCGCGTAGGACCATTGAGACGCGGTTGGGACAACCGACACCTGCGCTGGTGCGACTGCGTATTCAACATGGAAATGGAACGGTTCCAGGAAGCCCTGGGGAGCCGGCAGACCAGCCGGAACCGATTGCCCCTGATCTTCGAGATGTTTCAACAGCGCGTACGGAATCCGAGCGGTAATGCGGAGGGTGTCGCTGCCCTGACCGCTGACCACGGGCGACAGGACGCCCAGGGCGTAATTGGGGGACGGAAAGTCTCCGAAAACACCACCGGCGATAAAATCGGAAAAATCGCGAAACTGGGTGGTTTGGGTGTTGTGGTTGTGGAGACTGATGTACGGTGGGTCCAACTGGTCAGCCTGGGCATTCCAGAGCGAATGCAGCATGACTGTATTTCGGTCGACGGTGACAGGCTGATCGAAACTGACCTGGTCGATCGTGATCGTGACCACGCCGTCCTGGACGATGCCCGGGAAAAAGTCATCGATGTTGTCGATTTTGAAAAAAGCATGGGCGATCAGCGATTCATCGCCGGCAAGGACATCGGCGAACATCGGGTTGGAGTTGGCGAGAAACGTGCGACGACCGAAGGAATTCACCGAGTTGAACGCCTTAACGTTCGAGGCGGCGTCCAGAATGGTGGCGTTGCCCGGTCCCATGGCGTTACCAAGGTAATCTCGGTCCCCTGAAAAACTGACCGGTCCGGAGGTCGTTTCATAGGAGACAGTGACCCGGCTGGTCCCGATCGGCGTTGGCCTTTGGGCGAGGGTTGTGGTGTTGAGCAGACCGACGAGCGTTACTGCTGCCAGGAGATTCTTCATGGTTTTCTGTCCTTGTATTGACGTTGGAGAAACATGGTTTTCGCTATTCGTACTGCCCATTACCAGCCCTTTATCGTCCGAACACGATCTGGATTTCCCCAAAATCGACCAGATCGACATCTCCGTCGGCGTCGAAATCGAGCGACTGGCAATCAGGGATCCCGAATTCCACTTGGCAGTCGACGAGTTGGGCGTAGTCGGTCAGATTGACCACACCGTCGCCGTTGCCGTCACCGCCGGCGTAGGGTTCGAGGTCGATGGTGGCGGTGGCCATCCGTACCGGAGGTGATTTTCCGGTCAGTTCCCACTGCTCGAAGAGGACGTCGCCCGCGTCGTTGGTCGTGTTTTCATCGCGCAGAAACGTGATGAACTCTCTGCTGGCGGTTTGGTAAAACAATCGCACCGTTGCAGATGCGGCAGACGGGAGCAGTCGAAATCGCGTGTCGTCCGAATGCTGTCCATCGGCGTAGGACGCACCGACCGGAGCAGCCTGTACTGCTCTGAAGGCTGAGTTGGTGAATCCGCGCGGCGGGATGCGGTTGTCCTTGATGACGACGTTGTTGAGCGCGAAGTGAAACGACTCTCCGGGCGGTTGGTTGGTTGCGGTTGCGACGGTCTCGTCGATGCCCAGTCTGGTCTCGTAGACCCTGGTGTCGCCGGCGTGCAGGACAGCGGTCAGTTGGTCGTAACGGCCGAATTCGCGGAGCAGTTGGCCTGTGCTGTCGAGCAGTTGGACGTTGATCCACATGCGTCTGCCTTCGGGGTAGCCTGTGGGCAGTTTATGACCGGTTTCGTTGATGATGCGGGTGTTGAGGTGGTTGCCCTGTTGAGTGAGTTCGAGGGTGCCAGCGCGTTGGAGCATCGAGACAGCCCGTTGTTTCCCGGCTTCCATAACATCGGGGAACAGATTGTCGTCGGGGAACAGGTTGAGGATCATGTCCTGCGCCCATGCGTTGCCACCGGCGAAATCGTGCGACGGGAGATCGGAGCGGATCGGTGTTCCGGGGACGAAACAGCCCAGCCCGGTGGTCTTGGGCATGTGGCAGTCCTGACAGGTGCTGACGACGGTGATGTTTCCGCCGAATCGTCCGTTGGCATCCACGCCGCCGTTGGCATACGCGCTGTTGAGCCATTCGCTGTAGGTGCGTTCGAGGGGAAACATGTCGTACTTGTTGCCGGTGGGGTGAGGTTGGGTCGTGTTGGTCAGTATGTAGGTGCCGTCGGGTTGTTGCAGAAAGAGCGGGTTGCTGACGTCGTGGCAGGTGCCGCAGATGTCCGCGGTTCGGTGGAATGGGGAGTGGAGCCAACTGTGTCCGGCGTTGAAAACGTCGTTGTAGGGTCCACGACTGCGGTCGGCTGGATCGAGGACGAAGTTGCCCCCGCCCGGTGAGATGGGTAGCGGGTTGATGTCGGCGAGGATTTCCTCGTCGATGGTGGGGCTGACACCTGTTTTGAAGTCCGGGTCGACCATTCGATGGCAGACGCTGCAACTGACCCCGTCGAAATCGTCGGGCAGAAGGGCGGACCCATCGGTCGGTTCGCTGCGACCCTGAATCCATCCCGTGGCGGTGTGGCATCGCAGGCAGATGTCACCGGCGAAGTCGGCGTCCTGATTGGCGATGGCGAGGCTCGCGTGGAACACCGGATCGCGACCCGCCTGGGCCATCATGCTTCCCAGCCAGTTCGCGTAGATCACGAAAACCTCGTCACCGTTACCAAAATGGCAGTTTCGACAATTTGAACTCGGGCGGAAGGCTTCGTAGACCACCTCGCTGTTGGGTTGCGAGCCTGGTTGAAAAAAGGCTTCCAGCTCGGTTTGAACCGGTTCCGCCTGCAACGCCATCGTCAAAGTGGCCAACAGCGTCGATAAAAACAATTGAATACGTCCACCCCTGCTCACCGGATTGTTTTTCCCCTATTTGTTTGGCGACGCAATTCCGAAAACCTTGTCCTGAAACGCGGAAAAGTCGAACTCGTCGACGTCCCCGTCGTCATCGAAGTCCATGAATCCCCCCACGGTCTTGCTGTCGCAATCCGTACACGACGCGATGGAGCACCCCACCGGCGGAAAAACGTTGTCCCCGCCGGAGCCGGTGTGGCAGTGTTGCATCCATTGAAAATCGAGCATGTTCACAGCCCCGTCAGCGTTGAAATCGCCGTCTTCGATCGGGAGAACATCCCCCTCCTGATAGATGACGCGTGGCGGGATCAGTGACGCGGTGGTTCCATCGGGAAGTGCGAGAATCTCTCCGCCGGGGTAGTGAAACGGGCTGCCGTGCAGGCTGTAGACCTCCACACCGGCGGACCCCATATTAAACTCGTTTGTCGGATCGAAGCGATTGAAATAGGTAATCGTGATCGGGTACATGCCGAGTCCCAGACAGATCATGTTGTCGTGAAAGAACTGATTCGTCGGGCCTGTGACGATTGGGATGCGATAGATCAGTTGCGAGCCTATCTCTGTTCGGAATCCGTCGTTGCCGAAAGTTCCGACCTCGACCCATGTTGGAAGCTGGGCGGTGTTCGCGTTGTTGCCGCCGATGACGGTTTCGATATCGTCCTGCGTGCGTACAGCCAGGACTCCCTTGCAACGGAACAGGAAATGTCCGAAAGGCTCGTCGAGTTGGCCGAGGTCGGATACGTCAAAAATGTGATCGTCGAGGAAATGGCCCAGGGTGGCGAAGGTGGTATCGGGTCTGGAGCCTGTCGGGCCTGCGGGGAAATCGATCCACTCCGTCTTGAACGTGAGGTTTGGCGTGCGCTTCGAGACGTAAGCTTCGGCTGACAGGAGGTGCGAGGCGTCGTCATCGGGAATACCGAGAAAGGCTTCACACACCCAGCCACCGCCTTCATAGGGTGGAATCGCTCCGGTGCGCTGGTCGTTTTCGACGAAAACGTGTGCGTGCGCGGAGAATGATGTTGCCATCGCGACCCCGATAGCAACGCCAAACACTCTTTGAGCAGACCTGGAATGTGTCAGACGCATGGGATTACAGGCTTTTCCGGTTTTGGCTTATCAGCAACACGTCACCTTACTGATTCGGCCAGCGTATTGTAGCACCTCGCGGGTGCTCAAATCCAGAGAAGTGTGAGTTGACAATATTCATCGCTGGTAAATACGGCCGGGGCTTGGTTCGACACTTTGGAAACGCGTAGAACTATGCGACAACGCGATGAGGGGAGGCGTCACGGTCGCGTCCGGTAATGAGGCACGTTTTTCGGGGTGGTTCGACGAACGTCTTGAGGCTGGCTGGTGTACGAGCGCTGAAGGTACGCGCCGACGGAATCCAGTGTCCAATTGAGTCCGACCCGCGTGTGCGGGCATGCTCCCAACGCATTGGGGCTGGGTTCCGTCCTTTTTGAATGCCATCGAGGCACGAATGGGGTTGACGTGTCTGGTGTCAGCGATGCTGGATTTCGGTGATTTCGATGTCCAGTCCGGTAATGATGTCGACGATGGCGAACGCGATCTCGCCGACGCCGAAGTCCTTCAACGACGAGGTAGCCAATACGATGCGCCCCGGATTGCACTCTGATTCCTGTAGGGCGGCGTCGAAATCGATCCACTGCTCGGCGATGTAGAATTGTGTCCACATATGGAAACCGAAGACGTGTCGTTTGCCGGCGAAATTGGGCACATAGGCGATTCCAACCACGACGCGCGAGGGGATGTTGAGCACGCGACCGAGGGCAGCCAGCAGGACACCATGTTCGGTGCAGTCGCCTTCGCGTTTTCGGCAGACCTCGCTGGCGGTGGCGAATCCGATGTTGAGGTTTTTATCGCGGATGATCCGGCTGACGTAGACGCGGAGTTTGTCGGCGATTTTGTAGGGTTGCGTTTCGCCGTCGGCGGCTTGTTTGGCCATCTCGATGACGGCGTCGTCCCGGCTGTTGAGTGTCGGCGTTGCGAGCAGGTATTCCCTGATTTCAGGCGAGAGTCGATCGGGATTGACTGGTTTGGCTGTCAGCAACGCGTCGTAATCAATGCGCTGGACGGTGACGGTGGCACGTTGTTTCGTGCGTTCGCCCGGGGTCTGCATGGCTGTTGTCGGCAGGGTCGGGATTTTTTGATCGTCGCCTTTGACGCTGAGGGTGTAGATGATCCTGTTGGCGGTGTCGCGGTTGATCTCCTTTTTGACCTCGATGAGCGTGTCGACGAAGAACTCCGGGGGTTCAAAATCCTTCAATGCTGTCCTCCGGTCGGAGTGGGCCATGACCATATTGAAGCCAGCCATGGCGGTCTCCGCCCGGAGGATGTTGCCTGTTTCGTCGACGTAGCCTGTCGAGGGGATTTCGCCCACGGAGAGTGACATCGTTGTCGTCACTTCGACGGCATCGACCGATTGGCCATTAAGCTCGATCTTTGTTTTTTTGCCCACGGTGGTGTGGGCTTTGATGGAACCGCTGGTGAGCACGGAGGGTTCGTAGATGTCGAGTGTGTAGGAGGTTCCCTCGTCGAAACCGTGCTCGAGGCTGGCAAGGTACGTCCCCCACACCATTTTCGCATTGGCGGGAAAATCAGCGACCTGTCTGGTCAGTTTGCCGAATTGACCGCTTTCCAGGCGTACTTTCCCGTCGGATATTTTTCCTTTGGAGGTCATATCGACCGTGCCCATTTTTGTCGTGGAGTCGAACGAAAGCGCCTTGCCGTCGACCGTTTCACGGACGGTGTTGAGCACCGAGATTTCGATGGGCTGATCGAGTCGCCCGATTCGCAGGACCATGAGCATGCGCGACGTAATGACGTCACCGTCGCGTGAGACGGTGTTGTGTGCGTAGCCAGCCTTGCCGCCGGCGAAATCACCACCGGTCAGCTCGACGACGAGCCAGTCGTCTCGAAAGGTACCCTGGGGTGGGTCGCGATAGTCGATAGCAGGTTGTGCTTGTGCGACGCACGGAAGTGTGACGGCGGCGACAAGTGCGATGAGTCGTCGTTGCATTTTCATGGGATTCTTTTTGCGTTGTTGTGCCGAAGACCGGCAGGTGGCTTAGGTTCCGAAAAAATTCCTGAATACGAACTTGGTGGCCATTTTACCCGCCTTGGCGATGGAACGGGTCAATGGAATGTTTTTCGGACAAACTTTGACACAGTTTTGAGCATTTCCACAATCGCCGATCCCCCCAACGCCCGTGATGGCTTTCATTCGTTCGCCTTCTTCAAATTGTCCGACCGGATGCTCGTTGAACAGAATGGCCTGGCTGATCGCGTGCGGGCCGATGAAGCTGGAACGATCGTTGATTTGCGGGCAGGCTTCGACGCAGCAACCGCAGGTCATGCACTCGGTGAGCGGGTATTGGTCTTCCTGCTGATGGGGCGACATTTTCGGACCCGGACCTCGATCGAAATAGCCATCCACCGGCACCCACGCACGAACTTTCTTAAGCCCGTTGAACATGAACGATCGGTCGACGAGCAGGTCTCGCACAACAGGGAATTTGGTCATGGGCTCGAGCGTAATTTGGTCGGGGCGATCCTGTAGCAAATTGTCGACGAGGGCGGAGCAGGCCTGGCGGACCCTGCCGTTGATGATCATGGAGCAGGCACCGCAGACCTCTTCCAGGCAGCAGGCGTCGTAGGCGACGGGGGTGGATTCCCCGGCGTCAACCGTGACGGGGTTGGCAGCGATCCGTTGCAGGAGTGTGGTGACGTTCATCCCAGACTCGTAATCGAGGCTGAACTTCTCCCATCGCGATCCGGAGTTCTGTTCGTCCTGACGTTTAACGGTGACGTTTATCTTTTTGGACATCGAAACACCCTAGGCGTTTGCGACCGCCTGCGTATCTGCGGCGGACTCTGTTGATTTCTTTTTCATTCGCTCGTTCCAGACTTCCTCGATGATCTCCGCACCCTTCAAGCCATAGGTTCGCGGACGGGCCGGGACCAGAGATGTATCGACCTCTTCGTAACCAAACTCATGATCCCCGTCGGGGCGATAACCACAGACCGTCGATTTCAGCCATTGGTCGTTGGACGCCTGAAATGCGTCGCACCATTTGATCGCCTGCTGACGCAATGTGGCTGGGTCGTCCGCATCGGGAGCGGTGATCGCGAAATCGGGTTTGTAATGGGCACCGCGACATTCATCGCGCTGCATCGCGCCCCTGGCGATCACGCGGGCGAGCACGAGCATGTCGCCAAGCGCTCGCGAGAAGCTCAGGTTCTGGTTGGTCCAGTTTCCCTTGTCCGACAGGCGGATGCGTTTGTACCGTTCGTCGAGTTCGTCGATCTTGGCGAGGGTCTGCTCGATGTTTTTGTTGTAGCGAACGACCGTGACATTGCGGGTCATGCTGTCGCCGAGTTCGTCATGAATGTGGTAGGGGTTTTCGTCGCCGTTACCGCTGATCAATGCGTCGCAGTGGGTTTTGTGTCTGGCTTGCTCCTGATCGAACATCGACGTCGGCATGTCCGAAGCACGCGTCCTGAGCGCGGCCATATAGCTCTCGACCGAGGGCGCCACGATCATTCCGGTGAAAATACAGCTAAGCAGCGAGTTGGCACCGAGACGGTTGCCACCATGATACTGGTAGTCAGCCTCCCCGATCACGAACAACCCCGGCACGTTGGACTGGTGGTTTCTCGGTGACCCAAGCACCAGGCCGCCGGTCTGCTCGTTTTTCTCATAATCACACCACAACCCGCCCATGGAATAGTGAACAGCCGGGAAAATCTTCATTGGCTTGACGCGCGGGTCGGTGGCCTGGAATTTTTCGTAGATCGCAAGGATGCCTTCGAGCTTTTTGTGCGTCGAACTCGGCAGGTGCGTCAGATCGAGATAGACGCAGAGGCGATCCTGTTCGACGGATAGCTTCTGATTCACGCAGACATCGAAGATTTCCCGCGTTGCGATGTCGCGAGGCACGAGGTTGCCGTACTTGGGATATCGTTCTTCCAGGAAATAGTATCGCTCGCCTTCGGGGATCGACATCGGGTCGCGATCGTCGTGCGGCTTCTTCGGCACCCAGACACGTCCGCCCTCGCCACGAGCGGATTCGCTCATCAATCGCAGCTTGTCGGTCCCGGGAACGGCCGTCGGGTGCACCTGAATGAACTCGCCGTTGGCGTATTTGACGCCGGCCTTGAAACATCTGCCGGCTGCCCCACCGGTGCAAATCAGTGACATGGTGCTGCGACCGTAGATCAGCCCGCAACCCCCGTTGGCCATCACCACCGCGTCGGCGGGAAAAGCCCTGATATCCATGCGGAACATGTCCTGCGCGACGACGCCGCGACAGACACCGTTGTCATCCAGGATCGGACCGAGGAATTCCCAGTACTCGTGTTTGCGGATCAAGCCATCGACTTCCCACCGACGACACTGCTCATCGAGCGCGTAGAGCAGTTGCTGTCCTGTCGTGGCCCCGGCGAATGCGGTTCGCTTGTACATCGTGCCACCGAAACGCCGTTGATCGCGATTGCCCTCGTTCGTTCGGTTGAATGCGACACCGAGACGGTCCATCAGGTCGATAATCCGCGGTCCCCAATCGCACATCTCCTTGACCGGGGGTTGATGCTGCAGGAAAGCGCCGCCATAGACCGTGTCGTCGAGGTGAAGATATTCGCTGTCACCCAGCTCGCGCGTGGCTGTGTTGACCGAGTTGATCCCTCCCTGTGCGCAAACGCTGTGGGAGCGCTTGACGGGAACCATGCTGATGAGATCGACGCTGACACCCGCCTCGGCCAACCGCATCGAGGCAGCCAATCCCGCCAACCCACCTCCGACAACCACGACTCGTTCGCTGGCCATTGTCTTGTTATCCCGCTTGCGTGTGAATGGTTTCGGATGAATCAACGCGATCGACGTGGGTGGACGAACCAGGTTCGGAGACGTCCATTGTCGCAAATGCGCGAATACTGCTCAGCCCGACGATACTCAGCGCGATGCCGAACATGATGCACGCAACGCCTGAAACGCGTTGCGACGAGGGTCCGACGGTAATGCCCCATGTGATCAGCGACGTCCATATCCCGTTGGCGAAATGGTAGACGGCTGCCAGCACGCCGATGGCGTACAGGATGTTCACGGGGATTCTCCAGACGGACATTTGCATGGCCTGGGCGGTGGTGATGGCAGCCTGACCTGGATGCGGGTCGAAATGCCCACCCCCCAGTGGGTTCCCAAGCCAGTGCATGTGCCACAGGTGGTACAGGATAAAGATGAACGCGATCCCGCCGGTCACGCGTTGCAGTGTGTATCGAATGTTTCCGTTGTATGCGTACGCGGTCGTATTGGGTTGTCCGGAGAACCAAATCTGAAATCCGAACAACGCGTGAAAAAGGATCGGAAGGAAGATTCCGACGATTTCCACCGGCACGAGCAGTGGTCCGAGGGCGTGAATTTTGCCGACGTTTTCCTCGAACATTTCGGGGCTGACGTTGATCGACGCGTTGATGGTCAGGTGCATGATCAGAAAAACACCGACGGGGACGATACCGCTGAGCGAGTGAAGCCTGCGGAGCAGAAAATGGTGTCGTTCGGAAAAACTCTGTTTCTGGGCGGTCTCGACGGCCACTGTCAGCCTTCCCTTCTACATCAAGCGTGGTCAGCCGCTAGTTGGCTGATGCGGGGTATCATGCACCTCGGGGATGGGTGCGTCAACAAGGCACGCTTTAGTGTTGCGAGCGGTTGTGATAGTCTTCCCCATAAGTTATGGAGCATGTAGAGACAATACGTCGTGAAAATGGGCAGGCGCATCCGCTCGGACCGATTCTGCGCAGACGTCGGTTTCTGGATGTCCGTGGCGCGCGGGTGACGGCGGGCATGGTTCTGGTGGTTTGTGGTGCGCCGCTGATCGTGGCAGGTCTCCTGACGCCTGATCCCAGCGGGGTTGGAACACACAAGCAGCTTGGTTTCCCGGGTTGTCTGACCATCGTCGCGACGGGCGTGCCTTGTCCTGCGTGTGGGATGACCACGGCGTTTGCGCACACCGTTCGGGGGCAGTGGTTTCGGGGGATGCATGCTCAGCCATTGGGGTTTGCGTTGGCGTTTTCCGCGATGACCGGCCTGCTGGTTTCGCTTGAAACATTGGTGACGGGTCGCGGTTGGTCGGTAAACTGGTATCGTGTTCGGCCTATGGTGCTGGTTATTTGCGTGATCGGGTTTGCGCTGGTGTCCTGGGGATACAAAATGGCAGTATCACGCTCCGTCGGGTAGTCCGTTGGACAGAAGAGGGCAGGAAATGGTGCGACGTTGTTTGACGGCTTTGATAACGGTTTCCCTGTTGACGACCGGATGTAACTGGCTGGTGCCCATTCTGTTTATGGGCGAGCACAAGCGTTCGGTCCCGCCGGAGTTTGACAAGCTGGTGGGCAAACGTGTGCTCGTTTTCGTCTGGGCGGAGCAGGAGACGCTTTTTGACTATCCGCACATTCGCTACGAATTGGCGGGGCATGTGAAAACGCGACTGGAGAACAACATCGAGGATTGTCAGGTGGTCGATCCTGCCGGTGTGGAGGATTTCCTGCAGCGGACGTTCGACGCAGTCAATGATCCGAAGCACACCGGCGAGCATTTTCAGGCGGATGTGGTTCTGTATGTGGAATTGTTGCAATTCCAGGTGCGCGACCCCAACTCGCCGGATTTGTTGCAGGGTAAGTTGAGCACAGCCATCACGGTGTTCGATCTTTCCGTCGACCCCGATCAGTTGAGCGAGTACACACTTGCGCCGGTGGATGTGGTCTATCCTGAGCAGCCCACGATCATGTCGCGACGCAACGCGATGTTGATTCGGCGTGAAACCTATTCGAAATTTGCAGAGGAACTGGTTCGCAAGTTCCACGAGCATCAGATTGATCTGTAATGTCGGTACGCCTTTCAATCATCGTCATTCTTGCGTTCGTGTTGACCCTGCCGGGGTGTGGGCAGTCGGGTGGGGCTGCGTTGTTCATGCTCGGGTTGTTCGAGCGTCCCGAGGTCGAGGCTGAGTTCGAGTTCGGTGAGGGGTTGGTGGCGATCCTGGTGGACGATCCCTTCGACACCTGTTTCTGGTCGGAGTTGCCTCATGAGCTGACCAAAGCGATGGTGGCTGAGATGGACGACACGGATGCGGCCGAGAAGCTGGTATCGCCGTCAAAAATCACGCGGTTGCGGCAGTTGACGCCTGATTTCGAGGATCGCGGTGCGCGCGAGATTGGCAAATTGCTGGAGGCGGACGAGGTTCTCTGGCTCGAGATTCAGTCGTTCCATGCGTCGGTGGATCCGGAGGACGTCGCGCGGGCTGCCCGGATCAGTATCGTCATCAAGGTCATCAACGCCAACGAGGAGAAGGATCGCACGAAGGTCCGTCTCTGGCCTGATAGTCCGGCGGGCTATCCGTACGAGGTTGAGCTTGGGGCGGGCGCGGTCGCACGGGCAAAAACACGCAAGGGGATCATCAAGGCGCTCTGCGACGAGGTGGCTGACCGCGTTGTGAAGAAATTTCACGATCACAAGCTGGAAGATTTCGAGAAGGAATAATGCGGATTCTCCACCTGCTGGATGGTGCGTGCGGCTGGGAGGAGCGGTTGGCTGTCGGGCAGATTCTCGATCGACTCGATCGCAACGAACATCCGCAAATCGTGGCGTCGCTGGACATTGGTGTTCCGCGTAACGACGTCTTCAATGGCACACCAATAATTCGTTGTCCCGATCGTTTCGGGTTGGGAATTGTCTCCGCACCGCGGGTGCGACGGTTGCTTGCAAAGCATGCGATCGATGTGATTGTTGCCTGGGGAAATCGGGCCGCGTCGGCGGCGATCGCTTCGAGACCGGATCAGGTGCCGCTGATCGTTCAACGATTCGCACCGCGTGTATCCGATCGCGAAGCCAGGTTTCTTCGAACCGTTGCGTGCGCACGGCGAACAGCCATTGCGTGTACCACGGGTACGGTGCAAAGGCGGTTGATCGAAGCGGGGGCGCCGACAGAGCGGTGCGTTTTGATCCGTCCCGGCGTTGATTTTGGATTGATCAACCGCGTGAAACGCGACGACGACGTGCGGTCATCGCTGGGAATCGCGGCGGAGGAGCGGCTGATTCTGATGAGTCCGCCAACATCACGCGAGGGGTACCACGATCGGCTCGTATGGTGTCAATATTTTTTCGGGATTCTTGACATCAGTGACCGTATCGTGGTTCCGGGAGGTGGTTCGGAGGTCGATCGACTGAGGCGACTCGTCCATTCGAGCGGGCTGGTCATGCCGGTGTTCGGTGGCAATCTCGAAATGGAGGAACTGATCACGTCGGCGGATGTGCTGGTCGTGCCGGCTGGGGGCGACGTTTCGACGACCTGCATCGCGTGGGCGATGGCGGCGTATGTGCCTGTTGTTGCGACGGCGGTTTACAGTGTGGCTGAGCTGATCGCCCACAAGAGCAACGGACTGTTGATCAAGCCGGAGAAGGGTCCGGGTATGGCGTTGCAGTTTATTTCGCATCTACAACGGATGGGCGATTTGCGCAAGGAAAAGGAAACCGCCCGAGGGCAGGCGTACGAGGTTTTCGGTATCCGACGTTTCGTCGATCAGGAGGTCAGGCTGATCGAAAACCTGCTGGCAGACCAATCCCCAGCGGCGGGAATCGGTGATTCCGCCGTCACCGCGTAGCCACGAGTTCCAAAAGCCCGGGCGTTTCACATTCGATCAAATTCGATCAAATCAATTCTGTTTTTCCCGCCGGATCGATTCGATTTTGTAGAGAAACCACCGCCTGGTCGATCGGCCTGATTTGGGGGGTTGCCGGGTGAAGTATACTTGCCAGCAGGTTCCGTCGGACATTTCCAGTCGGTAGCAGTGTCGGCGGAGGTAGAGTTCGCCGCAGGCCTGCGCGCTCTCGCGTTCGGATTGTTTCCAGGATTGGAGACAGCGTACGATGTCGCGTGTTTGGCCTCGCCAGGTGAATGCGGATGGGAGTCCCGGTTCGCCTCGGGCCATGGCGGACGCGTCGGCGGGTCCGACGGGCGTGATGGTTTCGCTGACGAATTCTGCCATGCTGATCAGAATAGCCTGTTGATGCGGTCTGATGCAATGAATGCTTCTGGACGGACGGGAATGTATCGGCTAAGGGATGGTGGCGACCGGTTGAGCTGTCGTTATTTTTCGGATGTGGATTGAAATTCAGGCGGGTGGATGATGGGTTGGACGCTGTTGGCGGATGCGGGCGGGTTGGTTGAGGCGGTTGAGGAGACCCCGTTGGTAACGGACCCGATCGGGTTGTTGGCGATTCTGTTGAGCGTGTTGGCCGCGATTTTCTGGGCATCGTCGCATCCGACGTATGGGAAGATTTTCAAAATCGTTCCGTCGCTGGTGTTTTGCTATTTCGTGCCGACGTTGTTGACGACGTTGGGTGTCATTCCTGATGCGTCACCGCTGTACGGATGGGTTAAGACGTTTCTGTTGCCAGCTGCGTTGTTGTTGCTGATCCTGGCGTTGGATGTGCCGGGGATCATGCGGTTGGGTCCCAAGGCAGTGATCATGTTGCTTGCGGGGACGTTGGGGATTGTCATCGGTGGGCCAATTGCGTTGTTCGTCGTTGGCAAGTGGCTTGAACCTGAAATATGGCGGGGGATGGCTGCGTTGTCGGGGAGTTGGATTGGTGGTGGTGCGAATTTCGTAGCCATCGGTGACGCGGCGGATTGCAGCAGTGAGATGTTGGCATTGATGGTCATTCCGGATGTGTTGGTGGCGAGTGTCTGGATGGGGACGTTGTTGTACATGTCGGGACATCAGCGTCGGATTGATGCGTGGACGGGTGCGAACGCGTCGATGATCCGCGAGTTGGAGGAACGGATGACGGCGTTTCAGGAGCGTGTGACGCGTGTTCCGAGCCTGGCGGATTTGCTGTTGATTTTGGCATTGGGGTTTGTGGGTTGTTGGGTTAGCCATGCGTTGGGTATTCAGTTTCAGTCAATTGTTAACGGTGCCGCCGAGGCGAAGGGTTTGTTGGCCGGCTTGTGGGGTCAGCTTGATGCCAATATTTCCGCGACGACCTGGAAATTCATACTGGTCACAACAATTGGGATCGGGTTGTCGTTCACGGCGGCACGCAATCTGGAGGGGGCGGGCGCGTCGAAGATCGGTTCGGTGATGATCTATCTTCTGGTCGCGTGTATCGGGGCATCAGCCAACTTCACGAAGATACTGGAGCAACCTGCGTTGGTATTGGCGGGGGTTCTTTGGATTTTGATTCACGTTGGCGTGCTCCTGTTTGTCGGTTGGTTGATCAAGGCACCGATCTTTTTCGTGGCCGTCGGATCACAGGCGAATATTGGAGGGGCTGCCAGTGCCCCGGTGGTCGCAGCGGCGTTTCATCCATCGCTAGCACCGGTCGGGGCGTTGTTGGCCGTCGCGGGTTATGTGTTGGGGACCTATGCGGGGTTGTTGTGTATGTACATGCTGAAATATGTATCCCAGGCTATTCACGGTTAGCAACCAGGACTGACAATCTGCTCAACCGGAATCCGCGCGCGTATTCCGGATCAGGCTGGAATGGTCCCCCGGGAAAACAAATTGCCGGGCAGAACAGGATCAGGGCGAGAACGGAAAAATTACAAAAATCAAAGCAAAAACAGGAACGTCACCAGCACGAACACCGGTACCAGGATCAAACCGCTCCAGAGCATATACCCGAAAAAGCTCGGCATCTTCACGCCGCTCTGCTCCGCAATACTCTTGACCATGAAATTCGGACCATTCCCGATATACGTCATCGCACCCATGAACACCGCGCCCAGGCTGATCGCCACCAACAATGATGACGAAATCGCTCCGTCCGCCAACTCCAAAGGCGCCCCGCCCGGATCCATCGTCTTGGCTGTCTCAAAGAAGACAACGTACGTCGGCGCGTTATCCAGGAAACTCGACAACCCACCCGTCGCCCAGAAGAAATGCCACGACTCCGTCAAACCCAGCGCGCTGCCATTCTCCCTCAGAATCGCCACCGGTATCTGCATGCAGATGAATATCCCGATGAACAAAGCAGCCACTTCCAGAATCGCGTGGTAATCAAACTTGTTCGCCTCGCGCAAACCCGTGGGCGTCGTCTTCAGCGACAACACCACAAACACCAGCATCAGAATCTCGCGCATCAGCGGAAACGGCGTAAACAACCCCAGCCCCAGAAAATCCTTCCCAGGGGTCAACGTCGCCACACTGAACACAACACCGAGCAGGTAAACAAAATTGATCGATCCGCGAAGCGACAACCGCTCACGCTGCGTTCGATCCAACTGAATGTCCCGGATCGACTCCTTCGTGAACGCCACCGAATCAACAACAAAATACAGTGCCAATACAATGGCCGTCGTTACCAACCAGGGCACGAACAACCCCATCGTCCACAGGAACGGCACACCCCGCAAATACCCCAAAAACAACGGTGGATCACCGATCGGCAACAAACTCCCGCCGATGTTGCTTACCAGGAAAATGAAGAAAATCACCGTGTGAACGACGTGCTTCCGCTCACTGTTCGTCTGCAACAACGGACGAATCAGCAACATGCTCGCCCCCGTCGTCCCCACGAAACTCGCGATCCCAGCCCCAACGGCAAGAAACGCCGTGTTCGTCGTCGGATGGGCCACGAGGTCCCCCCGCAGACAAATCCCACCACTAATCACATACAAACTGAACAAGAGTACAATGAACGGAACGTATTCATCCAATATCGCATGGGTCAGGACCGTCGAAATGCTCCCCACGCCCTCGGCAAACAGGTAATAACAAAGCGTCAACCCCGCGAACACCGTCGCCAACGTCAACCGGTTCAGATTACTTTCCCACCAGTCCGCCGTCGAACGAATCAGCGGCAACACCGCAATAGACAACAACATCGCGGCAAACGGCAAACACGCCCACAACGGCGGCACATGCCCATGATCCCCACCATGACCACCCCCATGCCCGTGGTTCGCGATGTACGCGCTGTACACCAGCATCCCGAAGATCGCCCCCGATCCCACTATCGCAAGCCAGGCCAACACACCCAGCCTGACAGGACCGTGATTACCGTGATGCAGCCCGATTTCAACGCTTGCCTCTGAACTCATCGCCATCGACCCCTGATCGTCATTCGAGTTAATCCCAATACACCACCGGACAACACCCATGTGCCAGCCCGGCCAATGCAGGAGTATCGGTCAGATTTCAGCGCCACTGTCCATTGCCATGCGACATATCGGACTCCGGCTGCCCGGAAAGTGCCCCCGCCGGAATTGTCGGACTGTAGGGGCAGAAAAAAACGGGGCAAGGCTGTGTCTAGCGGGTTTGACGAGCACCGTCCGGGATTTCCGCCCTCAGGATCGCTTTCGGGCGGATTTCAATCGCGCCAGAATCTGGTCCGTCACATCCACCGTTTTTTGATTCTTTGAGGCCCGCGATTCCTCGACCACGGAATCGACGTTGTTTTCCTGCCTGATCGACTCAACCTGCGATTTCAAGCGTTGCATGATATTATCAAGTGGTGCGTTTTGGGTGAGTTGGCGATGGGCAAGTTCCTGAAGCTCGGAGGCCTGACCGGCGATCTCATCAGCCCGCTCCTGATCACCGGCAGCCAGTGCCTCATCGTGCTTCTGTTTGATCGATTTCAGGTACTCGGCGTGCACTACCGAGTTGTAGTAGGCGATGACCACGTCGCCTCGGCGGAAGGTTCCAACAGTCATTGCGCTTTGTTTGCAGCAGGAGTTGCGGCCTGTTGTCTGACAACCGGAGGACAGCGTCACGAGGCAGATGGCTACAACGGTCAACGATTTCGAGATTTTCATCACAGGCTCCATTCAACCTGGTTTTTCGCGTTTCAAACCACGTCGCACGAATCACATATTTCCGCCCGGGACAATCATTCCGGTCAGGGCGGTCAGCAGATCGAGTGCAAACCCCTGCACGACGCTGTTGGTGGCAGCCAGAAACGCACTCTGCACTTCCCCATTGAACTGCTCGATGCACGATCCGGTGAACAACGTTGATCCGGACAACGATAACAAAATGAGAAAACGTTTCCTGCGGTTCATCCTTTGTATCTCCATTTCGCGACCCTGGTTTGGTCCGCACATCGGTCGCTATCGCTCAAGTATAAGACGGAACGGACGATGACGCATCAGGTCAGACAGTACCCAATCGTGCGAAATTGTCGCGTCCGATTCACAGACATCGGCTACTGCGCGAGGGAGTCAAGGATAAGAGCGGCCTGACGGCGGGTCTCGGCGGGGGAGGCACTGCCGATGGTCTGGTAAGCGTCGATGGACGGGGGATCGCCGACAAAGCCACCCGATGCGACGGCAGCGGCGATATCGTGGTGGGCGTCGCGGAGGGGTTTTCCGCCGGAAACGTCACTTTCCATGCGGAGCGTGGCGTCGATGAAACCCTGGTTGCAAGACGCAGAGGTTTTTTCAGCGTCGAAATCGAGGTCGGCGACAAACGCCGTTGTCATGTCGAGAAGCGCCGTCAGCCCGGTGTGCGTTTCGTGGACGATCGGTTTGATGCACTGAAGGTCGCGATTGTACCCGCTGGGCAGACCCTGCAGGAGCGTGAACGCCTGCTGGTGCGAGGATGCGATGAGCCTGGCGTGACCGCGTAGGAGTTCCATGGCGTCGGGGTTGGTCTTGTTGGGCATCATGGATGATCCCGTTCCGAACGCAGGCGGGTATTTCGTCCATCCGAACGGTGTCTGGGAAAATGCGATGACGTCGGTGGCGAAGGATTGCAGGTGCAACGCGATCATGGCGCACTGGTTGAGCAGGTCGAGGCACTCGTCGCGCGTGGATGTCGCATCCAGCGCGTTGCAACTGGGTGCGTCGAAACCCAGCAAATTCGCCTGCAGGTTGCGATCGATCGGTATCGATGAGCCCGCCACCGCGCCGGACCCGAGCGGGCAGGATTGTTGCCACGTCCTTGTCAACGATTGCAAAACGCGACGCACGCGGTCAAACGACGCGGCGAAACGCAATGCCCAGAATCCGACGCTTCCCGGCGCGGCAAATTGACAATGAGTCTGGAGCGGAAAAGTCAGGTCCGCCCATTGATCCGCTTTCTCGCAGTAGGCACGAATCAGATCGGCAAGGTTGCCTGACAGATTGTTGCCCGATGTGATGACAAACATCTTGAGCAGGGTGGCTACCTGATCGTTGCGTGACCTCGCGGTGTGGATTTTGCGTCCCGGCTCGCCGATCAGTTCAACCAGCGCGGACTCGACCCATGTATGAATGTCCTCTGCCTGCGATTCGGGGCAGGGACGATCCAGGTATTGTTCGGACAATCGTCGCAACCCGTCCCGGACAGCCTCAAGTTCGTTGGCTGTGTAGATGCCGGCAGCGCAGAGCGCCTGCGCGTGGGCGTCCTGTAGTTTCAACTCAAACGTCAGAAGAAACCAGTCCTCGTGCAGCGTGTTGTTGATCGGTGCAAACGTCGGGTGAAGCGGGGATTGCTGCTTCCACAGTGTTTTCATGGGTCGTCTCGACGAAAGGCTTGCCGATCGCGGATCTCCAACCGAGGTTGATGAAACCGGCTGCGTCGGCATGGGTGTAATCACTGGCTTCGAACGTCGCGGCGGACTCCTGAAAAATGGCGTCGGTCGCGACGATCTGTGCAGCATACGGCGTGGGTGACAGTTGTACCACGACGGTTCCGTTGAGTTTGGTCATGATTGCCCTGGCCGATGCTTCGAGCATGAGGGACTGGTCGGAAAAGCATTGGCCATTGTAGAGAAGGTTGCCATACTTCTGACCCAGCTCGACGTATTGATCGAACGCAGCCTTGGCGAGGCAACTGCGTGCGATGGCGTCGACGGCGATGTGCAACAATTTCGCGGCAGGGTTGATGTAAAGCCCGCGCGATTTGATACCGGTCATGCGGTTTTCGATGATCAGGTCCCACGCCCACGATGCGTGACGGTAGTTGCGATTGAAGAGTGCGACGATTTTCTGCAGGGACATGACGACGCCATCGACGGCGATCGGAACACCGTTTTCGATCGTGAGTTCGACGGTTTGCGGTGCGCTCGCGGGACCACCCTGTGCGAAGCGATCCCCGACGGCGTCGAGAACGGGAGCGACGTCGACGCAGGCGTTGGGTTTTTCCAGCACGCCGCCTTCGATGCTGATGTGCCAGAGGTTCTCGTCGAGGCTGTAGTCTTTCTCCACGACGAATTTCTCTTCAAATCCATGTTCCGCCAGATAGTTGATCAGATCAATTCTGCCCTCGAAATCCCAGACACGCCAAGGCGCGAGGACCGGGTATTGTGGTGAGAGTGCGCCATACGCATATTCAAATCGAATCTGGTCGTTGCCCTTTCCAGTAGCACCGTGGACGAGGGTCGCTCCGCCGATTTCGTGTGCGCGTTTGACCTGTTCCAACGCAATGAACGGACGTGCGAGGGCGGTGCCGAGGCGGTAGTTGCCTTCGTACGAGGCGGACAGTCCGACCACGGTGGGCACGACCGTGTTGAACATGGCTGGCTTGGCGTCGCGAATGACGGCGGTTTTGGCACCGTATCGGTACGCCTTTTTGCAGAGTGCGGGCAGGTCTTCATCCTGACCGACGTCGACGAGGACAGCGTGGACCTCGTAGCCCTTTTCGCAAAGCCAAACCACGATGGCGGACGTGTCGAGTCCACCGGAGTAAGCCAATACGCATTTCTTTCCGTTCATTCCGTTAGGCATGAATTTCTCCAAACCAGTGCCTCATTCTGCGGATCGCGACGGTTTGTGTGCGGCGATCTCTTGTTGCGACAAAAACCGTGTCATCTCCGGCAATCGTGCCGACGATGGGGGATTCCTTCAAAGACTCGATCGCAATAGCCACCGGCTGCGCCTGCCCGACGGCGGTGCGGATCACGACCATATGCGGACCGCAAGGCGTGATCGAAAGGACAACGCCAGCCGGTACGATCGGGCCGGTTGTGTGAACGGGGTCCGGTTCGATCACATATCGTCCGCCGACCTTTTTGGCACCCAACTCGGTCAGGTCGCGGCTGAGCGTGGATTGGTTGATGCGGACGCCCCTGCCCTGCAGCTGCGCGAGCAGGTCCGCCTGATTTTGGACCGGGCCGTTGCTGAGGATCCTGCTCACCTCGTCGAGTCGTTGTTCCTTGTCGCTCATCATGTTGGGTATCGTACATATTATGCCAGCTTTTGCAACATATTATGCCGAAAAAAATGCGAAGATTTGAAATTGCTGGAAGTTGCTGTGCAACAGGAGTTTACAGTCGTTCGTCTATGCTTTTCGAGGCGGAGTGCCCGAAAATTTGGCGGGATAGTACGCAACATATGCGGCAAGTTGTTGCATAATGCAGCGGACGACGGTTGGCGATCGGTGTCGGGCCATGAACGTGGACGGGTTGCACGGGGTGCGTATGATGGTGCGCGCGAGGCATGTATCGGAGGATGCTTCCGTGTGGGTCTTGTGGATGCGTGAAGGAGGGTGCGATGGCAACATCGAACGGACAGAATGGCCGGGGGATTGAACGCGATGAGGTTGCGCAGGCAGCGGTGGAGCCCTTCCCGAACTCGCGAAAGGTCTATGTCGCGGGCAAAATCCACCCTCAGATTCGCGTGCCGATGCGGGAAATCACGCTCTCGCCGACGAACCTGGCCATGCACGGCTCGCCGGAAGAGACCGCCAACGCACCAGTGACGGTATACGACACGTCGGGGCCTTACACCGATCCCGATGTCGAAATCAATTTGTTGGCTGGCCTGAATCCGATCCGTGCGGAGTGGATCGCCGCCCGCGGAGATGTTGAGACATATGACGGACGCAACGTGAAACCCGAGGACAACGGGTACACGTCGGGCGAGCGGTTGGCGGGGGTGGAGCGGTTTCCGGAGGCGTCGCGTCGTCGCGTATTGCGTGCGAAGAGCAGCGGAAACGTGACGCAGATGCATTATGCACGGCGGGGGATCGTCACGCCGGAGATGGAGTTTGTCGCGATTCGGGAGAATCAGCGGCGGGAGTCGGTCGAGGCGTCGATTCGCGATCAGCATCCGGGACGGGATTTTGGGGCTTCGATTCCCGGGGAGATCACGCCGGAATTCGTGCGCGATGAGGTGGCACGAGGGCGGGCGATCATCCCTGCCAACATCAATCACCCCGAGACCGAACCGATGATTATCGGACGCAATTTCCTGGTGAAGATCAACGCCAACATCGGGAACTCAGCCGTCTCGTCGTCGATCGAGGACGAGGTTGAGAAAATGACGTGGGCGACGCGGTGGGGGGCGGACAATGTGATGGACCTTTCGACGGGCAAGAACATCCACGAGACGCGCGAGTGGATTCTGCGAAACTCGCCGGTGCCGATCGGAACGGTGCCGATCTATCAGGCGCTCGAGAAGGTGGATGGCAAGGCGGAGGAATTGTCGTGGGAGATCTTCCGTGACACGCTGATCGAACAGGCGGAGCAGGGCGTGGATTATTTCACGATTCATGCGGGGGTGCTGCTGCGGTATGTGCCGCTGACCGCGAAACGTTTGACGGGGATTGTGTCACGCGGCGGGTCGATCATGGCGAAGTGGTGTCTCGCCCATCATCAGGAGAGTTTTCTCTACACGCATTTCGAGGAAATCTGCGAGATCATGAAGACATACGACGTGTCGTTTTCGCTCGGCGATGGATTGAGGCCCGGGTCGATCGCGGATGCGAATGATGAGGCGCAGTTTGCGGAGTTGGAGACGCTTGGTGAATTGACACAAATTGCGTGGAAGCATGATGTGCAGGTGATGATTGAGGGGCCTGGGCATATTCCGATGCACATGATTCATGAGAATATGACCAAACAGTTGGAAATATGTGATGAGGCTCCGTTCTATACATTGGGACCGCTGACGACGGATGTTGCACCGGGGTATGACCATATTACCAGTGGCATCGGGGCTGCGATGATCGGTTGGTATGGTTGTGCGATGTTGTGTTATGTCACACCAAAAGAGCATTTGGGCCTGCCGAATAAGAAGGATGTGAAGGACGGTGTGATTACCTACAAGATCGCCGCGCACGCAGCCGACCTCGCCAAGGGTCATCCTGGGGCACAGGTTCGCGACAACGCCTTGTCCAAGGCACGTTTCGAATTTCGCTGGGAGGATCAATTCAATTTGTCGCTCGATCCGGAGACCGCGCGGGCGTTTCATGACGAGACGTTGCCGCAGGATTCAGCCAAGGTCGCACATTTCTGTTCGATGTGTGGGCCTAACTTCTGTTCGATGAAGATCACGCAGGAGGTCCGCGAATTCGCCGCCAAACAGGGTGTGGCTGATCAGGAGGCGATTCAGGTTGGCCTGGAAGAGAAGTCCAGGGAATTCCGAGAGGCTGGTTCGGAGATTTATCGCTAGAGTTTGTTGATTCGCTCTTGTTGATATCTGACCTTGATTTTGTGGGTCCGTCCGGTTATTATGTTTGCCGTTGGCGGCGGTGTTCTTACCGAGTGCAAACGTGATCGCGAGCCGGGGAGTTGGATATGACGAGCGATAGCGGGCGGCTTCTACCTCGATTTGTCGGATCGATCCTTCTCTTTTCCTACATTTTAGTCGCAGTACCGACGGCATACAGTCAATGCTTTCACGGCGATACTGACGGTAGCGGGACGGTCGATTTGGCTGACTTCGCCGCTTTCGCAGCGTGTGCCGACGTGGCCGATGGCGAGCCGTTGCCGGAGAATTGCGGTCCGGTCGATTTCGACCTTGATGGTGACGTGGACTTGTTGGATTTCGGCGGGTTGCAGCGAGTGTATCAAGTTACGCTCGGAAGGCTCTTTGACAATCGTGAGTATGAGGTCGGCGATCGGCCTCGGTCGGTAATCATCGAAGACTTGGATGCTGACGGCGATTTTGACTTGGCTGTTCTTAATGAAGGTATGGGTAGCATTTCGGTTGTACTGAATCGAGGCGATGGGACTTTTGACAACGGTGACTTTTATGACACGGGATACGACCCCAAGTCAATAGCGGCTGGCGACCTGGACAACGATCGCGACGTGAACCTGATTACGACAAATCAACTTGACGATGAGGTATCCATTTTTTTCAATCACGGGGATGGCACATTTGCGAAGGGGGTCCGATTTGGCATTGGAAGGAACCCACATTCGGTGGCGATCGGGGATTTAGACGGGGATTCTGACCTCGATCTTGCTGTTGCTGTTGCAAACTTGGGCGGATCGAATGTGTCGGTGTCGTTCAATGACGGGAACGGCGTCTTCTTCGACGACGTGCGCTATGATACAGGGTTCGGTCCCCGATCAGTCGTCGCCGGAGATTTGGATGCAGATGGTGATCTTGCTGTCGCCAATGGGTCATCAGACAACGTTTCCATTCTGCTCAACCACGGCGACGGCACGTTCGCAAGCGGTGTGTTGTACGCAGCGGGGGTTGACCCTCGATCGCTGGCAATTGGCGATTTGGATGTTGACGGCGATCTTGATGTAGTCGTGGCCAATTACACGTCCGACGATGTCTCAGAGGGTGTGTGAGAAGCAAGATCATCCTGGTTTTAGCCGGTGAATCATCAGATTGATCATGGTCAGTAGCACCATGGCTTCGCTGCTGACGGGCAACATTTCGTAATCTTTGCTCATCCGACGGTAACGGCCAATC
>JAJDDT010000010.1 GCA_029260165.1 Phycisphaerae bacterium | reverse complement strand
CTCTCTCAGTCAACCGAACGACATACCTCTTGTTCATCGCGATCACTCCATGATCCACAAAACAGGCACATCCATGTGCCTCCCATGGAGAGATCGGCCAACCAACCCCAACTCGCTCAATCAAAACTGACAGTACACTAGGTTATAGGTTCGAGTCCTATTCGAGGAGATTCGCGGTCCAAACCGGACTGTTCTCGTCTTGGTTGACTCCCTGTCCCTCCGCCACCTGCGGCGTTTTCAATGGTGTCCCCCGATCACATCGGAACAGGCCATTGACAAGTCGCGACGGGTCAATATGCAGCGAATCCAGCCAATAAGCCTGACTCAGTCTTCTTTTATGGTCCGCCGGTGAACAGGTCCTGAAAAACCCCAAAATCGATAAGATCGGAGTCCTGATCCTTGTCGGTGTCCGCCGGTTCACACCCGGGCGAGACAGCGCCGCCCGGACCGGTGAAACAGTCAAGGAAGGCGTCGTAATCTGTCAGGTCCACGTCGCCGTCGTTGTCCATATCACCCGGCGAAGCCGCACAGATATCCTGATCGTCATCGGGACACGGGTCGCACCTGTCCCCGACGTCGTCATTGTCAGTATCGGTCTGACTGTGGTTGGCGATCAGCGGACAGTTGTCCGGGCCGGCGTGGATCACACCCTCCGGGCCGTCGGGATCGCTGGGGCCGTCGGAGACGCCGTCCTTGTCGGTATCGGGGTAGAGTGGATCAGAACCGAGGTCCAATTCGTCATCATTCAACAGGCCGTCGTTGTCCGCATCCGGATCGCATTCATTAATGACGCCATCGCCATCAGCGTCCGGGTCGAGTGCATCCGGCGTGTCATTGTTGTTGCAATCGCCGGGAACTTCGTAAGCGCCCATATCGACGATCGGCCGCGTGCCATTGCCCGTGTCGAACATCGCACCGTCGTCGAGAATCCTCCCGTTTCCGTCGAGGTCGGTCGTGACGCCCGCGGGCACTGCTGCGTTGTTGCCCGCGTCGATGCAGGGAGACAGACCAGCCGGCAGGCGCAGATCGTCGTCTGCGGTCCCGATGATGTCGTCGTCGCCGTCGGCATCTGCGAAGAGCGGGTTGTCGTCGATATTGCCATTGGCTTCACCGCCGAATGGGATGTCACCGTCGTTCGGATCGGCATCCTGGATGCTGGAATAGGCCACCGTGACAAAACCAGTGACCGGTACGCTTGATTCATTGTCCGTCCAGAAAACACAATTCGTCGCGGCTGCCCCTGCTTTATCCCTGATTGCACGGCCAGTATTGGCAATGTTCCCGCTGAACGTGCAGTTCGTCACCGCCAGGCCTGTCGTTCCATTGAATATCCCTCCGCCATTGCTAGCGGAATTCCCGCTAAACGTGCAGCTGGTCACGGCCATGGGCAAGCCCAGTCTATTCAGTCCGCCACCAGGTCCATTTCTTGATTCGTTTCCTATGAATGCGCAGTTCGCCAAGGTCGCAGAGCTGCTGTTATCAATCTTGATTCCGCCGCCACCCTGTGTTCCGCAAGCGTTTTCCACGAACGAGCAGTGGGTCACGATCGGACTGCTGCCGCTTTCAGAACTCAATCCCCCACCGGAAAAGAGCGCGAAATTTCCGCGGAACGTGCAGTCGGTGACTGTCGGGCGGCTGCCGTTCTGATTACTCATACCCCACCACTAACGCTGATGTTCTCGCTGAAGATACAATCCAGCACTGCTGGACTGCCGGCGATGTTGACCATCCCACTGGTGCCGAAAGCGCCCTTGATAGTGAATCCGTTTAGGACCGTAGTCGCGTCCGTCCCGCTGCCCGTCGTGACGGCGGTGCTGTTCTCGGCATTGTTGGCGGGGATGATGCAGAATCCCTCCGAGCAAAGAAGGCCACCCGCACCGCCGCACTCCGCATCGGTCACACAGGCCACGGGCATATCGTTACCGCTCAGGTCACCGCTGAGGATCGTCACGTTACCGGACGTGTCACGGTTGTCGGGGTTATCTTCACCGAAACCAGCGTATCCACCCTCGATCGTGACGCCGTTGATCAGTTGGAATGTCGCAACCGCTGCACCACTGCCAGCCACAAACCCGCCGTCACCGATGTGTCCGCCATTGGGCATATAGGTCCCCCGTGCGACGCGGATGTCATCACCTGCCATCGCTACCGCAAGCGCATCCTGCGGATTGTTGAAGGCTGTCGCCCATGTGAGACCGTCGGCGGGACCAGGTGCGTCTGCATCGACGAACCAGGGTGCTGCGTGAACGGAGGTTGTGACAAA
Source organism: Phycisphaerae bacterium (assembly GCA_029260165.1). Taxonomy (GTDB): domain Bacteria; phylum Planctomycetota; class Phycisphaerae; order UBA1845; family UBA1845; genus OFTM371. The sequence continues at coordinate 15,754 of JAJDDT010000010.1, read as the reverse complement.
CAGAATCAGTGCGATGTTGCGACAGGGGATGCGCAGGACAGCAGCGGGCACGGATTCGACCTCCATTGAGTATCAGCGGTAAACGTCCAATATTAACGGCCGTTTCTCAATCGAGATTGCCGATCATGCGTTGCGGCTGATTGTACCAGAATCAACACTGCCGCTGCAAGCCAGGCAATGAAACTCAGCGGGCGCCGATGGCGTTTCCGCCGGTGATGGTGAAGCTGTTGGTCACAATGTCGTAGCCTTCACCGCTGTTGCACATCGTCATCATACCTTTGGCCCGCACCCGCACTACCGGACGGTGGCGTGCTGGATATTCCCGGAGGCGGTGCAGACACAGTTTCGCCCAGCGGCTTTTGCGGCGTAGAGGGCGTCGTCTGCTTCCTTGATGACAAGGTCCGGACTCTGGTGTGACGGGTTGTTCTGCGCGACCCCGATGCTGACGGTTGTGAAGGCTGATTCGTTGTCCTGGTTTGCCACGAGCTTCTCTACGTTTTCCCTGACGCGCTCGGCGATAATACGGGCGGATTCCAGGTCGGTGTTGGGACAGATGACAAGAAACTCCTCGCCGCCGATGCGCGAGGCGATGTCCGTGGCTCTGATGGATTTGGTGATCGCTTTTGCGGATTTGACAAGAACCCTGTCGCCAACGGCGTGGCCAAAGGTGTCGTTGGTCTTTTTGAAATGGTCAAGATCGCAAACCAGACAGGAGAGCGGAATCCCGTAGCGCGACGACAACTCGGCGAATTCGCTCATCTTGACCATGGCTTGCCGTCGATTGAGGAGTCCGGTGAGTTCATCGGTTGACGCAAGCTGTTCAAGCCTTGCGTTGAGAACAGCCATGTCTGCGTTGTATTTTTGAATCTCGAGCTTGCGCCTGAACAGATCGCGTTCGAGCTCGACGGTTCGGATACCCGCCCGAACACGCAGCAGAAGCTCATCACGATCAAACGGTTTGGGGACAAAATCGTCAACACCGGAGTCGAAGGCTTCGCGAAGTCGGGCCTTCTCGGATTGTGCCGTGACCATCACAAAATAGATGACACCGAATGTCTCGTCACCGCGGATTTTCCTGCACAGATCCAGTCCGTCCATCTCAGGCATGTCGAGATCCGAAACGATGATGGACACCCCGTTTCTGCGAATCACGTCCAGCGCCTCGACACCGTTCTCGGCAGTCAGGACATCGTAGTTGTCACGGGCGAGAATGGTGCTGATGAGTTTGAGCATGACCGGATCGTCATCGACGATGAGGATTGAATGACGAGCCTTCTCCGGGTCCGTCCGCTCGTGACGGCGTGATCCGTTACTTGCGTCTTCGCTCACCGAGCCGGCGTTGATTTTGAACTCCCGAAGAGCAGAAACAAGAGCGTCAGGATTCAATATCCTGCCACGCCTGTGAAGCAACGTGGGGATACCCGCCCTGCATTTCTCGACCACCTTCTTTATCTGCCTGATGGTGATGGCTGTACTGTCCGCGTCGATCAGCACCGCCTGGAAGGGACCACGATCGCGAAGAAAATCGGGAGTCAGTAACTCGGTCGGCGCGACGACCATTTCGTGTTTCACCAGAATCGCCGAAGCCAATCGCTCGGCGTCGTCGGGGGTTGTGAAACACAGAACCCTTGGAATCATCGTTTCAGGCACAGCCATGCCCCCTGGCAAACATCGGTATCTCCTGTCGCGCACCGCCCCCGGAAACCGGAATGGGCGGAACGACAAAAGGCTCGCTGCACGGAGTATCGGCGGACGAAGCCAGGGTATTCACCAATGGAGGTATCAATCACGGACGCGAGGCTCACACCAGCCTGCCTTGCACGATTATCGGCTCTGCCGCGATCCGAAATAACCAGAGATCCCCACTCAGCGTCTGGTCATCGCCCTTCTACCCACCCCGCATGTTCACAATCGCGAACAACGTCGCCACCACCGCCACCATGATCGCCGCAACAATCCAACCCACCGGCACACCCGCGACCCGCTGCTCAACGTCCGCATGTCCCCCGCGTTGCAACCGACCCACATTCGACACCGCAGCCCGAAGCTCATCCAGACCGTCACCACGCGCGATCCCGACAGATGGATCAGACCCCGCCCCCGCAACGACCACACCGGAAACGCGATCCATCGACGAATCGGCGGGCGACTTCACCACCCCGATCGATTCCACCCCCTCACCCGGTACACCCTCATCCAGTGACACACCACAGGACAAACAAGCCGCGTCCGTCGCACCAACCCCCGTCTGACAATTCCAGCAAACCCCCAGATGCTTGCTCAACCCGGGCGTTTCACCCGCATAACGCCACTGATGAAACGTCGTAGGCCCGCGAACGATCGTCGTCCGCGTCAAAACCCCACGCCTCACCTGCCGAACCAACCGATCCAGCGTCACCCCCGGAAACGGACGAACATGCTCCAACACAAACCAAGGCCCAGCCGACTGTCGCATCTTCTGCAACATGTCGTCCGATAAATCCTCCCCGCACGCACCACACCCCGTCGCATCACGCGCCACCAACTGCCCACAGCTCACACAAGGCAACGAATCACCATGCCAGACCGACTGCCCCTTCACACTCAAAGGCCCGAACCCACGCCTCGCCGCAATCTCCACCGCACTGTTCCCGGGGGCGTGGACCTCCCCTTCAGGCAACGTCACCGCCTCACCCGATCCATCCTGCATTTGTTCGCTTGTCATACTTCTATTCTTGCGATCTCATCCTGCGATCTCAACGACCCGGGGCAAACAATTGATAAACGACGTCTGTTACGGCAAATCGCAAATCCCACCACCAAACACCGCCTGAAACAACCCAAGATTGACCAGATCAATATCCTCATCCAAATCAGCATCAAACAACGACGCACACATTCTGGTCGGCGGCACGAACCCAACACCACCAACAGGTCCCGTCACACAAGCCTGAAACGAATCGTAGTCCGACAGGTCCACATCGTCGTCCCCGTCCGCGTCCGCCATCAGCATCGCCTCCCCGATTACCAGATCCACCACTATCGGCAGATGATCCGACGCCCGTTCCGAATCCAACGCCAACACGCCATACGTCGCCAACTCCGCCGCCGTCAGGTCCGCCGTGTTGAATACAAACGACTTTGCAACCCGCGTCACCGAATCCGTCGTCAGCACGAAATCCAGCCGCCCCGGTGCGAAACTGCTCCCCGGACTCCGCCAGGTATACGTCGCAGGCCCTGCCTGATGCCTCGGAAACACATCCAACATCCCGCTGCCATCCCAATCCGGCGCTGAGTCCGCACCATACGTCGCCTCATCCAGAACATCACCCGTCAACAACGTCCGCAAGGGTTGCACACCACCCACCAGATTGTAATCCCCCGCGATCAGGATCGGCGTCCCCACCGCCAACGTCTCCTGACCACCTTCCGTACGCAAATCCCGAAACCAGTTCACATTCGCATCCGCCTGCTGCTGCCGCCTGAAATCTTCCGATCCACCAATACTTCCGCAACATTTCATGTGCGCGCTAATCACATAAACATCCCGATCAAACCGATCGTCCGGCAAATCCACGAGCGCCATCGCCTGCCCACGATTCGTGCTCGGCGTCGTATCATTACGCCGCAGGCTCAACGGATACCGGCTGCAAATCACCCGCCCATTGGCTGAATTCGCCTGCCAATCCGCCCCGTCCTCAATCGGCAAAATCGCGTTCATCACCACCGCAACCTGCCCCCCCGTTGCATTCAATTCCTGAAACAACACAACGTCGGGGTCGAGCGCGCTCAACATACGATCGAAAATATCGGTCCGCAGAAACAACCCGTTGTTCAAAACATTCCACGTCACAACACGCAAATGCCCCGCGTTGCACCGTTCAATCTCGATCGCCTCCAGCGGGGCAGCCGGCTCATCAGTCATCGTGTACGAAAACACGGTTCCCGCATCCGGCGCAAATTCCGTCGCCACACCACCCGTTGTCTGCGCCTCAATCAGGAAGTCAAACCCATCGCCGCCAAACACAGGCTCCCCACGAATCGGCAAAACCGCCGACCGCAAAAACCGCAACTCAAATTCATCATCCGCATACGTCGGACCCGAATAATGATCCAAATACGCATGCCCCAACGGTGCCGCATTGAAATCGTCCGCCGTCTGCTCCGCCCCAAATCTCTCCGGATACATGAACACAAAATCACTGCCGATCCCCCCGACAGACCAGCCCGTCGACGCGTCCTGATCCACATCAAAATAAACCCGCACAGGCCCCGGAATCGTCTGCAGATTCATCTCCACATTGATCTCGAAACGCACATACACATACTCCTCATCGTTCGTGATCCAGACCGAACCAATGTCCGCAAACGACCCACCACCATCCCCGACAGGGTCATCAATCGCCACCGCCACATGCAACCAGTCGTCAAAAACCCCGTCCACAATGATCCGCCCACTATCGCCCGCCGACGTCACACACGAACTCAACCCAACCACCAACACCAATCCCATCAACCGCATCATCACCCTCACCTCAGTCGTCCAACTGCAAAAACTCGGCCAAATGCTCGTCATAAACCGCCTGCGCCCGCGGATCCGCCAACGGCAACCCCAGCTCATTGATCACCTTCGTACCCATCCGAATCCACTCGTCCCAGCAATCCCCGCATATCCGCGAGCCAATCTTCTCGCCCAGCGCACCCTTAAACGGAGGCCCATCCAGTTTACCATGAGGCCTGCCACATCTGGTACATCGAAATCCATCCGCCCCAACCGTCGCCGTCTGCTCCAAAGCCGCCTTCTTCAACTCCGGAACATCCGCCCCCAACCCCTTCAACAACGACCCCATCTCATCCCGGGGCATCACATCACCGCGATCCGCTGCCACTTCAAAACCCCCGGTCAACACCGCGACAGCCTCGTCCCTGCGATCCAGCCCGATCAACACCCGACCCAACAACGCATACGCTTTCGATTGCCCGTCATTAAGCTCCAACACCCGCCGAAGCGACCCCTCCGCCTCCGCAAACCGCTCCGCATCCACATACGCCTTACCCAGACTGAAATGACCCAGCTCATTCTCCGGGTCCGCTTCCGCCATATTCCTGAACTGATCGATCCGCTGCTCAACATCCACAATCCACGCTCCCATTCAACAACACGTTTAGCGCCAAACTCCGATACGCGACAGGCCCAACCTCCGCGACCTCTCGCGATTATCAGCACCGTCCCCCATCTCTGTCCACCAGCCCCGGTCGTTTTGGAAGATTCCAGGATTGAGGAACCCCGGACCGGACTGCGTTCCCGGACCTGATGCCTGTAGTGCATATGCACAAAAAAGAGGCCCGGCGGGGTGGACCGGGCCTTGGGGGAACCGACCCATGGGGATGGGTCGGTGAGTGGGTATCTCTGTAACTGGACGATAGAACCGCTGAAACTCGCTAACGATTCCCAATATAAAAAAATATCGGTCGTTCCAATTATCGCGATTCTGTCCAGCCGGTGGGACCATGTCAAGCAAAAATAAACCACCGGCTGGGCCGAAATGGCGAAAATGCCCCCTGACGGCCTGTGAGTAGAGGCTGTAATTTTCGTTCCTGAATGACATTGCGCGGAATCAGGAAAAATCGCGATTTTTATTGGGGAATACTGATTTTTGGGCAGCCTCCATTTCTGCCGGGTAGAACACCGGCAGGCGGACTCGTGCGGAGCAGCGGGGTTGAAAAGATGCTGAACAACGGATTTCGTGGAAATATGTCGGCGGGTCATACGGTTTTACATACCGGAGGGGCTTGTCGGCTGACCGAGTTCGGGCGATGTTATCGATCATGACGGCGGCCGAGAGCGAACGATTCGAGAAGCTTGCCCTGGTCCATCTGGACAATGTTTTCCGGATGGCGTGCAGGCTCGCCCGCGACGAGTCCGAGGCTGAGGATTTGGTGCAGGAGACGTTTATTCGCGCGTTTCGAGCGTTTCCGCGGTTTGAACTCCGCGACCATGGCGTGAAGCCCTGGTTGCTCAAGATACTGCACAACTGCTTCTACACGCATCGCGGTCGATTGAAGCGTCAGCCGATAACGCTCGACGACGCGACCATGGAGCAGTTTGGGGAGGCAGCGAGTGAGTCGTCCCCAGGCGTTGTGGGTGCGGTGGACTGGGATGCAATTGACGACGAAGTGAAACAGGCGGTGGACTCACTTCAGGAAGAGTATCGTGTGGTGTTGTTGTTATGGTCTTTCGAGGAGCTGAGCTACAGGGAAATCGCGGAAATCTGCGAGTGTCCGGTTGGAACAGTAATGAGCCGACTGTTTCGAGCACGCCGTTTGTTGGCAGACAAGCTGGCTGACTTTGCCCAGCGTGAAAATGTGCGGAAGAAGGCTTAGGTAATGAATTGCCGGGAATTTAGAACGAAAATCGACGAGTATGCGGATGGATCAGCCGAGGCGGAGTGGTTGCGGTCGGCGCGTCTGCACATTGACGGTTGTTGCGAGTGTCGAGCGGCGGTTGAGAATATTGGCCGAATGAAGCAATCGCTGTCGGCTGCGTTTGCGTCCGAGACGGCACCGGCGGGATTGGCGATGCGGATTCGGCAGGCGATTGCAGATGAAGCGGCGACACCGGTTGCGACAACCCGCGCGGGCAGGTCGGGAACGATTTCCCTTCAACGGCTGATCGTTCCGCTTGCGATGGCAGCCGCGGTGGGTTTTGTGTGGTTTGGTTCGTTGCTGCTGGGGCCCTCCATTCCGTTGGGCGGACCGCAATCCGAGGTGGAATCGACGTGGGTCAGTTCGGTGCGCGAGGTTCATACACACTGTATTTCAAAGGGGCTGAATCATCATTCCGGGGACTTGCCCCGGGATGTTATGTCGCTGCGCGAGAGACTGCGCGATTTGCTTCAGATGACGATTCTGGTACCGGATTTGTCGTCGTCGGGTTACAAACTGCACAGCGCGGACACATGCAGGATTCAGGGTGCTCCCGGTGCCCACCTTGTGTTCGAGCGCGTTTCCGACGGGAAGCTGGTGTCGCTTTTCACGATCGGTCGGCGGGGTCTTTTTCTGCCGACGGGCGATTTTTCACTCAACGGGCGTGATGCGTTCGTCTGCGCCAACGCAAATGCACCGGTGATTTCGTGGGAAGATCAGAACGGCACCTACGTTTTTTGTGGTGAGGTCGAGCCTTCTGTTCTGGCCAGCCTGGCGAGCGGATTGAATTAGTCAAGTGTCGCTGTATCTTCCGATTTAACGATCTGTCACAATTGAGCGTTGGTGCTGGCGTGTTCGGGGTTATCGGGGTTACAATCCGCTGCTGAGACGTGGGAATCGTTGACGATAATGTAGTATGCAGAGAGTCGGCGATTCAACCATTCGACAGTCCTGACATTTTTGACCTTTGGAGGTCGGCACGATGAGACGTTTTTCCCTGCTGGCGATGATCGTAGTTCTTTCGACGACGCAACTGGTGGTTGCACAAAATCGTGGTCGGGAGGCTGTTGGCCGAAAGTCGATTGTTTCCAACACGCGTTCGGTGCGTACGGCGAAGATGAATCCGGTTCGCCAACTGTTGCTGAGGCGTATCGATCGGGTCGAGTGGGAGGAGGCACCGCTCAGTGATGTGGTGGAATGGCTCAAGGCTCAGAGTGCCGAGGGTCAGCATGTGAACGTTGTTCCGAAATGGCGTGCGCTGGAGATCGAGAGCATCGATCAGGACAGTGTGGTGACGTTGCAGTTGAATGACACGACCGTGGCTCAGGTGCTGGACGAGGTTTTGGATCAGCTTTCTGATCTGGATCCGCTTCGCTATCGGGCGATCGACAACAAGTTGAAGATTTCGACGTTGTCGGATTTTGATCGTCAGTTGTTCACCCGCATCTATGACATTCAGGACATCATGTTCGAGGTGCGTAATTTCCGCGGTGCACCGGAGATTGATCTGAATCAGCAGCAGCAGGGAGGCGGGGGCGGCGGTAGTGGCGGCCAGCAAAACGTTCAGTCGATTTTCGGTTCGGGCGGCGGTGGTGGCGGCAACGACGACAATGACGACGATGACGAGGATGATGAGCGGGAGACCGAGATCATGGAGTGGATCCGGGCGACCGTTAATCCGGACAGTTGGCTTGAAAACGGTGGACTTGGCACGATGGATGTGTTCAACAGGAACCTCGTGATTCGCAACAGTTTGTCTGTCCATGAGCTGCTCGGTGGGCCGTTCCGATTCGACGAATAGTCGATTCGCTTCCTGAGACGATGAAAAAACAAGCCGGGGTTTGCCCCGGTTTTTTCTTGCGCATGATTCGCTAAACTGGTTGGTGGCAAAAGAAGGAGCCGACCAATGGCTACGCAATACGAATTTGGTGTTATCGGGGCGGGCAATGCGGCGGAGGGGATCGTCCACGGGTTGCTGCGCAACAGCGTGTTGCTTGACGATCGCATCATCGCGTCGGACCCGAGCACGGCGCGGCGGGACCATTTCCAACAGCGATTCAGCATTGCTGTCACCGACGACAACCGGATGCTCGTGCGGGAGAGCCATATCCTGCTTCTGGCGGTCAAGCCTCAGGTTCACCGTGACGTGATTGCGAATATCCGCGACCTCGTTCGCGAGGATCATGTGATCGTTTCGATCATGGCGGGGGTCTCGACGGGAACGATTGAGTCGCATTTTCCCGATATCAAGGCGCGGGTCGTCCGCGTGATGCCGAATTTGCCGATGCATGTGGGGGCGGGGATGGCGGGCGTGCATCCGGGCAGGTGGGCGAGCGATGCCGATCTGTTGCGGGCGCAGCGGATTTTCGACGCAGCCGGCAAGAGTATGCACATTGAAGACGAGGCGTTGATGGACGCGGTGACGGGTGTGTCGGGGTCTGGTCCTGCGTATTATTATTTTTTCACCGAGGCGATGATCGAAGCGGGCAAACGTGCGGGATTGACCGAGCAGCAGGCGTCGCTATTGGCCAGGCAGTCCTGCCTTGGTGCGGGCAGGATGATGATCGAGTATGCGGATTCGCCGGAAACATTGCGCGAGAGGGTGACCTCGCCGGGTGGAACGACAGAGGCTGCCATCGCCAAATTGAGGGAGAATGGGGTTTTCGAGCATATCGTGGAGGGTGTGTTGGCTGCTTTTGAGCGAAGTCGGGAGTTGGGGAGTTAGGTCGCGATGGATGATTTTTCGTTGGGGGTGATCGATTCATGAATGCGCCGAAGGCACCAAACTATGGGACACAAGTCATGGCTGTGAATCGGGTCGAGGCATTGTTGCGGCAGGTTTCGCGGACGTTGCTGGAAGCGGGAATTCCGTACGCGGTGGTCGGAGGCAATGCGGTGGCTGCCTGGGTGGCGACGGTGGATGAGGGGGCGGTCCGGGCGACGAAGGATGTGGATATCCTCTTGAGGCGTCAGGATTTGTCGGGGGCTGCTGAAGCACTTCGCGGGGTGAATCTGATGTCCGCGGAGGTGTTGGGCGTGACGATGTTTGTGGATCGTGACGATCCGAATCCCCGAACAGGTGTGCATGTGGTCATCGCGGATGAGCTTGTCAGGCCTCATTATGCTCATCCGGCTCCGTCGTCCGATCGTGGCGTGGAGGCCGCTGGCGGTTTTTTTGTCATGGATCTGGCTGGGCTGTTGACGATGAAGTTGCAGGCGTTTCGGGATGTGGATCGTGTCCATGTTCGCGACATGCTCGGCGTCGGGCTGATCAGTGATTCCGTTGTTTCGTCCCTGCCTGACGATCTTCGAGGGCGACTCGACGAGATTCGTGCGACGCAGGAATAGTCTGTGGCTTGGCGGGACGCGCGGGGGGTTGTTCATGCATCAGGTTCCGCATAAAAAACACCCGGATCGAGCAGCTCGATCGTTCAACAGGCCCGGTGCGACGTGGTGAGGCAACGCGGGCCGGAATCTAACAACATTGCAGCCGTTTTGTTGCTGTCAGAGAGGTAATTTTATGCTGACCCCGTACGCTCCTGAACCGTACGTTGATTTTTCGCAGAATGAACCGCGCGAGAAAATGCTGGCGGCTTTGAAGGCGGTCGGCGGTCAATTGGGCCGGAAACACACGATTCGCATCGATGGTGAGATCGTCGGTTCGTCGAACTCGTTTCGGTCGTTTTCGCCCGGGAAGAAGGATCGCGTGGTTGGCGAGATCGCCAAAGCCGACGCGGAGATGGCGGACCGGGCGGTGCGATTGGCGGCGGAGCGGTTCAGGACGTGGTCGCGGGTTGATCCGTTTGAGCGTGCGATGGTGTTGGTTCGGGCGGCGGCGATCATGCGTCGGCGGGTGTACGAACTGTCGGCGTTGCAGTGTTTTGAGGTGAGCAAGGGTTGGCTTGAGGCGTATGCGGACGTTTGCGAAGCCATTGATTTTTGCGATTTTTATGCGCGTGAGATGATTCGACTGGCTGGGCGACACGAGACGACTCCGGTTTCGGGTGAGGACAATTCCGTACACTACATTCCGCTGGGGGTGGTGGCGGTGATTCCGCCGTGGAATTTTCCGCTGGCGATCTGCATGGGGATGACGACGGCGGCCATTGTGGCGGGCAACACGGTCGTGCTCAAGCCGTCGAGCGACGCGCCGGTGGTTGCATCGGTGATGTATGACATTCTTGTTGAAGCTGGTTTGCCGGATGGCGTGCTCAATTTTGTCCCGGGTAGCGGCGGTGAGGTTGGTGAGACGATCGTGGATCATCCGTTGACGCGGATGGTGGCGTTTACCGGGTCGATGGAGGTTGGTATTCGGATTAACGAACGGGCGGCTCGGGTGCATCCGGGGCAGATATGGCTCAAGCGGGCGATTCTGGAGATGGGTGGGAAGGACGGGATCCTCGTGGACGAGACAGCCGACGTGGCTGCTGCGGCTGAGGGTGCGGTTCAGGCTGCGTTCGGGTTTCAGGGGCAGAAGTGTTCAGCCTGCTCGCGATTGGTCGCCCATGCCGACGTTTATGACGAACTGGTCGAGCGGGTTGTCGACGGTGCGAAGAAGATCACCGTCGGGGACACGGTGACCGGAGACAATTTTTCGATGGGCGCGGTGATCAACGAGGCTGCTTTCAAGAGCATCACGGGTTATGCGGAAATCGGAAAGGGTGAGGGACGAGCGGTGCTGGCGGATGGTGAGGTGCCGTCGGGCGGGTATTTCGTTCCGCCGACAATTATTGCCGACGTCGATGCGAATGCCCGCATCGCGCAGGAGGAGATTTTCGGTCCGGTTCTGGCGATCATCAAATGCAATGACTTCGGTCATGGCATGGATATTATCAACGGGACGATGTACGGGTTGACCGGCGCGCTGTTTTCACGCGACCGCGACCGTCTCAAACGCGCACGCGAAGAGTTTCATGTGGGCAACCTGTACCTGAATCGCAAATGCACCGGTGCGTTGGTCGATGTTCAGCCATTTGGTGGATTCAACATGTCGGGGACCGATTCCAAGGCGGGCGGGCGTGATTACGTTCAAATGTTCATGCAGGGCAAGTCGATCACCGAACGTCTTTAGATTTGTAACGGAACAACCCGGGGTGCGACTGCTGATGGTGGATGTGTTCCATTTTGTGGTCTCGCGTCGCTCAACCGGGTGTTTCATTGTTGTCCAGCGAGCGGAGGTATTTGAAATCGTAAATACCCGCATCGTGACCATCGGACCAGAACAACTGGATGGCGTAGGAGCCGACCAGTTTGGCGCCGGCCAGCTTGATCTCGTCCGGTGACGTTTTGAGGATTGGGAGCAGTGTGCCGGTGTCGCGCTCCCGTTCGGTGCGACACGTCGCACAGGGGCACGTCTTGCGCAAACGATAGGCTGGGTAGACGCTCTGTCGTCCGTCTTTCCATGTGACCCGCAGTTCCTGCTCAGCCCGCTTGATCGCCAGTGATTCCGGTGTCACTGTTTCGGCGGCTGCACCCTGTCGTTGTGTTTTGGAGTTCGGATCGTGTTGTTCGGTCATCGTGCGTAGAACCTCTGGGAAAAACGGTCGACGGATCCATCGCTGTAGAATCGAAGATACTCGACATCGATTGGATCCCCGGCGTCGATATCCTGCAGCAACATGCCGAGTCGCTCCACAGGCCAGGCGCGGTATTTTCCGACCAGGACGAGCAGATCGCCGGTGTTGATCTGTCTGCGATCGGCCACGGGATAATCCACGCCATTGACGACCAGCCCCGCGTTCTGCCGCAGGCCGAATCGCCGGGCGGCTTTTGGGGAGATATGTTCGAGTTTCAAGCCGAGCTTGTCCAGGGCGAGTTTGGCTCCGTCGGGCGGCTTTGCTTTGGCGAGTTTGACCTTTGCCGCGTGGTCCCTGCCGTTTCGCTTGTATTCAATTCCGACGGTGTCACCCCCGCGATGCCCGAGCATGGCGATGTAGAAATCAACATCGCGAGCGACCGGTTCGCGATCCACTCGTGTTACGACGTCGCCGATCTTCAAGCCTGCCTGCGCTGCGGGACTTTGGTCGACTACATCGACAACGGTCGCCGTTTCGCCGGAAACCATTAGTCCGAACTCGACACGTTCCAGCCCCTCGATGTTGAGGATTTCGGGCAGCAGCTTGCGGAGCTGGTCCACGGGGATTGCGAATCCGACGTTTTCCGCGTCGCGACGGATGGCGGTGTTCACGCCGATCAACTCGCCGACAGCGTTGAGCAGGGGTCCGCCCGAGTTTCCCGGATTGATCCCGGCGTCGGTTTGGATCAGATCGCGGTATTCGACCTCCTCGTCGAAGGTCAGCGTTCGATCGACGGCACTGATCACGCCCATCGTCACTGAATTTTTCAGGCCAAACGGATTCCCGATCGCGATGGCGTACTCGCCGATCATGATGTCGTCGCTGCGTCCGAGTTTCAGCGGTTGCAAGGGTGATTCTGGCTCGATCTTTATGACGGCGAGGTCGTGACGTGGATCGGTCGCAATGACGGTGGCTTCGTATTCTGTTCCGTCGCCGAACGTGACGCGATGGTCTGCAGACCGGGCGAGAACGTGGTGGTTCGTGACGATGTAGCCATCCTGATGAATGACGAATCCGCTGCCGCTGGATACCTGCGGGTAGTCAAAAATCTCGTCGAAGAACCGACCGAAGGCGGACGGACGTCGAAGCCTGACGCGCTGGGTTGAGGAAATATTGACCACGCTGGGTTGCACCTTTGCGACGACATCAACGACGAAATTTCGCCGTTGCGCGCGGAGGGCGTCGCGATCCTCCGCCCGGACACCCGCAAAAATCATCACGCTCAGGATCAGTACGCGTATCATGTCCCTTTCCTCATTGTTTGCCTCAAACATCAGATTAGACGATCTCGCGTCGTCCTGCCTGTCACGTCTGCCCATTATTAGGCGCTTTCGGGATGAAAATCGAATCAGACGTGTTGAGCCGTTTTCGTGCCGGTTCGCAGAATGGGTGATGTCGCGGTATCCGGGTGCAGCGCTTCCACGTCGGATTTTCCGGCGAGATGCTCATCGAAAAAATCAACGATCCGACGGGCGTATTCCTCGGGTTGCACGGACATGCTTCGGTTGTGGCGGGCACCGGGGACGGACCAGAAGCACTTCGGCCCGTTGGCAATATCGTGCAACGCTTTTCCCTGGGCCATTGGGATATAGGTGTCCCGCTCACCGTGGATGAACAGCATGGGTACGCCCGTCAGTTTTCTGATCGCCTTGCGCACCGACGGGAATCGACAACCGAAACTTTTCTTCGCCTTGTGCAGAATAACCCATCGCAGGACTCGCCAGACAATCGGCGGGTGGTTTTCGTAGGCCAACCTGATCTTGGCGAAAATGCGCGCCCAGTGCTTCAAATGATACTCCACCGTCGCGTCGCTGCTGTACAATCCGTCGACCGCGATCGCACGAACGTTGTCCACGTCCACCGCCGCCAATACCGCCGACGCTGCCCCGCGCGACAATCCCAGAATCCCGATTTCCCGAGGTCGGCCCGCTCGATCGAGCCAGTCACCGACGTGCGCAATCGCACCGAGCATGTCAGCCAACTCGCGATCGCTCGGCAATTGTCGCGGTTTGTAACCCTCCTCGCCGGGTGATTCGCCGTGACCTCGAAAATCAAAGGCGAACACGTCGTAGCCCGCTTCGCGCATCGGCCTGCCATACGGATAATAACTCCACCGGTCCATGCCGAATTCGTGGGCGAAGACGATGGCACCCTTGTGGGCGACGCGTGCATTGGCTGGGAACATGGTTCCGCGAAGTTGATGCCCGTCGAACGCACTGAACGTGACGGATGTGCCTTCGATCGGCGCGAAGTCGCGCGTCTCAGGCCAGCGCGGGGGGAAAAAATCGTCCATCAGGTTGAGCGCGATCCGCGTGTACTTGTGGACGAGGTAGCAGGGGAACAGAACCAGCACCGCCACCGTGGGCACAATGCTCGTCAACGCCCAGTTCCGGGCGACAAATTCCCAGACAAGCGCCCACGTCGAACTGTCACCAGAAGCCAGCAAACCGCGCCCTCGCAAAAACTCCCATCCTGACGCAGTACTGTTTAGCCAGATCGGACCGTTTGAGCAAGTCGAATGGAAAGAGACCGGAGCCGTCATCAGCCACCCCGGCCCCCTCGTTTTCAGCAGCCACCACCCATGTTAATCCGCCATCGTCACCCCAGTATCCCGGGTCGAAAGGCGATCCACTTCTGACGACTTGTCTTTCGATCAAATCCGCACTCCGGGCACCTGCCTTCGTCACGCTCGGGCAAACCATCCAGGATGTATTGGCAATTCCAGCAATGCCATTCCGCAATCGCCCTCCTGTGTAGCCGTCGTTCAACGAAAAAGTCCGCAAGAAACGCCCCGAAAAAGAGGATAAACGTTAGCCCACTAAACAACCACGACACCCATACCGGCTTGCCCACCATACCACGAACAAGCCAATAGTAGATCAGAAGGTCACCTGCGAAAACACCCAGAAGCCACCGGCGGCAGGTCGACACGTTCCCGGGCCCGAAGCGCTGATCACGATACCGTTCGTCGCTCGACGTACGCGATGCAATATCCGACCAGTTCCGCCGGCTGCTCGCGCAAGGGAAACTGCATTGGAGACAAACATCGTCTCCGTGCTCGCCCATATCACGAATACAGTAAAGGCAATTCCAGCAAAGCTGGTTTCGGGGCTCGCGCCGTCGCAGCCTGATCTCAAAAAAGAGTTCTATCGCGACAGCCAGTCCTGCAATCATCAATATGACCTCGGAATCCAGCCGCCATTTCTCAAGTTCCTCACTCAGCCCTGTTGCTATGTTGAGAAGGTGTAGGCCGACGACAAACAACACAAGCAAGAAACGATACCAAAAGACAGACGTTGGATAGTACATACAACTTCCCGGCTATTGTGGCCAAGCGCCGCAATCTCCGGCATTGCTACAGCACACACGATAATCCGCTTTGAGATTGAGGAATTTGGAGCGGTATCTCTCTCGAGCCGCCAGTTTGCAATTGTTAATTGCATTGTATTCTCCGGTCCCGCCCAAAACAGTGCATCCAATAGCACCAATTATGCACCCATGTGGTGGGCAAACAAGATGACCAAGCGTGCAACATCCCAGAGCCATGGTAATGGTATCCTCCATCCCCTGAGATACTACTGTGCCTCGGCATTCCGCTAAATCGGCATTGCGCTCGGCCTGCGCCGCTCGATCTCTAAGAGGGTGTGTGAGAAGCAGGGATATCGCCGATAAGGATGGAAATTGGCAAGGAGTGCCTGATCCATGGCGAGGAATGCTTATCCCAGCGACTTGACGGACGCGCAGTGGAATCTGATTCGACGACGAATACCGCC
>JAJDDT010000090.1 GCA_029260165.1 Phycisphaerae bacterium | reverse complement strand
GGGGTTGGGTGGGTTGGGGGGCCTAAAATGGGGGGCGCTGGGGTTTCCCGGGGGCCGGCTCCCGGGGTTTGCCGGTAGAACCGCGGGCCCCGTCCCCGAAAACGCACGACAGGCTGCTAATGGTGTCTGATTTGTTCTGGTGCGAGTGCGCTAAGACGTCACCCGTTCATGCCTTCGGATGCCAACCCGCGTCAACCCAAAGCTGACCGCTGACCGCCGAATTGCGGATCATGAAGCAAATCGAGTCCGCAATCTCCTCAGGTTTGATCAGTCTGCCCAACTGCGTCTGCGGCAAAATGTGGGCTGCGACGTAATCATCACCCATCGCACGAACCATCGCCGTGTCCGTAAATCCCGGATGAATCATCGCCGATCGCATACCGTAGAACATCGCCTCAGCCGCCAGCGTCGCCTGAGCACCTTCCAGACCCGCCTTGGCCGTTGCGTAACTGACCTGGCCCTTGTTTCCCGCCGATGACACCGACCCGATGAAAATCACCGCGCCTTGAACGCGCTCCGAAGGCTTCCAACGACCGAGCTGACGAGAATGCCGATCCCGAGCAACCGACGCAATCGTCTCCATCGCCCAGTAAATCGGTGCCGTCAGATCAACCCCCAGCACGCGCTCGAAATCCTCCTGCGAATACAGGTCCGCCTCACCCGTCTCTCGATCCACTTTCACCGCAAGGCGATCTTTCGTGAACCCCGCCGCCGGAACACAAACCGAAACAGGGCCATGGAGATTGCTCATCTCCGCAAACACATGACGACGAAAATCAGCATCCGTGACATCGCCGCGGAACGGAACCATCACGCTCCGCTCGCAATCCTCATTCGCCTGATTCGTGATCGCAACAAGGCCTTCCAACTGGTCAACAACCGCAACCGCCTTGATCCCGTTCCGCGCCAACGCATAGCACGTCGCCTGACCAATCCCACGCGCACCACCGGTCACGACCGCAACCTTCGTGCTCAAATCCAATAGATGTTCCGTCCCAAAGAACGGCTCAACCGTTGCTGTTCCATTGCCGCTGCTCATTAGATGCTGCTCCAACTAATTCTGTTTCAGCCACTGCCAGTCACTTCAACGCGTCAGACCGCTCACCAAGCCAGTCGCACGCCTGAGGCCAAAGCTCTCGATGAGCACGCGATCCGACGGCCATCCCGATGTGGCCCGCCGGGAAGTTAATGATCTTCCGATCCGTCGATCCCACCGCGTCATTGAACGGTATGCTCTGCCCACAGGGAACCAGATGATCATGCTGCGCGGTCAGATTCAAAATCGGACAGGTAATACGACCCAGATCCACACGCTCGTTGCCAATCTCCAGCTTCCCCTGAATCAACAGATTCCGCTGGAAACAATCCTTCACAAACTGACGAAACGTCTCACCCGCGACCGGGATGTTATCGTTAAGCCAGGTCTCCATTGCCGTGAAGTCCTCGATAAACTTCTGGTCGTCCATCTTGTCATAGAAGTTGAAATACTTCTCAATCAGGTTCTGCACAGGCTTGAGCAACAGAAATGACTGCTGCAACCAGTCCGCAGGCATGTTGCCATAGGTGTCAATCACCTTGTCAACATCGAAATACTTCTCGTTGCACCACACGCCCAGCAAACTGTCGTTCGTCGACCAGTCCACCGGAGCAGCCAGCAACATCAGGTTCTTCACCTTGTCCGGATTGAGCGCCGTGTACATCGCGCTCATCGATCCGCCCATGCAATAACCCAACACATTGATCCTGTCGCAACCGGATCGCTCGCGAATGTGATCGATCATGTTGTCCATGTACCTGCCAACGTAATCTTCCAGACCAAGATGACTGTCGCAGTCGGCAGGAACACCCCAGTCAACATTGTAAACATCAAACCCGCGATTCAAAAACTGACGAACAACGCTCTTGTTCGGGCGAAGGTCCAGAATGTAAGGCCGATTCACCAGCGCAAAAACGACCACCAGCGGCGTTTCGTAAACCTGCTCAACGTCCGACTGATAACGCAACAACCGAATCCGGTCCTCGCGATAGACCGCTCGGCTTGGCGTCGTACCCACGCGGACTTTCTTGGCCGTCTCGACGATCCCCGGTATCGCCCACATCTTCCGCAGAAAATCCTGCATCGGTTGAGCAAACATTTCCATACCCGGCATGTTTCCACCCGCCATGTTGCCCGCCCACGGATTGTTCGTTTCGGTTGCTGTCGTCATCTCTTATCTCCGTCCCTTCCCGGACCTGCTCTCCGCCGATGTCTTGTCGCCTGCCGTTTTGTTGCTGTCTTTGCCCGGCGACTCCAGTTGTCCCAGCCGAATATCCAGATCGTCAAGCCTCTCCATCATGCGCTCCTCCATACCCCGAACGAGCCTGGCCACATGCTCCGTATCCGAACTCGTCGGCATGTTGAACGCCCGCAGATTCTGCTGGAAAAACTGATTCATCTGCTGTTTCATCGCGAGCGCGTTGTCCATTGACTGCTTCATCGCAGACAGAAATTGCTCGCTGCGCATGAATTCCTCGGCATGGTTCGACAGCACCGAGAAAAATGCCTTGCGCATGTGATTCGACATGTCAGGATTCATCGCCGGTGGCGTGAAACCCACCGTCGCCATCTGACCCATCAAGTCGCCCCAAAAACTCGTGAACGCATCACCGCCCATCGATGTACTGCCGTTATTCATGAAGATATCCTATCCTGTTCGTCTCAAAATCCATTTTAGAGCTGTAGGGCAGGTGCTTGCACCTGCCGCCGTCATCTGCGACACCACCGTCAGAACCACCCACCGCAATGTAGCGTCACCCCTCGTGGGTGACGGGAATACCCAAAACGTCCGCAGACCCGTAGGGCAGGTGCTTGCACCTGCCGCCGTTACTAACAACGCTCAACCGCAATGGCAGACGCCTCACCACCGCCAATACAAAGCGTCGCGATGCCAATCTTCTTTTCCCTGACCTGCAACGCATTGATCAGCGTCGCAACGATCCGCGCACCGGTCGCACCGATCGGATGACCGATCGCGACCGCTCCGCCGAACACGTTGACCTTGTCCGGATCGAGATTCAACTCCCTGATCGCAATCATCGTCACGACACTGAAGGCCTCATTGATCTCGAACAGGTCAACATCCTCAATCTTCAGATTCAAATCATCACACAAACGGCGAATCGCATAGATCGGTGCCACCGGAAACTGCGTCGGCTCCATCGCCACGTTCGTGTGACCCAGAATCCGCGCGCTGCACCCGATGCCCAACGCCTTCGCTCTTTCCTCACCAACCACCACCGCTGCGGCTGCCCCGTCACTGATCGAACTCGCGTTCGCCGCCGTCACAGAACCCGTCGCGCCAAACGCGGGCCTGAGCTTGCGAACCTTCTCCTCAACGAACTTCGTCGGCTCCTCGTCCCGATCAATAACGACCTTGCCCTTACGCGTCTCAAGCTCAATCGGCGCGATCGTATGGCTGAAATAACCCTCCTCCTGAGCTGCAATCACACGCCTGAAACTCTCAATCGCATAGGCGTCCTGCTCCTCACGCGAGATACCATGCTCCTTCGAACACGCATCACCACAGGTCCCCATGTGCACATCATTGTAAACGTCCCATAACCCGTCATGGATCATCGCGTCCACCGCCTGCCTGTTGCCCAGTCGCATACCCTTCCGGGCGTCAGGCAACAGGTAAGGCGCGCGCGACATGCTCTCGACCCCACCAGCCATCACCAGGTCCGCATCACCGCACTGAATCGCCTGGGCAGCCAGCACGATCGCACGCATCGACGAGCCGCAAACCTTGTTGATGGTCATCCCACCGCACGTCACCGGCAGACCCGCGCCGATCGCCACCTGACGTGCGATGTTCTGACCCAGACCTGCCCCGATAACATTGCCGAAATAAACCTCGTCAACATCATCCAGGCCAATACCCGCACGAGAAATCGAAGCTTTCACCGCTTCCGCGCCAAGCTTCGCAGCAGGCACGTCAGCCAGAGCGCCGTTAAACGTGCCGATCGGTGTCCGGGCACATCCCGCAAGATAAACATTCTTAAGCATGCTGCTCCTCTCAAACACCCCGCCCACCAAACATGTCGGGAAACGCCACCGGGCCCGAAGGGATTTTCCCCACGGGCCTCGGTAAACTTATGTCAACAACCAGACTACTTGCCTGCCGGCTTGCCGTTGCCTTTGGACGTCTGAGCGACGTTGTCCTTCACCATACCCGTCCAGGACTCGAACATGTTCATGTTCGCCTGCGTCATCCTGTCGACACTCGTCCGCATTGTGTCGAACGACGTCCGCCACAGGTCAAACGTCTGATTGAACACGTCCTGGTTCATGACCTTCTGATTCTGCTCGAATGTCCGACGAAGCGTGTCCAGGCTTTCCTGGGTCTGCTTCTCAAACGTCCGATGAAACTCATCCACGTTCTTCTGGAAACCCGGAACCACCTCATCCGAAAACTTCCCAGCCTGCGACTGGAAACCATCGAACGCCTTCCCGAAAGCGTTGTTCCAGAATTTCGTCGTCTCCTCCTGGAACTTCACCCCCGTGCTCATCGACTGCTGGAACGTCTCGTTCGCCTGCTTGAGCATCCCGCCGAATACTTCCGTGTTCATCATGTTTGCAACCGCCATTTGTCCTGTCCTTTCACTTACCCGGCCGGGTCCCTCGACCCACCCATAATCATCTCTATCGGCAATATAGACGCGCCTTTGGGACCCGTCAAGCATTTTTGTGCAATTGCAAAAAAACGAGAAGACCCGTAACTATCTGAAAATAATCAGGTTACGATATTTTGTGGAAGATTTTGTTGACATTATTTTGTCGTTGCGTTACGGTAAACGGCGATTCGCGGGCCCCGACCTCAAGGAAAAAGCCATGACCGATAAACCCACTCCGGAAAAACTCAACATCAAAAAGTACTCCAATCGCCGCTTCTACGACACCACCCGGAGCTGCCACGTCACCATGACGCAGATGTACGATCTGATCCACGAGGGATGGGATCTGGAAATCCACGATGCCAAATCAGGCCGCGACATCACCAACGTTGTCCTCACCCAGATTCTCCTCGAACGCGATGCGCCAAAGCTCGATATGTTCCCCTCAACCGTCCTTCACCAGATGATTCGCACGCAGCAGGAGCTGTTGGGCGACGTGCTGGAGCAGTTCTTCGCGCAGGTCCTCGCCACCCAGCAGGCTTCGCAGGCACAGTGGAGCAAATTCCTGCAAAATACCTTCGGCCAGGCCGCCCGGTTGGCGTCCAATCCGATGGACTGGACGCGAAACATGATGTCCGTCTTCAATCCCGCCAACGGTCAGGAACCCGACCCCCAACCCCCCGAAAGCGAAGTCGAAGCCCTGCGTGATCAGGTCTCCTCGCTGACAAAAATGGTCGAAAAACTGGCGGAAAACAAGAACTGACCCGACCCGCCAACGCGCTACGGAATTGAAAAAATTCTCTGAAAACGCCCGAAATCGACCAGATCGATATCGCCGTCCACATCGCCGTCGAACACCTCGCAATCGACGTTCGCCGTTTTTGCAGCCGCACAATCGGTGAACTGACCGTAGTCCGATAAATCGACAACCCCGTCCCCATCGAAATCACCCGCAAAAGCCTCGCCGCTGTTGATGTGCACCAGCACCACGTCGGCGATCTCGTCGATCAGTGACAAATCGTTGTCACCGTCGTTGTCCACATCGTGCAGCAACGTGCACGATCCCGCCTGCGGCGCGGTGATGGTGTCGTACACGGTGAATCCGCCAAGCCCGTCGTTGGTGAAGACTCGCCATTCCCGACCAACGAAACTGGAGGTGGTCCAATCGAGATCACCGTCACCGTCGAGGTCGCCAAGATCGGTGGCAAGGCAAAACGCACCGGTCGCGTGCGTCTGCAGGCCTGACAGTCCCCCTTTGCCGTCCCCGAACAGCACGCCGGCATTGTTGTCCTGACTGTTGGCGGACACGACGTCCTCGTGTCCATCGCCATTCACGTCGCCAACGACGAGCATCCACGTCCGCCCACCGCAGAAAGTGCTGGACGCGAAGGTAAACGTTCCATCGCCGTTTCCAATCTGCACGACGATCGTGCGACTGTTGCGCGCACCAACGACCAGATCGGTGATTCCGTCCTCGTTCATGTCAGCCGCCATCATCGACCACTCGCCGTTTCCCCCAGCCTCGAAAAACGTGGCTGGTGCAAACGTTCCGTCGCCGAGGTTTTCGATCAGCGAGACGTTGTTGCCGGCAGCATTCGTGTTGGCGATGTCGGTGTCCCCGTCACCATCGAAATCGAGCACGGTGATCCCCCGTGGCGTCAGGCCGACGGGAATCACTATCTGATCCCGAAATGTGCCGTCGCCGTTACCCATCAGCACCGACACGCTGTTCACATCGATGTTGGCCACGCAGATGTCGATGTTTCCGTCGCCGTTGAAATCAGCCGGCTCGGACGGGCTGGCGCGTTGCCCGACTCCGTATGTTGGTTGGTGGAACGCGGCGAAAGGCTGTTTGCCACCCGCCGTGTTCATGAACACGCGCAGGTCCGCGGTGATTTCGTTGACGATGGTAACGTCGCTGTATCCATCGTTGTTCAGGTCCGACGCGATGCCGCCATAGGCCTGGGTCGGTTGGCCTGGGGTTGTGCGGACGGTCAACGATTGAACCTGCTCGAATTGCATCGGCGATCGTCGGGCGTGCGTCCAGAAGCTGAAACCGTAACCAGCCGATCGCAGTGTCGTCCCGTCCCTGGCTGCGATGTCGTGCGACAGGGTGACGAACACGTTTTCGCCGGCGATGAACGGTTCATCGGGCGTGAACAGGAGGGTCGCGTCGTCATTGTTGAATTGAATACTGCCGTTGGCTGGTCCGCTCCATCGACCAAACACGTTGAACGCGCGCACGCCTTTTCCAAACGAACCCGGATCGACAGGGCGATCGAACGTGACGGCGATCGTTGTTCGCGTGGACACATTCAGCGACGCATGCGGCGGGTCGGTGACCACCACCCGAAACGTCTCAAGCCCACCAGCCACGCAGGGTGACGCGAAAAAAACCAACACCAAAATGAATCGACCCGACATGGGTGCACCTCCGCAATGGAATCCGGAACGTCATTCGTCCCGATGATGACGAATGCCTGACCCCCATCGTATGAAAACGAAGCGAAGATTCCAACGCCGATTCAGGCGGAAACGGATTCCGCCCAGGGCAATCGCATCCAAATCGCTGAAACCCGCCTACCTGCTCGGAAACGCAGGCAAACTGCAGTGAGGATTGTCAACTGCTCCGCCCCCATCGCCAGGAAACAGGGAGACTGTCCCTCGTTTCTCGTAGGTCGGGCACTGCCCGACGATCCACTTTCGCGACGCAAACGTCGGGCATTGCCCGACCTACTTGGCTACACGGTTCAATTCACCCGCTCTTACCGTGACGACCAAGGCAACTACCACGACAGCGACAGCTACTCCGGTTCCGAGTTGCTCCGCATCGCACGCCTATCCCAAAAGGCCTACGACTACACCGCCGAACTACGCGATCAAAACGCCAAAGCGTAGGGAGTGTCCGCTCCGGCCCCGCCCGGTAGGGCGGTCTGAGTCATCAAGATTGCACCAGCTATCGACGCGCACTCAGCGGATAACGGCTATGAAAAGAGAACAGCCAGAATGGCAACCGATCACCGAACTGTCAGTCTTCATTTGAAGAATAAGCATTTATGAAAAGGCCCGCTTCGGACACTTAGCGGGCATAGGAAAGCTCGCATCTGGTCAGGCTAATCCCGGCAAGCGGTGACGTCTAAACGTACGAAAATTTGTCCGTTTCTTGAGGGCTGCCCCTACTTACGTCTCGGCCGTTTTCCGCGCTCAACTTCGGTTGCGAGAGCCTCCAGCCGTGGTTCCCAATATTGTCGCATTCGGTCAAGCCAAACCTCCACGTCTTCAAAGCCGGCCGGATTGATCGAATAACATCGCTTCGCGCCATCTTTGCGCACTGAAGCAAAACCGGAGTCTCGTAACACGCGTAAATGTTGCGAGACTGCAGATTGCGAAATGCCGAACTCGGCCTCAACAACCTTTACGATTTCACCCGAAGGCTGTTCGCGTTGCGCAATTAGCTCCAATGCGCGTCGGCGGACGGGGTCGGAAAGTACATCAAACGCGTGAATCAAATTTCCTCTTTATAGAATCCAGAAGTTCGGTCGGCCATATCTCTGGCGCTTCGCGCAGGTTCACCGGCTCTGACGTGGGCTTCACCCCAACTTTCTGCCCATGCGTGCAATGCCCTTTTGCCCGGCGCCGTTTCGGCCCACGCTTCACCGGCCTCGGGCGATTGCTGGCCATCGACGGAGAGATATACGTCAAGGAAGAGAAATGTCATATCCCATCCGACACCGACTGCACCCGGCCCGTATTTTGCCCAATGCGCTTCGCTTTCTTTGTCAGTTGACAATTCGTGTTCGAGTGTAAGCAGTGCGCCGTCCTGTGCCGCTTCAACGCTAACCGTAACCCAGTTGATGTTCCCGCCATATTCCCAAGTAAGGGCCAGCGTCTTGGGAGGGTCACAGGCAGTGATTTCACCGTTCGCGTTATCTTTAATCGCATACCGACCGCCAAGTCTAAAATCGCCAGAGACTTCGGCGAACCACCGTGATATCCGTTCCTTTTCAGTCAATGCACTCCACAAATCATTCTGGTTGGTCGGGTAGGTGCGGCTGGCGCGTACAATACGCGTCGGTTTGCCATCTCGTTCACTGCTGCCTACCTCGCGAAACGTCGCGGCAAATGCCTTGCTGAATTCCATGTCCACTCCCTTATCTTCAAGACTGCGTTTCATTGCAAACTAATATAAGCCACCGCTAATATACTGTCAAGTGTCCTTACACCAAATCTGGTCGGCACCCCTTTTCAGGCCCTGCAAGAGCCCCAAACCGTATAATCCTGTAGCCGTGTAGGTCGGGCATTGCCCGACGTTTGTGTCGCGAATGTTGGATCGTCGGGCGGTGCCCGACCTACGGGAGACCAGGGATCGGGTAGGGGCTGGCGTGTTTGGGAAACCGTGAGAAACCGGCAGGGGGATCGCATCCAAATCGCTGAGACCCGTCTGCCTGCTCGGAAACGCAGGTGAAATGTGCTGAGGATTGTCAACTGCCTCGCCCCCATCGCCATTTTGGAGTCAAAAACCGCGATTGGAATGTAAACGCGATTGCCTCAGGATTTCCGATAAATAGTCAGGTCACGACCTGACCTGCCTGGCTATACTTTCTCCGCGTCTGTAACGCTCACGAGAACGAATGGTGCTCGATGGCAAATAACACGAGTGAAGCGCGCCACTTCTGTCCGAAGGCAGAGGCTGCGCACATGTTGTACTGATGCACGGCTTCGACGTCTGGTGGACATTTCCATGAATCTTTGGACGGCCCTTTTGGATGTGCTGATCCTGCTGCTGGCGGCGCTGTTGCTCGGGGCGTTCTGCGAGCGACTCAAGCAGAGCGCGATCCTCGGGTACCTGCTCGCTGGCACGCTGCTGGGGCCTCATGCTCTCGATCTGATGCCGAGTCACAAAGCGGTGGCTACGATCGCTGAACTCGGGGTGGCCTTGTTGTTGTTCACGATCGGACTTGAATTCTCCTGGCGCCGCTTACGTTCGATCGGGCCGATCGCGTTGGGCGGTGGAACGGTGCAAGTGTTGCTCACGGGCGCCATTGCGACCGGTGCCTGCATGATCTTGGGGCTTTCCGGGCGTTCTGCTTTGGCGGTCGGCGCCTTGATTTCGCTCAGCAGCACGGCGTGCGTGCTTCGCCTCCTGGTGAGCCGGGCGGAAATCGACAGCGTGTACGGCCGCAACGCGCTGGGTATTCTTCTTTTGCAGGACATCGCGGTGGTACCGCTCGTTCTCGTGGTGACGGCCTTGGGTGGTGAAGGTGGCACATCGGCGGCTCAGATTGGTTGGGACATGTGCCTTGCGGCTGGTGTGGCGGCGCTGCTGGTAGCATCGCTCTACCTCTTGCTCAACTATGTGGTGCCCTTGCTGTTGCGTGCGAAGGAAGCGGCCCGGAACCGGGATCTGCCGATTCTGCTTGCGATGGTCACTGCGGTGGGTGCGGCGTGGGTGTCGCACAAACTGGGTCTCTCGCCGGTGCTCGGGGCGTTTGTTGCGGGCCTGCTCCTGGCAGAGTCACCCTTCGCCACACAAATCCGGGCGGACGTTGCACCTTTGCGAACACTGTTCGTCACTTTGTTTTTCAGCTCGATCGGCATGCTGAGTAATCCGGCCTGGGTTCTGGAACATTGGGCGCTGGTTGGGGCTGTGGTGGCGGCCATCATCCTTGGAAAGGCAATTGTAGTCTTTGGTGTCGCACGCCTGTTCCGTTCCCCGTTGGGCCACGCGGCGGCGACGGGTGTTTGTCTGGCCCAGGTGGGCGAGTTTTCGTTTGTCCTGGCTGAGGTGTCGCGACAGAGCCAGTTGATCGACAGGCACCTGTTTGAGTTGATTGTAGCTGCAACGATCGGAACGCTGTTCATCACGCCATTCCTCGTAGCGCTCGCTCCGCGTCTTGGAAGAGTGGTGGGTCGATTCGGGCTTGGGGGACATGAGGCAGTGCATTTTCTGGACAAGGCATCCTATCCGCGAGACACAGAAATGAATGGGCACATCGTGATTGTCGGTTTCGGTCCGGCGGGCCAATGCGTCGCCGATGCACTGAAAAAAGACCCCCGGATACCCATCGTGGTGGTCGAGTTGAATGCCAACTCAGCGGCGACGGCGCATTCGGCTGGCCTTCGAACCTATCTCGGTGATGCAGGCCGTGCAGAAGTGCTGGAGCATGTGCGTGTGGGCGTAGCTGCGGCCGTCGTGGTGACGGTGCCGGATCCGGCGGCCGCGCGACAAATCATCGAGCAGGTTCGGTCACTGTCGCCGCGGACGCCCGTGATCGCCAGAGCGCGGTATCACCTGTACTACGCGGATCTGGTGCAGGCAGGCGCAGACACAGTCATCGATGAGGAACAACGGGTCGGCCTCCAACTCGCGTCGGCGGTGTGTGAAAAGCTCGTTTCGGCTCAGCCGAACGCTCGGTGAGCCGTGTAGATCGGACATTGCCCGACGTTTTTGTCGCGGATGTTGGATCGTCGGGCGGTGCCCGACCTACGGATCGGTTCGGTACGATCTTCGGGCGGGATGATGGGGGAAACCAGTCGTAGACGTACGCAACCGTCCCGTCGTCGGTCCCAAGTTGGGTTACCCAGCCCAATCGTCAGGTCACGACCTGACCTACTTGACTCATCAACGCCGCCCTGGCCAGCATGGCTGTGCACATGGTGGGCAACCGGCCAGGACGCCTGGAACCCCGCGCGATCAAACGCCGCCCCAGGGAGCATGCGTTACTCACCAAACCACGCGCCGAAGCCAAGGCCGAACTACGGAAACGAAAATCGATGTAAGCCCTTGCGACACAACCGGCAGTGCCATTCGTGACTCTCCCCGGTTTTCCCAGTTTCCCTTGTTACTGGCGAGCATTTCCGCTCTTTGGTCTTTGCGCTGTCAGGAGTCCCCCAACAAGGCATACAAAAGAACCGAAGAGCAAAGTTTTTGAGCAGGAAATAGCTGGAATTGGTACAGGCGTTGAGTTCTCATACCACTTTAACTGTCCACCTGCCGTGACGATATCGGTATCCCCGTCGTCATCCAAGTCTGCGGCAGCAATGGCCCTAAGAGGGTGTGTGAGAAGCAAGATCATCCTGGTTTTAGCCGGTGAATCATCAGATTGATCATGGTCAGTAGCACCATGGCTTCGCTGCTGACGGGCAACATTTCGTAATCTTTGCTCATCCGACGGTAACGGCCAATC
>JAJDDT010000089.1 GCA_029260165.1 Phycisphaerae bacterium | reverse complement strand
TCACGTTCCGCGTTTCGCAGGATGCGATCGGCGCGTTCAGCCTCAATGCGTTGAGCGAGTACGTCGCGTTGTTCAGCGAATTCGACGCCCCCGTGATCAACCCGATCAAGGACACCATCGTCCTCGTGACGGCGTCTTCACGTTAATGAGTGTTCCTCCTGTGGTGGCATGAGAGCTTCCACTTGCGTGCGGGGAGCAGCCAATGACCACATGGCTGCTTCTCGCACGGGCGTCTGTGCGGGAAACGTGGTTTGGCGGCGAGCATACAGCAACTCTCGAAAACAGGAATAATGGAATGATCAACATACGGCCATGGTTTGTGATGTCGGCGTGCATCGTATTTGGCGGCAGCATTGAGTTATTCGGAGGTGATTGTACGCCTCCGCCAAACGAGGATTGCGACGGCCAAATCGCGTTCTCAAACGAGGATCTTCCCTTCGAGGTGGTCGCTCCCCTGGGGTGTACCAACAACATGGTTGATCGTCCGTATTTCGACGTATTTTATCGATTCGATTGTGACGTGACCGGAGACTATACTCTGGACATGTGTGGGAGTACGGGTGATACCTACCTGCGCGTTTACACCGGCGCATGTGGTTGGGTGGGCGGAGACGAACTTATCGTGGGGGATGATGAGTGCGGTGGAGGGTCGCCACCGCAGGTTGACCCACAAGTAACAGTGCGTCTTTTTGCGGGAACGTCGTACTGGATCGAACTCGGAACGTGGCGGGCGTCGCCACCGTTTATCCCTCCTCTGAATTCGCCGTATCGGTTCAACTTTTCCACGCCGAACTGCGCGCCGCCCGAGATTACTTCGGAACCGACGGATGTAGTCGGGTGTCTGGGTGGACAGGCGATGCTCTCGGTGGCAGCGGAGGGTGGCGAGACGGTGTCCTATCAGTGGCGAAAATTCGGCGTCATCATTCCGGATGCTGTTTCGGCAACGCTCATCGTTGAAAACCTTGAACCCGGCGACGCGGGCGACTACGACGTTGTGGTGTCCAACGGGTGTGGCTCGGAATTCAGCGGCGAGGCGATGTTGGAAGTTGCGACACGTGCGGATTTCAATGCTGACGGTGTTGTGACCATTGAGGATTACGGGGTGTTTGTTACATGTTCCGCATTCAATGGCGAGGCCGACTTGCAACAGTGTGGCTGCGCCGACTCGGATCGTGACGGCGATGTGGACTTTGCTGACTTTGGTGCATTCCAGATCGACTATTCGGAACTCGTTCGATGAAAAGCAAGGGGAAAGAAGCGTTTTTCCTTGTTGCCTTACTTTCAGGCATCACACAGGCTGGCGGGGGGTACACCTTTACCAAAATCGCGATCACGGGAGAGGAACCGCCGGGGCGACCGGGTGAGACGTTCAGTACTTTCACCAATCCGACCATCAACGATTTTGGACAGGTGGCATTCAAGGCGAATTTCGAGGGTCCACTCTCGGGTAATGAGGGTATTTACCGATTTTCGGACAGTCAGCTCCAAAGGCTGGTAGACGATTCGTTCGGTTTCATCCCTCCGGGCCAGGGCGGAGCGACCTCCTGGTCCTCGTTCGGGGCCGTCGCAATGAACAATGCAGGACATGTTGTTTTCCGGGGCAATTTCTCGTTTGGTGACAACAGCCAGGGAGTCTACATTCACACCGGTAAAGAGCTTCTACGCGTTTTCGATGACAATCCTCAGCAGCCTGTTCCCGGACATCCGGATGCGCTTGGCTTTACGACTTTTCCCCTGGGGGCGGGTATTCTGCCGATCCTGAGCGAAAACGATTACACAGCCACTATCGCAACGTTTCGTGATGCAGGCAACGCCGAGCATTTTGGCATGTATCTCGGGTCACCCGGCGTGGCTCTTCTCGGGCTTGGTGATGAAACGATGAGGCCTCCGGGGCAACCGTCTGCAGCCCGGTTCGGCGAGTTCGGTTTTTTCGGAACAATCAACCCGCAAGGCGATGCTGCATTTCAAAGCACCTATTCGGGCGGGGTCGGGGCATCGGGTGTTTATCGTTATGACATGGATGAGGAGGAGCTGGTCAGGGTTGCGGATGGATCGTTCCAACCGCCGGGTCAACCGGGCAGTGCGCGATTTGCCAGTTTTGACGCATTTCTCGGACAGAATGGTGCGGGCACTGTTGTTTTCCAGGGGGACTATTCGGGCGGAAATGGAGGGCGTGGAATCTACACCGGTGACGGCAAGAATCCGAATCAGGTTGTTGTTGACAATTCGGGGGGTTTTCCGGTTCCCGGGAGGCCGGGGCGGTTCTTTCGTAATTTCGGATTTCCCGTGATCAACGAGAGTGGAGACGTGGTCATCGGTGCGGAATTTGGTTTCGCCGCGACTGATGCGGGGTTGTACCTGTTTCGGAATGGCGACATTCACAAGATTGTTGATTTCTCGGATCCGGTGCCCGGTCAACCAGGGGCCACATTCACCGCAACCGGATCCTATATTCTCAACAGAATGGGACACGTCGCATTTACCGGACGCTACCGTGACGGCATCGGTGATGAGGGGATATATTTCTACGACGGGGAAAGTATTCGGCGGGTCATCGACGAGGCAGACCTGATTCCTGAAGGGACCATCACCAATTTTCACATGAATCTGGGGATCGGCGGTTCGGGTGGACAGGATGGCAAGCCTCGCACGTTGAATACGCTCGATCAGATCACCTTTCGGTGTACGTTTGATGATAACCGGGAGGCTGTCTTCCTTGCGCAACCCGAGATGGGGGGTGCTGAACTCGATGGACAGCTCATTATTTCGCAACCTGGGAATGCGCCGGACGGCAACGGCAGGGGGGCGGTTTCGTATCTCTATCGGATTAGCGAGAAGGAAGTTACCAATGCCGAGTATGTGGTGTTTCTGAATGCGGTTGCTCGCGATGATGCGAATAGTTTGTATGATCTTGTCATGACGACCAGCCTGAGAGGTGGAATTATTCGCACCGGTAGCCCGGGGAATTTTGTGTACGCGGCAAAGCCGAATTTCGACAACAAACCTGCCAACGGGATGAACTGGCTTGCGATGGCGCGCTATTGCAACTGGTTGCAAAACGGCAGACCGACCGGTGCGCAGGATCTGATGACAACCGAGAGCGGCGCGTATGACATGAGTCAGCCAATCGATGAAATCTCGCGAAGTTCAGACGCACGTTGGTTCCTTCCAACAGAGGATGAATGGTACAAAGCCGCATATTATGATCCGTTCGATCCCGGGGCGGACGAATCGGGAACGATCGACTATTGGCGATACCCAACGAGATCGGACGATTTACCGGAGGCAGCCACGACCGATTCTCAGGGGGACGCGATCAATCCGGGTGACAACGTCGCCAACTACGAACGCAATGCCGACTGGAATGGTACGGGCGTATCCCCCAACACACACGGCAACGTGTCGGGCGTGGGAACCTCCGGGGCACAAAGCCCGTGGGGCGCGTTCGATATGGCTGGCAACGTATACGAGTGGACGGAAACGCGGGACAACCCGCTTGGTGATTTGCCGGCACGGGTAGGGCGGGGGGGGGACTTTGTGAACGCCTCTGTGTTGATGACCAGTCAGCTTGGTCCGGGATTCAATTTGGAAGCGGGGGCTGCGAATTTCGGGTTTCGGGTTGCGTCGGTCGTCGGCGATCTCACGGGTACGGGTGATTTCGATTTTGACGGTGATATCGACTGGCACGACGTGGGGTCGTTTCAGCTATGCTTTACGGGTACCGACGTTTTTCCACCCGCAACCGGGTGCGAGGTGTTCGATTTCGACGCCGACCGGGATATTGACCTGAATGATTGGGAAACGCTGCCTATGATTCTGGAAGGCTCCCGGTGATGGCGGGTCCTGTAATCGGCACACTGTTGGGCGCTCGTGTTTCGAGATTTCATGTGTGATAAGGGACGGAGATCGAAATGTCGAAAAAAGCAATCGTTGCGATGCTGACGTTTGTTCTCGCAATGATTTCGTCGCCGTCGAAAGGCCAGGTGTTCGAGGTTGATCTCTCGCTGGTCCCGGCTGCGGAGGTGGAAGCTGGCGGCCCCTTGTATGACTATCACGTCGGTATCCACGAAGTGACCAATGCTCAGTTTGTGGCCTTTCTCAACGATGCTCAGGTTCACAACGAGGCAGACAACCCCGGATTTGGTGATGAGCGTGGCGACAATATGAAATTTCAGCCCGTGATTCCCGATCCCGGAGATGTCGGGCTTGTTGACAAGATGTTGTCCAGTGAGCGAGATGCGATTTTTGACGTGTCGCGAAGCCTGATTCAATACAACGCAAACAGGCCGATTGGACAACGGTATTCCATTTCATCAGAGAAGGCGGATCATCCCGCGGTGGGCATGGGTTGGTTTGGTGCGGTGAAATTCTGCAACTGGCTGACGATCGATCATGGGTTGGGATTGGAAGAGCGGTGCTATTCCGAAGGGGGAACAGCCTTCGATTGGTTCCCGTTAACGATTGGAGATGAGATCGGCGGAACACAGGTGACGACCAATGCGGTACGCGACCTGACAGTGGACGAACGGGCTGCCCTTGTTCATGGATTTCGCGGTTTCCGATTGCTGATGGATCAGGGGGGTCCGCAGATCGAGGCGGCCAACGCGGTGCCACGACGATTCAACGAATGGTACAAAGCCGCTGCGTTTGACCCAGCCGCACCCGATTTTCCGCGTACCGTTTTCAAGGGGTTCCCGTTCGAGACGCACACGGTTCCACCGTTCCATTGGGTTTTTGGATTCGGTCGCGATGAGCTGAACAATTCCGATGCAAATTTCCGCAACAGTGGCGATCCGTTTGACGATCCCCTTGCGTCGGTTATCGCGACAACCCCGGTGATGTACTACGACGGAACGGACCATGATGGAGACTTTCAAACGACTGAAGACGCCAATCACTATGGGCTGTTCGACATCTCCGGAAGCGTCTGGGAATTCCTGACAGACCAGGTGACCATCACAGACAGCAGCACGCCGGATCGCTCGATCGTTGGTGGAAGCTATCGGTCCAATAATCGTCAGATCACGCCCTCCAACCGCGGAGATATAGGTCCCGGCAGCACGCGACCGGTCGTGGGCCTGCGTGTGATGCGGGTGATTGATAACCCCTGCACACCCGGCGACTGGAATCTGGATGACAGGGTCAACGTACGCGACTTTCGTCAATTCGACGATTGTCGCAATGGCCCGTTCGTTGCTTCGGGGCGCGGGTGCGAATGTTTTGATGTCGATGAAGACGGGGACGTGGATTTTTCAGATTTCGCAGATTTACAGCGACTGGTCGAATCCGAACCCAAATGACCCGGGCGGGGTGAATGTAGGCATTGACAAGAGTCGGGGCTCTCAACCCGGCATGAATCGATAGGACAAGCATCTGTGTTGGCTCGTGAACAGCCACCCCAGGTTGCGAACCGGAGTTTTTTCGGAGGAGAACCATTGATCAGAAGCAAACCAATTATCACCGCGGTCGCGGTCTGCCTGTCGGCCTCGGTCGCGTCGGCCGACCTCGAATTATCCCTGAATTCCGTGGTGGACATCGGACACCTGGATTTCAACGGCGTGGGCGGAGCCGCCTTCGATCCCCAGACCGGAAACCTTTGGCTGAGCGATTCCGGGCCGTCCACCAACAACGTCGTCGAATTGAATCCAGCGAATGGCGGTGTCATCAGCTCTTTCGCTGCCTCCATCGTCCCCGGACTGGCGCAAGGCCCCGATGCCCTCGCGATGCACCCGGGTACCGGGAACCTTTTTCTGTTCTCCGCGTTCCAGGAGCAGGATGTGACGGGGCAGGTGACCCAAAACGGCCTGCTCATTCCCGGTTTCGACGGACCGGAAAACATCGGCGGGGCAGCGTTTGCCCCTGACGGCAGGTTGTTCGCGGCTGTGCAGTCTGATGGAACGCTGTTGGAGTTGGACATCAATTCCGGAGCGATTATTCAAACGACAGAACTCGTTGGTTTCTCAAACCGCGTCGGAGCCTTGGACTTCGATCCGGTTACCGGGAATCTGGTCGCCTATTCGACCAACACACGCGAGCTGTTGGAAATAAATCCCGGCACCGGCGCGATCACCGGAATCACGGATATCAGTTCATTCCTCGTACTGCCGAGCTTTCCGTCGGGCATTGCGTTTGACGAAACCGGATCAACCCTGTTCGTCGCCAGTGGCCAAAACGCCGGTGCCGACGAATTGATCGTCCTCAACCGCGTTCCCGAACCGACGGGATTGATGACGATGATCGGACTGTCCGCCCTTGCCGGACTGCGTCCCAGGCGAAAGCGGTTGCGACTCTCGTAACACCTGAATCAGATTTCGGGGAGCAGGCTGCTGCGATCGGTCTTCCGGTGAATCGTCAGGGGACCGGCTCGATTCCCAGCGTGAGCAATCCGTTGGCGGATTCGATCCGGGTGATGCGAAAGAAACGCTCCCCATTTGCCCAATAGAAAAAGTTTCTAACCGCGAACCCGTCAAACAGATCGGTCCATTGATCGATCGGCTGCGACGGGTCGGTGGGATCGCTGAAACTGCGCAGATCGACGTGAGACGCCCGGGACATGTCCATGATCGAGCTGACCGCACGCAGGGGCATCGGCAGGCTGCCGGCCAGCAGCGTTATCGAATCGATCACCACGCGATCGTCGACCGGCTGGGCGGAGGATCTCACCGAAACGACGGTCACGATACCACCGAGCTTGACGCGTGCCGCCAACGCGATAACGCCATCGCGGAAGGCCACCGCAGGGGCGTCAATTTGGGTTGGGATCACCCTTGATGCAGCAGGCCACATCTCCTCCCGGGCAGCCAACCATTCGTTGACCGTCTGTTCATCGAGTTGGAAGATGAACGGGTCGCCAGCCACGATGGCGTCGGAAAACAGTTGGTAGGCATCGGGAAGTGAACGACGTGCCTCCTCCGCCATCGCGCCGTCCACGACCGGTGGATCGTACCACGTCGGCTTGCTTCGGGTCGCGAGGAACATCGAAGCGAGCGAGACAAGCCCGAGAGCGAAGGCTGTCACCACGCCCGTCGCAATGCGCCGTTTCCATGGTTTTCGTCGTGTCGACAACCTGCTACCACCCACCGGTCCAAACGGCGTCTTTCGATTTGACCGCTCCATTCGTGGCGCTACGATTGGGTAATGGCAATTTGCGACCCTTGGTACTGATCCGTGAAACGTGTGGAACGTATTGTATGGGCATCAAACCTGTTGGCATCGCGATCATCCTGTTCTGGGCAGCGACCACCGGTTGGCTGGTCTGGAAGGACATCATACCCGCGTGGACTGCCCAGGAGCCACCACCCGTGGTCGCAGCCGACTGGATCAACAAATATGGTCAGGAGGCCCAGTTCGGCATCTTCGATCAAAAAGGCAGACGCGTGGGAAGCATCTGGACCAGCTACAGGGGGGCAGCCTCCACCGATCGCGAGGACGACATCTATGTCGAAAACGTGTTGCACAACGGACCGATGCATGTGCGTCTCAAGAGCCAGTTCGACGTTCAGGGGCGTCTCGACGAATTCGACGCTGAACTCTATGGGCTTGGACAACTCATACAAATCCACGGCGAGCGTTTTCCGACCCAGTTTGCGTTTCGCATGTCCGCCGGGACAGGCGTGCACAAATTCAAGGTTCACCTGTCTCGCGCCGGACGATTTTCCGAAGCGTTTCGACCCTTCGATTCCATGCCCAATATCGAGGTAGGCCAATCGTGGCAGATGCAGGTGTTGAATCCAATTGCGATGTTGACCGGGGTCGGTGGCGAGTTCATTGCGATGCTCGTTCGTGTCACCGGTCGCGAAGACCGCCTGATCGACGGGATCGCAAGGGACTGTTTTGTTGTCGAGACTGCCAGCGCGACAGCCTGGGTTGATGCAGACAGCGGCGTGGTGTGGGAGCAGCAGGTCAGGCTCCCCTTCGGGCGGTTCAATATTCGCTATGAAGCGTTTGATGTGGGCCTGAAACGCCTGACCGCCCGGCGATTCAGCACATGGGAAGACGGTATTGGTCCCTACCGATTGCAACCGGTGACCAACAACCCACCCTAATTATGTGAGTCGAGGATACTTCGGAGGTATCGCGCCCGAGCGACGCTTCGTTGCTCACCGTCAAGCCTGCGACCTTCGAGTTTTTGCAGGTGTGCCGGTTGGGAGCGCAGGAACAACTGATTGAGCCTGGTCAGGTCGATGTCCTTGCAGCGACCCATGTTTACGCCCATCCGCAAATGGGAGAGCAAAAAGAGCGTTTCGTCACTGCTCATCGTTCGGGCGTTTT
Source organism: Phycisphaerae bacterium (assembly GCA_029260165.1). Classification (GTDB taxonomy): domain Bacteria; phylum Planctomycetota; class Phycisphaerae; order UBA1845; family UBA1845; genus OFTM371. Next base: position 88,247 of record JAJDDT010000089.1, on the reverse strand, counting down.
CGAGCGTACCCCACGCACGCCATATCTTGTCGTCCAGCAACGCAGAGCGGTCCTTTTCGAGCATTTCGCGCGCAGTTAATTCAAACTTGACGATGCGCGGAATAATCTCGGACGCAAACTCCTCGACGATGTCCTTCTCCGTTTGGCCCAGGGTTGTTTGATTGGAAACCTGGAAAAAATCACCGACCGCATCCGTGCCCTCACCATACAATCCGCGGACAGCAAGGTGCATCTCCTTGGCGGCTCGAAACATCTGCTCGATCTGCCCGGTCAGCTTCAACGCCGGCAAATGCAGCATGACCGACACGCGAATACCCGTGCCCACGTTCGTCGGACAAGCCGTCAGATATCCCCATCGCCGGTCGAATGCATACCGGACACGCTGTCCAATCTCGTTATCGATCCTGTTGACCTCTTCAAACAGGCAAGCCAGTTGCAACCCGCTGCGCATCCCCTGAATACGGAGATGGTCCTCTTCGTTGATCATCAACGCACATTGTTCATTATTCGCAATCGCAACACCACGCGTCCCCTCCCCCTCGGCGTGCTGCCGGCTTATCAGGTGACGCTCGACAAGCACCTGCCGATCAAGCTCGTCGGCGTCTTCAATGTCCACAACCAGCGTGTCCTCGCCAAGCTCCAGTTCCGCGATGCTTTCCATCAGAACGCGATAAACCTGAGACCGGTCGCTGTCGCTGGATTTGGATAGAAACGGAAAGCCGTCGAGATTGCGAGCCAGTCGAATGCGCGACGAGATCACAATATCAGCGTAAGGGCCTTCACCGCCCAACCACGCACCCACCCGCTTCACCAGCTCATCGATTGTCAACGTCATTTCCCTTGTCGCCCGTCAGCCGTCGTCAGCCTCAAGGTCCTGGATGTCATCTCGAATCGTCGCAGCCCGCTCGTAATCCTCCGCATCAACCGCCTCCCGCAAATCACGACGAAGCTGTGCGAGTTTACTGTACCTGGGTGGCTCACCCCCGACACCTTGCGGAACCTTTCCGACATGACGGTCGCCACCATTGTGTGCCCGCTCAATCAGGGGCATCAACGCCTTCTCGAAGGCGAGATAGTCATTCGGACAGCCCAACAGACCATTCGCACGAAATTCACGGAACGTCATTCCGCATTGCGAACAGGTCAGGTCCTGCTTCTGTGGCGCCCCCGACGACTGCTTGATCAAACTGCTGAGGATTTCGTTGATCGACTCATGCTTCTGTGTGGTCAACCCCTCCTCAGCCGCACACTGCTCGCAGAGATGTCGCTCACGTTTTTCATCACTCTCCGGAATGATGTCCAACAGATGAACGGTCGCCTGGGCTTTGTTGCATCGCTGACAGAGGCTCATGGTCTTGTTCCGGGTGCTCCTTGCCCATTCCTACCCCAAAAGGGTAGATTTCACCACTGGTATCGTCAACCGACGGGCAATGACTGTAACCCTCTGTCGCCACCCGTGATACCCGCATTCTCAGTATCACCAACAAGGATGATAGTCGCACAATTCGGCAAAAATCCGAATTTTCTTTTTGACTTGCCCCTCTGCGCTTCTACGATTGGAGTCGGTGGCGGGCGGATCGATCGTTTTCCCTGTCCTCCCGACACCAGATGAGGAGCCTGAGACGCTCCGACGACAATCAACTCCGCCGCCCCCACTCCCGCGTCGGCGGAATGTTGCCCGGAGGGAGCAAGGATGGGATTTCGGATATCCGGCGTCATTATTCATGCCGCTGAGGGCGTTATCACAGTGGGGAGACCGCACTCATCTGATCACTCACGGAATCCCATCCGCTTTTTTCCTCCCGCGTTCAACCTGACATCCCATCGCTGATCCTTTAGAATCGCCCTTTGTGCATACCAAACCACCAGCCGAAATGCTCGCTCTGGGAAAACACGACCCTCCCGATGTCGTAACACTCTCCGGTACGCAATTTCGTTTCGCGAAGCTTTTCAAGCACGATTTTTTCGCAGCGACAGCCGTCTACGAGTCGCAGGACAGCAAAGCCATCGTCAAATTCGGCCGCCAGGCCTCTTTTTTCGGGTTTCCGCTCTCCTGGATTGGGAGGTTTCTCGCCTGGCGCGAATGCACCATCTGCGAAGCGTTGGCTGACATGCCCGAGGTCCCGACGAGTCTGGGGCGATTCATCCCGACCGCGTTCGCCCATGATTTCATCGAGGGACAACACCTGGCCAAAGGCATGGACGTCCCCGACGATTTTTTCGATCGACTTTCCGATGCCATCGACCGCCTCCACGCACGCGGGTTGGCCTACGTCGATCTCGAGAAACGACAAAACGTGATCGTCTCGACCGAGGGGAAACCCTACCTGATCGATTTCCAGATTTCGTGGTATTGGCCTGCAAAGTATGGCGGCGAATTATTCCCCGTCCGCTGGCTTCGCAAACAATTTCAAAATGGTGATCGCTACCACCTGCTCAAACTGCGACGCAGAATCAGGCCCGATCAGCTAACCCCCGAACAACTCGCTGCCTCCTACCGCAAACCACGCGCGGTCCGCATCCACCGATTCCTTGCCGCACCTTTTTTGGCCATCCGCCGGACCCTGCTCCGCTGGATCGATCCAGACAAAAAGACCGGCGAGCGTGGCGCCATTTCCGAGTGACGCGTTCACACGCTCGCCAGTCAACCCAACGCGACCTGTTGCGTCGGAACGACGAAGCCCGCTACGCCTTCATCGCTCCCGACGCGAATGTTTATATTCAGACGGGAATTCTTAATCGCGCGAAAATTCCACGCGCAGGTTCCCCATCAATTCTGTCAAACGCACATCGCCGCAAAAATGACATTCGATTCGTTCTTCTCGACCGACATGTCGGGCGCTTTCGTCTCGGGCTGCTCGTTTGTCGGGTTATGCAGACGGCACCGACCAGGCAGATCGCCCTCAGGCACCATCGAGCAGGAACACGTCCTGTCACTTTCGTTGTCAATCAGCATCATGTTGAAAAACTCCTCGCTTTCGTCGGGGCCTCAAAACGCGGAAACCCAACGAAAGCCCCAAAACGCGTCACAAAAAAAGCCCCGCGAACCTTTCGGGCCGCGGGGCTTGCTGTTTCTTCCTTAAACCACAAACCCTACGGCCAGCGCTCCTCGATCTGCATCATGGCAAACCAAAGCACGCGCGACCGGCGTACCGTCGCTTGCTTCACATGGGCGAGTTTGTGGTGGACGTTTGACAAGATCAGAACTCCTCGTAGTGTCCTCTGATACCAGTATCGTAAGGAATGAGACGGGAATGTCAAGAAAAATAAAACTTTTGACATGTGCAAAGGATGCTGCATAAATCAAAATCCCATGACACCAACGGTGCAAACAACCCCATGACCTCCATCCTGAACCAGATGACGCTCTCGCGCTGGCCTGTCCCCGCCAAAATTGTTGTCACGCTGTTCCTCGTCATGATCGGGACAGGCTACCTTGCTGCCCTCGCCAACCTGTACCAGCGACACGAACTTGCCGACGGTCAGCCCGGGATGACCCCTGACGACCTGCGCGCCAATTTTCACGGCATGACCGTCGAATCAGAGCAGATCGACGAGCCAGCCCCGCCCATGTCGCGGATGCTCGAGCAGGTGATCCCCGGTGGCGACATGCGCAAGCACCTGACCGCCGGTGACATTTCCGACGTGCGCACGTTGATTGGTTGGCTTGAACTCGGGGCTGAAATGGAATCCTTCCAACAGGCCTCGCTCGTCGAAGAGGGCGACCCGACACCCGAGGACGTGATCGCCGGTCGATGTCTGCGATGTCACAACACCGAAGACGGGGAAAAAGCCGACACCCCCTATGGCCCCGACATCTTCACCGTCGATTACAAAATGGTTTACAAGTACGCCGAACCGGGGACCGCCATCGAAACCACCGCGGACGCGTCAGCCAATCCGGGCGTCAAACAGATTGGCCCGCAAACTCTGTCGCACCTGCTGCTCGTCACCCACATCCACATGCTCAGCATTCCCGTGTTCACGCTTGTGTTGGCTGGTTTCTTCGCCCTGGGCAGTCTGCCGACGCGATGGAAATCGATCATCGGTCCGCTTCCCATGGTGATGATCGCCCTTGATTTCGCGGGTTGGTGGTTGGCACGCATCGATGAATCATTCCTTGTGTTGATGCTCGTCGCGGCTCCACTTTTCGGACTGACGTTGGCAGTTCAGCTTTTCACCGTCCTTGCCTCACTTTGGTCTCCCAAATCAACGCGTACCGTAATCCGCTCCTGACTCACAAGTTATGTCGATCCGCTCCCCCGCGCCGACCAATACCGGTTGAAAATGGCAGATCAAATCCGCGAGGACGTTTGGGAGGCGGGAAAAATCCCGGTTTTGTCTTGAAGTGGTTATAACGATTGTGTAGTTTGCAGTAGTCGGGTCGATGGGGTGGAACAGATTTCACCCTTACAATCGAAGTTAAAGCTGTACCAGAGTGGGGGCGTCCGATATTATGGATCGCTTAAGGAGGCAGCGATGAGTGGTTTTTCCCGGGGTATTTCAGTTTGGTTCGTTTTTTCGACGTTTTCGGCCGTTTGTGTGGGGCAGGCTCAGCACATTTCGCCCTTGATTGATGCGCGGAACATTCGGGTTCTGGACGCAGTCGACGGGGTGATTGTTGGTCCGATAACGGGGGCGTGTTGTGTGGATGGTGCCTGCATGGCGGGCGTCACGATGAGGCGGTGTCAGGAGCAGCTTTGCGGTCAGTGGCGTGGGGCGGGTTCGACGTGTCAGGGGCAGGTCTGTCTGAGTGTTCTTGGCGGGGTTTGTTGTGTCAACGGTGTGTGCAGCCTGACGATCAGGGGTCCCAATGAGTGTTCGTGCGCCGGGGGAACGTTTCTGACGTCGGCAGCGGGGTGTGGAACGACGATTTGTCCCGGGGGGGCGTTGGGTGCCTGCTGCGTGGATGGGGTTTGCGTGGTGGATGTGACGCAGCAGGAGTGTGTGGTTAATCAATGTGGTGCGTGGCTTGGGGCGGGTACGGGCTGTGCGCCCGGTGCGTGTCCGGCGGGTGGGGCAGGGGTTTGTTGTACCTCGTCGTTATGTGATGGTTCGGTTGGTGAGGACGCGTGTGAATGTGGTGGGGGGGCGTGGTTTGCGGGAACGGACTGTGCGATATTCACCTGTCCTGACCCTGTTGGGCGGTGTTGTCGTGCGGGATCCTGTTCTGACGTGACCGAAGTGGGATGCAACGCGATTTGCGGGGTGTGGGGTGGCGAGAATACGTCGTGTGCGGGTGGGCCGCTTGGGTGTTTTGGGGCGATTGGGGCGTGTTGTGTTGGGGATGCGTGCATGCCGGGGTTGGGCGCGACGACCTGTACATGCGAGGGGGGTACCTGGTTTGGTGGTGAGAGTTGTGCGGTGTCGGGGGCGACGGATTGCAATCAGGATGGTTTGATTGATTTGTGCGCGCCGGGGTTGGACTGCAACGGCAATCTGACGCCTGACGATTGCGAAGAGGACTGCAACGGAAATCTCGTGCCTGACGACTGCGATATTACCAGCGGGTTCAGCCTCGATTGTAATGTGAATGGTGTTCCGGATGACTGCGATTTGTCGGCAGGGACGAGTCCGGACTGCAATGGGAACATGATTCCCGACGAGTGCGAGACGGGCAGCGATTGCAACGGGAACCAGATTCCGGACGAGTGCGAAATCGGTGGGGACTGCAATGGTAACGGGGTGTTGGACGAGTGCGAGCTTGACCCGGATTGTTCAGCCAATTTCGGGCTTGACTGCAATTTTGACGGGTTTTTGAACGAGTGTGATCCTGATTGTCAGCCCAACGGTTTTTCTGATGTCTGTGATCTGGTAAACGAGATTTCGATTGACTGTGCCGGTGGTGGGGCTGGGGTCGGGAGCGCGTTTTTCGGTCAGTTGTTGCACAACGGGAACTGTCAGGTTTGTCATGGATTTGGGGGATTTGGCAAGACGGCTCCGAATCATCGCGGGCATAGTCGGTTTTTCTATGAGTGGAAGACGAGTGGTTGCGTGTTCCACCTTGGGGGGACGTTTGAGTTTACGCCGGATGAGCTGGCCAACCTTGAGGCGTGGCTTTCTGATTTGGGAGGTGGTGGTAACGGTGTGCCGGATGAGTGTGAGGGGTTGGCTGACTGTGATGGTGACGGGGTTGCGGATGAGTGCGTCCTCGCGTCGGGTATGGATGCGGACTGCAACGGCAACGGTGTGCCGGATGGTTGCGACCTGTCGAGCCTGTTCAGCAATGACTGCAATGTGAACGGGATTCCGGATGAGTGCGAGGGGTTACCGGATTGCAATGGGAACCTGATTCCGGATGAATGTGAGGGATTGCAGGATTGCAATGCGGACGGTGTGCCCAACGTTTGCGACCCGGACTGTAATGTGAATGGCCGATCCGACATTTGCGAGATTCTGGCTGGCAACGTCGTGGATTGTGATGGGAACCTCGTGCCGGATTCCTGTGAGGCGGACTGCAACGGGAACGGTGTGGTCGATGCCTGTGACATCAGTGGTGGTACGAGTCCGGATTTGAACGGCAATGGTGTTCCGGATGAGTGCGAGGTGGACTGTAACGGGAACAATGTTCCTGATGAGCTGGATATCGAGCCGTTTGATGTTGGCAAGACGGTCGGTGTTCAACCTGGTGTCGGCGGTGCGATTCCTGATTGTGCCGGATCGGGTGATGCGTTTGTGGAGGTTGCGATTCCGGTTGATTTTGGTGTTGATTGTGGAAGTGTCGAGCACCTTGTCGTTGGTCTGAACGTCGATCACACATGGGTTGGCGATCTTGTTGTGGAGCTTGAAAGCCCATCCGGGACGGTGATCGCGCTGGTGAGTCGGGCGGGGCTGGATGAGATTCAGCCTTTCTGTGGAAGCGATGAGTGTTGCGGGGCGAGCAATCAGGGGCTGGACGTGACGTTTGATGACGGTGGTGTCGCGAGCATCGAATCGCCACCTCCGGGTCCTTTTGCGATCGTCGGCGAATTTCGTCCGGATGCGGGAGCGACGGGGTTGTCTGCTGCGTTGGGCGCGTTTTCCGGTGAGGGGGAGTGTGGTACATGGTTGCTGCGTGTTCACGACGGGTCGGAACTGGATACGGGTGTTGTGCAGTCTGTCGAACTGCGGTTCGAGCTGTTTGCGGTCAGCGGCGATTGCAATGGGAATGGTGTTCCGGACGAGTGTGACATCTCCGGTGGGACGAGCGGGGATTGCAACGGTAACGGGTTGCCGGACGATTGCGAGGATTGCAACGGGAATGGGATTGCGGATATTTGCGAATTGCAGCTCGGTGCGGCGGACGATTGTAATTTCAATGGTTTGCTGGATGAGTGCGAACTGTTTTTCGATTGCAACGGAAATGGTGTTCTCGATGAGTGCGATCTGGCGGGTGGGCTGGATGTTGATTGCGATGGGAACGGTGTTCCGGACGGGTGTGATCTGGCGGGGACGGCTGGTCTGGTGGTGTCGAGCCTGGGTCGTAACAGCGTTGTGCGGTACAACCTTGCTTCGAGTTCGTTTCTCGGCGAGTTTGTGACAGCCAACGAGGGTGGTTTGTCGCAACCGGCGGGTTTGGCGTTTTTGCCGAACGGGGATTTGCTGGTTGGCGACGTTACCTCCGCGACGATTCGCCGATTTGATGGTGCGACGGGGTCCCATGTGGGTGATTTTTCGATTGATCCTTCTGCGGTCTCGATCGACCTGGAGGTCAGTCCGCACACGGGGAATGTGTTGGCGTTGAGTTTTGCGCTGGGGGTCGTGGAGGAATTTGATATTTCGACCGGGGCGTCGCTGGGGATTTTTGCAACATTGCCGCCTCCGCCCCTTGGAAATCCGTCGGGTTTGAACATGACGTTTGGACCGGATGGTAATCTGTATATCTCGACGACGGTTCCACCGGATGTTGTGGCGTTTGACGGCGTGACCGGGGTGCTCATCGGTTCATTCGTGAGTGGTGGGAATCTGATGTCGCCGCATGGGTTGACGTTTGGTCCGAATGGTAATCTGTTTGTGGCTGACGCGGTGGCGGACAGTGTTCAGGAGTTCGATGGAACGACGGGTGTTTATGTTGGGGATTTTGTGCCGGCGATTGCGGGTGCGACGGGCACCTTTTCGTTCGTGCCGATTGGTTTCGGTCCTGACGGTGGGTTTTATCTTGGCTATTCCGGGTCGAATGCGGTGGCGTACTATGACGGTGTGACCGGGACGCTGCTTGAGGTTTATGACAATCCTGGCGGTGCGTTGCAGTTGGGTCTTGATCTGGCGTTTCAGCCTGCGTCGGGCGATTGCGATGCCAATGGTGTGCCGGATCAATGTGAGGATTGCAACGGGAATGATCTGGCGGATGCCTGCGATATTGCGGGCGGGGTCAGTCCTGATGTGAACGGGAACGGTGTGCCCGATGAGTGCGAGGGGGCGGATGTTTTGTTGTCGCTCGTGGTTCGTGCGTCTGCGAGTGCCTCTGATACGGTGACGACGCTGCCGAAGTCCGATTCGTCCATCGGGCAGGGCGGGGCGTTCGTGGCTGAGTTGTGGGGAACGGATCGGGGTGTTTTGAATACCGGTCTGGAAGCGGTGTATGCGGACTTGTCGTTTGACCCTGCGGTGGTTCAGGTTGTCGGGGTACAACACCGGTCGCCGTTTTTTGGTAGTGTCGGTGGGCTTGTGGACAATGTGGCTGGTGTGGTTTCGGGACTTGGCGGCACGGACAGTGGTGCGAGTGGGGCGGGTCTGGAGCCTGGGTGGGCGCGGATTGCGATCGTCGAGTTTACGACGTCGGCGTGTGATACGGGTACGCCGTTGTTGTTGTCGTCGGCATCGCAGGGGGTTTCGGCTGTCGGTCGCGGGCTGATTGACCCGGCTGACATTGATTTTGGATCGTCGTCGATCGCGATTGGTAGTGCGTGTGTTTACAACCTCGACGGGACAGATCCGATCAATGCGGGCGATTTTGGTATTTTTGCCGCGTGCTGGTTGACCGGGGTCGGCGATCCCGGTTTTGATCCGAACTGCGATTTCGATTGTTCGGGGTTCGTGGATGCGGGCGATTTCGGATGGTTTGCGGGTGTCTTTGGTCAGTCGTGTGATTCGCTTTCCGAGGGCGACTATCCGCCTTGTCGGCGGTGTGGAACGACGGCGGCTGCGCAGGTTTTGCCGGGCGGGGTTTCGGTGACCTGGCAGGTTGGTTCGGTGGAGCGTCAGGGCGATGGTTCGGCGGTCATTGAACTGCTGGTTCGGGATGATGACCCGGACAGCGAGGGAGTGGCTGGCGTCTATGTGGATGTGCGACTTTCGGATGCAGTTGTGGCGGAGCGTGTTGTTGTTGCATCTGAATTCAGCAAATTCGTGGTGGCGGCGCGACGCGAGGGACGGGTATGGCGTGTGGGTGGTGCGACGATGGAATCGGTGAAGGGTGTCGGCAAATGGCAGGTGTTCGCGCGCATCGTTGTTCGCGAGGAAATTGTCGCGCCTGATGTTGCGGAGTTGATTTCTGTCGAGGCGATGGATGTTTCCCGGCGTGGGGCGGGTTGGGTTCCGACGGGTGGGGTTCGTGTGATAGAGCCGGTGAAGGCCGACCGTTGATGGTGCGATGATGTGAAGGTCTGCGCCGGAGGTTGGTCGATCGATCGATTGCGTGGGTGTGTGTTCTGGTTTTGTGTTGTGTGGCTTGCAGATTTGGAGAAGTGGACATGATTGGGCAGGGGCATGAACCGAGGACGGATGACCGGGATGTGGGCAGGTCAGTGACGTCTAAATTATCGAACGGATCCCGGTCGGTTGCGGCTGCCGCGGCTGCGTGGGGGGCGTTTTCGATTGGTTCGCAGCGTGCCCGGGCGGGCGGTGGGGGGTTCGACCCCGATCTGGTGCTTTTGATTGACCGAATCACGGGCGGGTTCAGTGTGGCTGAGTATGCGCACGCCGCGTCGCTCGGGTACGACGGTTATCTGGCTGAGCAGCTCGATTACGAAAGTCTGATTGGTGCGAATGACCCGGATTTGCAGGCCCGGTTGGTGCCGTATGACACGCAGAATATGACCTCCCTTGAGATATTGCAGACCTATTCTCCGATGAACATGTCGGGAATTGCGCTGTTTCAGGCGACGACCATTCAGATGGTTAGCGCGGTGTATGCGAAGGCGCAGTTGTATCATCGGATGTTCCAGTTCTGGAATCATCATTTGAATATTGATATTAACTCTTCCGGGGCACAGCGATTCCTTCTCTGGCCTTTCCTGCGTGATGTGGTTCTCGCGAATGCGATGACGAGTGTGCCGGACCTGATTCGTGCTTCGGCGCACGGTGGGGCCATGATGTTGTACCTGAATAACAACACGAACGTTTCGACGGCCCCGAATGAGAATTACGCTCGTGAGTTGATGGAGCTTCACACGCTTGGCCTGGACAATGGTTACACGCAGACGGACATTGAGGAGTTGGCGCGGATACTGACGGGCTGGTCGGTTTGTCTCAGTGGTGGCGGATGCAACGGAGGGACGCTGGAGTACGGTGATTTCCGATTCCGGTCCAACGTTCATGATACGGGGAACAAGACGCTTCTGGGGATTCCGATCACGGGTCAGTCGGGGGCGGCGGGTGAGATGGAGGGTGAGCAGGCCATCACCATTCTCGTCGAACATGAAAACGCCGCCGACTTCTTTGCACGCAAGCTTTGCAGGTTCTTTCTGGGTGGTCTCAGCATTGATTACGATCCCCCCGAGGACATTGTACAATTGGTCAAATGGACGTACTTGAACAGTAATCCGATCGGTGACATCAGGTCGATGCTGTCGGTTATTTTGCAGCGTGATGTTCTTTCCACGCACGCGGTTCCGAAATTCCGCAGGCCTTATGATCTGACGACGGCTGCCCTGCGTGCGATCGACGCCAATGTGATCGTGACGCACCCCGCGTTCATGCCGTCGCTTCGCTTTCTGATGAACCTCATGGGCATGCACCCGAACTTCTGGGGTCCGCCCAACGGACCGCTTGATTCCAAGGCGTGGTCCGAGGGGGGGATGATTTCGCGCTGGGGGTATGTCGATGCGGTGTCGCGGGGACTGATCAACGATGTGTCACCGTTTAGTGTTACGCAGTTGCTTGCGTCGGTTGGTGCGACGGCACCGGGTACGCAGGCTCAGGGATTAAGCGACCTGTTGACAGGTGGCAGGATGAGTCCGCAGGAAGTGCAGTCGGTTCAGGATTTTATCGGGTTTGGTACGGTTACCGAGGCTGGTTTGAAAGAGGCGTTGGGCCTGGCGATGAGTTTGCCGAGTTATCAGTTTATTTAGGGATGGGCCGGATGTGGCTTCGAGGGGTTAGTCAGGACGGAGGTTAGATGATGGGACGCGAGATTCCGTCGGAGGAACGAAAGACTGGTGGGCAGTTTCACGACGATTGCAATGCTTGTCAGGAGTATCGCAAGCTAAGCCGACGGTCGTTTATCAAACAATCGGGGGTGGCTGCTGCGGGCGCGATGTTTGCGCCGGCGTGGTTGCCTCGGATATCACTTGCCAATGGAAACAAGCGTGGCGGGCAGCAGCCTGATGTGTTGGTGTTCTGTTTCCTCCGGGGTGGGCCTGACCTGTTGGGCAACACGCCGCCATACGAGGACCCGTGGCTTTACCAGGCACCGTACAAATCGGGTGTGGAAGTGTTTCCGGGTGGACTAAGGCCCACGATCGGTTTGCAGCCACCGGACCCGAAGGACCCGGATGTCAACGCGATGCGTTGTCTGCATCTTGGGGCGTCGGGCAATGATGTGTTCGGTATTAACAAAGCCTACGCGGACCGTGAATACCTGGGTGTGGAAGACCGCAACACGCTGTTTGAGTTGTATCAGGCAGGCGAGGTTGCGTTCATTCCCGCAGCCGGTTCGCCGGATACCAACCGATCGCATTTTGAGGCGGAAGCGTTGATCGAATTCGGCACGCCTAATCAGCCCGAGCCTGAGCTGACCGGTTGGCTTTCGCGGTATTTGCAGGTGGCACCTTCATTGGGAGGCCCGCTTCGAGGGGCGGCTTTTTCCGCCAACCGTCTGATTCCCAAGTCTCTTGCGTTTGCCGACCAGACATTGGCATTTCAGGCGCTTGACGAGGTGGTGCTGCCTGGGAATCCCGCATCGGCAGCCACGCGGTCCAAGATCCTGTCCGCCCGCTATGCGGTGCAAACGGAAGAGCCGCTCAAGGGTGGGGTGCTCAACGGTTTTGATGTCATCGATTTGTTGTCGAAGGTCAAGGTCAGTCCGCATGTGGATGCTCGTTACACCAACAGCGAGTTTGGCCGGCGCATGATGAACGCAGCTGCTTTGGTTCGTGGTGGTGTTCCCGTCGAGGTGATCTATACCGATCGCACGGGTTGGGACAACCACGCCAACATAGGCCCGTTCCGAGGTGGAAATTATTACGACCGTCTGAAGGACATGAGTCAGAACCTGGCTGCCTTTCGCATCGACCTGCAGGATCATTGGCACCGTATCACGCTGGTCTGTCAGGGTGAATTCGGACGGCAGATCAACGAAAATGCGGACGCCGGTTGCGACCACGGGAACGGTGGATTGATGATGGCGATGGGTGGCAACATCAACGGCGGGGTCTATTGCAAGCAAACGGCTGAGGTTGGTAGCGCTGATGGTTGGCCCGGGCTGAATCCGGCCCTGACGATTGATCACGATGCCATTCGCACGACCATCGACTACCGCGCGGTTCTTGCCGAACTGCTTCGCAAGCGGATGATTGTCGATCAGACAACGATCGAGAATGTCGTGTTCAAAACGACAGATGAGCAGCCTCCTCCGGTGCTCGATGAGCTTAACATTTTCGGTGTGGGTTGACGGCCTGCGCGCGTTTGTGGTTTGGTTGGTATTGACGTTTGGTTGAGGGATTCACTGGAGTGGGGAAGTTTGATGCGACGGTATGTGTCTGAACGTTTTGGCAACGGGCTTGGGTTTGTCGGGTTGATGGTATTGGTCTGTCTCGGGCTGTCCGGGGTGCGAACCCGGGCGGCTGACCGGGATGTGGTGGGTGAGGACGGATCGCTCTTTCGCCCGAGTGTTGATGGTGTGAGCCGTCTTATCGTGCCGAAAGGCCCGACAGCGGCGGGGGGTGTTACCACGGATATCGCGATCGTCGCGTCTGCGGCGGGTGATATCAACGACGCTCTGTTCACCGATACGCGGGACAAGTTGCTCGCTTCCGGGCAGTTCGACAGTGTTTCCATCATCCACGCCGGCCTGGAAACACCCGATGCGCTAACGCTGGCAACGTTCGATGCGCTGCTTGTCTGGAGCAACTTCGATTTTGTCGATTCGGTGACGCTTGGCGATCGATTGGCTGATTATGTGGATGCGGGGGGTGGTGTTGTGCTTGCCGTCTTTGCTACGACCAGCGATGTCCAGGGGCGTTTCCTGGGTGGGCGATGGTTCACGGGAGGCTACGACGTCATTGACGATCAGATGGGCAACGAAGCCGGTCAGGCTGCCCTGGGTACGGTTCAACTGCCGTTGCATCCGTTGGCGGCTGGGGTTGGTCTGCTCGATGGGGGTGTAGCAGGCTTTCGCCCGTCCACGACGCAATTGAATGGCGGGACGCTGGTGGCGTCGTGGAACGATGGGTCGCCGTTGATTGCGTTTCGTGACGACCTTGCCGGCGTGCGTGTCGATCTGGGTTTGTATCCACCCTCCAGCGACGTGAGCAGTCTTTTCTGGGATGTGAACACCGATGGAGCGTCCGTTCTTTCCAACGCCCTCGCGTTTGCAGCCGGTGTCGATCCGACCGATGTCGAACTGCGACTCGTGCAGCTTGTCGCATCGAGCGGTGTTGAAACGACGACGGATCCCGATTTGCTTGCAGGACAGATTTGCGACGCTGATCCGTTGCCGTCCGATTTCGTGGTTGAACTGTGGGCGAGTGACATTGGTGACGTGAACACGGGGATTACGGGTTTGTTCGTCGATCTGTCATTCGACCCAGCCGATCTTCAGGCAGTCTCATTGACGAACGGCTCGCTTTTCACCGCGTTGGGGGAAGGTTCGATTGACAATATCGCGGGTGCGGTGACGAACTTCGGTGGGGTGAATTTCTCGCCCCAGGGAATTGAGCCGACGTGGGTGAAAATCGGTGAGGTTGCGTTTACGGCGTTGAATCCGGGACCCTCGGATATCACCAGTGCGATTGGAATTGGGGGTCTTGGTGTTTTCGGTCGTCCGCCTCCCGTTTCCGGCGAAATCCGACTGGGCATCGCCACCTACGGATGCGTCGTCCCGGTGCCGACGGTATCGCAGTGGGGCGCGGTTGTTCTGACGCTTCTTCTGGTGACCGCCGGCAGTCTTCTGTTCAAAAGGCGATCGCCAGGGGAAGTCCTGCCGTAACCCGATGTGTCGCAAGTTGTTATGATTCGGGGCGACTGGATTCGAACCAGCGACTTCCTGCTCCCAAAGCAGGTGCTCTAGCCAGGCTGAGCTACGCCCCGTGTGCGGGATTTCCCCCGCGCGGCTGCATCGTATCGGCTTTGTCATCGTTCGCCAACAGTCCCCCGCGCAATCGCCATTCCGAACCGAGGCAGACTGGTCGAGCAGTCGATTTGCATCTCGATGCCAACCCTGCCGGTGAGGGCACGCACATCAGTACAGCCAACAGTTTTCCGATCTGTTCAAGTTCTCAGTATTGCGGGACCGATAATCTGGGTGGAATGTGGAAGATGGTCCGGTAATGTGGGTAGTATGCCCGCCGAGATGGATTCAAGAGCAGCTGGACAAAGCAAATGGCAGGTGAACCAGGCATGAGAACGATTGCAGTTGTGAATCAAAAGGGCGGCGTCGGGAAAACGACCATTACCATCAATCTGGCGGCTTCGCTCGCCAGGGAAGGTCAACGCGTCCTTATCATTGACATGGACCCGCAGGGGCATTGCGCTGTTGGATTGTCGGTTTCGCATGAAAAGATTGTCAACGGTGTTTTTGAATGTCTCATGAGTCAACGAACCGACTCGCCGATCGGGCTTGATCGACTGACCTGGCAAATTGCGGCGAATCTGGAGTTGGTGCCGTCGCGGGCGAAGTTGGCGGATCTGCCGAAGGAACACGCTGATTGCAGTGATGCTGAAACTTTTCTTGGGTCGGCATTGAGTCTCGTTGCCCACAAATATGACTACTGCGTTATTGACTGTCCGCCGCAGCCTGGATTGTTGATGCAAAGCGCGGTTCATGCTGCATCGGAGGTTATTATTCCGGTGGAGCCTGCGTATCTTTCGCTGTGTGGTCTTTCCAGGCAGATGGAGATGGTGCGTGATGTTTCGCAGGAGACGGGCCGGGAATACCGCATTCGGATATTGCCGAACCAGTACGACGTGCGAACGAAGCAGGCGCGGGAGATATTGGCGGAGCTTCGCAGGCGTTTTGGTGACACGGTTTTTCAGACAGCGATCAATTTCAACACAAAGCTTCGGGAGGGTGTCGGGTCGGGTCAGCCTATTACGGAATTCGATCCGACCAGCGCCGGTGCCCGCGATTTTCGCGCGTTGGCGACTGAGGTGGTTGGTATGGGAGACGTGGTCACGCGGCACGTCGCGCTCGAACGGTACGCGGACCAGATCGGTCGCGATTCCGATCGGCTTCTCGCAACCAGTGCGCCGTTGATCAGGCCTGAGCGTCTGGTGGCAGCGGCTGCTCCTGCCCACACCGCGCGTCCTGCGCAGCCTGTTCCGGTTCGTCGTCCGATTGAGCCGCGACCGCTTGAGCGTGTTGCGTCGGTCAGTCACGAGCGAATCGATGAGAAACTTGAGCAGGTTTACGGTGTTCGTCAGATGCCGGAGGGCGTTGTTTTCAGGAGCAATTGTCCTGGTGCACGCTCGGTTCAGTTGGCGGGCGATTTCAACGATTGGATGCCACAGGCTACCCCGATGGATCAGCGAGGCCGGAATGATGAATTCGAGGTTGTTGTTCCGCTGGGTCCGGGCAGATACCGTTACCGTTTGGTCGTGGATGGTCGCTGGTCGCGCGATCTGAACAATCCCGAGGTTGAGTCGAACGAGTATGGCGAGATCAATTCCGTGGTGGACGTGGTCTAGTCGGGGGGCGTGTTCGTTCTGATGGTTCGGTTATGATCGGCGTGCTGTGTCCGATCGTCGACCATCACAAAACGCCTGCAAATCACGCATATCCCTGGTCGTTGACGATACGACAGACGACGGTTGTCGGATTGCGTCGCGGGTTGAAGAGCTGCTCGGGCTGACGCGATCCGCGTCCGATTCTGATCTGACGGATACCCCTTTTGTGTTGGTCGTTCGTGATGGTCGCCTCGAGCTTGGCGACGGGTGTTCCCCGAAAAAAACCATTTTTGTGGATTTCGTGAAACCGCTGTTGGGTAAGCGCATTGTTGCGCCGCCGCGGAGCGAACCGTTGGCGAGGGCGGTGGGTTTGCGGGGGGAGGGTGTGGCGGTTGTGGACGCGACGGCTGGTCTTGGTGGGGATGCGTTCAGATTGGCGACGTGGGGTTGTCGTGTCACCGCGATCGAGCGACATCCGGTGGTTGCGTCTCTTCTGGAGGACGGGATGCGTCGGGCGATGGTGGTGCCTCAGTTGGCGGAGGTTGTCAGGGATCGTCTTGGGCTCGTCGTGGCTGATGCGTGTGATTATCTTCGAGGCTTGCGGAAACTGCGGGATGGACAACTTCCGGACGTGGTTTACCTTGACCCCATGTTTGCGTTGGAATCGGGAAAGGCGTCGGCGGTGCGGAAGGAAATGACCTTGCTTCGGGAGTTATTGGGCGAGGATGATTCGAGCGAGGAATTGCTCGAGTTGGCGCGATCTGTGGGGGTGCGGCGTGTCGTGGTGAAACGGATGCGCCATGCGGCTCCCCTCGGACGGTCTCCGGACACGACGTATCGGGGCAGCGTCGTGCGGTATGACGTGTACCTGGGAACATGAGGCTTCGTTGTTTGTCGTTTGGTGGCGGAGTGGAGGACACCGCCTTCACCCTGCGGAATACGAATCCATATCAGCAACGCGCTCGTTATGCGGTATCAGACCAGCGGGCCTGGATGGGCTGATTTGCTATCCGACCTGGGCGGTTTGCTTGCGCAGGGTCATGTCAAAGTTGCGGACCATGCCTTTGTAAGCGGCTAGAACGACGCCGATCCAGGCTGTAAACGCGGCGGCGGTTCCGATCATAAACCAGACGCGGAGTTCGTTGACATGGGGTTGAAAATCGGATTTGGAGTCGAAGGCGCGTACCGGATCGATCATGGTCGAGATACAGGTGAAGGGGGTAAAGGGCGCGACGAATCCGGACGCCTGTCGGGATTTTACGACGATGGCGTCTGCGATGAAGTGCATGATCAAACCGACGACCACCATAACGCCAACGGCGACCATGACGGCCTGGACGGTCTTGCGACCATGCAGGGATCGATTCAGGCCCCAGATGCAGGCACCGGCGGCGTATCCGAACATCATGGTACCGATCAGAAAAGCGGTTTCTATCTGGACGACGCGTTTGTCCGGATCAACGAACAAGCCATGGACCGAGAACAGCATCGTGGTGATCACCGGAATCGCGAGGAGCGGAACGGTGAACGTCACCAGACCGCGGAGCTTGCCCCAGACGATGTATTTACTGGTCAGCGGTGTGGTGAGCAGAATGTCCATGGACAACGATTCGCGTTCCTTGGTCAGGGCGCTGGCGGCGGTGTTGGTGGCTACGAGGAGGATCATGCCGAGTTCGACGGTCAGAACAGCCGACAGATAGTTTCGGGTGGCTGCGACGTCTCCGGTGCTGATGTGGTTGACGAGTAGAGCGATCGCGCCAAGCACACCGCCCCCGAGAAGGACGATTTGCAGAAATCCTTTCGTGGCTGCTGATGCGCGCGAGGTAGCTTCGCGCCACGCGACGGGGTTTTTCCAGACATTTCGCGGCTTGCGTCGGATTTCGTCGCCTTCCCTGCGCGCGCCACGCGAGAAGATGCGACTCAACAGCGACGTTTCACTGTCCTTGGCCCGTCGGACGAAAAACATCGAGATGATGACCAGGACGATCGAGATCGAAAGGGTCATCAGAACGTAGGCATTTTGAGGAGTGGCCAGGAAATATCGCTGCAGGGCGTTTCGACCGACGAGCGCGGCAGGGTCCGGAGCGGGCATGCGGTTGAGCGCGACGTCCAGCGACAGGAACGGATGGAAACTCGCCAGCCAACTGAGTTGATTACCGTTTACACCGCGCGGTGCCTCGGAAATCCAGGTGTTGCTCCATTGTCCCAGTGCGTAGACCGCAAACAGATAAAACGCGATCATCATGTAGAACGAGAAAATCGTTTTGCGTGTTCCGACGCGGATCATGCTGATGCAGATGGCCAGCGAGCCGGTGATGATGGCTGTTGAACCCGCGATGGCAGCGCTCTGGACGATTTGTGTCACGCGAACGCCACCGTAAATCATCATGATCAGGAAAATGGGCAAACCAGCCAGCAGTAGAACGAGAACGAAATAGAGCCGACTCGTCAGCGTGCCCAGAACGATCTGCGCGTTGGACAAGGGTGTGGTCAGAAGGATATTGTAGGTCTGCGCGTCACGTTCCTGGGTGATGGCGCCGGCGGTGAACATCGGTGCCAGGAAACACATCAGCGCCAACTGCGCGATCGACGCCCCCATGAACATCTGCGACGCGCTCTTGGCAAGATCGACCAGTGTGGCTGACCCGCTGATTTGCGTCATGGCAAACAGAACCACGACCATCAGAATGCCCAGATAGGCGAAACGGATCCAGAGATGTCGCGAACGACGCGATCCACCCTGAACCACGCGGACGAGGATCGGATTGGCGGGTATCAATCGCCAGAAGGCTTTTCCCAATCGACTGAAGGCATCGTTCACGACAACGTTTCCCTCGCGATCATTGCACCAGTCCCTTGGTCAACCGCATGAACGCCGTCTCGAGATTGACCTCTTCCTCCTTGATTTCGCGAATCTTGAAATTATTCTTAACGAGCGTGGCTGCGATGTGCGAGAAATCGTGCGTCTGGTCGTCGAGTTCGAGCACGATGGCACCGTTGTTCTCCTCGACCTTCGTCACGCCGCTGGTTCGCTGCAGAAGCAGGGCAGCTAGGTCTTTCTGTTCCACAACGCGAATGTGCAAACGCGTCGCCAGCTTCGCCCGGCGGACGATGTCATCGATCTGACCGTGATACAGCAACTCACCATGTTCGATAATCCCAATGGTCGTGCACAGCTCAGCCAATTCGTGCAAAATGTGCGAACTGATGATGATCGTCTTGCCCATGTTGCGAAGCTCCTTGAGCAACTCGCGCATTTCGATCCTCGCCCGCGGGTCCAGACCGCTGGCAGGCTCGTCAAGCAGCAGCACCTTCGGATCATGCAACAACACGCGTGCGACGCTGAGACGCTGCTTCATGCCACGCGACAGTGAATCGACCATGGCGTCGCGTTTGTGGGTCAGGTCGGTAAGGTCCAGAACATCACCGACGACCTGCGTTCGAGCGTCGCCGGTGATGTTGTACGCACTCGCGAAAAACTCCAGGTACTCCTGAACGACCATGTCCTCATACGCACCGAAAAAATCGGGGACATAGCCAATCAGCGGGCGAATTCTCCGCGACTCGTAACCGACGACATGGTTGCACACGCGGGCTTCACCCCATGTTGGCTGGAGCAACGTGCCCAGAATCTTGATCGTCGTCGTTTTTCCCGCACCGTTCGGGCCTATGTATCCAAAACACTCCCCGTCCTGAATCTGCAGGTTGAGATTGTTCAGCGCGGTCAGTTTGCCGTATCGCTTGGTCAGGTTGATCGTCTGAATAATCACGTTGGTTGATACCCTTATTTCTTTCCGCGATTGAGGGGAATTCGCAAGCGATACATTGTGTATGCCTCGGTTGGCTCCAGTCGCTCATATTCATCGCCCGATCTGACACACAACGGTGACGGTCCGGGTGCGTTCGTGACGGCGATCAAAAGTGCATGGTCCTGATCCACAAGCCCGCCAAGCTCCATCTGCCGACAATGCGCCAGCGAAAACAGCGACTCCGTGAGCTGCCCGAACGCATTGTGACGCAGTTCCGGATGGTACTCCTCCACAAAGCCAGCCACGAACAGCGACATCTCCAGTTTGGAAACCGGTTGCCATCCTTGCGGCAAGCCAGTCAACGCACCTCCGGTGAGACCCCATTGCTTGGCCAATCGCTCAAGCACGGTCTTCAGGTTCCACTTTTTTCGCCACTCCTTGAAGGGCATGTCCACGCCACTTGTATCGAGATAGGCGATCTGCCCCGGCATTACCGATTGCCCGTCGCCGATTGGCCCGATCGGAATGACGTATATTTCCTCCGGACGAAGGTGCCCGGTGTCCTCCCATCTGCCGCTCTGGAAAACATCCGAGGCACTGTACACAAGATAACCATGGTCAATGTCCACACCAAGCTGGTTCGTCAACTGACTGCCAGCCGACACGCGCAGGTCCGCATGGGAACCGCTCTCACCGCTTACAATCCGAACGTCAGCCAACATACGACCCGACAGATGGCCCGACCATCGCCCCTCGAATTGCTTGACCGTTCCGCGGATGGGCACGCCGAGTATCTCCGCCCGTGCGGGTCGAAGCTGATACCGGGCCGGGTCGATGAAACTCCTTGGTGAGTTGCTCAACGTTACGATCGCCGGCAACGGCTTGAGCATGCATTTCAACTGCGTCGGATCATCCTCACGCGGATAATCCTGCGGCAGCCAAACGTCCAACGACCCGAAAACGCTTGTTTTCAATCCAAAATAGCTCGTCGCCTGAACCGCGGACGAACCAATCTCGCCATCAACAACCGACAACTGCAACAGCTTCCGACCGACTCCTCGCACCGACTGCACACCGACCACGCTCAAAAAGCAACACGCCAATCCCAAAACCCCAAAAGCCGTCCAACTATGTCTTGTCCATTGCCGTTGTTTGAGAAACGCCCACGAACCAAACGTCGCCACCAACACATAACCCGCCACGAAAACAAGAGCGATCGCCAGGTACAACGCCCCCACCTGACTGAATCCAGCCCACTTGTCGATCTCCGAAAACAACACCTTCGACTGAAGACTGGAATCAGACTTTCTTGATCGAAGCTCCAACGTGCGAATGAAGAACCGGCGGACGTTCGCGTCCTCATCCCGAAACAGTTGCCGCATTTGGGCAGCCACAAACACCACCCGCCCCTTGCCGAACAACCGACGACTGACAATCGGGACGATCTCATCTGCCACCTGATCCTCAGCCACTGCGATCGCGTCATCTTTCAGTCTGCAATTCACCACCGGCACCGGCGCGGCGAACGAATAGTCATTTTGCAACGACATCAACTGTTGTGTTCGAGGCAGCGATGTTGCCGATGTCACATCAAGCAACCGCACCGGCAACATCTCAGCCAGCGGACTCTTGAACAACTCGATTGCACGCTCGGTGGTCGACACCACGAGCGTCCCTCCCTGCCGCGTCCATTCCGTCAGTGCGTTCATCTGCGCGGGTGTCAGGTCCGCCGGGTCCGCATCGTCCCACACAATCGCATCGACCGCCTCAAGCCCGATCCACAGCGACGGCAATTCATTGGGTGCGACATGGGCGACATACACAGGCCTGGACACCTCGTCCTCGCTCGGTTCCTGAAGCCTGACAACCTTGCCAGCCGTCACGGATGAAACAGAAAGAACCAGATAGTCATTGTCGTGCAACGTCGCGGGCGACACGGTCGGCGTGACCCGCCACGACGCCACACCACGCGTCTCGATTTCGATTCGACTGTTGTTGTCGTTGATCAACTCGACGGCTACATTCGCCTGATGCGTCGCCAGTGTGTACAGCGTATACCGTCTTGCGCTGCTTTGCTCTGCCAATAACTGCACACGCTGCCGGTCCACGCAAAGGTCGCCGTCCTTGTCACGCGTCGACAACCGCAGCCACCCCTCAAGCGACGCCTGTCCCTCAATGCTCAAATCGACAACGATGGGTACCCACGAACCGTCCCGAACCAGATCGCGCCCCTGATGAATCCCGCCCACACTGGGAAACCCAACGCGCACAATATCACCGACGACCCTCGCTTCTGCTGTTGAAAACAAAAAACAACAGACCATCCACGTTGCGAGAATGACCCTGTGAAGTGATCTCATATCAAAAAAACCAGGCTGCCCATTCACATATAATAGCCGAAACCGGAGTTTAGCACATCCACCAACCTGCTCAACCAACGGGCAACACCGCCGAACCGTCGAATTCAACCACGAAAACACCAGCGCGACCAACCGTCAGGATTCTTCCAAACCCGTGCCGCGATGGCAAACCGAAAGTCGCAATTGATGACAAATCCGAACGCGGCGCTATGATTCAGGGTCAACAGAACGGAGCCAAGCCATGGAAAACAGCAGTCGCATGAAACCACCATCACACTGCCCCGCCATCCGCGTCGTCATGATGCCACGCGATACCAACGCAGCCAACACCATTTTCGGCGGTGTGCTGCTCTCCTACATCGACCAGGCTGGTTTCGTCGAGGCACGACGGCAGGCCCACCATCGGTACGTCACCGTTGCCATGCGCGAGGTCGCGTTTCACGAGCCTGTCTTCGTGGGTGACGTCGTCAGCTTCAACTGTGAAACCACGCGTGTTGGTTCGACGTCGCTGACCATTCGCATCACGGTCGTGGCTGACCGTTTCAACTCCGACGGTGAACCGGTCAAGGTTACTGAAGCGGAAGTCGTGTTTGTCGCGATTGACGAACAATGCAACCCGATCCCGATTTTCGCGGACGATTGACCGCGACCGTTTCATGAAGGATGAAGATCGGTTCAGCTCCGCGATATCGTCAGGTTGGTTGGCCTGTCGGAAAGTTTCCGGCGGACACCGCGGTGCGTTCTGTGGCGAGGGTGTGCGTGGCTTGTCGGCAGGAAAAATGCGGAGCGGGGTGGTAAGCCGAATTCTGTTCACGACGTTCGTGTTGCGAGCAACAGCGAACATCGTGGACGATCATTTATCTACGCCAACGGTCGCCCGTTGGCTTTTGCACCCTACCCGCGGCTGTCGGACGTACACATGTCACGTCCATTGAGACGGACCGCCTCTCGCCGCTTATTTGGGCTTGCCGGCGGTGGGGTTTACCCTGCCATCGATGTCACCATCGACGCGGTGCGCTCTTACCGCACCATTTCAACCTTACCGGTTCGCCTGCGCGAACCTGGGCGGTGTGTTTTCTGTGGCACTTTCCCTCGGGTTACCCCGGGTTGGTGTTACCAACCACCGTGCCCTGTCCGGTTCGGACTTTCCTCCCGGCTGCTTTGTGGCAACCCGGCGATCGTCGCGCCCCGCTCCGCCCCGGTATTGTATCACATTGGACGGGCTAAGTCCCATAAACGGTGTTAGGCGGTGGGGGTTGGTGGTTGACGTGGATTTGTTGGTGGATTCCGCAAGATCACTCGGGAACCGCCCGAAACATATTGAACCCGTCCGGGACGTCTGAACGACCGCGGCGGTTATTGGAATGGGTTTTTTCGCCTCGGGCGTTCGTTTGGGCTCAAATGGCAAACTCACGCGGGTCAACTGACGATGATATCGTGGAGGCGTCAAACGGCCAGCGTGGCTGTTGAGCCATGCCCTGACTGGGGACGGAGTGAAAGTGTGTTAAAAATGATCCGAACAAAAAGCAATGCAGCGCACCGAGCGGGTTTCACGTTGGTTGAGGTTTTGGTCGTAGTACTCGTGTTATCGATTATCGCGTTGATGGTGGTTCCGGAATTTTCGTCGGCATCGACGCGAACGAAGGACGCGACGCTGCGTGCGAATCTGCGGACGATGCGAGCGCAGATTTCGTTGTTCAAGACGGAGCACAACGACGTTTATCCGAAATTTGCCACGTTTGTGAATGAGATGACGTTGGCCAGCAAGGCGGATCGCACGACCGCGGCGATTGGTACGTCGGGCTATCCGTATGGTGCGTACATGCGTTCGGTTCCGGAGAATCCGTTCAACAATCTGACCACGCTGAAGGCGACGCTGGATGGTTTGACGGGGTGGACGTACAACGAAACGACGGGTGCATTCAACGCGAACGACGGTGCGCACGACACCTGGTAGAACATTCTGAGGCAACTATCGGGGCGATCCTTTGGGATCGCCCTTTTTCTTGCGCACGACAGGTCCGGTAATCATGGACGACAGACGCCGACGTTTGGGTGTGTCGATTATCGGTGGCGATGTTTGATTGGTGGCGATGCACTGCCGATAAGTCCTTGGAGTACTCGGACGCACCCTTGAACCTGGTGGAAATGATGATTGTTGCGGGCAAGCCTATGACCTGGAAATATGCTTTGGGATCGGTCGTCACGGTATTGGTGTGGTCACCGCTTGTGATTGCTCAGTCGCCTGATGGGGAGATCGCTGGTGATTCGCCTGCGAAGGTGACACCTCATGAGTGCGGTGACATCGACATCCGTGCGAATGATACGCGGTTGGTGGATATTCTTCGGGAATTGTCGGAGGCGACGGGGCGCAATTTTGTGATCGCGCCCGACGTGCATCAAACGCGTGTGACGGTGTCTCTGGGTGGAATGACGTTGATCGAGTTATTGGACGCAATGCTGCCGACGGCGGGTTGCAAGTACGAGGATCATGGCAAATACATCGTCGTGCAGCTGGCTGGCGGGGAGTCGGTGGCCGGCGTGCCGACAGAGATGCGCGTGGTGACTCTGAAGTACGTTCGCGCATCGTTGGTGGTGGAGATGATCACGCCGTTTCTGAGCAATCAGGGTCGTGCGGTCGCGAGTCCGGATGCGGAGACGGGGATTGACAGCGACGAGACGGGTGGTGATTCGTTGGCGGGGGAGGATTTTCTCATTGTGGAGGACACGGCTGACCGGTTGGAGGAGGTGTTGCGTGTTATTGAGGAGATTGATGTTCAGCCTGCGCAGGTATTGGTGGAGGCGACGATCATCCGGGCTGCGTTGAGTGATGACACGCAGCTTGGGATTGATTTTACGTTTTTGGCGGGCGTGGATTTTGAGAATGTTGGATCAACGAGTCCTGCGGGTTTTGATTTGGCGACGGGAACGTTGCCGGCCGCGCAGCTTCAGAACACGACGACGGCGGTTGGGACGAATTTTGATATTCCGTTGAATGTTGGCGGATTCACGTTTGGTTTGATCAAGAACAATGTTGCGGTTTTTCTCCGGGCGTTGGAGGAACTGACGGACACGGTGGTCGTTGCGAACCCGAAGATTCTGACGCTGAACAAGCAGCGTGGCGAGGTGATCGTGGGTCGTCGCGACGGTTTTATCACGACGACGGTGACGGAGACGGCGGCGATTCAGGCGGTCGAGTTTCTGGAGACGGGGACGCAGCTTCGGTTCAGGCCTTTTGTTCTGGGCGACGATCAGGTTCGGATGGAGATTCATGTCGAGGACAGTGCCGGGGGGTTGACGACGTCTGATCTGCCCTTTGAGGCGACGACGGAATCGACGAGCAACGTTTTGGTTCGCAACGGGCACACGATCCTGATTGGTGGGTTGTTCCGAACGCGTGACGACGTTTCGCGGAGTCAGGCGCCCGGGCTGGGGGAGATTCCGATTCTTGGGGCGGCTTTTCGCCGAACGCAGGACACGAGTCAGCGGGAAGAGGTGATGGTGTTGCTGACGGTTCATGTTGTTTCGAATCCGGAATTGATGGAGGAGCTTGGGGATCAGATGCTGGAGGAGATTGACGCGATTCGACTGGGGAATCGCGAGCGGATTCAGTGGTTTGGTCGGCGGCGGCTGGCGGAGGCGCATCTTGCGTCGGCGATCGACGATCTGGAGCAGGGGAAAATGCGGTTGGCGTCCTATCATGCGCGGCTGGCACGGTCGGCGGATCCGGTGATGTCGGATGCTCGTCGGCTGTGGCACATGATCGAGCATGAGTTGGACGTGGTTCAGCCTGACAATGAACTGCGCGACTGGGTGGCGAGGCAGTTGAATGCGAAGCCCGCGTTTGATCCGAAAATGCGCCGGCCTGTCGAAGTTCCCGGAGCGTACTTTCGCGGGCCCGTGGGTCGCACGGGCGGTCATCATGAGTCGGTTGATCCGCAGTTGGCCAGGCGTCTTGGCGTTGATGGGGGCGATGACCTGGTGGAGGTGGGCGATGAGTAGGGGATTTTTGCTGACGTGGGCCTTGGGAAGTGGGTTTGTGGTTGTTGGTTGCGTGAAGCCCGTGAGTGTTGAACGTGAGTTGGCACATCAGCGTTGGGGATCGATGCGCAATGAGGTGCTGTGTCAGTTGGCAGAGGACGCGATGGCGTCGGGCGATTTGGGCAAGGCAGAGGTTCAGTTGCGTCAGGTGTTGTCGGAGAAGCCTGAGCATGTTTGGGCGCGGACGCTGCTCGCAACGGTGGCGGTTCGCGAGCAACGCATGAGCGAGGCGGCGGTGTTGTTGCGTGACGTTGCGACGTGGGATGATCCGTCGGCGGAGGCGTTGAATCTACGCGGGATGTTGGACGAGTTGTCGCAGGAATATGCGTCAGCGGCAGGGTTTTACGCGATGGCGTGGCGGGTGGATCGGAATCGGCTTGGTTTGGCGACGGCAGGGATTGAGGCGTATCTGGCGGCCGGTGATGTCTCGTCTGCGCGGACGTTGTACGCGGAATGTGCTGCCGGTCGGGCGGGGACGGCGGGGATGTATGTTGTGTTGGCTGAGATTGAGCGTGCGGATGGTAAGAAAGGGTTGGCGGCGACGTTGTATCGTCGGGCGATGGCGTTGGCGGGTTTGCGTGGGGAAAGGAATGAGCGTTGGATTGCGATGGAGTTAGCGGGGTTGTATCGGGAGATGGGTCGTGGCGCTTCGGGGGCGAGGTTGGTTCGTGAGTTGTGGGAGGATGAGACGTTTGTGGAGCGGGAGCGTGCGGGGTGGGAGTTGGCGCGGTGTTTGGCGTCGACGGGTGAAGCGGATGAGGCGCTGGGGGTTGTTGGAGTTCTTTGTGGGCGTGGCAGTTTGGACGGTGGGAAGATGACGGATCGCGACCTGCGCGACGAGCCTGTTGACTGCGATGCGATGAAGGCGGAGGTTTGGTATCTGGCGGGGCGACATTTCGCGATGGCTGAGGATTGGGGGCGTGCGTTGGCTGCGATTGATCGAGCAGGCAGCGGGATGGAGATGCGGGTGGATTCGTTGATGCTGGAGGCGGTGGTTGCGGGGAAGTTGGGGAGGGTTGATCGGGCGCGGTTGGCGATTGAGCGTTGGGAGCGGGTCAGTCCTGATGATCCGATGATTGCGGTAGTTCGGAATGGGGTTGGGGCGGGGATGTAGGGTCAACGCCTCAGCGTGAGTGCGCCTCGAAACAATTCGGGGTCACAAATCCGTAGGCCGCGACCTGGCCTGCGGTTCTGCCTGCCTTCTCGTCACCCACGAGAGGTGACGATACACCGTAACGAGGATTGCCTTAGTCGCCGGCGGATTCGAAGGTCATCGAAGGTTTTCGGCTTCGTACGATGAATGCCGTGAAGGCTGCCATTCCAGTGAAGAATCCCAACATTGTCCAGTCGGTGGTTGCGGGTATCGCCGGGGTTTGTCCCAGTTGAGTCTGGAATTCAGCGGAGCAGCAGCTTTCGGGTGAACCGCCTACGAATTCGCAAAGCCATGTGCTGTCGATATTGACGGGGTCATCGGCGTTGGCGTCGAGTTGATCGACCACGCCGTCGCAATTGATGTCGCAGGAGTTGATGCAGCAGCTGCAGTCGCCGTTTTGGCATTCAAAGATGCAAACGGCGTCGACCACGTTGACCGTCGTGTCGTTGTTGACGTTGCCGTTGCAGGTACAAGGGGTTTGTGGGGGGACCGAGCAGGATATCGCGGTGCAGGCGGTTCCAGGGGTCCAGACGAAATCGGGTCCCGAGCATACCGGCTGGAAAACCTCGTCTTCACACAGGCCGTTGCCGAGATTGCAGCAGGCACCGATGGGCGGCGTCGGGCAGAACACGCCCGCGCAATTTGCTCCCTCGGTCCAGGTCAGGCTCGCGCCGGTGCAGGCAGACTGGAGCACACCGTTGTCGCAGCCGCCCGTGGACGTATCGCAGCAGGCACCGGTGGTCGGTGCCTGGCAGGTGACGTTGGCGCAGTCGGTGGCTTCGGTCCAAATCTCATTTGTTGCGGTGCACTCCGCTTCCTGCACGGCGCCGGCGCAGGTGCCGGTGGTCGTGTTGCAACAGGCACCGGTCACGATCACCGGGCAGCAGGTTTCGGCTGATCCGCCTGCGAACAGGCATAGCCATGTGTTGTCGATGTTGACGGGGTCGTCGGCGTTGACGTCGAGTTGGTCGACCACGCCGTCGCAGTTGATGTCGCAGGAGTTGATGCAGCAACTGCAGTCGCCATTCTGACATTCGATAATACAAAGGGCGTCGAGTACGTTGACGATCGTGTCGTTGTTGACGTTGCCGTTGCATGGGCAGGGAGCGGCGGTTACAGAGCCGATCCCAACGAACAGACCGCAACACAAGGCAATACATCCTGCTGTCATGTGTTTCATCGCTTACTCCTCGAGGCGAGCCTTCGACCGATAATCAGACATGGGAACGCCATCGTATCGTGGGTGGGGGTGGGGACCAAGCCCTTTCGGGAAAATCTATCCTTGAATTTCTCGACTCTAGGAAGCGAGACGCGACGTTCGCGATTTTTCCTGATTCTACCTCGGGCCGGTTTGTTGGGAACGCAGTTCGGCGTAGTCGGTCAGGTCGACGTCGTTATCATTGTCGAAATCGAGGGTTTCGCAGGATGGGTAGGCGTATGGGGTGCCGTCGTTGGTAAGGCAGCGGGTGAGGGCGCTGTAGTCGAGGATGTCGTTGTCAGCGTCGCCGTCGAAGTCTCCTGAGCCGGGGATCCTGACGTCGAATATCCAGAACTGGGATTGTTTGTCGGAGACAAGGACCTGGTCCCTGCCATTGAACGGGTAGACGCCCCACGCTCCGAGGAAACTTCCGGTTTGGGTGGAGGTGTCGTGGTGTGCAACGAGATCGAGTGATTTGGATTCGGGATTGATGTCGAAGGCCATCAGCCCGCGGTTGTACCATGCGCAGTAGGCGCGGTATCCGATGACATAAACGTTGTGCGAGCTTGGGGCCTGGTCGGTCGGGATTGAGAAGGTGAAGGTGTGCGTGAGGGTGGGGAGGCCTTGGGGTTCGGTGTATTCGTAGAGCTTGACCGGTCCTCCGTTAGAGCGTTCCTCGTTGGTGACGATCCATCGTCCGTCACGTGTTGGCCAACATGCGTGGGTGGAGTCGCCGGGTGCGTTGGCGATGAACCGGGGCGGCTGGTTGGCGATGTCGGTGACGTCGTAGATCCACAGTCCGCTGTCCCATGCGGCGAGGTAGGCTCGGCCATCCTGAACGGTGACGTCGTGGACGAAGTTGACGCCGATGTTGGTGACGAGCCATTGGGGATCGGTAATGGTTTCGGCGGGTGGGTTGTCGGGGTCGAAGTTTGTGAGATCGACAACGGCGAGTTCGGGTGATCTGCCGTCGGCGAGGTAGAGATGGTTGCCCTCGACGAAGAGGTTGTGAACGTCGGAAAATCCCGGGATGCGGATGTTGACGAGGTGGGTTGGATTCGCGGGGTCGCGAACGTCGACGATCTGGCAGCCGTCGTTTCCGTCACTGTCGAGGCCGACGAACATGAGTCCATCCTGGTATTTGACGTCCTTGGCGAAGGCGAACTGGTTGGGTGGCGGGATCTGATAGGTGGTGACGAGGGTGGGATCGGACAGATTGCGGATGTCCATGATGTCGATGGTGGCCCCTCGTCGATTGCAGACGTAGGCGTATCCGCGGTCGTCCGCCCAGACGTCGGCGGCGACATAATCAGGTGGGTGCTGGTCCCATTGGCCTACGACGTGGATGTTCAGCGGTGGAATGAGGTCGTCTGCAATCACTTGGGATTGATGGCAAAGGGCAAGGGCGATTGCCAGTCGTGTGGCCGCTCTTATGGGGCTGCGTCGGTTCATGGGCCTCGGATCACCTGTCGAACAGCGTCAAATCGCCGTCGGTGCATTGTAACGACTCGATGCCTTCAAACGGCGGTTTCCTGCAGACAAGTTGGGTCAATCTGACGTCCAATAGGAAGGCCACGCAGGGCGAATCGCTCCGCGTGGCCTGTTTCTGACGGGTTGCGAACGTGTTGGACTGATCGGGCGGGATTCGGGACGGTCCCAGGCGATACCCGAATTTCGTCTGGAATGTCTATTCCTTGCGTTGCTTGAGCGGATGCTGATCGTGCACTCCGACTTTCAAACGCTCTTCGTAGTCGAACGGTTTGTAGGTCGGGTTGTCCTTGTTATGGCAGGCGGTACAGGTGGACTCGGAAATCTCCGCCAACCCCAATGCGCGAAGTTCCTCGGTCTTGTACTTGCGACCCGATTTCAAAATCTCGGAGAATAACTCCGCGTACTTCTCGCCGGGGCCGTGACACATCTCGCATCCGATGTTCTCCAGCTTTTTGGCGGCCCGCACGGATTTCTTGTCGTCCATGTCTGGGATGACGTATCCGCCCGGCTTCCCATATCCGGTCGTGTGACAGGGAAGGCATTTCGCGTCTGTCGTGTAGTCTTTTTCGGTATCAAGCCCTGCTTTTGTCTTGGCCTCGGCACGCTCACCTGGCTTCAACACGTCGAACGCGCTCGCATGAGGCGTTGTCTTCCACGAACGCGCATAATTGCTGTGACACTTCTTGCAGCCCCGGGTTCCGACGTACGCGTGGGCATCGCCGGAAGCCCCACCCTGTGCACCTGCTCCCATGGCTGCCCGGGCAAGTAAGTGCGGCGCGACATTCGGATCAGCCTGTGCCGATTGCGCCAATATCCAGCAAAAACCCACAACAGCCACGGTTGAGCACGCAACGACGATCGAATTTTTGTACATGTTTGTCCTCCAGACAGTTTGGTAAGCCATCCGGCCGGTGCCATCTTAAACCAGTCGCACGGGTAGACTAGGGGAGGCAGGCGGAGTTTTCAAGTTCGCCGCCGGCGAAGTTGTCCTGGATGGTGATGAGTGCACCGGTTTCGACATCCACGAAATAGGTGTAGGCCTCGACGGTCGTCGGACTCATAACGCCGGCCGGACACTTCCACGCCCATATGGGTTCGGCGAGTTCCGGATTCGGTCCGATCGTTCAGCCCTCGCCTCCGGTGTCGCGGAGAAAGGTGTCCAGGATCAGTTTCAGTTCGTCGGCGTTGAGGGTTTCGTATTCATCGAGGACCTTGCGAGTGAGGTCAATCGCATCACTGACGCTTCGCTCATTCGTGTCAGACGTTTTTTCAAGCCGCAGAACGAGTTGCTGGACACGCTGACGGAATTTCTCGTGCTCTCTCTTAAGCCCTTCGACGGTGTGCGTCATTTCAGGGGCGGTCTGGATGATGAAGGACATGTACCCGTCATACTCGTGGATGGCCCAGAGACGCTGCGTGTGTCGCTGCAACGTTTCGGCGAGAAACCGAACCGTTGAAATTTTCCGCGTGACACCCTCATCAACCGCGGACCAGTTGACGGCTGCTCGAAGGGCGTCGACGACGTGACGAAGCAGATCCTGTTCAATCTGAATTTGCTGGTGGATGGCTTCGCGGTCCATGTTTGTGCTCCTGCTCACTGGGACGAAGTGTCACGGCGGATCGATCCGTCGCGCCGTCCAGCGTAGCTCAAAACAGGCCAATCGGGAAGTGTTTTTCCGGTCGGAATCCCCCCTGTCGTGGTATGAAGCAGCAAGCCACCCGTCGAGCAGAATCGTCGACGGACGGCTTGCGAAAAACGCGTCTTGATGACGTTGCTGTTTCGATCAGCGAATGTTGATGATCGCGGTTGCTTCTGACGACTCGGCGTCGAATTTAACTGCGGAAGTTGTCAACATTCGTCCGTCATCCGTGTGCAGACTCACACGAAACGCACCGGTGGCGTCTGACGATGAGCGGAACGTAAATGTTCCGAGGTAGACAGGCCCCTCGGTCGTCACGGGACCGCCCACCTGAATCGCGTCGATTCTAGCGCCGGCCTTGTCTACCAGGAGGTAATAACTGCCCTCCCGGGCGAAGATATAGTCAGACCGCAGTTGGTCGACCCCGGCGGACTCCAGTGTCAATTCGCCGAAATCACCACCGGAAACCCCGACCGATATTGAATAGTTTTGCACATTCTCGATATCCCGGGCAAAAACGTCCACGCTGTGCGAACTGCCCTTTCGATGGAATTTCCCGATCGCAACAAGATTGAAACGATCCGGGGCAATGGTGCCCAAATCGACCGGAACGGGAGTCGCTCCGCATTCGCCACCGGAACCATCACACACAGGACAAAGCGGATTGGCACCGAACAAGGCATCCTGCATGGCAAGAAGATCGAACAGGTTGACAAAACCGTCCCCGCCGCACGGGGCAATGTCCCCGTACATAGTGCCGCTCGGATTAGAGCAGACTCCGCTCGTGCAAATGTCCCGGGTGCATGAGTCTCCGTCGTCACAATGTGAGTTTGTCACGCACGGACAACCAGCCAGACAATCGGCATTGGCCGAGAACAGGCCATCCAGACCGTCACATGCGGATTCCGTTGCGATCTGACAGGTTTGGTTGCAACCCTGGTCGATGCAACAGCTTCCGCTCGGGACGTTGATCTTTATTGGCAGGTAGCTCACCGCGCTGAAGCAACCTCCCGTACCCTCGCGAAAGTAGGATCCCGCCCCGAGGCAGGTACCCGCCACAGGCTCTAAACTAAACACGCCCTCCGCATTGGAAGAGACTTTATAGGCAAAACTGGCCATCAGTTTCGGCACCGATGAAACGACGCTGTTTGCGGAACCGACCCCGCGCAAGGCATATGGAAGATCTGCGATCGCAGCCGTGGGGCACTTACCGGAAGCGTCGCCCGTCACGATGGGTGTGAGGCCCGAAAAGACATACTCCAGATGCTGATCCTCCGTCGTCAGGTTGCCCCCGGCGTAGCTGATCCTCCCAGCTACGCCGTTATCCGCCGTGCAGGGCAGCGCAACCTTCCACTCACGCAAACCCGGCGCTGGAATATCATCGATCCAGACTTCGAGCCTGAGCACATCACCGCCCTTGGCGGTAATGTTGTACGGAGGGGTTCGCGGGTCTTCACCCTGCGGTACGATGTACACGCTCTGGCCGATGACCGGCGCACTTGCGAGCGCAAATACAAAACACAACGGACTGACTCCCGACATCGATTTCACTCTCATGGGACTCTCCTTCTAACTTGATCCAAACTGTTTGGGGCACGGCACTCGCCTATTCGCCCTAAAATCACTATTATATCTAAATACCCTAGGTCCGCTATTTGAACTATCGAGGTAGCGGTTTTCACCGAACAGCTTGAATCACCCCGTTTGTTCTTTTCCACGTCCAAAAGACCTGCCCCGGGACGACCGGTGATACGCCTTGCCGCATCCACAAACACGGCTAATTCACCAAACGGGCGGTGCTGTACGCAAATCTGCAGCGCAGACATCTGTTGCGAATGACAGCGCACAATATACAGTGACGATTGTAACGATCCGTTTGGTCTTTACAAGCGTCCTGGTGATTTTCCCAAGTCAATATGGGAAGTATTGATATTTATCGCGTGTTGCTGTGTTGGTGAGGTGTTGTTTTATTCACTGGAAAAAACATGTGACAGACTGAATGACATGGTTGATTTGGTTGTTTGCGAGTTCAGGGTAACATGGGATAGTCAGGCAATGATTGCAGACGGATTCGGTAACGGGCATGGGCAGGGCTCGATGCTCAACGGTTCGGATGGCGGGTTGGTGGTGGACGGGTGTTTTGTAATGGATGCCGGTCCCGATGTTGTGATTAGCGAGATGGGCAACGAGGTCGTCGCGGTTTGGGGTTTGGATGACGTAGCAGTGGTGGTTGGGGACGTTGTGATCGGCGACGTGTGGGGTGGTGATGTCGAGGTCGGCGAAAGCGTTGTCGTATTGGGCGGCGATATCGCGCCGTTTTCGGTTGTTGGCGTCGAGGAGTGGGAGCTTGGCGCGGAGGATGGCGGCCTGGAGTTCGTCGGGGCGGAGGTTGTGACCAATGATTTCGTGCTCGAACTTGCCGGCGTGTCCGTGGTGACGCAGAAGCTGCATGCGTTTGAAGACCGATTCCGTGGCTGCGGTACAGAAACCCGTTTCTCCGAAGGCACCGAGGTTTTTTGTGAAGTAGAAACTGAAGGCGGCTGCGTCGGCGAGCGAGCCTGCTTTTTGTCCTTTGTAGGCTGAGCCGTGGGCCTGGGCGGCGTCCTCGATGGTTTTCAGATCGTGTTTTTGGGCGATGGATTTGATGGCGTCCATGTCTGCGCACTGACCGTAGATGTGCACGGGGACGATGACGGCGGTTTTGTCGGAGAGGGCTTCTGCGATGCGGTTGGGGTCCATGCAGTAGGTTTGGGGGTCGATGTCGATCATGACGGGCACGCCGCCTGCGTGGACGACGGATTCAAACGTGGCGAAAAAAGTGTGGGATGGGATGATGGCTTCGAATCCGGGTGAAAAATCGAAGGCCTTCAGTGCAAGAGTCAGGGCATCGGTACCGTTGGAGCAGGCGAGACCGAAGTTGGCGTCACAGTAGGAAGTAAATTCCCGCTCGAAATCGCGGATATTCCGGCCGAGGAAAAGGCCCATTCGATCGAAGATGTTTTCGAATTCGGCAAAAATCTGATCCCTGATGGGCAGGTAGGTGGCGCGGAGGTCCACGAGTGGGACGGCGATGTCGGTCCTGGTGGTCATGAATCTGTCCTGAAAAATTCGCGTGATTTAACGGCTCGTTTGGTCCGGGAAGTGTAGGGAGCGTGTCGGGGTCGTCAAGGAGAATGGCGTTGACTCGTGGGGTGTTGGGGATACCCTTGGGCTTCGCGGCAGATGTGGGCTGAAGATTGCGGTGGCAGTGGTTTGGGTCGATCCGGAAGAGCGAATTGATGAAGATTGGATTTAGCACGTTGGCGTGTCCCGGCTGGGACTTGAGAACCGTTGTGGCCAAGGCGGCGGAATTTGGTTTTTCGGGTGTGGAGATTCGCGGTCTCGGTGGTCGTCTGGACCTGACGAGTCTGCCCGAACTGGCGGGGAATCCGGAATCGACCAGACAGCTTTTCGCGGCGGCGGAGGTTGATCTGGTGTGCCTGTCGACGAGTTGCACGCTGGACTCGAAGGATCGCAGGAAAGTCGCCCGCGCGCGGGAGGAGCTTTGCGAGACCATCGACCTGGCGTCGCGGCTTGGGTGTCCTTTCGTGCGGATGTTTCCGGGTGAGAAGCAGTCTGGTGACACGCGGGAGTCGGCGTTGGCGCGGATTGGAGCGGAGTTGGGGAAGATCGCACCCTATGCGGGTGAAAAACGGGTGACGGTGCTGGTTCAGAATGCGGGGGATTTTGCGAACAGTGCGGATTTGTGGTTTCTGTGTGATTATGTGTCGCACCCGGGGATAAAGGCGTGCTGGAATCTGGCGACGGCGATGTTGCAGTTGGATCGTCCGACGGTGAGTTTGCCACGGTTGGGCAGCAGGATCGGGATGGTGCATGTTTGCGATGCGGAGTTTGACGACCAGGGATTCATGCGGGGTGGATACAGGATGCTCGGTGAGGGGAACGTCGAGGTTGGTCGGGCGATCGAGCTGCTGCGCGGGATGTGTTACGACGGATATTTGATGTTTGAGTGGCCTAGGCTGTGGGAACCCTCGTTGGCGGATGCGGAGACGGTGTTGCCGGCGGCGGCGTCATTTCTGAAGGAACGTGTGGCTGAAAAACAAGCGGTACTGACAGCCTACAAGGGTGACAAGAAAAAGCCGCTGTTCAAGGCGAAGCCTGGCGAGGCGGCGGGTTCCAGGGCGTAATGGTGTTGATGTCGATCGGTATGCCTGCGGGGGTGTTGCTGGTCGGGGCGGTTCTTCCGTTGTTTCTGACGCGATGGTTTTCCCCTGTTAAGGCGTGGGTGGCGTTTGGTGTGATGGCCAACACGGGGTTGGCGATGATCGGGGTGGCGGTCTGTTCGGATGGGATGGACGCGCTGTCGTTGACGGGTTTGGTGTGCGCGGGATTGGCGGCGAGTTGGTCGGTGTTTCGTGGTGGGTTGCGCGTGTTGGGTTGGTGGAAAGAGGTATCGCGTTGGCGATTGTTGGATCAGACGGCGCGGATGTCGTCGCTGACGCTGTCGGTGCTGGGCGGGGTAGTGCTGTGCGTGATGGTTGGCGACTCGGTGGTTCGGGCGGTGCTCGAGACGCTGGAGCGGGTTCCGATGGGGGATGGGACGGGACGTTCGGTGGGTGGGGTGGTGCCTGTCATGGTATTGTTGTTGGCGGTTGGCTGCGTGGTGCGGTTGATTGTGATGCGTGAGATGGGTCAGGTCGCGTGGATTTACGGGTTGGCGATTGCGTTGGTGTTTTGGCGTTCGGTTGGCGGGGGTGTTCTGCGGTATGTTGACGGTGGTGGTTATGTGTTGACCGATTGGTCTTTGCGTTTGTTGATCGAGCTGACGGTGGTGCATTGCGGGTTTGTGGGGTCGTTTTGGGTGTACCGGATCAATCGTCGTTGGCGAGCGGCGAGGGTGGATCCGATGTTGCTTGTTACCGGGCGAATTGACTGGCCTGGGATGCGGACGGCGGCGTGTGTGGTCGGTGGGTTGATGATGGTGTTGATGGCGTTTCAGGTGTCGGTTCCGTTTGACGCGACGGGTTTGGGGATTCGCAGGCAGGCGATGGTGATGACCTGTTGTGGGTTGGCAGTTGGGATGTCGGTTTTTGTGTTGGCAGGATCTCGTTGGCATGCGGGTGTTGCGGAGGTCGCGCTGGGATTGTTGACGATGTGTGCGGCGACGGGGTGTATCGTGATGTCGCCGCTGTCGGAGGTATCGCTGAGATCGCAGTTTCCGGTGGTATTCAACGCGATGATGTTTGGGTTCACGTTCATGACGGCGTTCTGGGTTTGGATTGGCGGGGTATGGCGACAGCAATTGGATGATGGCCGTGCGTGGACGATCGGCGGAAGATTGATTCCGTTGACGCACCGGTACGCGTTCTTTTCGGCGTGTATGACCGTCGGATTGGGCGGGTTGATGGCGATGTGGCCTGTGCTGCGGTCGGTGGCGGTTGAGGATGATACGATTGGCAGGATGTCGGCGGCGGTGACGGTGCATTTGTTGTTGCTGCTGGTCCTGCTGTGGGGTCGGCGGACGATTGGTCGGTCGAGTTTTGGGGGGCTGACGTTGTTGACGCTGGGTTCGATGTTGGGTTTTGTGATCGTGCGGTCGCAGCCTCATGTGTCGACGACGGTGCAGTTGATGATCGGGGTTGTTGACGCGGGATTGTTGATGGTAGGTGTTTGAGATGAAACTAACGCGGACACAGCGACTGATTCGGATCGTGGAGATATTGCACGCCGGTCGCAAGTGTGGTGTTTCGACGTTGGCGGATGAATTCGGGGTCAGTCGGCGGTCGGTTTTTCGGGACATGAACGTGCTGCGTGATGCGGGGCTGGCGTGTCATTTTGACGCGGAGACTGAGTCGTACGCGCTGGAAAAGTCGTTCTATTTGAGACCATTGGATTTAACGCTGGAGGAGGGGATGGCGTTGTTAATGCTCACGCGCAAGGTGATCAGTGAGCGGGTGTTGCCGGCGTATCGTTCGACGGTGTCGGCGGGGTTGAAGATCGAGGCTGCGGTGCCTGATGACATTCGCGAGCACTGCGGGGCGGTTCTGGAGAACGTGGATTTTGAGTGGTCGCAGATTTCGGATGTGGACCCGGTTTCGGACCTGATCGTTCGGGTTGAGAAGTCGATCATCGCGAGGCGGAAGATTCACATTCGGTATGACTCGTACTACGACAAGCGTGAGATCGAGACGACGTTGAGGCCTTTTCGCGTGTTTTTCCGGCGTCGTGGGTGGTATGTGGTGGGTCATTCGGAGCGTCATCGCGAGGTGCGGATGTTCAAGCTCGAGCGGATTGTGGATATGGAGAAGACGCCGGGGACGTTTCGGATGGACAAGGACTTTTCGCTGCGTGCGTTTTTCGGCAATGCGTGGAACATGATTCGCGGGGACGAGCGGTTTCATGTGGAGATCGTGTTTGGGGCGAAGGTGGCGGGCAATGTAGAGGAGGTCATGTGGCATCCGACGCAGCGAACGCGTCGGCGGTCGGATGGTTCACTGGTTTTCGAGGCGGACGTGGATGGGATTGACGAGATTTTGTGGTGGGTGTTGGGGTATGGGGATCAGGCGGTGGTGGTCGAGCCTGACGCGTTGCGGGCGAACCTGGCGAAACATGCGGAGCAGATGTTGAAGCAGTACAGGCGGAATTCGACGTCTCCGGCGAGGTGAACGATGCGTGCGGTGGTGCAACGGGTTCAGTCAGCGTCGGTGGTGGTCGATGGAATTGTTGTTGGGAAGATCGGGGTCGGGTTGTTGGTTTATCTGGGGGTGGGGCCTGACGATGGCGAGGCGGATGTTGCGTACCTGAGCGAGAAGGTTCGGTATTTGCGGATATTTCCGGATGATCACAAACCGCTGAACCGTGACGTGGTGGATGCGGGTGGCGCGGTGTTGGTCATCAGTGCGTTTTCGACTGTTGGTGATGCGCGCAAGGGTCGGCGACCGTCGTTTGACAAGGCTGCGGGGCCTGAGTTGGCTGAGCCTTTGTACGGGCTGTTTTGTGAGACATTGTCGGCGACGGGGGTGCGTGTTGAGCGCGGTCGATTTCGGGAACATATGGACGTTTCCAGTGTTAATGACGGGCCGATCTGCATGTTGTTGGATTCGCGGAAGTTGTTTTGACACGCGTTCGCAGCAAGTGTGTCGGTCGGGGCGGATTGACGTTGGTTGGTTTTCCCGTCACCCACAAGGGGTGACGCTACATTGGTTTCGTTGTCGCAGGTGCGACGGTCGGGATGGGTTGAGGTTGGTTGGTATTTTTGTCACCCACAAGGGGTGACGCTACATTGGTTTCGTCGCGTACGGAGGGTGATGTTTCATTTGGATGGAAGCTGTTTTGATCCGTTGTTGGATTGCGATGTTGGTGTTGGGGGTGTTGTCGGCGAATGCGCTGGGGGAACTGACAGCGGAGCAGTGTGCGGTTGTCTATAACAGGAACAGCGAGGCGTCGGAGTCTGTCGCGCGTCATTACGCACGGGTTCGCGGGGTGCCGGCGGATCAGTTGCTCGGATTGGGGGTTCGGTATCGGGAGCAAGTCTCGCGCGAGACGTATGAAACGAAGATTGTGCCAAAGGTTCGCGAGTGGTTGACCTCGCACGAGAATGGATCGCGGATTCGCTGTTTGGTGACGTGCTATGATTTGCCGTTGAAGGTGGCGTCGCATCATGCGACGGAGGCGAACAAGGTGCGGTCGGGTGTTTTGGGGCAGGAACTGGTTCAGGCCGGGCGAAGAGTCAGGGACCTGATCCTGAGAATTCGTGATCGGTCCGATGCGCCGGCTGGTCGGCAAGGCAGTTGGGGGAAGATCGAGGATGATGCGTCGCTCGACGATTTGTATCGGTTGTTTCTGGAGGGTCAGCGGGCGTTGATCAACCAGTCGCCGGGGGCGGATGCGAAAGAATTGTCGGAGCGGCGACGAGCGGCGCTGGGGTTTGTTTATGCGGCTGAGGGACGGACGGGGATCATCGCTCGGGGTTCAACGGCGGCGGAACAGTTGGGGCATGCGACGACGGATCAGATGGGGCAGATTCGAGATCGTGTTGTCGAACTGGAGCGGCGGATCGGTCCATTGATCGCCTACAAGTCTTCGGCGAGCGATTTTGATGCGGCGTTGAAGGACGTTCGGGAGAGTCGCGGATTGTTTGGATTGGCGCGGGTGTTGCGGTCGCGCATGACGGGGCTGGTGGGACGTGATTCAAAATCGTCGTTTGATAGCGAGTTGGCGTTGGTGTTGCGTGGTCGTTATTCGCCGGCTGGCTGGGTCTCGAATCCGTTGTACGGCAAGTTCGGGGAGGAGGCGATTGGGGTCGGCGTGACCGAGCGGGTGTTGATCGTGTCGCGGTTGGACGGTCCGACGGTGAAGCTGGTTCATCGCATGATCGACACGACGGTGGCGGTGGAGAAGACGGGTCTTGACGGCAACGTTTACATCGATGCGCGGGGGTTGCGAAAAGACGATGGCTACATCGACTACGATCGTGATTTGATCCGTTTGGCGAGCATGTTGCGGAAGAAGTCGGAGATGCCGTTGACGCTGGATCGTAAGGGTGCGGTGTTTCAGGCGGGGGAGTGTCCGCGGGCGGCGGTGTATTGCGGATGGTACAATGTGAAGAGTTATGTGGATGCGTTTGATTTTGTGCCGGGGGCGGTTGGATATCATATCGCGAGTTTTGAGTTGGTGAGTCTGCGTGATGAGACGAAACGATTTTGGTGCAAGGAGTTGTTGAAGGATGGGGTGGTGGCGACGTTGGGTGCGGTGAACGAACCGTATTTGTCTGCGTTTCCCAAGCCGACGGCGTTTTTCGGGTTGTTGATGACGGGGGAGTATTCGCTGGGTGAGGTTTTTGCGGCGACGCAGCCATTTCTCTCGTGGCAGATGGCGTTGATTGGTGACCCTTTGTATCGGCCTTTTATGAAGAATCCGCAGATGCCGGCGGGTTGGTTGCCTGCGTGGAATTGAAGCGGATTCAGGTGAAAAACCGCCCTGGTGATGGCCTGCAGCGCTGAAATAAAGGATAGGATTCGGGGGAAGAAATTGATATAATGTGGTCTGGCTGGGCGGACCGCTGATTTGATTCGGGCCATTCGAACATACCTTCAGTGAGTCCAGTGGGATGCGTCCGACTTCGGGCAGGACGAGAGAATCACGTCGCATCTAGGGAATGGAGGTTTTCGTGCAGTTGCGAAACAAGCATGTCTGTCGGTGTGTCGTGTTTTCGTTGACCCTTTTCGGATGTGTCGCACATCTGTATGGCACGGACGAGTCGGGAACCTGTCGGCTGGGTTCGGGTGCGTGCATCGGCGGCGTGACCCGTGAGCGCTGTCAGGGTGTCGGGGGAACATTCAACGGGGTTGAGACCACTTGTGCGGGGCCGATGATTGCCGGCCGGACGGGTGCGTGTTGCTTCGCGGCGGGGAACTGTCTCGATAGGGTGACGTTGGCGCAATGTGAATCGAGCCAGGGGATTTTTCAGGGAGTTGGGACGGACTGCAAGGACGTGCGCCCATGTGCGCCATTCGGCGGTGCATGTTGCTTCAATTCCGGTTTTTGTATCCGTGAGACCGAATTCGCGTGCGTCGAACTGATCGGTGGCGAATTTCTCGGTGACGGCAGTGTATGCGATCCGGACAATCCCTCGATGTGCCGGGGGGCGTGCTGCATGGTCGATTCCAGCTGTGTCGCGGACCAAAGCCGGTCGGAGTGTGATGGCGTGGACGGCAGCTATCGGGGCAGCGGATCGGACTGCTCGGGAAAAACGCCCTGCGATCTATGCACAAGTGACGAGGATTGCGCTGACCGGGATGTCTGTAATGGCGTCGAGACTTGCGGTGCTGATGGAGATTGCCGTCCCGGTGTCTCGCTGGAATGCAACGACGACAACCCTTGTACGGATGACATGTGCGATCCTGTTTCCGGTTGTCAGTTCACACCCAACGCAGAATCCAACTGCGGGGCCTGCTGCAAGACGATCGGAGGTTGCGTCAGAACCAGTTCAGCGGCGTGTACCTCCGTGGAAAGTGGAACGTTTCGCGGTATCGGTACGTCGTGCAACGACCCCGACATATGTGACGGAGCCTGCTGTGCCGGCGTGGATGATTGTGTCAGCGTCACCGTTGAGGAATGCAACATGCTGAAAACGCCATTTTTCGGTCCGGGCGTGTCGTGTGCGGATGCTGACTGCTTCGAGCTTGGGGCCTGCTGCGCTCCACCGGACACCTGCTTTTTCGTTTCTGAATTCGATTGCAACGAAGTGCCCAACGCGGTCTTTCTGGGAAATCAACTCGACTGTACGCCCGATCCGTGCTTTTGCACCGATGACGATGCCTGCCAGGATGACGACCTTTGCGATGGAACGGAATTCTGCGAAGGCGGATTCTGCAGACCTGCTGTCGTCATTCCGGATTGCGATGACGGCAATCCCTGCACGACTGATTTTTGCGATCCGGGCGAAGGCTGCCTGTTTTTGCCGAACGACAACCCCGACTGCGGAGCGTGTTGCCTGGCCGACCGCTGCCAGCCCGCGACGCAGCAATCGTGCGTCAACAAGGTCGGCGGATCGTATGAGGGTGACGGCACGTCCTGCGATCCGAATCCCTGCCGATGTGAAGACAGCCGCGAGTGTGGTGATCAGGATGCGTGTACGGTGAACATCTGCACGCCCGTGGGAACCTGTGAAGTCCAGTCCCTTTGCCCCGAAGAAGTGGAGTGTGATCCGGGCGGCGGGTGCGATTGTCCCCCGCCACCGGGCGACCTCAACATGGACGGCGTCGTCAATTTGAATGACCTGGGAAGATTCGTTTCGTGTTCTGCGGGAGCGCCATCGGATGTGCCACCCGGCTGCGGTTGTGCGGATTTGAATCGTGACGGGGTGATGAACATTCTCGACTACCGGGTTTTTCAGATCAACTTCGACGGATCGTCGTGAGTTTCGCCTGCGATTTGGTCGCGAAGGTGCGTTGCGACTGATCCCGGAGAATTCAATCGAACGTTCGTACCCCCACCCAACGCTGCGCCCCACAGGCTTCGAGCGTTTGTGGTGAACGTATGTCGGATTTGAATGATCTTGCCAGCGTATCGCCTGAAATCTACAATGACTGCGGGAACGTGTGCCCATTGCCCATCATTGGCAATTGATTTCGAGAGGTTTGTTCATGAATGACTGGTGCCGGGATCGATGGCGGTTTTTGAGAGGCGTTTGCCTGGCGGTGGTGTTGTGCCTGACCGCGATGCCCGCGTTGGGAGATGGCAGTGTCGACGAGAACGTTGAGGCTGACGTTGTTGAAAATGGCAAGGGCGTGATTGTCACGATCAACAAGGAGATTTCGGACGTTACGACCGAGAGTATCACGCGTCGGGTTGATCAGGCGATCGAAGACGGCGCGAAGACGATCATTTTTGAAATCGACACGCCTGGTGGATATGTGACCAGCGCGCTGGATATCTGCAATTACATCAAGAATCTGGGTGACGTGAAAACGGTGGCGTGGGTCCACTCGCAGGCGTATTCCGCCGGCTCGATGATTTCGGCTGCCTGTGACGAGATCGTGATGTCGTCGGCGTCGGTGATTGGTGACTGCGGGGTGATTCTTGGCGGTCCGACCGGTCCGCAGGAGGTGCCCGAGGGGATTCGTGCGAAGGCGGAGAGTCCGGTGCTGGAGCAGTTTCGGGATTCAGCCGCCCGCAACGGGTATGAGACATTGTTGTGCGAGTCGATGGTGCGCAGCGAGATGGAGGTCTGGTGGATCGAGAATACCAAAACCGGTGAGAAGCGATTCGTCGAGACAGAAGAGAAGGAAGAGCTTGTCGACGGGTTGGGCGAGAAGAGGAAGATATTGGGGCTTGAGCTGCCGGACCTGAGCGGGGGAGATGATTCGTGGAAGCTGGTTGAAAGCTACCATGATTCGGGCCTGGACAAGTCGATGCCGGTGGATCAGCCCGTGGTGAAATCCACGGAGTTGCTGACGATGTCGCAGAGTCGGGCGTATGCGTTCGGGTTTTCAAAGGGGATCGTCAGCGGGGAAGAGGATCTTCGCGAGCGCTACGGGTTGGCTGGTCCGATTGAGCGGCTGAAGTTTACCGGGCTTGAGGTATTCACTCGTTGGATGACGTCGATGGGCGTGCGCATGTTCCTGCTGGTCATTGTGCTGGTCGGAGCCTATGTGGAATTCAACACGCCCGGGGTTGGGGTGGCGGGTC
Source organism: Phycisphaerae bacterium (assembly GCA_029260165.1). Lineage (GTDB taxonomy): Bacteria > Planctomycetota > Phycisphaerae > UBA1845 > UBA1845 > OFTM371. The sequence continues at coordinate 44,400 of JAJDDT010000089.1, read as the reverse complement.
TGGTCGCGTTGATTGCGTTGGGGATTTTCCTGGGGGCGCCGTTTCTGACGGGGTTGGCGAACATCTGGGAGGTGTTGTTGATCCTTGCGGGGTTTGCGTTGTTGGCGGTTGAGATTTTTGTGATTCCGGGGTTTGGGATAGCCGGGATCAGTGGTTTGTTGTTGCTCTTTGTGGGGCTGGTTTTCACGTTCATGCCTGATTCGCCCGGTCGGTTGCCGATTTATTGGCCTCGGCTGGACGAGTCGGTATTGGGTCTGAAAAACGGGATTCAGGCGGTCGGGGCGTCCATGGTGGTGTCGGTCGTTGCGATGGCGGTGTTGGCCAGGTATCTTCCGACGTTGCCGTATTTCAGACGGATCGTGCCAGCCAACCCGACGCCGTCGGATGTGGCGGTGGCGGACGTGTATCATGGGGCAGCGCGGGTGGGCGATTTCGGCGTGGTGGTCAGCGGACTACGACCGTCGGGCAAGGTGCGTTTCGGATCGACGCTGGTGGACGTGGTGAGTGAATGTGAGATGATTGACGCTGGCGAGCAGGTGGAGGTCGTCGAGCATCACGGCAACCGAATCGTGGTGCGTCGATCGGTCAGCGTATGAGGAAGTCGTGTACCCATGAATGAGGCAGCCATCCTGGTGATGTTGTACCTGGCGGCTGTGCTGATTCTGACGGCGGAGATATTCCTGCCTTCGCACGGTGTTTTGACGGTGGCTGGCGTGGGGTTTCTGGTGGCTGCGATCTACAAAACGTTCGCGTACGGTCAGGCGGCAGGTGTGATCTCGATCGTGGCGTCGGCCATCCTGTTGCCGACGATTATGGTGGTGGCGGTGAAAACCTGGCCTTCGACATGGATCGGGAAACGGGTCATTCCACCGAATCCGACGTATGCCAGGGGTGACTTTGGAACGGATGTTGAGGCATTGCGGCGGTTTGTCGGCGTTTCGGGCAGGTCGCTGACGGCGTTGCGACCGGTTGGCAAGTGCGAGATCGAGGGGCAACGGATCGAGTGTGTTTGTGAGACTGGAATGATCCCCGCGGGTGCGGTCGTTCGGGTTGTTGGTGTTCGCGGTAAGAATCTTGAGGTAGCTTCGGCTGAGGATGCAACGACGTCGGTCTGAAACCGACAGGAGAGGTACTCGTCATGCAAAACGGTTTGAATATCATCGCCGCGATGTCAACATGGGGTTGGATCGTCGGCGCCATCGCAATTGTGGTTGCGTTGATCATCATCGCGGTGCTGTTTCAGTTTATTGGCATCTGGGTGCAGGCCTACTTCAGTGGTGCGGGCGTGAGTTTCCTCGATCTGATCGGGATGCGGATGCGGAAGGTGCATTTGCAGACGATCGTGACGAGCAAGATTCAACTGGTCAAGGCGGGCATTCACGACATATCGACGAATGAGCTGGAGAGTCATTATCTGGCAGGCGGACGTGTGCCCGCGGTTGTTGGTGCGATGATCCGAACGAATCGGGCGAGCATCGATCTGGACTGGCGAACCGCCTGCGCGATCGACCTTGCCGGCAGAGACATCATCGATGCGGTGAACACGTCGGTGAATCCGAAGGTGATCAACTGCCCTTCGCCGGACGCGACGGGTCGAGAGATGGACAAACTTGACGCGGTGGCCAAGGACGGAATTCGGCTGCTGGTGAAGGCTCGGGTGACGGTGCGGACGAACATCAAGCAGTTGATCGGTGGTGCGACCGAGGAGACGGTGATTGCGCGTGTCGGTCAGGCGATCGTCAGCGGGATCGGTTCAGCCGCGACCTACAAGGACGTTTTGGAGAATCCGGATCATATCGCTCAACGGGCGTTGGCGTCGGGGTTGGATGCTGCGACGGCGTTTGAAATCCTGTCGGTGGATATCGCGGATGTGAGTGTGGCGGGCGTCGACAAATCCGCCAACGTCGGTGCGAAGTTGCAGGCGGAGCAGGCGGAAGCGGACAAGCGACGGTTTCAGGCGGAGGCGGAGAAACGTCGGGCGCTGGCGGTCGCACGTGAGGCGGAGATGTCTGCTGCGGTTGAGGAGAACCGTGCCAAGGTTGTTGAAGCGGAAGCTCAGGTTCCGTTGGCGATGGCGGAGGCGTTTCGCAGTGGCAACATGGGCATCATGGATTATTACCGCATGAAGAACATTGTGGCTGACACGTCGATGCGGAATTCGATCGGTGGCGAGGATGACAAGAAGCCAACGGACGAAGGGTAGAACATGCAGGACGGGGTGGCGATCACAGGTTTGATCGGTCAGGAAGGTTCTGACTGGGGGGAGTGGGCTTACCTGCTGCTCTTTTTTATCCTGCCCGCACTGAGTTCGCTGGGCCAATGGATTCGGAAAAAATCGGGTATGACAGGTGAGCCGACCGACGGCGACGCGCCCGTGGCTGGCAAGGTCGCGAAACCGGATCGTCCCGGCAAGCGGCCCCCGATTCTTGGGATCCCTGGTCAGATCAGGCAGACGCTTGCCGCGCCGCCACCGAAGCCAATCACCGTCGTGAAACCCCCGGCGGCTCGCCCGGTTGCCAGGGCGACGCCTCAGCGACCCGTTGTGACCCATCCACCGTTTTCACCGCCCCCCCCGACACCGGTCGCAAGAAAGGCGCAGGACAGGGATCGCGCCGCACGACAGGCGATGGCCAGGGCGGCGGTCGCGGCGGAGGATGAATTTGAAGCGATCCTCCTCGATGACGTTCCACTCAAAAAGCCCAGGAGAAGGGTTGTTCCGGGGCGTGTTGACCTGGGGGACCTGCGGCGGGCGATCGTCCTGAACGAAATACTCCAACCGCCGCTCGCGTTGCGCGAAGAAGAGCACCTGCCCGGATGAGGTCAATGCCAGGGTCAGTGACTGCCGGTGTAACCGACGGTCTTGAGCACGTCCGCGAGCAGTTCCATGGGCAACCCGACGACGTTGGAGAAACTCCCGGTGATGTTCTCCACGAACGGATCGTTTTCGTCCTGGATACCGTACGCACCGGCTTTGCCTTTCCACGCACCCCCGTCGAGGTAGGCATCAAGCTCGTCGTCAGACAATTGTTTCATTCGCACGGACGTCGTGTCGCGGGTGATGACGCGGAAATTGGTGGCGGCGTCGATGACCGTTAGTCCGGTGATGACCTTGTGCTCCGTGCCCGAAAGGGTGGAGAGGGTTTGGCGGGCGTCCTCGATGTCGGTCGGTTTTCCAAAGACGGTTGCGTCCAGCGCGGCGATGGTGTCAGCCCCGATGACGAACCCCGAGGTCAGCGTTTGGGCAACGCTTCTTGCCTTGAAATAGCTGAGGGCTTCTGCCTGGGCACCCGGTTGAACGCCGGGGCCGAATTCGGTGAGTTCGCACAGGGTCGGTGCGATGACGTCAAACGCGTAACCACCGCTGCGCAAAAGATCCTGACGCCTCGGACTCGACGAGGCGAGGACCAGCGACGTGACGCGCGTGGATTGTCGATCGCAAACGACCACCAGTCAGCTCCCGTACCATCCCCCCGATCAACCACAAACGGAGTCTAACGGATGCGTGGCCAATTGTCTGTACGAACATGTTGTTTGAACGGAAAAACGGACAGACTACGCGGAGGTGCCACGAACCGGGACCGCCTTGGCGAACCGGGCGGCACGGCGTCTGGCCCGGCGTTCGATGCGCTGACGTCTTCGTTGGCGGTAGGATGAGACGGTCCAGTAAGACGCGACGTATCCCAACAGTCCTGCAACCACGGCCACCAGCAAACATCCGACCCACAATTCACTGCCGAATTTCATAAAGGCACTGCCGAGGCTGGACCAGAACGACCATTCGAGAAAGGCAGCGAATCCGCCGGTTTTGACCGCCTCCACGACCGGTCCGACCATGGTTTGAACTTCGTTGTTGGCGTCGGGCGTGACGCGACCGAGAAGAAGTGCTCCGAGTCTGTAGCACATCGCGTAAACCGGGATAATCGTGACCGGATTGGTAATCCAGACCATCGGAACGCAGACGGCTTTGTTTGCCCTGAAAAGTGCGGCCAGCGCGAGAGCGATAATCATCTGCACGCCGACGGTGGGCGTGAAAGCGACGAAAATGCCCAGTCCCAGACCGAGCGCGATGCGGTGCGGCGTGTCGTCCGCATGCAGCACGTTGTGGAGAACGAATCGCCTGGTTTTTCGCCAAACTGCAGTCACATCATTCCTCGACGGCGGGTGTCCAACCTGCCCCAATAGCAAGGGCTGGGTAGTTTATCGGCCAACCGCCCCCCGGTCTGCCCTTTGAATCGAAAATTCCGACACCCCAAAACCATATTACAATAGATCAGCGACGTTTCCAGAGTCACCCCGTGCGAGACTCCGTCCTGAGCATACCGATCAGCTTCCCAGCCACGGTCGCCACGCCGATGGTCCGCATACACTCGTGATCATACGGGCATTGCCGGAGGCTTTTCAAGTAGCAGGGGACGCACGGGAGGTCGGTCTGCACAACCCCGGACCGCTGGTGGTAAGGTCCGGTCCGCGCGGGGTTCGTCGGACCGCAAATTGCGACGAGGGGCCGACCCAGCGCATCGGCGATGTGCATCGGACCAGAATCGTGCGTCAGGACAGCAGCGGCGTGGTTCAAAACGGCGGCCAATTCACGAAGGGACGTTCGACCGGCAAGGTTGGACGTGCTGGTCGAGGCACCATCGGCGATCTGCCGGCAGAGGTCTCGCTCGTCAGGACCACCGAGGAGAAGACATCGAACACCGTCCCGGTCCAGAAGATCGATCAGTTCGACAAACCGCTCGGGAGCCCAACGTTTCGTTTCCCATCGGGCACCCGGAAGCACCGCCACGAATCGCTCGTCGTGTTGGATGCCCACACCGTCGAGCAACCGTTTGGCGATGTCCAACTCCGCATCGACAAGGGCGAGGTCAAACCGGGCGTCGCCGTCCGGACACCCAAGGGCGGTCACCAGCGAAAGATTGCGGTCAACAGCGTGTACGTCACAGGACGCGTCAGGCACGCGATGGTTGTAGAAAAACCCCGCACCCTCCCGCGCCCCGGCGAATCCGACACGTTCGCGAGCGCCCGTTGCAAACGCCATGAAACCGCTTCGGAACAACCCCTGCAGGTCGATGACCAGATCGTAGTTCCTTGCTCGCAACTCTTTCAGAAATCGAAGGAATCCGGTCGTCGCCTCCCAGTTTCGCCCGATTTTTGAATACCGTTTTCGCTCAAACAGAATCACGTTGTCAATGGCTGGCAGGTCCCGGATCATCGACGCGAAACCATCGTTGACAAGCCAGTCAATCTTCGCGTCCCGATATTGATCGCGCAGGGCGTACAACACCGGGAGTGCGTGAATAATATCCCCGAGGGAGCTGGGCTTGATCAGCAGAATACGCCGGCTCATGATGCAATGTCCACGGTGCCCGACACCCACACGGAGCGATCCACGAGCAGTTCACAGGGTTGGTACCGGGATTTGTACTCCATTTTTTCACAACCCCGAATGTGATACCCAAGATAGTAGTAGTCGTACCCCGTCCGCCGACAGTATTCAATCTCCCACAACGCGGTGAAATGTCCAGGACCGCGCCATGCAAGGGTCGGCTCGAAATAGACGTAGACACTGCTGAGCACCCCGGGGCAGCGATCGAGAATACTGACGGCTGCGATGGCACCCCCGATACGGTATTCGATTTCAATCGTCCGAATGGGCGAATCGTACAGAAAATCGACAAAATCGTCATAGGCAGTGGACATAACGTCATCGTGTCGCTGGTGCACATAGCGTTTGAAAATCGACCACTTCTCCTCGGTGGGAATCGGGTGCCTGTTGATCTTCACCGACAGGTCCCTGTTGCGTCGCCATGTGCGTCTTTGAGACCGCGACAGGCGAAACGTCCGCACCGGAACGCGAATTTGCTGACATTCCCGACAGGTCGGGCAACCGGGTCGATAGAAAGACCTGCCGCTGCGGCGAAAGTTTCGATCGAGCAATTCGCGATAAACCCATGACGGCAGTTCGCGACACGCGAAGCCTTCGTTGATCATTTCGCGATCCGGCAAATAGGGACAGGGATGCGCATCGCTGGTCGGTAGCGAACTTCGTTCCAGAAATTCGTCGACAAGATCACGCGCACAGGGTGGTTGCGACCGGCTCACCGATTCCCTCCGACTACCCCAGGGTCATCAACGATCCAGGCCACACGCGTTCGACGAGCCAGACGGCAATCGGAGGGATGAAAATACCCGGCAGCATGTCCGCCACGGGAATGCGTTTGATGTTGAGCAGGGTCAATGCCGTCGCCAACAGCAGATACCCGCCCACCACGTTCATGAGTTGCTGTGACAGGTCCGGCAGGTCCCCGGCAATGTAATAGGCTGCGATCGACATCGAACCCTGGAACCCGATCACCGTCAAGACGCTGAACAACACACCGATACCAAGACTGGCCGCCAACGCCATCGAGCAAAATGCGTCCAATAGCGACTTGATCATCAACAGATGCGGATCGCCGTTAAGCCCGTTTTCCAGACATCCCAGCAGCGTCAGCGGACCGACGCAGAAAATCACACTCGCCGTCAGAAATCCCTCCGCAAATTTCCCCGAATCACCTGTTCCAAAACGCTTGTGGATCAGTCCGCCCAGTCGCTCGACCCGATCCTGCAGACGCAGGCTTGTCCCGATCAACGAACCAATCAGCAACGAACCGACGGTGATCATCGCGAGCTTGGCACCGTAGGTCGTACCAGCCGCTCCCAACGGGCGATACCTGCCGACCGTGTCGGTCATGATCACGACGGCTGCGTCGATGCCAAGCGTGATCGTGATCAATCCCAATCCGTCGAGCACGATGCGTTGGTATCGTTCGGGCAGTTTGCCGGACAGCAGCAGTCCCACCGTGGATCCAACCGCCACGGTAATAACATTGAAAACAGTCCCGCTGAGCACGGTCCAAACCCACATAGGTCGCTCCTTCGCAAGCTGACGCGACAATAGTTCGTGCGTGATCGGCGGTCAATAATTGGGAGTCGTCGTCAGGGACTTGTGCATGACCGTTTCGGCGGCGCGCCATTGATCGTTGTAGCGTCACCCCTCGTGGGTGACGGGAACACGAAACGATGTCAGCTTACAATCGCGCCGTCCACAAGGAGCGACGCTTCAGAATGGGTACCCGCAGCACACCACGATTGTGTCCTCCGAATTTGTTACGCACCCATCAGGGCCCTGTGACAAGGTCGACGAATCGGTCGTAGTCAAACAAATCGATATCGAGGTCCGCGTCGAAATCAAACGGATCGCAACCGATTGGCAAGCCCAACGACGGTTCGGGGGTTCTGCAAAGTTGAAGCCGGCCAAAATCGGTCAGATCAACGTCGTTGTCAAAATCACCGTCTCCGCAACCGGCGACGACCAGCTGGGCAGGCTCGGATTCCACGAAACCGCAACCGTTGCTGGCACGAACCGTGTAGATGCCCCCGTCCGCGATACCAACATCGGTCAGGAACAGGAAGAAATTGGTCTCGCCCTCCAGAGGCTGTCCATTGCGAAACCACTGAAAATCCGACGCGCTGCTTGCACTGACGAACACCGTCCAATCGTCCCCGGCGCACAACTCATCCCCAACAGGATCGGACGTGATCGCGACCGGAGCGGGAACATTCAGAAAAACAGACTGACTGCGCAGACTCGCTTGAACATCACCACATCGCCTGGTCATTTCGACGGAATAGAAACCCGCGTCACCGTCAGAAACATCTTCGATCGTCAAATCTGAACCGGTCGCACCCGGGATCGGCGCGTCACCACGAAACCACTGAAATGTCACGCCAGGCTCCGACTGCACGGCCAACGTCGCATCACTGCCCGCGCACGCCTCCTGATCCGTCGGCTGCTCCAAAATCACCGGGGCAGTGCAATAACGCAACGTCACCGTGCCAACATTACTCGTGGACGAGCCGTCAGTCGTCTCAAACGTCAGCGTGTCCCCGCCGACGGCGTCCTCGTCGATTCTCAACAAATGCGCACCGAAACCAAGCTCCACCGTCGCCTGCGTCGGTGAACTCAGCACGTTGATTTCGAGACCGTCACCATCAGCATCCAACGCTGGAAGATCGATTAGCACCGCCTGCCCGGGAAGCACGTCCGCCGTGTACGAATACGATTGCGGCGTGGAATTCCCTTGCGCCAGTCGAAGCGACGAAACCGTCTTTTTTGTTTGCAAAACAAGCGGTTCGCTGACAGCCCTGCCACCATTTTCAAAATTGGCAACCGCGAAGAGACGGGTTGATCCCTGACCCAAAATGCTCGCCGCGATCGGAAACGAGCCTGTATTGGCTTCGACGGCGGCGAGCACACGTCGGTTGTGCATCAACTCGATCGACGAGACAACACCGCCGCTCGCGCTCACGTCGATCGCAAAAACGGTCTCAGGGCCTCCGACCGAAACACCCGATGTGATCGACGCGGACAACCCCCGGTTATCGACGACCATCTCACCAACCCACCGCCCCTGCGTCCCCACGGCTGAATCGTCGGTGGCGACGATCCGAACCTCATGCCATCCGTCGTCCAGCAAACCCGTATCCACCGTAAACGCTGTCCCCGATGGCTGACTCTGCAACATTTTTCCATCGACAAACAGACCGACACGCTCGATGCCCACGCCGGGCGAATCGGTCGTCGCAACGGGCGACAGCGTGAGCAATCCCGCGACAGGACCAACGGGCGCATCAGGCACCGACACCACGGGAAAACGGGCAAATGGCTGGGTGAGCGGGTCACCGTAGAACAAACACTCGAACGGCGTCCACTGAATACTGCGAAACAAGGCCTCGCCCAGCGACAGCCCCCAGAAATACCAGTTGTGCAGTTGGGGGTGCGGAAATTTTCCGGGGATACCACCCTCGGGAAGACCGAAAACGCAAGGCTCTTCAACCGTGCCCATGGTCCCGCTTGCACCCTTTCGGATCCATTCGGACATCTTCGTCTGACTGTTCGTATCAAATGTGCCCGCGAAACTCGTCAGATGATCGCAGAACGCACCCGGTAGTATCTCGAAATTCCCGCCCTCGATCGGCAACACATCCTCACCGGTCAGAATACCAAGGCAGTCTGTTTCACTAATCGGCAGGTCCGCCAAAATTTCCTCCGCCTGAGCACCGATTCCAAGCATCGAATTGATCGTATTTTCAAACAACGGATCGCGTGGCGGGCTTCGGAAGGCGTCGTCCGTTTCCATGAAATAAAACGTGCCGACAGGACGCGTCCCGTCAGCGGCCACGCTCCGGTCGATCATCTCAATAATTTCGTCGATCGTGTTCCCGCGGGCACCGGAATATCCCAACATGAAGCCAATAAAGTAGCGACGGGCGGACAGAACATCGTCAGGCTGCCCTTGTGACCATGTGATGTTGCTGTCAAACACAACAGGTTGATCAGACGCACTGTGATATCGGTTGGGTTCCAGAACGGACAACCCGCCACCGAGAATCGCGTCGGTGATGAATGTCGTCGTGTAAACCGAGGAGGCTGAGAACCGACCGAATCCACCCTGCTGACAACCGGCGTCGTCCACCAGACCCGATCCACCGACGAAAAAGTTCCCGCCCGGCGGAATCACGATGTAGTCAATGTGGTCCGCCACGCCACGCTGTTCGATCATCCCGGGCACCGCGTGACGATGAAAATCGGCGAATTCCTGAAACGAGTCAGGGGTCGGGGCGAGATAGATGACGTTGCGATCGGGCACGCCGCGAACAGCCTGATAGTGGTTGGCGACCTCCAGTGAATCAGCCACGTTCGGATCGACGAGCAGCAGGACATTTTCCGGTCCGCCACCCGCCATCGCACCGGTGGCAGCCGTCATGGCCATCAGCCCCGCCAACACCGTGCTGTTAAAACAGGCAATCCGCATCTTCATCCGCTGGTATCCACCAATTCCAATGACTTCCGAATCCCATTCCAGGTGGTGATTATACGCGACGAACGGCAGGAACTCCGCCAATCGGGTAAATATTGCTGACAAGAAAATTTCGGGACTATTCGAGCCTCAGAAACCAGCCCGTGACCCCAACCCGCCAATTCTTATCGGCCAGTGACCGGCTCGGGCGACGATCGCGACGGAATTCGCTTGAAATGCGGGGATAATGCCGCTATCTTTTGTCAGACAGGGACTTAGCGACGGAACCGGTCTTCCGGTTGCCGTCGAACGAGCTGCGGCGAATGCGACAAAAAGTCCGATAACTCCCTTGATGAGGTTTCGGGGAGTTTGATTGACTTCGCTGTCCAGCCCGATTACAGTCCTGTGAGAGTTTTGGAGGAAACTCGGGAAGAGAGAGAAAGTTGCAGTTCAGACGGCTGACGGGTCGTTTTCATGCCAACTTCTTCACCGAGCGACGGAACAACTAATGCGTGACCAGGTATCTGGACGGTCGATGTACGTCTGCGCCTGGTACAAAAGACAAGGGAGAGGGAGGATGGCCTGCGAAAGCAATGCCACTCGACGGCCTGTCGTTCGTCGTGTGTGGCCATGGATGGTAATAGTACTCGGTATGATGCCGCTGGCTTCTATCGGCGAGACGATTTCGGTCGTCGGACCTGAAGGTGGTGAGGTTGATGCCGGGGGTCCGTTGTCGGCGCTGATACTTTTGAGTGACTCGACCGAGGCGCTCGTTGGTTACTCGGTGGCTGTCCGCGTTGTGCCCTTGGAGGGGTCAACGGGCACGATCACACGCGATATCGAGGCGTCAAATTTCGCAATGGCGCGGAATCTGATTGGCCAGAGCGAGGTCAGTGCGTCACTTCATCCGACGTTCAGTTTCGTCGGACCTGCCGCTGACGGGGGTATTTTCTTCAATGCGGTGACACAGAGCTTGATGACCGTTCCGGCGGCTGCGTCGGGTTTGAGCGATGCGTTGGCGGAAGCATGGTTTAACGTTTCCGGAGATGCCACAGGACAGTTCCGAATCGAGTTGATCTCGCCGACCGCACTTGCGGGCGAGGGTTTTGAGCCGATCGGGTTTGACACCGTTGCGACGACCGTCACTGTTGTTCCGGAACCGGCGACCATTCTTCTGGCGGGATGCGGTATCATCAGCCTGCTTCGACATCGTCGGAAACAGGCATAATTACGATTGAACGGGCTTCGGGGGAAGGCAGGTGACGCTTGGCGCGTCGCCGGGTTTGGCGTTCCAGACACACATCGGGTTGGGGTTGGACGTTCGAGAGGGTTTGAGAATCCCGTCTGCAGCGATCCTTTTGAGGAAATCATGAAAGTGAAACATATCCAAACTGGCAACTTTGTACGACGACTACTGGTAGTCTCCGCCCTGGCAGTGTCCATGGTGATATCGGGACAGGCGATGGCTGGTATCCCGACCATCGTCGATCTTCAACCCCACCCGAATGATTGGGTTTCAAGCGGTGATCCACTCAGTACGATCACAGTGACATTCAGCGAACCGGTCACGGATGTAGACGGAGCGGTCTCAGCTCGCGTCCTGTCGGCGGCTGGAAACACTTGTGGTTTGTCGATGAGCAACGCGCCCGTCAATGTCGTCGACACCGGTGACATGACAACATTTACGATCCAATTCGATCCGCCCATTCCCGCGTTTGATGCGGGTAATGGGAACGCGGCTGCCCCGAAGCGCGTGCAGGTGATCATTTCCGACGCAGTAACGGCTGCGGTCCTGGCGCTGGGCGGGGACGAGAACGGTGCTCTCAATGGTGAAACCGACAATCCGACGAACCCAACTCTGCCCACAGGCAACCGCCGAAGCGACGGTTCGGAGGTTGAGGGTGGTGAATGTGTGCTCGAGTACACGATCATCGCAGGTGACGCCAACCGTGATGGCGATGTTAATGTTTTTGACGTGGGTGTACTAAATCAGGCATCCATAGCGTGTGGTGACTGCACGACCAATGAAGGCACCTGCCCCAATGAACTGACAGAAGCGCAGTCATACGCTGACTTGAATGATGACGGTTGTGTTGATGCCGCCGACAACGCCCTGTTCAGCGCCGGAGCCGGCGGTGTCTTGCCAACCGGCAACGGAACCGCGCCGGTCGTGACGAGCGTGACGCCGTCCTGTTTCACGACCTCGAAAGACCTTGAGATCGTCGTGACGTTCGATTCCAACGTTGAGCCGTCAACGGTGACCACGGATACGATCGTGGGTGTCAATTCCACGGGCATCCTGTTGAGGCCTTTCAGCGTTGACGTCGTCGGTGACACAGTCACCTATAACTTCCCGGGTTCCCCTCCATTCTCGATGAACGACACGTTTCAGATTTCGATCAGCAGTGGAATTGCAGGCGAGTGTTTTGACTTGTCCGAGCTGACAACACTCGAACGCGGTGGCCTGACCCACGATTCTGACTGTGACGGTGTGCTGAACAACGAAGGGTTGACCGCCTGCACCACGGGCCAGACGACGAACTGTGCCGACAACTGCCAAACGGACGCCAACGGAGCCGACGACGGCGATGTTCAAACGGATTTCGACGGCGACGGCGTCGGCGATTTGTGTGACAACTGCAATCTCGTCGCGAATGCCCAGCAAACCGACACGGACGGTGACGGAGACGGTGACTTGTGTGACGGCGACATCGACAACGATGGCGTCGCCAACGGGAATGATTTGGCTCCGATGAATCCGGCCCTCTGTGGCAATACTGACGGCGATGCGTGCGACGATTGTGCGGTCGGAACAGATGGTTTCGGACCCTTGGCGGACAACCAGCCCAACAATGACGGCCTCGACACCGACGCCGACGGGCAATGCAACTTGAGCGATACCGATGACGACAACGATGGCGTCCTCGACGGTGCTGATTCGAACACATTGGACCCAAATATTTGCGGTGACAGCGACAACGACACCTGCGACGACTGCTCGATCGGTACGGACGATTTCGGAGCACTGACCGACAGCACACCGGGCAATGATGGTCCGGACGACGACGGCGACGGTATCTGCAACGCCGGTGACACCGTCGATGGCGGCGGTGGTGGAGGCGGTGGTGGAGGCGGAAGCAACGACGGTACCGAAGGTGGGGCTGTTGAGCAGGGCGACTTCCCGTTTGCAACAGACACTGTCGATGGCGATGGAAACGCGCTGATCAACCTCAACTCATTCGATTCGACCGTGACCGTCATCGTTCAGGTGACTCGGGGAACCACGAACGAAACGCTCGACGTCACGCTGTTCGACAGCACCGATGGACCGGGCACACCGGGCAATGAGACGTTTGAAGGTCTCGCCGACGACGATGCCATTGCCTTCGCCTTTGAAGCAACGACGACCCTGTCGGATGATTTTTCCGTTCTGTTTCAGATGATCGTGCCGCCCGGTTTCGTCGGCAGTTTGGGCCTCGATCCCGCGGACCTGGACATGCACGTCCTCGACGAAGATGCGGTTCCACCGACATGGGTTCGCGCCGGCGAGGTATTCGTCGGCAACTCTGCTCCCACCGATACCATCGGTGAGTACGGATACGAAACGCTCATCGACGGTCGGATTCGCTATTGGGCACGCCGTGACGGATTTAGTGTCTACACGGTGGGTGCGTCGATATTCGGTCCTTCGCAACTCCCCGCTCAGCCCGATGTGGAGCCGGTCGACGAACCCGTGGATGAACCGACAGAAGATTCCGGCGACCAGCCGGTGCCGGAAGACAACGCCGGTGATGATGAAACCGTCGAAGAGGAGTCACCCACTCAGGATGCTCCTGTGGACGCCCCGGATTGCGGTGCACCCTGCGGCATGATGGGAACAATGGCCATGCCCTTGTTGATGGCGGGGTTGGCCACAATGCGTCGTCGTCGTTGGCTGGGCGTGTAACGAGACGCGGCGATCACGCCGAAAGCTCTGACGTGATGTTTGAATTCATCATAACAATACATGGGTGGCCCACCTCTTTAGAGGTGGGGGACTCGATTGCTGTTTTGGATTCGTGTTCTCCGCGGCTAAGGCCATGGGCCACGCATCAAAAGACGAGTAGCGAATTATTGGTGTCAGGGAGTACTCTGCCGTGACGTCTGAATTTCTGATAACAATGACCGCAGTCCTGATGGCTTCGGTTTTTCTTTTGCGTCGATTTCGTCGCTCCATGACCGGGGGTGACAGTGTGGGATGCAGCAAGTGCGAGGTGAATCGCCCGACCGCGAATCAGCCCGGGCGTCAGGCATTCGTGTCCGTGGACTCTCTGACGAAACGACAATCAAACGGCGGCCTGCACGCAAACGCATCACGCGTCGGCAAGGGGCCGTAACCTGTCCACAGTGATTTCCTTGAGGGAATTGACGATCCAATCGGCGTCGGCGAGTTTTTCACGGGCGTGCTCGGTGGTGACTGCCACGACCTTCATCCCGCCTGCGATCGCAGCTTGAACGCCTGCTGGCGCATCTTCAACAACGATACAACGACCCGGCTCACGTTCCAAACCCCTGGCTGCGAGCAGGAACACCTCCGGATTCGGTTTGCCAACAGTGACGTCATGGCCGGTGACGACTTTTTGGATGCAATCAGCGACGCCCATCCTGTCAATGGCGAGTTGAATATTGAGGGGATGGCCCGACGACCCGATGGCGCATGGGATTCCGATGTCCGCACAGGCACGAACCAGTTCAACAGCGCCCGGAAGAATCACCAGATCGTCACCAACAATGTCCCGATAGTACCTTTCCTTTCGCTCACCAAGTGACGCCATTTCGGAAGGGGAAAATACCTGGCCGAACAGAATCGCAATGACGTCGCGATTCTGCCGACCAAACGTTTGGCGAAACTGTTCGTCCGTGATGGATGTGCCGATTTCGTCCGCCAGCCGCATCCAACTGAGACGGTGTGGCTCGGACGAATCGATCAACACACCATCGAGATCAAAAATCATTCCAATGTTCGTATCACTCATTCTTGGATTTTCCCGGACGAACGGCATCAACGACGAAATAGACAGGCCCTTCGGGGACGTATGCAAACCGTTCACCCGAAATTCTCACGCTCAGATATCGAAGGTCATTGGTCACGGTACACAGTCGCCTTTCTGAAATCCAACGCTGTATGTTCGCTTTCGACAGGTCGACCCGCTCTTCAAAAAACCGTTGATAAGGATCGGCATTGTATATTCGCACATCGCGTCGAATGCCCTCAGCCTGTTGAATATATAGAATCGGGGGTTTGACGGTCGTATCCAGAACAAGAATCCCGTCCTTCGGCATTGCGCCCAATACCTCGCGGGCGAATCGATCGGCTCCGTCCTGCCCCTGTCGCCAGGGCTTGAGAAACGAGTCGTACGGCTCGCGATATTTCAACTCACGAGTGGGAATGACCGGAACATCGGGGAAATACGCCCGAAGCGTGTTCGGCACAACCATGAACACGACGGGCGCAAGGCAACTCAATAGAACAGCCACGAATACACGGCGTTGCTTTTTGTCTCGGTGTACCCATCTGTCTACACCAAATGCAAAAAAGACCATCCCAAGGACATATGAATGCAGGAGAAACACATGTTGATCGGCTACGTTGTAACGAATAGCAAACAAAAAATGAATTGCAAGGGCAGACACAGCGAACACAAACAAAGGCTTTTTCAATAGACGGTGCGCAACCAACAGGCCTGAGGGAACGAGCAGTATGAGCGGCGACGGAAAACTGTACGCCGTGTACGCGCCCATCCGCAGAGTTTGCGTGACGCCCGGGAAAAGTTGGAACACATGCGTCGAATAACGCCCGGAGGCCATCTCGTGCAGAACCGTGAATACACCAGCCCCTCGCTGCATCGATTCGACGAAAATAACAAGCAGTGGCGATGACGCGAGCAATCCTGCGAATAAACACGCCACAAAAACGCGGAGATTTAGCATATGGTGCCTTTTTCGCACCAGCCAAAACGTGACAACGTACGCAGGCCAGCTCAGGACGGCCATGTTGTGGGTCGAAAGCCCGAGACCATTGACCATCGCAGCCAGCACCAGCCAGCGGGGATTCTCCGTCGCCGTCCAACGATGGATACAAATCAGCTCAAAAGTCAGCAACGCCGTGGAAAGCGACATGACCTCTGCTAGGGTCGAAATGTGCCACATCGCATGTGACATTCCCAAAACGAGCGCAGCACACACGATAGCGGTGCGAGACAACCGCATCAACGCGAGCAATGCAGCCAGATTGGCGACCGTCAACGCACCAGCCACGACGCTCACATAATTAGCAGCCGTCGCCGCCCTGATTCCCAGACTCTTCAGCCCAATCGCAAGAAAATAGTAGAGCGGGTGCGACCGCGACAGTTCCTTTACGTCACTCCACCAGCCCAGTTCCACGCGGAGCTGTGCGTCTCCGGAATCACCAAATGCAACACCCGGAACAACCGTCGCACAGTACAACGCCCCCGCGAGCACAAAGGCAACCAACCAGCAGCGAACAGGACAAGGTTTGTCCGGTTGCATATCCAACGAATCGCCCACAGCCAGGGCGGCGGATGTCCCATCAATCTGACTCACCACACGCACGGAGCCTCTTTCGGCAAATGGTCGTCAAGCTCAGCGATCGGCGATGGCACAACCCGTTTCCTCGTAGTCAGCAACTCCTCGTACAACCCAATCGCCCGCTGACAAACGACTTTTTCATCGAACCGTTCGATCGCACGTTCGCGCCCTGCCTTACCCATACGAACACGAAGCTCGTCATCGTCCAGCAGTTTCCCGATCGCCTCTCCCAGTTTCTCCGAATTCTTCGGTGGAACAAGAAACCCGTTCACGCCGTCCTCGACCACGTCGCGACACCCGCGTGTTTTCGTCGTCACAATCGGAAGCGACGACGCAGCCGCCTCAATCAGCGAACGAGGCACACCCTCGCGCCGACGACTCGGCAACACCATAACATCCACGCACGCCATCAATGCCTCCATCTCGCCACACGGCGCCATCGTGATCGTACGCGATTCAATACCGTACCGCTTGTACTCGTCGATCGGGATAGCCCCACCCCGCGCAGGTTCATGCACACCAATGAAAACATACCGAAAATCATCGCGCGATTCACCCAGTCGCCGAACCGCTTCAAACATCTCCAAAAACCCCTTGTCCTCCACCAGTCGAGCAGCCATCAACACGAGTTTCTTATCGAGGGGCAGACCAAGCTCGACACGTCTTTTCTTCCTGAAATCCTCGTTGAATCGATTCGGATCAAACCGCGTCAGGTCAATCCCATTACCCAGATACCGAATGCGCTTCCTTGAACAAATTTTCAGCCTGATGGCTGCCTCGATATCGTCCCGGTTCTGACTGAGCGTCATGGTCGCACACCGACTACCCACGGTGGCCATCACAATATAAAACGCCTTTTGCAACCAGTGCATGTCCTCGTCAAAATGAAAACCGTGGAGTGTGTTCACGACAACGGGAACCCCCGTCAATTTCCCCGCCAACTGCCCCAGCAATGCCGCCTTGGCCGTATGCGTGTGCACGATGGCAATTCGCTCACGCCTCATGAACCGGACGAGACGCCACAACGTCCGCAGGTCCGCCCATGGTGAAATAGCACGACGAATATCAAACGTATGGTAACGAATACCCTGCTCTTCAAGCCATTGACGATTCGGACCAGGCGTGCTGCCCGTCAACACCTCGTAACCAGCCACACGCATCGCCCGAAGCTGCGCCCACATCAACACCACGAGCGTCGAATCCACCGCGCAGAGCGTCAATATTTTCGGGCGATCAGACATCAGTTCGATTCAATCTCCGGTTTCGCATGCGATAACGACGGACCAATCTGACCGGCGAGCACGCCGCGATAAATCTCTTCGTAACGATCCAGCATCAGCTCCAGGCTGAAATGCCCACGAATCCGCGCTGCTGCAGCCCCTCCCAATCGTTCCCGAAGCGACGCGTCCTTGTACACGCGAACCATTCGGTCCGCCAACCGCGCCGCATCACGCGTTGGCACGATCAACGCACTCCTCTCATCCTCTGCCACCTCCGGCACACCACCCGCAGCCGTCGCCACAACAGCCATCCCCATCGACATCGCCTCCATCATCGCACGAGGCATCCCCTCGCTGTGCGAACTCATCACAAACGCATCGCACGATTTCAGGATAGGCCGAACGTCCGCGGAAATACCACAAAATACCACGCGGTCAGCCAATCCAAGCTGCTCTGTCTTCGCCCGAATCTCCGACTCCAGCTTTCCACCACCCACCAGAACGATTTTTGCATCCTGCAAAAGATCACGCGACCTGCCGAACGCATCAAGCAGCGTGCCATGGTCTTTTTCCTCACGAAAACTCCCCACCTTGACGAATAAAAACCCCGGCGGCAAACCCAACTCCTCGCGCGATGACATCGGAAAATCGGGACCGAATTCGTCTACATCGATGCCGTTCGGAATCAACAACATCCGTTCACGACGCGTCCCCGCCATCTGATGTCGGCGATCCGCCACCGCCTGCGAGTTACACAAAATCACCGACAACCTTCGCTCCGTCACCCGATCGAAATACATCTCGATTCTTCTTCGTTGTCGTTCGAGACCACGAATACACTTGATATGATGCTTCACGCCAACCACATTCTGCATCATCCGCAACGCCAGACTCACCCGCAGCCCATGCGACTGCACAATGTCGAACCGATGCCTGCGAAGAAATCGCCCAACCCGCCAAAACCACTTAGGCCCGACCGCATATGTCCCACCGCGGATCCCAAAAAACGGAATTCCCTCCCGCACTGCGTAATCGTTCACCAAGCCATCGTCCCAGGTGTTCGCCAGGACCGCATCGTGCCCCCGTTCGATCAAACCACGAACAACCGCGATGCAATGCGTCTCCGTCCCACCGATGCTCGGCACACCGAGGAGGTGCAGAATCTTCATCGACCGATTCGCCCGACGGGTGGTTGCTCCCTCATCGATCGCCTTGCATTCACCCATACTGATCGCATCCATTGTTGCCATTCACAACACCAGTTAACGCGACGAATCCTGACTTAACTCGTCGTACAGATTCTCAAGACCGGCACAATACGCATCAAGACTGAAATCCTCGACGATACGCTGCCTCGCCGCTTTTCGTAACGTCGCCATGTTTTCGTAATCCGTTCGGATCGCTTCGATCTGATCCGCCAACGCCTCAACATGGATCCCCAACGGAGGCCGCAACCCATCGGTTTGGAAATCATACACGCGCCCCGGGATGGTCTGACCATGCGGCAACGCCCCCTTGAGAGAGGCCGGCAACGGCTCACTGCACCCGACCAGAAATCCATTCTCCCTGTGGCGAATAATCTCGGACGGACCACCAACGCTCGGCGCAACGCACACCATCCGACCCAACATCGCCTCCGCCAGCGCCAAGCCAAACGTTTCATTGTAAGACGAGCAAATATAAACATGCGATCCGGCATGGTATTGTCGCGTATCAGCCTGATAACCCGCGAACGTCACGAAATCCGCAACGCCCGATTCCGCAGCAAATCGCCTCAACCCATCCAACCCGGGACCATCTCCCACGATCGTCAATTGCACATCGTTCTGACCGCGATCATGGAGCAGTCTCACCGCGCGAATCTGCGCGGATAAATTCTTGATGGCCACGACGCGACATACCGTTAGTAATCGAAAGGGCGACGGCGATACCATCGGCAACGGACCATCGTCCATATTGTCAATATCAACGCCGTTGTAAATAACACGATATCGATCGCGAATGTTTATATCATCACGCCAAACATGGCTTGTTGCCTGCGAGTTGAAAACAAATTGATCCGCCCGCGACTTCAACAACCTCTCCAGAATCTTCAACCGCCATCGCAACGCCCCGCCCCCCCCGCAATGAATGATGATCTTCCACCGTCGATCACCCCCCAACAACATCCGCGTCCACAGCCCCGCCGTCTCATTGTAGGCATGAATGATGTCCGGTTCGACAACGTTCGCCGTCCTTCGCAGCGCCTTGTAAAACGCCAGACTATAACGAGACGCACGCTCGTGCACATACAGATCAACACCCGGATTCCGAAGCTTGTCTTCGTAAACTTCCCGAAGAGCACCATCCTGAAACGCACAAACCGAATGTTGATGACGACTACCCGTTTCAGCGAGCCGCAACACGGCGTTCATCACGCGTCTCTCAACGCCACCCGCACGAAGCGACGCAATACAGTGCAGGACCTTGCTCACTCCTGTACACTCCTGCCACGACCAAACGGCAACAATGACCGAACCTCAGCCACGGAATATCCACCCGCGAACCAGACCGCCGTCCAACCCGAAACAACCCCCACCACCGACACCAGCCACGACCGACCATCCGCAAAATACGCACCCACGCCAGCCCCCCCGACGATTAGCGGCAAGACCACCAGTGCTTTCGGCGGCAACAGTGGAAAACGCGTCTGAACCCGTGCAACCGCAACACAGGAAATAACCGCGTTGACCACATGTCCCGCAGCCTTTCCCAGCACAACACCCGCCAATCCCCACCGCTCGATCGTCAGCCAGATCACCGCAAACTGCACGACGTTTTGTGCAACCTTGCTCAACAGGACCGTCCCCATTCGCTCAAACGCCATCAGCGTCATGGCGTTCAGCGTCTTGAGTGCGTCGATGCTCAGCGCAACCGCCAACCCGATCAGGACCGCGTGGCGCGACTCAAACGCATCGCCGAAAAACGACGCAAGCGGTCGCGAAAAGAAAACAAATACCAACGCCGCCGACGCGTAAAACCCGACGTTGACCCGCGACACGCGACGGTATGCGTGGGCCAGTGATTCCTCCTGATTGCTGCCCAACAGTTTCGAGAACGTCGCGAGCAGGAGATGACCCACCTGCTGCATCGCCAGCGGAATCAATCGCGCCAAATCGAGAAGTACACCGTAGACACCGAGCGTCGCATCACCCAACGCTGCCACAACGAAATATTTGTCAATCGACAGATAGGCAAACACCATCACCGTGTCCAGCCACGTCAGACCGGCGAACCGAAAACACCCCTTCGGAAACCGAATGCGCCATGTGAGACGATGGCTGCCCAGCAGAATCGAACCAGCCACAACAACCGAGACCACAAACGCAGCCCCAAAAGCGATCGCCAACCAGCGAATCGCAATTCCGTCAGCCAGATCAATCCAACCGAAATAAACCAGGCCAAGAAAACCCGTCACAAACAGCAATTCCGCCCGCAACAACACCGCCGCCCAGACAAACGACATACTCCCCATCACCGCTGACGTGCACAACAGCGACAACAACACCAGCGGAATCAGCACCTGCAACAGATGTCGCGTCTGCGAGGAAATCGGCCCGCGCGCGATTTCCGCACCGCCGCTCGTCAGCATCGCATCGAAAATACCCGGGAAGATCGACGTCAGAACAATCGCCACCAGGGCGGAAATCAAAATGAGAACAAGATAACCACTAATAAGTTGCGATCGCTCGCGCACGTCACGCAATTTCGGCAGGTACGTCGGAAACACGTTTCGCCCACCCGGATAGCAAAACGTGTAGACCGCCGTCACAAACAAAATGAACAGATAAACCTGGCCATTCAGCGACCCGGTCGCATCAATCTGCCCCGCAAACCAATTCCGAAGGATCGGAAGTGGAAACGCAATCCCTGCTATCACCAGCGACCAGAAAGCACCACGATGAGCAGCACGCGTCACCGCCCCGGCGTCCGCTCCGACAGCCGTCACGCCGCCCGATGATCCGGAATCTCTCGCCTCCCTGCCTGTCGTTCCATCATTCATCGCTCAACGACGCTCGCTCCGGTCCATGAATCAAAACAGGCAGAATCAGTTATCAGGTCACAGCGCCATGCCGGGCAAAATAGGCATCCACGTCGAACGGTTTAGCTTCGTCTGATTCCCCAGCCTCGACCAACCTGCGTCGGCCCATCATGACGACCCAACTCATAAATACGGGGTACATCATGAATCGCTTGCGCGGCGAAAAGTTAAGAATGTGACCGCCGACAGCCAACGCAATCAAACAAACCACCACGAGTTTCCAATCCAGATTCTGACGTATGCGCGCAATAAACGCGACCATCGCAGCCGGCAACAACAACAGGAGATACACCAGATGCGCCGGAATCTGCCAGGGAATCTGATGTTTCCAGGGAACCGGCGTTACGATAATCTTAAACACGCCCCCAATGTTGGCCGCCGCTTTGAAAATAGCGCCCAACCCACCTTCACTTGCCACCAACGCCCCACCAGCCGTCCCCATCAACGCCACAAATCCCCCCAAAAACAGGACACTCGTGACAACCCGCGTCGACGCCTTCATGCCAGGACCAATAACCGTATGCGCAGCCAATCCGCAAACGACCGCCAACCCCGCGTAAAACCGCATGGATGACATCACATAAACAAGAACCGCCACTGCTCCCCATCGCAGAATCGTTTTGCCACGCGTCTTCGCCTCCGCCGGCAAATCGGGATTGACAAGATACCCATCCACGATCGCCATTATCAAAATAAAGAGCGACAGAATGAGGTCATCCTTGAGATTGCGAAACGTGAAATACAAAAATTGATAAAAGAAGACGCTAAGAACAATATAACCGAAAAACGACCTCCCGACAGAACCGGTCCGACGCAACCATACCGAAGCCAACATCCCCGTCGCCACCGAAAAGAACAACAGCTTGAACAGCCGAATAAGCAAAATCGGATGATCGGGACTCACCTGAAACGCGTACACGTTCAGCATATAATACGCGAGATTGCCCGTGCCCCCACGAACGTCAATAACATCGTCCACCGTCAATTGCCACAACGGAATCCCCATGACAGCCGACCCGACATCATAATACCCCTTCGCGTCCGTCGATTCGTCCAGTACGATCGGGTGATTATTCTCACCTATCTGATGCAGATGAAACCCGACCAGGATCACCGCCTTCACTGCCACCAGCACCCACGCCGTCACCCTGACCGACGCAGGAAATCCCCTCATCACCCGGACCGGCAGATACAACAACAAAGCCCCGACCACCAACAAGGCCATCATACCCCGCCCATCCCCTCATCACGCGCCGATCGCTCGCGAAGCATCCGCTCCAGGTGCTCAAACAGACACGCCGCCAGCAACGCGTTGGCCTCCTCACCAACATGGTTATGATCGATGAAATACCCGTCCTCGGGCGAATCACCAAGACAACCCCGCATCAAAACAATATCCTCACCAGCCACCTTCGCCGTCGTCTTGTCATAAAAAGACAACATCGCATCCATCTGCATACCACTCATGTGCCCATAACCATCCGATTCGGTTTCCACATAATCCTTCTGCCACGACACAACAGGCTGCCAGGCAAACAAACACGAAAACCCATATTCCGCCGCACGGTTCCGAACCCATCGTACATTGGCACCATAAACCTCCGCCACCCCATCCGCCAACGCCTCACGAGACGATTCATCCTCCGTCGGTGGACGCCGGTCGATCCCCAGCCGCCGACCAATACTCCCCATTCCCCGAACAATCGCCAACCGCGAAACAATAGAACGCCGCGGGTCGTAGCCAAGTTCAAAATAGTTCTCAAACATACCCAGATTCTGGTGCGATCCGTCAGCCACACCCGACTGAAACGCCGAAAACGTATCATTCACCCCGTCATAAAACACAACAACATCAGGCACCTCCCCGCGACGAAGCATCCGGTCCAGCAGAATCACTTCCTGAGTCGACACCCACCCCGATTCCCCAAAATTCCGGACCGCCACATCATAGCCCGCCTCACCCGCCAACTTCGCCAGTTGCGACGCAATCGTCCAACCATCCCGAACCCCCGTGCCCCACATCGCCGATCCACCAAAACACCACACCCGCAGCGCATCATCCGACGACGTCGCAGCCCCAACCGACCGCCGCACACCATTCAATATATTGATATTCTCCGACGAAACATCCATTCGCCGCCAGCCAAGATAGGGTTCATAGCGCATACGCAGCCGCTCATGCACTTGCCAATACGATTCCGACCAGTCGCGGTCCTGATAATACGCCTGCCGCAAATACCGATCGCCGTCCGTGCGCGATGCGTAATAAACACGGCCAGCCACTTCAACCGAAACCAGAATCAATCCCAGGAGAACGAACGCAAAGAATGCCTTCCGACCGACCGACAAACCCGCGCGATCATCCGCCGACTGCAACCCATCCGCCTCACAGGAATCAGTCACAGGCTCACTCACGTCTTACGCCTCGGACGATCCGTCACCGCCGGCCGAACCCGTCGCAGAGGGCAACGCCGCACGAACAAGCTGTTCATCATCATCCGCGTTGTAATCATAGAACGTACGCAGTTGCTCGCGGAAGTAACCGCCCCGACTGATCTGAGCCGCATTCAACACACCACCAAATATATGACCCCCAACGCGCGTTAACAGCGAACACGCACGACCGCCGACACCACGCGAATTCAACCGCGCCCGACAAACCAGGATCACACCATCAACCCGCGTCGCCAGCGCACAGGCATCACTCGCCACAAGCACCGGCGACGTATCAAGAATCACATGGTCATAAACATTCGACACATGCGCGATAAAATCCCCCATCTGCTCACTACCCAGCATCTCCGCCGGGTTCGGTGGCAGCGGTCCGGACACCACAACATCGAGATTCTTAACTTGCGTTTGTACAACAATATCCTCAAACCGGGCGTCACCAATCAAGACATTGCTCAACCCGCGCTTCGGACTCACCCCGAAAATACGGTGATAAGCAGGACGCCGGAAATTCGCATCAACAATCAACACCCTCTTGCCATTCTGCGCCATCGCGATCGCAAGATTCGCCGCAATCGTCGTCTTCCCATCCTCCGGACGTGGGCTTGTGACCAGCAAACTGCGCTCACGCTCCGCCGGAGCGGCAAACTGAAGATTCGTCCGCATCGTCCGGAAACACTCCGCAAACATCGACTGCGGTGCCTCAAGAACCGCCAGTTCCAGATCCTTGATGTCCACTTCCTCATCATCCGCATCGGGCACAACCCCAAGCAGCGGAATATTCAGATGGCGCACCATGTCCGCAGGCGTCCGCAACGACGTATCCACAAACTCGAGCAACAACACGACCCCAAGCGAGAAAATCCCCGCCAACAAAACCGCCCCCGGAAGCAGGAACATCTGCGGAAACGAACGCTCCAGCGGCGCGATCGCAAACTGGCGAACCTCGATCTGAACAGCCGACTGCTCGCGAACAACACGGTCGCGATCCTCAATCGACGTCACCAGAAGCTCACGACGCTGCTTGAGCAAAAACAGATCCTCCTCAAGCAACTGATACTCCGACATGACCGCATCCATATCCGCCAGCATCGCACGCTTGTCAGCCAGATCCTCCTGGGAAAGGAGCAACGCATGACGAACATTGGCAATCGCCGAATTCACCTGCTCCCGCTTGTACGCAAGTATCTCCGCCAACCGACGCTGACGCGCCTCGCTTAACTGCTTCTCAACAACCTCACGCGTCTTCTGCAACCTCCTGATCGTTCGATTCTTCGGCCCAAGCGTTGCATCGTACACCTGAACCTGCTGATTGATCGAAAAAAGCTGATTCGACAGCGTCGCAATCACCGGATCCTGCTCTACCAACTGCGTATCCTGAGGTGTCAATGCAGGACCGGACGGCGAGTTGTACAGCGAGTACATGCCCTCCAGCTCGCGCAGCATCAACTCATATTGCGTCACCACAACATTCTGCTGCTCGTACTCCGCCCCCACACTGTTGCCGACACCAGACGCCACACCCGGCGGCAACCGTCGCTGCACCTCCGCCAGTTGTCTCTGCTTGTCAACGATCTGCGTTTCAATCTCCTCGCGCTCTCTTTCACGACTCTCACGCTCGTCACGGTACGGATCCGTCGAAAACGCCCTGACCTTCTGCAGATACGATTCAACCACCTGATTCACAATCTTATGCGGATCAGTCTCCGAACGCGTCTTGCACGAAACGACCAGAAGCTGCGTGTTTCGCTGCGGCGAGGCGTTAATCAAATCGATAAACTCCAGCACACGCTTGCTCGGCGGAGTGTCCCGAAACCATTGCGTCCCCTCGATTTCCGGCGAACTCAATACCTTGAGCAACACGTCAGGCGACTTCACATACTCCGCCTGCGTCAGAATAAACCGCTCATACTCCAGTCGCCCCGAATCCTCGTCCGTCAACGCACCCGGTGCCTTGGGCTTGTTTGAAATACACTCGATGAACGCCTCCGCACCGTACAACGGAAACCACCTGTACCCAACGATCCACAACCCTACAAACAACACGCTGAAAAAGAAAAACAGCGTCATCAGCAGCACCATCCGCCGCTTCAACACCGTCACAATATCCTGAAACGTGATGCCCGAGTCGGTCGTCTTCGCTGCCGACGCCGACCTCGGCGCGGGAAGGTCTATCCGTTCTCGAACAGTGGCTGGTATCGTCGTCATGATGTTTCAAGGCTCCCGTCTGCCGGATCGGATGCGTCCACGAACAAATTCGCCAGCACCCATCCGATCATCGCGTACAAACCAAGGGCGATCGGCAACATCGCAATCCCCAACAACGCGTGAGGCGTCCCACCGGAAAGCGCTTCAAAGTGCAGGCTCGTCCCAACAGGCTCATCCTTAAATACGTGCAAAATACCCGTCAGGGTCACGCGAATCACATTACAAAAAACCGCAATCGGAACACAGCACACCAGCATGATCCCTCGCTGCCAGAATGGCCGGTCACCAAGGTACGCCATCGCAACGCCCAGCGTCACAAACGCCATCATTAAACGCATCCCCGCACACGCCTGCTCCACATTCAGCGAGTTGCGGACCGTTTTGTAACTGTAATCGATCACAACACCCGAAACCTCCGTATAAAGGTCCGGGAATAACCCCAGCAGCGTCGCAGCCACGATGGCACCAATCCGCTGCAGCGGCTGAGTTAAAGTCACATAGTAACTGTCGGGTAAGGGAACCGCGAGAACCAGAAAAGCAATCGGAAACCAAACCAGCTTCAACACCTGCCAACCCGCGCAAAAAAGCGTCAAACCCGCCCCCGCTACCAGAAACAGCAATGGACGGGGATAGGATGTGCGGAAATAGGTGAACGTCACAAAATAGGCCAGCAATGCCAGAACAACGACCACCAGCCCTACATAGTTCGTTTTTCGCTCCACCCGCGACAGGTCAGCCGCACGCGTGTTCAAAAAATACAGGCTGAACAACGGCACAAGCCAACCGTGCGACCAGTCGCTGTCATCAATCCACCGACGAAACGCCACCTGCTCCAACGACGGCCAGAAAATAGTGAAAAGCAACGCCGCCAAAATCGCAGTCTGAATGAAACCCGCCCGACCGAAAGCATCCGCAAGCGTCGGCGTGCTTCCGAGCTTCTGCTTCTGAGCGGACGAACCACCGCCCGTTGACGACGTCACAGAACTGCTCATGGTCAAACGCCTACGGGAACAATCCCGGATTGCTCGGAGCGTCGAGATTCTCGTTCCGGAAAAAGGTTTCAGTGCGAATGAACTGGTAGAAATACGAAATCGTTCCGCGCGCCTGCGGAACCGTGAAATTCCGAATCTGAATCAGGAACGGTGCAAACGGGTGCGTCCCGACATTCACAATGTCATCCCGTTTCAAATAGAAGTCAGGATCCAGGCCCGCATAAATTCGATCAAGATTCACCTGAATAAGCTGCTCACGCTCACCGATCCGACGATAAACCGACACCCGATCAGGCCACGCCAGCGCATCAAGCCCACCGGAAGCAGCCACCGCGTTCTTCAGCGTCACCTGCGTCCCACCCTGGAACCGGAAAATTCCCGGACCACGCACATGACCCGTCATGTAGTAAAAACCAATGTCCCCGCTGTACAAACGAATCACATCGCCCGCACGAACCACAATGTTGTACCCGGATTCACCCTGCCGCAACGCCGTCGCAGGAATGCGTATCACCCGAACATCCATCGAGTCCGCAGCCAACAAATCCCAGTCAATCGCCGACGCAGGTCCGTCAGCCAGTGGATCAACCGCAGGCGGCGTCGATTCCCGGGTCAAACCGCGATCAACCCCGCCATCCTCGACCTCGACCCATTCCCCGTTCAGGAAAATCCACTTCGCCGGGGCTCCGTCGGGCGTCGCGGCAGGATCAACCTCAACCGGCTGCGTCGCAGGTACAATATCCGCCGCCGGCACCTCCGCCGACTGTTCTTCCTCAGGCGTCTGCCTTGTCCCCGGAGATTCCGGATTTCCATCCGGCAACATCAGGTCGATCAACTCCTGAACGTCCGTCGGTACTTCATCTTTTGCGGAACCACTGTCTTTTTCCGCTTCCGCG
The DNA here is from genome assembly GCA_029260165.1 of Phycisphaerae bacterium. Lineage (GTDB taxonomy): Bacteria > Planctomycetota > Phycisphaerae > UBA1845 > UBA1845 > OFTM371. Next base: position 16,122 of record JAJDDT010000089.1, on the reverse strand, counting down.
GGTTGGTCAGCCACCTGAATCGTTCCCGCCCCACTGAACGAGAAGCCTGAAACGTCGTAACTCGTTTTTTGATAATCGGTTAGACCATTTTCAAACGTCCCGGGCAAAGGTGGGGGGGGCACCACAGGCTCCTTCTCGTCAAGCGGCGGAATCCATTCATCAGGCTGCGACGAATCACGTTCCCGCGCAGCCTTCAGCTCGCGGATGGCTGATTCCTGTGCCTTGTCCCGCTCAACGTTGCGAAAAACGTAGAGCATCCGAACCAGCTCCGACAAACCACCGCTCACCGAAACAGCATCGAGAATTCGAAAATCGGCCCGCGGGATCGGAAAAACGCCCGGACCACGGTTCAGTCTCACTGCAAGATTTTCATTTCCAAAGATCGTGTACGTCAATCCACGGCGGGACGCAAACTGCACCAGCACCTCCGCCTCGAAGAGAATCTCACGTTTCTCCAGAATCCCGCGGATTTCGTCTTCAAGCTCGCGCGCGGTGAATCCCCACGCGTCGATCCAGCCGACGACCGGCAGATTGATCATCCCGCGATTGTCCACCGTGGCTTGCTGCCCCGATTCATCACCGGGACCGCGCAGCTCGTAGATGAAAACGTTGACAATATCCCCGGGGGTGAGCCGGTACTCCTCGTACGTCGGAACAAGGTCGGCAGGGGTGGGTTCGGTGGCAGCGCGAATACCGCGTTCCGGGTCCTGAATGCTCAGCGACCCGCGAATCTCGTTCGTTCGTTCACGCGTGAACGAACCGAGTTCCGTCGGGGTCAACCACCCGTTGAGAATGGAATTGCAACCCACGGTGGTCAGGAGGAGAGACGTGGCGATCACCGCGACGTCTCCCCGTGCCATTTTGGTGCTCAACATTATGTCTGACAATCACTTAGGATGATATACGCACTCGCCTGCGATCGTGTTCCTGTCGACGTTCACGTGGGGTTTTATCGGCACGAGACGAGGCGTACCTTCAACTCGTTGTCGCGTATCGTCCCCTCTGCCATTGGGTTACGTCGAACTGCGGGGACTGTCAAGCGGTTGGTTATCGGAAGTGGCGTCGTGTTGGTGTGTTGTGAACTGACAATTGACTGGTTCGGTTGGGCGTATAGGATTCCGCCTTCGTCGGGCCGCCGTTGCGTGCTTCTAAAGCGGTCCTTTACATGCTGGTAACAAGAGCAACCGGGAGGCGACGATGACGTTTTCGCGAATCATGCGGGTGTTGAAATTGGCGGTTCCGAGCGCGACCCTTTTCCAGATGACCGGTTGCGATCTGACGGGATTTCTGGAAATCGCGCAGACCGTCTTTCTGGGGGTCACGGCTGCGGGTGCGATCGCCATTCTGCAGAACATCTGACGGGCAAAGCGCAACCCTTCGCAATTGATCCATCGGTTCGCGGTTTTGTTGACGCGTGCATGGGCTGCGCTATACTGCGGTATGGCTTGGGTTGGTCTGCTCGCGAGTCCTGCCCGAGGTTTTCGCGCCGAGTTGGGCGCGAGGGTTCCCACAAGAGAACGCGGAAGAATTCCCACGAAAGAACGAGGGTTGAGGCATGTTCAATCGGGTCCTTAAGATGGCGGGGCTTGGGTCGTCCGCCGGCACATGGATGTTGGCGATTGCGGTCACATTGGCGTTTCAGCCGATCGTGACCGCGCAGAAGGGGGACGCCGACCGTTCGCTCGAGATGGTTTTTGAGGATTTTCTGCACTTCTCGATTCTTGGCAGGTTTGACGTTGCGGACTCGTTGGCGGGTGAGTTGCTGGGACATGAGGATCTCGACGCGGTCGCGTTGTTGCAACTGTCGCAGGAAAACGGTCAGAGCGTCGACACGCTGGTGACCCTTATCCACAACTCGTCGATATCCTCGCGTGCTAGTGAGATTCTCGATTTGATTCTCGAGGGTGAGCATCGGCTTCGTCAGGACGAAGAGCGCATCAAGTCCAACATTGAGAAGCTCGGTGGTGATCCGCAGAATGAGTACTACGCGATCGCTGCTCTGGCGGACTCCGGGGAATACGCGGTTCCGTGGATGATTGAAACGCTGAAGGACGAATCGAAAATGGCGGTTTGGCCTCGGGTGATTCGGGCGTTTCCGAAGATCGGTCATCCCGCGGTGAATCCTCTGGTGATGGCGTTGCAATCTTCCGATGAGCGGATTCGTCGAATCGTCGGCGATGCACTTGGTCAGCTTGGGTATGGTCAGGCGATACCTTATCTCCTGGAAATCATGCATGATTCGGGTGTGTCGCCTGAGAGTAAATCGACGGCGGTTCGTGCGGCTGCGATGATCGAGCATCAGCGTGGTCGTCCCTATGGCAGCGACCCGGCGACCGAATTCGTCAGGTTGGCCAATCAGTATTATGCCGAGCATGGGTCGGTGCGGGCGGACGACCGGTTGCAATCTGCGAACGTCTGGTATTGGGATGACGGGACGCAGTTTCTAAGCGCGATTCCCGTGCCGACGGAGATATTCGGTGCGGTGATGTCGATGAGGTGCTGCGAGCGTGCACTCGGGTCGAACAGTGATCGCAGTGACGCGGTGTCGTTGTGGTTGGCGGGCAACATCCGACGTGAGGCACGACTGGGGTTGAACACGGAGAGCGGTGACGCGTCGGAAGCAAACGGTGATGACAAGACGCGTCCTGCCGCGTTTCCGCGGGCGTTGTATTTTACCAGTGCGGCGGGTCCTCGATACGCTCAGCAGGTGTTGAGGCGGGCGATTGCGGATGGTGATTCTCCGGTGGCGTTGGGTGCGATCGCGGCGTTGCGTGAGGTTGGCGGCGCGTCGTCGTTGATTGGCAACGCGGACGATATCGCGCCGTTGGTGGCTGCTCTGGAGTACCCGGAGCTGCTTGTTCGTATTCGGGCTGCCCTCGCGTTGGGATCCGCGCTGCCACGCGAGCCGTTTTCAGGTTCTGAGCTTGTGACACCGCTGCTGGGAATGGCTGTCGCGCAGACGGGGAAGCGGAATCTGCTTGTTGTCGATCCTGACGAGGACAATCTGAATCGTGTGATGTCGGAGCTTCGCAATTCGGACACGCATGTGATCGGGTCGGCGGGTGTGTTGGCGGGGATGGAACGTGCGCGAACGGAATTGTCGTCTTTGGGCGGGATTTTCGTTGCGTCGAACGTGACCGGTCCTGAGGCGGACATGGGGATCGAACGTATTCGAGAGCAGTACGAAATCGCGGCGTCGCCGATTGTTCTGATGATCAAACCCGGTCAGCAGGCGGCGGCGGAGGTGCTGGTCGGGCGGTCGTTTGGTGTTGCGGGAGTCGATGCGGGTGCGGATGAGCGGGGACTGACAGAGGCGTGGTCGGCTGCGGCTGCTCAGGTGGGTCACCAACCGATTGATTCGGATCTTGCGTTGACGTTGGCGCTTGAAGCGACGTCTGTGCTGAAGGGTATCGCGCTGGACGGTCGGACGGTGCCTGGGGGAGTCGCAGCGGAGAGGCCTTTGATTTCCGTGCTCGGTTCGAAGCATGAGCCGCTTCGTTTCAGCGCGATCGAGGTGTTGTCGCTGCTTGGCAGTGGATCCGCACAGGCGGCGATTGCGGGCGTTGCGCTGGATGACGGGATGGAGGCTTCGTTGCGATTGGCTGCGTTACAGGGATTGGGCGAATCCGCGAGGCGATTCGGAAACCAACTCGGTCATGAGGCTGTCGACGCGCTGATCGGGTTGGCGTTCGAGGAATCGGACCTGACGCTTCGGACGGCGGGTGGTCAGGCGTTGGGGGCTTTGAATGTCGGGTCGGACAAGGCGAGCCGGGCGATTTTGAAATTCCACAAGGGCTAGACAGCGCGGTTGGCTGCTCCTCGATCGTGGTAGCAGGCGTTGTGTGATCAACTGAACCGACCGGTGCACTTCTGATGCGGGTCGGTTTTTTCGTAGGAAATGACAGAGCATGACATCATCGGAAAACAGCGACAAGACCTTTGGATATCAACCGGCGGCGATCGAGTCGACGTGGCAGGCGTATTGGTCGGAGCATCGGACATTCAGGACGCCGAACCCCGGCGATGACGGATTCGATGCAGGCAGGCCGAAGTATTATGTGCTGGACATGTTTCCGTATCCGAGTGGGGCGGGGCTGCATGTGGGGCATCCGCTGGGGTATACAGCCACCGATGTTGTGACCAGGTACAAACGGATGCGGGGTTTCAACGTGTTGCATCCGATGGGGTACGACTCGTTTGGGCTGCCGGCGGAGCAATATGCGATTCAGACGGGTGTGCACCCTGCGATCACCACGCGTAAGAACATCGACAACATGCGTCGGCAGTTGAAGGATTTCGGGTTTAGTTACGACTGGGATCGGGAGCTCGCGACGTCGGAGCCTGCGTATTACAAATTCACGCAGTGGATTTTCACGCTGATGTTTGAGAGCTGGTTTGACCCACGGGTCGAGGCAGCGCGCCCTGTGGAGGTGTTGGTGGATGCGTTGGCGACGGGGAAACTGGGCGTGACGGAGGCGATGACGGTGACGTTGGACCCGTCGAGTGAGCCTTGCCTGGCGTGGGGTTCGCTGGATGACAAGCAGAGGCGGACGGTGGTCAATGGTGAGCGGTTGGCGTTTATCGACAGGATTCCGGTGAATTGGTGTCCGGCCCTTGGGACGGTGTTGTCGAACGAGGAGGTGACCAACGAGGGTCGGAGCGATCGGGGGGATCATCCGGTTTATCGACGTCCGCTGCGGCAGTGGATGTTGCGGATCACGAAATATGCGGATCGGTTGTTGAAAGATTTGGATCTGGTGTCGTGGCCTGAGGCGACGAACCTGATGCAGCGGAACTGGATCGGGCGGAGCGTCGGGGGTGAGGTGGATTTTCCGATCTTGACGGGCGGGCCCGACGCGCCGACGGTGGGTGATGTTGATGCGTGGCGGGCGAGTCGCAGGAAAGGGTTTCCGTCCAGGTGCGAGGAATTCGTGATTCGGATTTATACGACGCGTCCGGACACGCTTTTCGGGGCGACGTATATGGTGTTGGCGGCGGAGCATCCGTTGGTGGAACGGATTACGACGAACGATCAACGGGGTGCGGTGGATGCGTATGTGACGACGGCGAGGCACAAGTCGGATCTGGTGCGAACGGCGGAGTCGAAGGACAAGACCGGCGTGTTTACCGGTGCCTGCGCGATGAATCCGGCCAATGGGGAGCGGATACCGATTTGGGTGGCGGACTATGTTTTGATGGGTTACGGGACCGGGGCGATCATGGCGGTGCCGGGGGGTGACACGCGCGATTTTGAATTCGCCAGGACGTTTGATCTGGACATCCTTGCGGTGGTCGAGCCGACGAAGGAGTGGGCGGAAAAAGAGGCACGACTGCCGAAGGGGACGCTGGATGAGATTCGATCAGCCGCGACGGAAGCATTGAAGGCGAGTGTGGAGCGGTGGAAGCGTGAGGGGGCTGACCGGTCGTCGCATGTGGCGTTTGCGGAGAAGTATCTGGGCGAAACGGGGGCGGATGATGTCCTGTCGGCTGACGATGTGCGTCGGATGTATGTGGCGTGGCCGCGGGTGTTTGAGGAACCGTTTGTCGGCGAGGGGGTGGCGATTCAGTCACCGGCGGGCGCGACGGCGCTGGGGGATGCGGGTTGTGATTTGAACGGGCTGTCGACGGCGGATGCGAAGGATCGGATTCTCGACTGGCTTGGGACCAACGGGGTGGGTCGTCGTGCGGTGAATTACAAGTTGCGGGACTGGATTTTTTCGCGGCAGAAGTATTGGGGTGAGCCGTTCCCGGTGTTGCATTCGGACGATGGCGAGACGGTGTCGCTCGGGTTGGGTGAGTTGGCGGTGACGTTGCCGGAGATGGAGAATTTCGCACCGGAACCGGTGGCGGATGATGCGGAGACGTTGCCGCGACCGCCGCTCGCACGGGCGGAAGATTGGATGCGGTTCGAGCGGGATGGTGCGACGTGGACGCGCGATGCGAACACGATGCCGCAATGGGCGGGGTCGTGCTGGTATTATCTGCGGTTTCTGGACCCGACGAATGAATCGCGAATTTGTGATGCGGAGGCGGAAAAATACTGGATGCCGGTGGATTTGTACGTTGGTGGGGCGGAACATGCGGTGCTGCATCTGCTGTACGCACGGTTTTGGCACAAGGTGTTGTTTGACTACGGACACGTTTCGACGGCGGAGCCGTTTGCGAAGTTGGTGCATCAGGGCATGGTGCAGGCGTTTGCGTATCGCGACGCCTCGGGGCGATTGGTGAGCAACGATGTTGTTGCGGAGCGTGAGGGCGGCGCGTTCGTGCATCGCGAGACGGGTGAATCACTAACGCAGATCGTTGCGAAGATGAGCAAGTCGCTCAAAAACGTGGTCAACCCGGATATCATCATTGAGGAATTTGGGGCGGACACTTTTCGACTATACGAAATGTTTATGGGTCCGTTGGAGGCGTCGAAACCGTGGAATACGCGGGATGTCCCGGGATTGTACAAGTTGCTGCAACGGATTTGGCGACTCGTGGTCGATGAGCAGACCGGTGACCTGTCGGATCGCCTGATCGATGCGGAACCGGACGTCGATGAGAATCGCATTCTGCACAAGACGATCAAGGGTGTGACCGAGGATGTCGAGCAGATGAAATTCAACACCGCCATCGCGCGGATGTTTGAGTTCGTCAATGAGATGACGCCTCGCGCGCAGCGAAGTCGGTCAGCCATCGAGCGGTTTGTGCTGTTGACCGCGCCGTTCGCACCGCATCTGGCTGAGGAGCTTTGGAAACGGTTGGGGCATGATACGTCGCTCGCGTACGCAGACTGGCCTGCGTTTGATGCGGCGTTGGCGAAGGATGACGAGGTGGAGATCGCGGTGCAAATCAAAGGGAAAGTGCGGGCACGCATCATGATGCCGGCGGACGCAGATGATAAAGCGCTCGAAGCGGCTGCCATGGCGAACGAAGGAATTCAGCAGGATCTGGCAGGCAAGACGATTCGCAAGGTGATCGTCGTACCCGGGCGGCTGGTCAACATCGTGGCGACGTAAATGACCGAAATCGAAGCGAAACTACGGGTTGAGGATTTGAGGGTGATTCGGCAGCAACTGGAGGCTGTCGGTGGGCAATTCGTCGGACGATACGAAGAGGACAATCGCATTTTCGACGCGTCGGATGGTTGGCTGCGGTCGGCGGGGTGTGGGCTTCGGATTCGGGCGGTGAAGACACTTGCAGGGGAACTGGCGCCGGCGACATTAACCTACAAAGGCCCGGCGATGGGCAGTGCGTTCAAGCGTCGCGAGGAAATCGAAACGACCGTCGATGATTCGTCTGCGGCCGGCGAGATTCTCATGAAGCTCGGTTTCGTGGAGACGATGTCGTATCGCAAGACAAGGGAGCGATGGAGCCTGGACGGATGCCACGTCGAGCTGGACGACGTTCCGCTCCTTGGTACGTTTGTCGAGATCGAAGGCGGGAATGAGCGGGTCATCGATACGGTTCGAGGGAAACTGGGGCTGGGTGACGTGGACCACGAATCGCGAAGTTATGTGCGCATGCTGGTTGTTGCGTGCGAGCAGATGGGACGATTACCCATTGGGGTCGGATTTGAAGAACAATAACGCATCGTGGAGGTGAAACGATGATTGGGAAAACGGTTGTTGCGTTGGCGATACTGGCTATCGGTGCTGTCGGAATGGGCATGGCTGGCGATGACGCTTCTGTCGGCAGAAACGCGTCGGACAAATTCGAGCCGGTGATGCCCGTGTATGCGCTGATGGTCGAACAGGACCGTCATTTTGAAAAGATTCGGAATCTGATTCGCAAGGATCAGGAGGAACGATTCGCCAAACTGCGTCATGCGGGACTGGCGCTGGCGGAGATGGCCAACGTCAATACGTTCCATGAGAACGCGACGGAGCACGCGGACTATCGCCAATGGACGCTCGACATGAAAGCGGATGCGTTGAAGCTGGCTGGCTTCGCGAAAGAGAGCAAGCTGGACGACGTCAAAAGAATGGCGAAAAAAATCAACACCACCTGCAACGCCTGCCACGACAAGTATCAGTGACATGCGCAACGTTGGACGTCAGTGAAACACACTGAAACGTCTTCAATTCAATGTAGCGTCACCCCTTGTGGGTGACGGGGTTATCAAGCGATGTTCGCAAGCTTGAAACGTACAGTCGAGATCATACCGCAATAGTATCGCGCCGAGAGCAGGAACAATCCTACGGTGCCCACAGATATAGGAACCGAGCCTGCGTTTGCCCACGCCAATCCGGGAGTTGAATGTGAATCGATCCCGACGGATTCGCTGCGGGGGTCGGTGTCGGGCTGGCGGCGTAGATGTTTGGTTTGCTCGTGAACGTTCGATGATAGGTGACAACGCGGACGTAGCCTGATCCGATGTCGCCCTTGAGCCGGCTGATCGTCTGACGGAGGGTGCCGATGCGGTCGATCAACCCGACCGCCAACGCCTGCCTGGCGGTGTAAATTCGACCGTCGGCCAATTCACGAACGCGCGTTTCGGACAAATTCGGACGTCCCAGGTCCACCGCGCTGACGAACTGCGCGTACATTTCATCGATGACGGACTGGAACACCGCGCGCTGTTCGGGAGCCATCTCCTCGAACGGCGAACCGCCGCCTTTTTGAGACCCGCTCTTGATCGTGTTGGGCGCGACGCCGATCATCCTCATCGTGCCGGTAACGTCGAACAACTGGAGGATGACGCCGATCGACCCGGTGACGGTCGAGTTGTGTGCGACGATTTCGTCACACGCGCAGGCGATGTAGTATCCCCCGCTGGCGGCGGTGTCCATCATGACAGCCACGACGGGTTTGCCGGTTGTCTTTTTGAAGTGCAGGATTTCGTCCTGCATCAGTTCGCTGGCGGTCACGGTGCCACCGGGGGAGTTGATGCGGAGGATGACAGCCTGGACGTTGTCATCGGACCGGGCGCGTTCGAGTTTTTCGGTCAGAAAACTCACCTGGTTTTCGCCTGACCCGATCAGCGGCAAACGCCCGCCGGTCGACAGCGTTCCTTCGACGTCGATGATGGCGATCTTGGGTGTGAAAGGCCAATCGGTGTTGAGCGTGGTTTCGGTCAACGCTTTGCGATGTGCGATCGGTACGATCAGGAGCGCTTCGGGCATGCAGCCTGTCATCAGGGCGACGACAACGACGCTGACGAACGGCATCAGTTTGTGACGAATGACAAGAGTGTGGTTTGACAAATCAGACCTCCGTGTCGGTTTGAGGGGGTTTCGTACACGTCTCTATTATTGTCCGATAGCCGAAGCATTGCCAGCGACCTACTCGGCAGGACAGGTGCCCGCATCTGCCTCCACGATTCACCGACGCACCGACGCACCGACGCGCCGACGGCAACGCCGGGTGGCCCATCGCTTCAGTGGTGGGGGAGTCGAATTTCTTGGGCCCGTTTACCACACGATCGGTCAAGTCTCGTAGGTCAGGTTAAGCGAAGCGAACCAGACGACGGGCCCGCGTTGTCCACGCCGCGACAACTGTACGATTCGACGCCCAAGCCTTCCGAATTGTCAGGTCCGCTGCGATCGACCTGACCTACCCGACTGCTCTACGATGTCGGCGGAGGATTTTCGCTAGCCTTCAGGGCTTTTGTGATCTTCCTGTATGTTATCAATTGAAGAATAGCTATCGGGAGACCGAAGGCGGCCGCAATGATCGCACCGGAAGCCAGTATCCACTCGCGATAATAGTCTGTGGGTTCAATCGCATGGATTGCACCGTCAAAGGTGGCAACTATTGGCTGCTCGGGATCAGGTCGGTAGGCGTTGAGAGATTCCAGTGCGATTTTTTGGACGTCTTTCTTTTTGTACTTTATTAGGCCCAGTGATCTTGCTGCTGCTTGGGTGGTATTGTCGTCGTCAAAATCAAGCAGCTTACAGAGTATCTTCACCAGTTCTTCCTCGTGTTTTCCCAGATGCCGAATCTTTCCCAGTATTCTGACAAAATAGACACCACCTGCCCCTGGTTTGTCTCGGAGGTGATCCAGAATATCATTCGCGGTATTATCCGTGATTACACCATTATTGCCTGTTGCGAGTACGACGGCGCGGTGAATGAGCTCCCAGGCTTCTCGTTTCGGCGGACTCTTATTACCTTCAGTTTCGGATAGCTTGCCAAAGATGCAATCAAGCTCGTGGGCGTCTTTTTCGCGATTTTGGGATGTCTGACTGTCTTGGTCAGCAAATGCCTCTTGGCTCATCGAAAGTGTCGCGAGTACAACAACGAGAATTGCAGTTCGTGGCATGCCAGTATCCTTATCCAAAAGGGGATTAACGCCCAGTGCTCTACAAGTAGCTTATGCACTTTCGTATGCCAGTCAACGGTTGCGTAACCCCTTGCGTCCGTGTGCAATGGCGGTATCCGTGGCGCGGATGGTTTATCGACGGTTTTTCTGCACGAGAATTCATGATGAGACGAACGATACTGATTGTTGGTGTGTTGGGGATGCTCGCGGGGTGTCAGCCTTCGCATTCGGAGTGGATCGCGATCGCGCAAAACGGGATGGTCGCGACCGATTCGCAGGATGCCTCCGAAATCGGGATGGAGGTGTTGCGATCGGGTGGAAACGCGATCGACGCTGCGACGGCGGTGTCGTTTGCGCTTGCGGTCACGCGTCCGTATAGCACGGGGTTGGGGGGCGGTGGATTTGCGCTCTACTACGACGCCGGTGAAAAGAAGTCGTATGCGTACGATTTTCGCGAGGTGGCTCCTGCGGCTGCGACGGCGGCCATGTTCGAGGTTGCGCGTGCGGAAGGTCGGCCTGGCAGCGAACCGAGCCAGCGTGGGGCGTTGGCGGTGGCGGTTCCGGGAGTGGTCGCGGGCAGGTTGGCGATGCAGGAGCGGTTCGGCACATGGTCGCGTGCGGAGTTGATCGGACCAGCCATCGGGTTGGCCCGCGATGGATTCGATGTTGACGAGGACTACGTCAGGCGATGTCGCCAGGTTGTGAAATACTACAACCGCAACCCGCGAATGAAACTGACGCATCGATACGTCTGGCAGCGTCATCTGCGCGAGGGAAAAATCCGCAAGCCTGGTTCGCCGCTGGTTCAGCCACAGCTTGCCCGATTGCTGGAATTGATCGCCCGCGATGGGGCTGATGCGTTTTACCAGGGGCCTGTGGCGGACGCGATTGTTGCGACCATGCAAGAGCATGGGGGAATCATTACCAGGGAAGACCTGGCCAACTATCGCGCGATCCAGCGCGAACCGATCCATTCGACCTATCGTGGGCACGATCTGGTTTTGATGCCACCGCCATCGTCGGGGGGTGTTTGTCTGGCTGAGGCGCTCAACATTCTGGAAAACGTGGACATCGCGGGGATGTGGCGACGCGACCGTGTCGAGGCGAGGCACGCCATCATCGAAGCGCTCAAGCACGCGTTCGCCGACCGGGCACGTTATCTCGGCGATACCGATTTCGGGAGTGCGCCAATCGAGCAACTGATGAGCAAGACCTACGCGCTGAGTCTGGCGGCTGAGATGGGTCCGACGTCGTCGCACGAGTCCGACGATTATGGCACGGTTCAATTTGTCGAGGATGCCGGGACGAGCCATTTCAGCATCATGGATCGTTGGGGCAATGTCGTTGCGAGTACGGAAACGATCAACACGTCGTTTGGATCGCTGTTGGCCGTCGACGAGTGGGGATTGATTCTCAACAACGAGATGGACGATTTCGGCGCGTATCGAGATCGCCCGAACGCGTACGGTCTGGAGCATTCGGCGGGGAACGCCGTCGCGGCTGGGAAGCGCCCGTTGTCGAGCATGTCGCCGACAATCGTGCTGAAGGACGGGCAGGCTGTCATGGCGTTGGGGGGAGCGGGCGGACCTCGGATTATCAGCTCGGTGTTGCAGGTTTTTCTGGGGTTGGTGGATTTTGAATTGTCGCTGGAAGATGCGGTGGATTTAGTGCGAGTGCATCATCAATGGAAACCCAACGAGGTTTTTTTCGACAAGAACCCGCCTGAGAAGCTCGCAGAGGGGCTTCGTCGGCGTGGTCATTATCTGTCTTCGCAGCGGAAAACGGGAGTCGTGCAGGTTGTGCGGAGATCGCGTTCTCAATTGAGTGGTGCCTCAGACCCCAGGAAGGGGGGTAAGCCGGCTGGCTACTAGATATCGTTTTTGCAAGCCGATAGAGTGAAAGTGGAGTCTCCGACAATTTTGCGCAAATATCGATCGTGGTTAGCGGTGTTTGTATTGGGGATGGAAACGTGGTTGCCGGGTCCAACTGCTGATGCTGGTCGCATGCGTCAGCAGGCAGGGTATTGAAATGACACTTCACGGATCGACATTTATGCAGTCTCCGTGCATCCCGGAAGGGGCGCCGGAGGTTTCGGCGTGCATCGTGACGGGTCCCGGTGTGGGGCAGTCGATTCAATTGCGGCGTGTGGCGTCACTTTTCGGTGGAAAGCGTGGTTGTAAAGTTGTTTTGCAGCACGCGACGGTTGGCAGACGCCAATGCGTGATCGTCAATACGGGCAGCCAACTCATCCTTCGCGATCTCAATACCAAAGGCAGGACGCTGCGGAACGGGCTGAAGGCTGAGGAAGAGGCTTTGGCGGACGCGGATCAGTTGAAGCTGGGGCCTTGGGAATTTCGTCTTGACGTCACGATGCGTGAGATTTCGGGTGCGAGTGATAGTCCGGTGATCGTGGACCTCGAGCCTGACCCGACGATTTTCGCGATGGAGCGGGAGGGTAGGCCGCTGACGAAACTGTCGCGGGCGGTGTCGATTCTGGGTCGTGCGGCTGGTGTGGATTATCAGGTTGATGATCGAGAGGTTTCCGGCGAGCACGCGATTGTTTTCACCTATTTGCACAAGCCTGCGATTTTTGATCTGGTCAGTGAGAACGGGACGTTTGTGAACGGGCAGCGCGTGATGTTTTCGATGCTCAATGACGGGGACGAGATCGGGCTGGGCGCGTGCAAGCTGCGGTTTCGTGCGCATGTGCCCGGTCAACCCGCCAAGCCCGGCAAGGACGGTGCCCCGGTGCTCAAGCCGACCCCGTTCGCCTCGCCCGAGGGGACGTATTCCGATCTGATTGACTTTTCCAACGAGTCCATGTTCCGCTGATAGGTCGCCGTCGTTGTCGAAGCCTCAATGCACCTTTGGGATCATCGTCTTGGTTCTTGACTTGTCCCTATCAAAGTCTTGGTGCAGGCGATAATCTCTCCGACGAAGGCCGTGGCTCAACGCTTCGGAGAGGTTATTACCTACCTTGACCAGTGAAGACAGTCTGATGTGCTGCAAAATCGAGTATTCCGAGCATACCGTCACCATCGCTGTCAAACGATTCAAGACACGAGGCATCTGGGGCTTTTGAACATGCCTGAAACATGGAGAAGTCCCAAAGATCGACGTCGTTATCGCCGTCACCATCGCTTATGAATGCAAGCGATATCGTTGCAAAACCAATTCCGGGGCACTCAATGACACTGACCTGAAATTGCGCCGATTGAGTCGGCGAAAATTCCTCATCGACGTGTATCAACAACTCATTGTCGTTACTGGAGGGGAATTCTAGCTGGCATCTGAACGCATCACAGAGCAGGATTCTGAAGCCTGTGCCAACATTCTGAGCTTCCCATACGATCCGCTCAGTTCCACCGATTCTCCATGTCTCTCCTTCGGTTGGCTCAATCAGCGATAGAGTCGATTCCGGGCCGGATCCAGAAATCTCAAAAGTATCGCTTCCACTCGATGTTGAGGTACTGACGCTGAACACACTAACTGTGTACGATGCCGAGTTGCCGATATTTTCACAGATATCAACGTCGAGTTGACCGTCAACGATTGGCACGCATGGGCCAATTGGGATGGATGAAAACAGTCCTGGGCGATTAAGCAAAATACATACTATCGACTCCAAATCCGCCACATTTGGAGTCCAACGAATCGTATGAGTGTTTCCCGCAATCCAAACATCGCCCTTACTCGGGGACAGAATATCCACGGGGACCTCGCACACATCGCCAATACCGTCGCCGTCCTCGTCTGACTGCTCAGGATTTGCGATACCGACGCAGTTGTCGACACAATCCAACACTTGATCGCCATCGTAATCTGGCTGTGTCTGATCTGGATTGAACACTTTCGGACACGTATCTGCGCAGTCAGGGATGTCGTCACGATCCATATCAATCCGATCGTCTTTGCCTGGGCAAAGATCGCATCCATCCGGGACTTCGTCGGCATCAGAGTCCAGGTGATCTCCAAAACCTGCACACTGATCATCGTCGTCCGGCACACCGTCATGATCGCTGTCCGCAATGATTACGGCCCTTCTGAACTTGGGGGCACCAATCACAAATCGCCCATTTTCGATATCGGTCGCTCGCCCGAATTCCGCCCCAAATCCTACGAGTGATCCTCCGTGCAATGTATTCCGGAGGTCCCAAGTGTTGCCCTCACGTCCAAAGATGTGAACCATGCCGCTTCGGAGGTTAGCACTCGGATCTCCCACGAGTGCTAGATCCCCGTCTACAGAAACTGACGCACCAAATTCCGATGCTGTATGTATGTCCTCCGTCGGGACTTCAATCTCGGAACAAAGGCCCCACGCCCCATCAGTGTTTGCAAGAAATTGCACCCACCCGACGTCGTCGCTGAAGCGGCCAGCGACCACAAGAGTGTCGTGATCCAAGTCGATGGCGCGAGCATCAAGTGGTACGTCTACGCGATCAAGGAATCCTCCCGCAAGTGAGAAAATGTAAACAGAACTGCGACAAGTCGATCCTTCAAACGGTTGTACACAGCTGTCCAGAACCGCAATCGTGTCATCCGACATGACGACCTGCTGCCGGCTGTCCTTTGATGGCGCTTGAAGATTTGGACTCCAGAGTCCAAACAAAGAATCCGCCGGGCTCTCCGGATTATCGAGGGTAAGCAATGGATCTGGACGAATCCCTGAGAACGAGTATACATGCACGACAGGTTCAGCAGTCATATTTTTTTTACCATTACAACAACCACCCGCGAAAAACCGAAAACCCACTCCGCCAGTGATAATACTACCTGAATTGCCGGACACGGTTCCGCCGAGTTTATCAAAGATCAGAGGCGTACAGCATTGGGACTGATTTGGAAATGGACATCGAGCTTGTCCGATGCGCGATGGGCCGAACAGCTTTCTCTGAAGCTGCCAACTTTTTCGGATGTACCTATAGATGTAAATGGCTCCTGCGCCAGGAGAAACATAGGGAACGCAACCGGGATCCGTGACGCTTTCTTGATCACCAGGTGCTGCGACGGCAAGCAAATCGCCGTTCAGATACACATGGCGTCCGAAAAGCCCGCCAATTCCTTCGCCCGGCGGGGGCAGCAACACCGCTTCCGTCTTCCATTGATTGCCATCCCAAAAATAGACTGCGACGCCCTCCTGTATGTACTCTTCGAGGAATAGCCCGTATACTCCCCCGACGGCGATTCGATCACCGCTTATCGAAACAGTTGAACCAAAATCCGATTGACCGTGCCCGAGACCAGGCGGTGCGAACAGAGCTGTTGTGCCTTCGGCGGTCACCACAGTCGGGTTGTAGAATACTGTGACGAACGAGATCGTGCACAGGAGAAATGGTTCTATATGCTTCTTGGTGTTCATCGAGTGCCTTTCTGCGCGGAACTCATTCAAAACCTTGGTACATTGTCAACCCCCACGGACGGCTCATCAATGACAGCTTGTGCCCGGTGCAAATGCCAATACGAGCGTGAGGCAACGGAAGATGCGATTGATATTCATGAAGCCAGCCTGTTGGGTATGGGGCGTCAGCGATCGATCGTCCCGGGGGCATCGTCGCCCCTGCTCGCTGCTCCCGATCGTATCGGGTTGATGCGCGCAATTCAAGTGGGTTGGTGCAGGTCTTGAATCGGAGAATCGGAATCAGTGGCAATTTCGATGGGTAGTTTGTGAATGAGTGGTTGTGTCGGCGTTGGAGAATGTCGCGGGTGGTTCTATAATTGGCGGTTGTGATGGATCTGAGAGGGTGTGTGAGAAGCAAGATCATCCTGGTTTTAGCCGGTGAATCATCAGATTGATCATGGTCAATAGCACCATGGCTTCGCTGCTGACGGGCAACATTTCGTAATCTTTGCTCATCCGACGGTAACGGCCAATC
>JAJDDT010000088.1 GCA_029260165.1 Phycisphaerae bacterium | reverse complement strand
CAGCCGGTGGTATTCGTCGTCGAATCAGATTCCACTGTGCGTCCGTCAAGTCGCTGGGATAAGCATTCCTCGCCATGGATCAGGCACTCCTTGCCAATTTCCATCCTTATCGGCGATATCCCAGCTTCTCACACACCCTCTTAGAGGTGGGGGGACTCGATTTGCGCTCCGGATTCGACTCCCCCACGGGTGAAGCCATGGCCCCCCCAATCATCAAACGACGAGTCACGAAGCACCGGCCACCGTCTCGCCTATCCTAACCGACGATCGTACCGGCTCACTATTCTACCAGACACGGTGGCGGCTGCCCGGCGTGCATGACAAAATCGGCGGGCACAAAAATCTGTAGGGCAGGTCGTTGTTCCGTGTGAGCGGAACCTTGACCTGCCGTTCCAACGGTCGTTCCATCGCGGCAGGTGAACCTCGCGGTGTGACCGCGAGAACCACCTGCCCAACGCCGCCTGCTGCGTCGCTCCTTGTGGACGGCGTGGTTGCATGTTGACGTTGTTTCGTATTCTCGTCACCCACAAGGGGTGACGCTACAACGATCAATGGCGCTCCGCCTGCGAGATTCGATTTAAGGCGTTACAATCCCGGGTGATGGACGACACCGAACGGATTGAAAAACTTCGCGACCATATCGCCCTTTTTCCAAAGACACCGGGTGTTTACCTCATGAAAGACGATCATGGCCGGGTTTTGTACGTCGGGAAAGCCAAGGATTTGCGTGCGCGTGTCAGCAGCTATTTCCAGCCGTCGGCGAATTTGCTGGCGACGCGAGGGCCGGAAATCGCGCGGATGGCCTGCACGGTGATTGACATTGATTTTCTTGATTGCGAGACGGAAGTTGACGCGTTGCTCAAGGAAAGCCGTCTCATCAAGGATATTCAGCCACCGTTCAACGTGATGTTGAAGGATGACAAGACGTTTCCGTACATCGAGATCACGACGAAAGAGGACTTCCCCGGGGTCTATGTGACACGGACGCCGCGCATCAAGGGCAGCAAACTCTACGGACCGTTTTCGAGTCCCTCCGGTGCGCGGATGGCTGTCAACGCGATTCAGAAAGTGTTCAAATACCGTACCTGCGAACTCGACATCCGTGCCGACGACGAGTCGCGAAGATTCTTCCGACCGTGTCTGCTGCACGCCATCAACCAATGCACCGCGCCCTGTGCCGATCTGATCAGCAAGGAGGACTACAAAAAGGACATCGATCGATTCAGGAAGTTGATGGCCAGCAAGCGGAGCGTGATCGTTCGACAGATGACGCGCGAGATGACCGAAGCTGCCGACGCGCGTGATTTTCCGGAAGCGGCGCGCATTCGTGACCGCATCAAAGCCATCGACAGTTTGTCGCTTTCGGGCGATGTCGAGACCGACGTTCAACCGGAGGCGTTCTTCATTGACCCGACCAGGGGTCTTGAGAAACTCGGCGATCTATTGAATCTCGATGCCCCGCCGCGAAGCATTGAAGGGATCGACATCGCCAATCTCATGGGCGAGGAGACGGTTGGCTCGTTGGTTTGTTTCATCGATGGGCGACCTTTTAAGAACGGGTACAAGCGGTTCAAGATTCGCACCGTCGAAGGCTCGGACGACTACGCCTCCATCCGTGAAGTAGTTTCGAGGCGATATCGATACGCAGCCGATGGGGAGGAATTGTACCCGGATGTTATTTTGATTGACGGCGGGTTGGGTCAGTTGCATGCTGCACGGGAAGCGTTCGACGACATGAATATTCAACCGCCTATGGTGATTTCGCTGGCCAAGCGGTTGGAGGAAATATACATTCAGGCCAGGAGTTCGCCCGTTCGTCTACCGCGAAACAACGAAGCCCTGCGACTGTTGCAACAGGTTCGCGATGAAGCCCACCGCTTTGCCCAGCATTATCATCACATTCTGCGGCGCAAGAAAACGTTTGATGAGGATGTGAAGGAAGGTCGCCGACCGCCGAAGCGTCGGAAAGGAAACGCATGACCGTCCCGACGATTGACAACCGCGATCTTGACGTGTCTGCGTTGCGCTGCCGGGGCGTGATTACCATTTGGTTGGATTGACCAAACATCGCTGTCCGGAGTGCGGGACTCCGTTTGATCCCGGCGGACAGTACCCCGATGACCATGACGGCCACTCCCCTCTGCTGACAGTCAAACTTCAACCAGGTGACTTGGTTGATCGATCAACTAACACCGTTGGTTGAAATCGGCGCGGGATGGGCTCGCGGGGGACTCTGTGCGAGGGTTGCGAACCTGACGACGCGACGAGTGGACCATGGCTTCGGTCGGGTGGCCCATGTCTTTAGACGTGGGGGAGTCGAATTATCGTTCGCGCGTCTTCCACGGCCGGCTCGAATTGATCGAGTCCGCGGGCAATCCCAATTCGACTACCCACCGCCAAAGACCGTGGACCACTCGGCGATGACCATGACGGCCACTCCGCTTGTTGACCGTCCAACTTCAACCAGGTGGCCTGGTTGATCGATCAACTAACACCGTTGGTTAGAGTCGACGTGGGATGGCTTCGCGGGGGACTCTATGCGTGGTTTGTGCCCTTGGCGACGCGAAAGCATGGTCACGCCAACAAGCAGGATCGACAACGATCCCCGATCGGGGACCGCGAAGCCGAGTAGGTCGGGCATTGCCCGACCCACGGGAGACCGGATTGATCGACCCGGTTGGATGGTGGGTTGTCGGGCGGTGCCCGACCTAATGTCATGAGGAGGCTGTCCCCGGTACGCTGTTGCGTACTTTTTGGCGGCGTTGTTTCACGCCAACGTTACTTTTGGGAGGACAGCCATGATCACTATAGGAATGGATGTGCACGTTCGCAACTCTTATCTTCACATCACCGACGACGCGGGAACTCATCTGCGGCATGGGCGATGTCGCAACACGATGATGGACCTGGCGACGTTCCTCGCGCCGA
>JAJDDT010000087.1 GCA_029260165.1 Phycisphaerae bacterium | reverse complement strand
AAAAGCAAACAACAAATAATCGGCCCCAAAAACGATAAACACCTTACGCTACGGCAAACATCCTGCGCAGCCGCGGGAGCCGTGCCCGCATCTGCCCTCACCCTGTGCTGCCACCGTCGATCGCGAACCCGGCGGACACCAGCGACGACCGTCACGCAACATCGCCCAACACCGAATCAGCAACCGCCTGGCCACCGCGATAATCGCAATCCTGCGACGGGCAGGACTCCCGCGACGAACACGATCGAACACGATCGAACACCTCACGCATCCACGCGATCAGCCCGTTAAAGACTGGGACAAGATCCCGCCAATCATCCCCCAGGAGACCCGGCTTTCATAGTTTCCTGTGGGTGACGGGATCGCGAAACCATGCAAGTTCGCTCTGACCGCGACACTTGCAATGAAACCGCTCCAAACACGTCGCAACGGTCAACCAATCGTTGCAGTACCCCGGATCGTCCGATAACAGGCCCGTCGCATCCCAACCGGCTTTTCACCCAGTCAAGCAATCGCTTCAGAAGGTCGATATTGCAGCAGGATGTGCATTCTCCGAAATGGGAAATCCCTGCCCGGACACGCACGAAGCCAACTGCCAAAATGACGACAACACCAACCGCCAATCAGATCGTCGAAGTCCTCGAGGAAGCCTGCGCCCGCAACACACCCTTCGAGCTGCACTTCCACAGTCGCGGCGGTGGGCTTACGGTGGCCAAGTCACGCGTCGTCAAACTCGGCGAAAACACCATCTACCTCGACAAACCCCAAGCCGTCGGCACGAGCGTCGATTTGCAGGACAACATGCCCGTCGAAGCCCACTTCGCCCTCCATCGCGACCGCTTTTTCTTCAAATCCACCGTCACCGACCCTCGCGCACGCATCGAACTCAACGAGCAGAACAAATTTATCGGACTAGCCATCGCCAAACCCACCCGGATCAAGTCAGGCCAACGCCGCAACAATTTCCGCGTCGAGTTGGCAGGTCTCCGAACCATCGACGTCCACTGCCACGACGCCCAACCCGACAAACCCGACATCTGTCCCCTCAACGCAAAGCGATTCACCGGGCGACTTGTCGATGTCTCCGCCGGTGGAATGAAACTGAAGGTCCCCCGCTCCGTTCGCGACGAATTCCACGCGTCCGACCGTCTATTCACCATTTTTGACCTGCCCGACGAATCCCGTGAGGAGGCCGTCTTCCTCGCCAAACCCGTTCACTGGACAACCTCAACAGACCGCGAACATACATTCATCGGTCTCCAGTTCGTCGCCTGGCCCAAAGTCGAATTCGCTCGAAACCAGCGGCGAATGGCTCAATTTGTCGCCAAAATCGAACGCCAGCTCGCCAAACATCGCTCTGCAATAGAACGCTGATCCCCCGCCATTGGCAATAATCCCCCCGCACCGTCGTTTCAATAGAAGAGACGCTGCGAACAGTTTTCCCAGGACCGTCAACCATTGGCGTGTATAATGACCATGATGAACGAATGTGGATGCTCGGAATACCAACGACTCTCCAGAAGACAATTCCTCGGCACCTCCGCCGGTGTCACCGCCGCAGGCTTTCTCGGATTGGCCAACCCCGAACTGCTCTTCGCCAAATCAGGTCCAAACGCAAAAGCCAAAAGCGTCATTCTCCTCTGGATGGCCGGCGGACAGAGTCACATCGACACATGGGACCCCAAACCAGGCACCGAAACCGGCGGACCGTTTGAAGCCATCAAAACCGCCGCCGACGGCATCGAGATCAGCCAACACCTGCCTCGGACCGCCGAGCAATTCAAGGACATCTCCCTGATTCGTTCGCTCAACTCGCGCGAAGGAAGCCACGAACGCGCCACCTATCTTCTCCACACCGGGTACAAACCGCTCGGCAGTTTCCAGCATTCCACCCTCGGTTCGGTCATCGCCAAAATGAAAAACCGCCTCAACGAAGACCTGCCACCCTACATCACCATCGGCGGACGAACCTGGCCTGCGGGTTTCCTCGGATCCGGTTTTGCCCCGTTCCACATCGGCGATCCAGACAACTCGACCGACAACCTCGAATTCCACGACACCGTCGACGCCAAGCGATTCCAACGTCGGCTCAAACTCCTCCGGCAATTCGATCGCAAATTCGCCGGACAACATCGCGGCAAAGAGGTCATCGAAGCCTACATCAACCACTACCAGGCCGCCTACGACATGATGCGATCACCGAGCGTGGCCGCCTTCGATCTCGAAAAGGAACCGCCCAAAGTGCGCGAACGCTACGGCGTCACCTTCTTCGGACAGGGATGCCTGCTCGCCCGCCGACTCGTGCAGGTCGGTATCCGTTTCGTCGAGGTCACACTTCCGGGTTGGGATACGCACAACGACAACTTCGAAACCGTCACCAACCTCTGCACCGACCTCGACCAGTCCTACAGCGCCCTCATCTCCGACCTGCGTCGCCTCGACCTGCTCGATACCACGCTCGTCCTGCTCTGCAGCGAGTTTGGCCGAACACCGAAAATCAACGGCAACAACGGTCGCGACCATTGGCCTCGGGTGTGGAGTGCAGCCATCGCGGGCGGCGGAATCAGGGGAGGCCAACTCATCGGCGCCAGCACCAAAGGCGGCCAGGAGATCGACAAAGACCCGATTCAGGTAGGCCAACTCCACGCCACGATTTGCAGCGCCCTCGACATCAACCAAAAGGAAATGAACTACGCCCCCGACGGCAGACCCATCCGCGTCGTAAAAGACACCAACGCCAAACCCATCGCACAATTGATCAGCTAATTCAACACGGGACAACCATTGATGTGCGCTACGATAAATCTCTTCTGTAGGGCAGGTCGAGACCTGCCTGTTCAAAACAAACAACCACCACCACGGACGCGCACAACAGTGCACCTGTTCACATCAGCCACCACAGGACGGGTACCATCATTGGCACACTACGGGCACGCAAAACGATGAAACGTGAAACCGTCGCGATCGATATTGTTCTCCCGATTCGCAAGCTCGCCCAACGCCTCAAACCTCATCACATCGCCCTCAACACCCACCAGCCATTCAAACGGTTCCTGGTCCCGCACCTCATTGGAAACAATCATTCTCGTAAAAGGGTCACTGAACCCTGCGCTTTGCGGAGTAAATACCAACCTGTTTCCATCGCGTATTTCAAACACACCACGCCACGATTGCGCAACAGTGAAAAAGCCGGTCGCATCACCACTGACAGCGTCCCACCGCATTTCGCCACTTGCCATATCGAACAGGTACACCGACGATTCGCGCACCGGGACCACCGGCGACACGCCGAAGTTCTCCACAACGGTGTCCACAAATTCACCGTTCTCGCCATCCGCGTTGGCAGCCGCGTCAAGGCTCGTGTCCGCGTTGGCTCCCCAGCAGCCGTCCAGGACTTCCTTGCTGATTTCAGCCCCACCCACGATCTCGATTGGCATGTCCGCTCCACGAAAATCCGCAGAATTCTCGGTAACAAACCGCAATTCCGCGGGTAGTTCCGGCGGCGCAAAAATCGAGTCACAGCCAGCCTGAACCAAAATTGCGCACACGCCCATGGCGACAAATCCTGTCGCACGTCGAATTCTCATCTCAATATCCTCAAATTCATTTCGATTCATTTCACACCGGTTTCGATCGAACGTCCGCCATCGCAAAACGAAATCACATTCCGCCCGGCACCTCGAACCACTCAGGTTTGAATATGGCAATCAGTACAGACAGAAAATTGTTCACGCAATGTAAATAAATACACAAGAGCAACGACCCGGTGCGAATCCGTGCAGCCGCGAGCAGGCAACCCAGCAGCATGATGATCACCACAACGTGGCCTTCATATTGCAAGTGAAAACTCGCCCACGCCATCGCAGTCAGCATCGACGCCCCGACAGCCCCAACGGCTGAGTGCCGAAACCCGGTCAGCATAAATCCACGATAAAACGTCTCCTCCCACACCGGTGCCCCAACGACAATCGCCAACACAAACAACGCGGGAATCCGCGACGTCTCGTATGTTTCGAGCATGAAAGGCTCGGGTGGAAATTCCAAAAACACTACGATCAGGTCGGAAACAAACAAAAACGCAAACAAATACGCCGTCCAACGAAACCACTCCCGCCAGGGTGGAAGCCGCAAACCAAGGTAATCCGTCCACCGCATCCCCCGACGCAACGCCGCAAACAACACCGTCAGCCCAACCACCACCGGCACCGATGCCAACGTCGCAATCATCAAAAAGAAACCGTCGGACTCCAGCTCTTTAACAAGCGCATCAAAATCCAGATTCGGATCGCTCGTTGACGCTGAAAAACCATAAACCCCGCCAACAATGCCTTGCGCAACAACGAATCCGAAAAGAATCCCCAGCGACAATCCAAACGTCGCCCAAAAACCCCACGGACCAACAGGCTCCACCGGTGTCGCAACCGGAATGACCGGCGACGTCGGCGGAACCTGCCCAAATTCCGACACGACCTACAACCCCACCACGTTGTACCCACAGTCCACGTAAATGTTCTCCCCCGTCACGCCACTCGACAAATCACTCACCAGATAAACCCCCGACTTGCCAACCTCATCCGCCTCAACGTTTCGCCTCAGTGGCGCCTTCTTTTCCACCCACTCAAAAATCTGATCCAGCCCATCCACCGCCATCGACGACAGCGTCTTGATCGGACCCGCCGAGATCGTGTTCACACGAATCCCCTTCTCGCCCAGCTCCAACGCCAGATAACGCGTGCATGCCTCCAACGCAGCCTTGGCAACCCCCATCACGTTGTAACCCGGAATCGCCTTTTCACTCCCATAATACGTCATCCCGATGATCGACCCACCGTTCGGCATGCACGCCGCCGCCCGATTCGCCATCGCAACCAACGTGTACGCACTGATGTCCAGCGCCTGCCCAAACACCTCCCGAGGCGTCTCATGAAAATTGCCGTGCTTCAAATACGTCCGATCCGCAAACGCAATCGAATGCACCAGAAAATCAATCGCGTCAAAACGTTCCTTCACCGCCGCAAACGTCCTGTCCAGATCCTCATCATTCGACGCATCACAAGGCACCAAAAACGGATCGACCACTCCACCGCCTTCGATCGCCTTCCGCGCACGACGCTCCATCTTCTCACCCGGCAAATGTGCAAACCCACAAGTCGCACCATGAGCAATCAGATTCCGCGCGATATGCCACGCAATGCTCCGATCGTTCGCCACACCAAAAACCAACCCCTTTTTTCCATCCAGCAATCCCATCAGGCGACCCTTCCTGTCAACAATTCGCACGCTCAATTCCAATGTAGCGTCACCCCTTGTGGGTGACGGGATAACCAACAAATGCCAACAACATGACGACGCAGCATATCCGGAAAAACCGCACCAGTCCCCGTTATCGGTCAATTTCACCAAGCCGCGTATTGTGGCTGCCCATCACAAAATTGACAACCGCGGTGACAACCCCACCGATTTCCGCACCGCCAACCCCCGATAACCAATCGCTCCAACTCCCTGTCAACAGAGATGTTACAGCATAACGAGGCGTTTCCCCGCGACATGCCGACAAAACCGGGTACAATAAACCGTCCGGCGTCGCGGCCAGCCCCTGATCCCAGGGGTGGGTTCCGCCGCATCGGAGAAAAGCAGGTAGGGGAAAGAACCAGGCTTCGCGACAACAAGTCGCGATTTGTGGCGGGACGGAAACATGTACCCTCAATTAAGCCTCGACAGGTTCACGACCATTCTCATGGTCTGCGCCATCGGACTCACCGCAGCCATCGCGGACATCAACGCCCCAACAGCCGCAGGGTCCAACCCGGACGTCACCGTCGGCACCATCACAGGCGTCGGACATTTCGGCACAAGACGCGAATGCCGCGACTCTAAACAATTCTGCCTGTCAGACACCCAGTGCGGCGGCGAAGACATCTGCAGTCCCGAAATCGCCTCATTCTCCGTCGGAACAGCCGCCTGCAACTCAGGCGACGTCCCACTCAACTGGTGCGACGTCGATACCCAAAACTGCAACGAAGACCAGCACCCCGTCATCGCCACAAACATATATCGCCTCAACGACAACAGATTCGAACAAATCGGACTCGCATGGGTCAAACACGGTTTCGCCGCCGTCGACCAGGACGGCTGCGGTCTCGACTGCCAGGACGCAGGCACCTCCGACCTCCTCGGCGTCGGATGCTGGGATGTCTACGACGTTAAGCTCAACGCCAATCAAAACCTCCTCGGACCACGCTCCGAAATCAACCCCGACACAGGACAATTTCCCTTCCCCTACATCCTCAATAACCTCGCCCTCGGTAGCTCCATCTTCAAAAGACTCCAGGTCAGAACCGCTGACCTCAATGCAAAAGACTTCCCCACCGCTCAGTTCTTCGCCGAAGCACACTACGTCACAGCAGACGACGCAGCCGCACGAAACGGAAACAACAACGCCTCCCACGTCGCCGTCAACATCAACGGCCCCTCCAAAAACGGCGACTACGCTGTCAACCTCGCAGGCTCCACCCAGACCGAACAACCCGCCATCCGCGCATGGAGAGACAACCAGCCCTCCGTCGTCGAAACCGACATCCAGATCCCCAACGAAGGACTGTTCATCCTCGCCGCAGACGCAACCGACCTCGGCGACGGATTCTTCCGATATGAATACGCCCTGCACAACCTGAACTCCGACCGCGCAGCACGCTCCTTCTCCATCCGCAGACCCCTCGGCGCAGACATCCGCAACGTCGGATTCCACGACATCGATTACCACTCCGACGAACCCTACGACCGCACCGATTGGCCCGCAGTCATCACCAGCCACAACATCACATGGTCCACCGCCGACTTCGACACCGACCCCAACGCAAACGCCCTCCGATGGAGCACGCTCTACAACTTCCGCTTCGAAACAAACGCACCACCAGACACCACCGAAACCGCCACCATCACCCTGTTCAAACCCGGCTCCCCCGCGTCCATGTCCGCCACAACCGTCGCACCACTTGTCACCCTGTTTGACTGCAACAGCAACGGCATCGACGACGCCCAGGATATCCTCGACGGTGCCCCGGACTGCAACAAAAACCAGTCACCCGACGAATGCGACACCGACTGCGACGGTGACGGCACACCCGACGACTGCCAGACATTCGACGATTGCAACGCGAACGGAATCCCCGACGAATGCGACATCGACTGTGACAACACCGGTGTCCCCGACGACTGCGAAGCCTTCGACGACTGCAACACCAACGGAATCCCCGACGCCTGCGATCCCGACTGCGACAACGACACCATTCCCGACGACTGCGACAACGAACCCTCCGCCGACGCTGACGACGACGGCGTCCTCGACTGCGACGACCTCTGCCCAAACTCCACAACCGTCCAGTGCTTCTGCGGCGAAGAGGTCTGCTGCGATTTCGGAATCACCCTGTGCGCCATCATCGTCTCACCCCAGGCCTGCCTCGACTTCGGTGGAGACCCTCAATGCCTCCCGTTCGAAACCTGCCGCGACGGCTGCATCATCGGTGACGCCGACGACGACGGTGACATCGACCTCGTCGACTTTTCCGCACTGATGCTCTGCTACACAGGTCCCAACTCCGCCCCGGACTATCAACCCCCCTCCGCATGGTGCCGAGACCGCTTCAACTTCAACACCGACGGCGACATCGACCTCTTCGACTTCGCAAACTGGACCAACAACCAACCAAGCCCCTGACGATTCGTCCGACACGAACACATCTCCAGATGAATCGCGTTGACTTCGCGCTGATCGCTTCCCTATAATGAACGGAGATTGGTACCCGCCTTCAACCGCAAAGGATTGACCATGCCCCGTCACTTTTGCCCCCATTTTTCAACAGTCCTCACAATCATCATCTTCACAGCCCTGGGCTCTGGCTTCACCCCAAGTGCAACCGCCCAATGCCCAAAAGACAAAATCACGTCTGACGTTTTTCGTGACCGTGAAAAGATCGCATTCGTTGAGGCGTTTGGTCCCTGGCTCGCCGCCGCCAGCAATAGTCCGGAAAATGATAACAATGTGTTGCGGACCTACTTCTTTCGAGCGAATCTCGACGGCCAGTTTGAATTTGTGAGTTTCGTCGAATCGCCTTCGATGGGTGATGCATTTGGAAGCACACTCGCCCTGTGGTCAGATCAGCAGGGAAACGACATTGCCGTCGTCGGCGATCAACTTGCTGACAGTATCGAGGACGATCATGGTGCCGTTCATGTGTACCGTTACAATGATACCGAATTCGTGTTTGAGCAAACCCTGACGCCTTTTGCCACGCACGAACCGACGTTTGGTGCCGACCGGGGTGACCAGTTCGGCGAAAGCATTGCCACCAACGGTGATCGCATCATCGTTGGCTCCAGCAATGAGGAAGGTGAACCGCACGAACACAATGGCTTCCCGTTACACGCCCACAATAGAGTCGGTGCCGCTTATGTGTTCAAGTACGACGGCCAAGCATGGCAACCCGAGCAGAAGCTCATGCATGAAGATGGTGAGGAGGTTGACCGATTTGGATCGGCCGTCGCTATCGGTAGTGGTTTGTGCGAAGGGCATATCCTCGTTGGAGCGGTTGCCCATGATGATCCAGTGGCTGCATCCGGAGCAGTCTTCGCATTTCAGTTCGACGAGCAGGATTCCCGGTGGGTTCAAACTGACGAATTCGTTCCTGCTGACGTCGGAGTGTTTACATTTTTCGGCAAAAACATTGATCTACACGCCTCATCGACTGAATGCGTGGCTGCCATCGCGGCGGGAAATCAGACTGAAAACCAAATAAACCGTGGAGCAGTGTATCTTTATCGATTCAACCCCGAATCCAACACCTGGATCGAAGAGCAGAATCTCACTCCCCATGACGCAGATGTCGTCCGCGCGTTAGGAGACAGCGTCGCGATATGGGGAGATTATGTCTCAGTGAGCGCCGGCCAAGTTGAAGCAGACGGCGTATGGCCCTACACGACCTTCAAATCCTATGTGTTCAAGAGCATGCAGGAACAGACATCGTCGTGGACCGAACAACGTACACTCATTCCACCCGGAACTGCTGAACACCGTTCAGTCTCGCTCCGAGGTGCCGCTGTTTCAGAACACGGCATCTTCGCTACCGTGCCGGAGGATTCCGAATTCGGGAACCGCACCGGTGCTATCCTACAGTATGACTTTGACGCACCGTACATACTTGGCAATGAATCACCACAGTCTTTCGCCAACCGCGCATTCAGCCGGTACATCGACCCACGCATCGAAAGCGACGACGGCATAACAATTAACCGCGGAATCGACCATTGCACAATCGCCTTCTCTGAACCGGTTCATGATATGGATGGAAGCGACCTCACCGCGAATGCATTCACCATTGAGCAAACAGGTATGGACGAACCTCCCACCATCGAGCGCCTCGCGACGTCGGACAATCAAACGGTCACACTCTTCTTCGACCGCCTCATCACCGTCGGCCAATGGACGACCATCCGTGCAACTGTCGTCGGCGAGAGCGGGCAATCCACCTGCGGGATGCACGTCGGCTTTCTTCCCGGCGACATCAATCAGGATGGCCGTGTGCGTCCTGATGATCTCTTTCAGTTCCGACGGTACATAGCTGCACAGACCGTACTCGTTGTTGGCGCACTTGGTGACTACCTCGATATGGATCGCAATCTCCAAACCACCCCGCTCGATCTCTTTCGCTACAGGCAAATCATCCTCGGCGTTTCACCCGCCACTCAGGCATGGCAGCTCGTCTCTCTGCCCGAAGGACCACCACGCTGATTGACGCAATCAAGGCCCATTGTCCCCAACCCGACCGCACACTATCCTTGAGCGGAATAGCCGAATCGGTCCGTCTCAGGGAAACCTTCAGTGCCGGATTTCAAAATCATCTCCGAAATGACACCCCGCGGCGACCAGCCCGCAGCCATCGAAAAACTCCACACCGACCTCGCCGCCGGCAAAAAATTCCAATGTTTAATGGGCGTCACAGGATCGGGAAAAACATTCACGATGGCCAACGTCATCGAAAAATGGAAAAAACCCACCCTCGTTATCTCCCACAACAAAACCCTCGCAGCCCAACTCTACGAGGAATTCCGGGAACTCCTGCCCAACAACGCCGTCCAGTACTTCGTCAGCTACTACGACTACTACCAACCCGAAGCCTACATCCCACAACGCGACATCTACATCGAAAAAGACGCATCCCGAAACGACGACCTCGACCGCCTCCGACTCGCCACCACCAGCTCACTCATCTCTCGCGAAGACTGCGTCATCGTCGCCAGCGTCTCCTGCATCTTCGGACTAGGCTCACCCGAAGACTACAAAAAGAGCACCGTCGTCATCAACGTCGGCGATATCGTCGACCGCGACGCCATGCTCAAACGATTCGTCGATCTCCAATACTCCAGAAACGACCTCGAATTCACCCGAGGACAATTCCGCGTCAGAGGCGACGTCGTCGAAATCCACCCAGCCTCCGAGGAATTCGCCTACCGCATCGAAATGTTCGGCGACGAAATCGAAAAACTCGAAATCATCAACCCACTCACCAGCGAAACCATCCAAAAACTCAACACCATCAACCTCTTCCCCGCCGTCCACTACGTCATGCCCGAGGAACGCATCGCAGACGCCACAAAATCCATCCTCGAAGAACTCGATACGCGACTCATGCAACTGCGACAACACGGCAAACTCCTCGAAGCACAAAGACTCGCCGCTCGCACGAAATACGACGTCGAAATGATCCGCGAAGTAGGCTACTGCTCAGGCATCGAAAACTACGCCCGCCACCTCAACGGCTCCGCCCCAGGCTCACGACCCTACACCCTCATCGATTACTTCCCCGACGACTTCCTCCTCGTCATCGACGAATCCCACGTCAGCATCCCACAGATCCGAGCCATGCACGCCGGCGACAGAAGTCGAAAAACCACCCTCGTCGAGCATGGCTTCCGCCTGCCGTCGTGCCTCGACAACCGACCACTCCGCTTCGAGGAATTCGAAGACCTCTGGCCTCGCGTCGTCTTCCTCTCCGCCACCCCCGGACCCTACGAACTCGAAAAAACAGAAGGCGAAGTTGTCGAGCAAATCGTCCGCCCCACAGGACTCGTCGATCCCACCATCCACATCCTGCCTGCAAGAGGACAAGTCCCCGACCTGCTCCAACGCGCCATCCAACGCACCGCCGCAAGCGAACGCGTCCTCGTCACCACCCTCACCAAACGGCTCGCCGAAGACCTCTCCACCTACCTCCAGGAAGAAGGATTGCTCTGCAAATACCTCCACAGCGAAATCGACACCCTCGAACGCATCGAAATCATCAATGGCCTGCGCGCCGGCGAATTCGACGTCCTCGTCGGTGTCAACCTCCTGCGCGAAGGACTCGACCTCCCCGAAGTCTCGCTCTGCTGCATCCTCGACGCCGACAAGGAAGGCTTCCTCCGCAGCGAAACCTCGCTCATCCAGATGATTGGCAGAACCGCCCGAAACGTGAACGCAGAAGTCATTCTCTACGCCGACAAGATGACCCCCTCCATGCAACGCGCCATCGACGAGACCGATCGCCGACGCGAAAAACAAATCGCCTATAACAAGAAACACAACATCACACCGCAAACCATCAAAAAAGCCATCCGCTCGGGACTCGCCGCCGAGGTCAACGCGAGACAAGTTGCCGCAAAAGCCATCCACGCCACCGAATCAGAATACGACCGCGACGAATTCATGCTCGCCATCGAAAAGGAAATGCTCGAAGCCGCCGAAAAACTCGAATTCGAACGCGCCGCCCAACTCCACGAAAAACTCAAAAAACTACAAAAAGGCGAAGACGTCGTCTCCGTCGATGCAAGCGACAACGCTCGCGACAATCAAAAAGGCCCACGCTACCGCAGAAAAAAACTCTAACATCCCCACAATGCAGCGCCACCCCTCGTGGGTGGCGCGATGGCTTATAACTGTTGGAATAATACAAACTAAATCCGGCAAAACAAATGACAAACAACAATGAATACCAACTCATCCAATCCGCCAGGCACCTCGCCGATCTCGCCCGAACAGAAGACCTCGGACCAGACAACACCGACCTCACAAGCCAACTCCTCCCCAACGACTCATCCGCCGAATACCAACTCCTCATCAAACAAAAAGGCGTCTTCGCAGGACAGGCCATCACCCAAACAATACTCAACGTCTTCGACGATTCCCTACAGATCAACTGGCACGAATCAACAACCGATGGCATTTTCATCAACGACCCGCCTCACGCCGTCGCCACCATCACAGGCCCGCGCGCCAGCATCCTCACCGCCGAACGAACCCTCCTGAACTTCCTGCAAAGACTATCGGGCATCGCCACCCTCACCCGCCAATTCGTCGACGCCATCGCCCACACCGAGGCCAAAATCCACGACACCCGCAAAACAATCCCCGGTTGGCGCCTCCTCGAAAAATACGCCGTCCGCTGCGGAGGCGGACAAAACCACCGCTTCGGACTTCACGATGCCGTCCTCATCAAGGACAACCACCTCGTGGGCGTTCCCGTCGATCGTCTCGCCAACCACGTCTTCCAAATGCTCAATCACATCGAAACCCTGCCAGCCAAACCAGCGTTTACCCAGATTGAAGTAGACAATCTCGACCAATTCCAACAATTGCTCGACATCGTCGGCATTGATATCATCCTGCTCGATAATTTCTCGATACAAGACATGATTTCCGCCGTCCGGATGCGCAATGACAGGAACCTGCAAAACAAATTGTCATTGGAAGCCTCCGGTGGCATCACGCTGGAAACGATCCGCCCCATCGCCGAAACAGGCATCGATCGCATCTCCACCGGCGCAATCACCCACTCCGCCCCCGCACTCGACATCTCGCTCGACATATAGCACCTCCACCGCCCTTGGACTTCCTCGCCATCTCAGCCTATCCTCTGCCAACGCGCATTGACGAAAACACACGGAGATATTGACATGATCCCAAACGCACGAAAAACGACCGCATTCCCGATCGCGCTGATCCTCTGCATCACCACGGTCGCGCTCGCACAATCCCAATCCTTCGACGTCAATCCCACCGAAGACACCTTCACACGGGAACAGGCACCGACACTCACATTCGGCGGGAGCGGCGCGTTTCACATAGCGGGTGCGGCTGCGCAAAACGCTGCCGGTAATATGCAAGGTGCGGCTGACGCATTCGTCAGGTTCGACACCGCAGCCGCTGCTGCTTTTTTCAACGAACAGTTTGGCCGGAATAGTTGGAACCTCATATCAGCCACGCTGACGCTCGACGAGGTCGGCTCGCCGCAAAACGGTATCTTCAGTCGCGGTGTTGGTACCTTCAACATCATCTACCTCGCCAACGACAACTGGTCTGAAGGCGATGGCAAGCCAAGCTCGCAAGCACAAGCCACCGGCAACGAACTCGGTTTCGACGCGGGACTGGCGTTGCTCAGCGATTTGGCGGACGCCAACCTCGGCTCCTTCCAAAACACCGGTGCAAACGGAAACATCATTTTTGAACTCAACACAGCCTTTGAATTCGCACTCGACGTGGCTTCGGGCGGGATTGTCACGCTGTATTTCTCCGCGACCGACGCCAACACCGGCGCGACGTTCCACTCGGTCAATCGTGGAAACGCGGGCGAAATCCCCGTTCTGACGCTGGTGGCTGAACCACTCGTCGATGACATGATGGATGACGGCGACATGATGCCTGATGATGACATGATGAATAACAACATACCCGATGACAACGAACCTGACGACGGCATGGCGGGCGACGACGACGTGATGGATGATGACATGACGGGCGAACCGATGCCCGACGACATGCAGCCGATGCTTTGCGCACCGGGCATGGGTATGGTGTTTGTCACGTTGTCGGTTTGTCTTTTGTCGTTGAGGCTGCATTCGCGACGGCGTCGGCTGCTTCGGAAATAACGTGGCGAAACTTGCCGGACGCCTGGGGGTTGATTCGGCTGACAAACCGGACGCGCGCTTCGGGAACCTGGCCGACACAGGCGTGGACACCGTTGAGGACTGCCTGTTGCGAGGGTGTGTTTCGATCGTCGATCGGTACGATTCGGATTTCCAATGATCGGTCGGCGCGTTGGCAGACCTGAAACTGCCCGACGCCTTTCAGTTCGCGAAGATGATAGATCAGCGATAACGCGTGTCGCAGGGAACCGTCTGCGGCGACGAGGTGATCGGTCCGTCGCCCCGCGACGACGGACATCGTGTGCAAACCCCTGCCGCACGAACACCGCACGGTTGACATTTGTCCCATGTCGCCGGTTCGATAGCGAACGAACGGTGTTGCAAGGTTGTCGAGATTGGTGATGACGATTTCGCCGGGTTGGCCATCCGGGACGGGTTGGCAATTGTCTCCGATGATTTCCATGATGATGTGCTCGTCCATGACGTGCATCGCCCCGTGGTTGCACTGATGGGCACAGAAACCGGAATCGCGTCCACCGTAGCCATCTGCCACCGGCACGTTGAAGAACTGTTGAATCGACTGTCGTTGCTGATGGTCCAGCACCTCGCCGGTAACGAACACAGCTTTTAGTCGGTTCAATCGTGGCTGGATTTTCTCGATGACGGCCAGCTCGCACAGGGTCGCGAGGCTGCTGGGGTATCCGAAGATGCAGACGGGCTGATAGGCATTCATTTTTGCGACATACCGTCGAACCGAGTTGGCTGACAGGTCGAAGGCGCTGAGCAGCAGATCGTTTAGAAAGATGTCCCGGATGGTCCGCCACAGATCCTGATGTTGGTGTCCGATGGACACCCCCCACAGGTAGACTTCGCGTTGTCCTGGCTGGACGTTGAACCATCGGTGCGAGCGCATGCGACAGGCTTTGTCGTAGGCTTCGCGGAGTGGGTTGACCAGGAATGTCAGGGGTTCGCCGGTGGACCCGCCGGTGGACATGCGCCTGACTCGGGCTTGCTGACGGGTGTCGCAGAGCGTTTCGGCCATCTGTCGCATGGCGGATCTGTCCATCAACGGGAGTGATCGGAGGATGTCCCAGGGGTCGTCGACGCGCGGGTCTGCGGCGAGGTCGGCCAGGGTGTTTTTGTAGAAGGAGGATCGGCTGACGAGTCGTTCGAGCAGGGCGCGGAGTTTTCGTGCGCGGAGGGCGTGGAGCTGGTCTGCGGAGAACCACTGGGACACTTCCAGCTCGGCGAGCACGCGAAACGTGGGCCGACCGAGGATGCGTTCCTGCAGCGGGTAGAGCAGAGAACCCGCCAATGTTGCGTTGATGGCCAATGCGTTCACACCTGTCGCGATTTGTGATCGCGGTGTCGTTCTGACTGCCCGCGCACCTTTTGCGCGGAACCTTCATGGGTACGTCGGAAGAAGTTGGGGTCGAGTTGAGAAGTACGGGTCGCAAATGGGCGGATTGGGTGTTCTGTTTTGACGCTTTCGCATGCAGGGATGAACAGGCGAACAGGAGGTTGATCAGTGCGATGATCATGCGGATCGTTTCACGAGCGAAGGTATCCATCGCGTCGATGTATCGTGGCACGTTGTCATCCTCCTGTCAGCGTCCGTGCAACGCCGATCTCCCCGATCCTGTCCACATATTCACCATACGGCGCGGAATGGTGGAAGGGCATTGAATAATGACGGGCGGGGATTGGCGGACGGGGTTGGCGGGTGGCATGTTGTTGTGGGGCCTGGGTTTGGGCCGATGGAAATTTTTTGGGAAAAGTGTGGAAATGCACCCGGCGGATCGATCGCGTCGTGCTGTCGCCGATGATGATGGGATAAAGATGGGCTTGCCCGCTCGTCACCCACGAGGGGTGACGCTACATTGGTTGTTTGCGAAACGGGGTATGTTTTCCATTGATGGTGACGGCAGGTGCGAGCACCTGCCCTACACAAACGACAAAAAAAGACCCACAAAAACAGCGAAACAACAGGAGCTGTGGTGATTGATGAATATTTTGCTTTCAAATGATGATGGGATATTGGCGCCGGGGATATTGGCGATGTATGAGGTGTTGGCGGATACCGGTGAGGTGACAGTGGCTGCTCCGGATTCGGTGCAGTCCGCGTCGGCGCATGGGATCACGATTCTCAGGGCGGTTAACGTTCAGAAGGTTCATGTGCATGATCGGTTTTACGGGTGGAGTGTTGGTGGGCGGCCTGCGGATTGTGTGAAAATTGCGGTGGCGGAGTTGATGGAACACAGGCCTGACCTGGTGGTATCGGGGATCAATGACGGTGCGAACGTGAGCATCAACGTGTTGTATTCGGGGACGGTGGCGGCTGCGGCTGAGGGGGCGCTTTTGGGATTTCCGGCGGTGGCGATTTCGCTGGAGCGTGGTCCGGAGATGGATTTTGCGGAGGCAGCGCGGATCGCGCGGGGGGTGATCGATCGATTGTTGGCGACGGGGTTGAAGGCAGGTGAGTTGGTGAACATCAACATTCCCGCGTTGCATCGGGGTGGTCCGAAGGGGGTTCGGGTGGCGACTCAGGCGTTGACCGGGATGGTGGATCGTTACATTGTGACTGAGCTGGCGGACGGATCGCGGCAGTATGTATTGGACGGGGGGTTTGCGGAGCTGGAGCATGGGCATGAGACGGACCTGCATGCGTTGAGCGAGGGGTACGTCGTGGTGACGCCTTTGCAGTGCGATCTGACGGATTACAAACGGTTGGAGCAGTGGGAGAGGACGGACTGGTGCGGGCTGGTTTGAGCATTTTCTCGCCACCCGTGGCGAACCCGCTATAATGACGCGGGGTCGGGACGTTGTACGGCCTCTGTCGCGAGAAGTTTTGAATGTTTTGTCGTTAAAAGGTTTACGAAATATCATGCAGGTCAGGGTTGCGACGACGCGGGGGTTCTGTTTCGGGGTGGAAGATGCGATCGAGTTGGCGGAGCAGGCGATCGACGATCATGGGGCGGGGAACATCATCGCGCTGGGTCCGGTGATTCACAACAAGACGGTGGTGCGCAAGCTTGAGGATGAGGGCCTGAATCAGTCGGGTGATCTGGAGACGATTCCCGAGGGGAAGGCGGTTTTGATCCGGTCGCATGGTGCATCGCCTGAGACGTTGCAACGGGCGAAGGATCGGAATTTGAACGTCGTGGATGCGACGTGCGTGCTGGTGACACGGGCACAGAATGTGGTGAAACAGCTTCATGAGGAGGGGTACAAAATCGTGATGATCGGTGACGCGAATCATCCGGAGGTGCGTGGGGTGATTGCGTATGCGCCGGATGTGATCGTGATCGACAAGGGGGATGATCTGGATGAGGCTATTCCGTACCGGGAGCGGTTGGGGATTGTGGCGCAGACGACGCACGCACCGGAGCATGTGGCATCGGTGATTGCGGAGATTGCGAAGCGTCCTTTCCGGGAATTGAAAATTGTGAATACGTTGTGTCTGGAGGTGACGCGTCGACAGGAGGCGGCGGTGGCGCTTTGCAGGGAGGTGGATGTGATGTTCGTGTTGGGCGGATTGCACTCTGCGAACACCTGTGAGCTGGCTCGGTTGTGTACGAAGGAGGGCGTGACGACGTATCATCTGGAGACGTGGGACGACTACAAGCCGGAGATGGTGGTGGGGAAATCGGTGGTGGGTGTGACGGCGGGTGCGTCGACCCCGGAGTCGGTGATTCAGGATTTTGTGGCGAAGCTGGAGGCGATCTAGGTTGGAAGTGTTGCCTGGTTGGCTTCGTTTGACGGTTGTTGGTTTTCGCGCCACCCACGAGGGGTGACGCTACATTGTTGCTGAGCGTAAGGCGGGGTTGTTGAAAGGGATGACAGACGATGGCTGATGCGAGACATGGGACGTCGCCGATTGTGGTTGAGGAGACGCCCGGGAAGAAGGCGTACTGCACTTGCGGTCACTCCGAGAAGCTGCCTTATTGCGACGGGGCGCACTCTCGGGAGCAGACGGGTTTGGCGCCGGTGGTTGTTGAGATTGACGAGCCTTGCAGGAAGGCGGTTTGTCAGTGTCACAAGAGCGATATCATGCCGTGGTGCGACGGAGCGCACAAGAACCTGTAACATTCAGGGGACCGTCGAAAACGTGCGGCGGCGGATTGGTTACGGGAAATTCCTTTGCAGATGATTGTGACGTTATGGTGGCTTGGTTTTTTCACGGCCTTCGGGCTGTGCATTGGCAGCTTTCTGAACGTCGTTGTTTTTCGATTGCCTCGCGGGCTTGAGTTGAGCAAGCCCACATGGTCGTTTTGTCCACAATGTCGAACGCGGATTGCGTGGTATGACAATCTTCCGGTGGTTGGGTATTTTCGGCTTGGGGGGCGTTGTCGGGATTGCGGGTTGCCCATATCGGTGCGGTATCCCGTCGTGGAGCTTCTGACCGCGATCATTGTTCTGTTGCTTCTGGATACGTTTTTCATCGGTCAGTGGCGGGAGGGGCTTGGCGGCGGGTATGACCTGAACAATCGGCTGGTGTCGGACTGGCCTGTGTTCTTGGCGCATGTCATTTTGTTCATGTGTCTGGCGGCGATGTCCGCCATTGATCTGGAACATTATTGGATCGACATTCGGTTCACGCATTTTGCGGCGGCGGCGGGGTTTGTGCTGTTTGCAATCTGGACGCCTGCGCACAGTGTCGGGTGGGTTCGTCCGTTTGATGTCACGTCCGTTGTCTGTTTGGCGGTTTTTGTGACGTTTGTACTGACGTTGTTGGTTCTCGATTGGCGGATACCGGTGGCGGATGATCCGCTGGGTGCCCCTGATGCGTCGGACGGAGACGCGACAGACGTTGTCGAGGATTCGCACTGGCCTGTTGTCCCGCCGCTGGTGGTGTTGGGGTTTGTGCTGGTGACGTCTGCGATGTCGGATGGCGGGGATGATGCGGGCGTGTGGCCTGTGATTCGGGTGGTGGTGCCGTTGGTGCTGTTGGTGGGGGTCGTGTTGCGTGGGGCAGCCACGGTGCGTGCGTCGGATACGGAAATTATTGAAGCCATCGAGGAGGAGGCTCCGGACGCTCGTCGGCAGACGTTGATGGAGTTGGTGACGTTGTTGCCTGCGATCGGCGTGGGCGTTGGGGTTTTTTGTTTGATGCGATCGTCATTCTCGACGTCGGTGGTGGATATGTTGCATTGGAACCCGGTTGGGGAATGGCAGCCGTTGTGGGGATTGGGGACGGCTGTCAGCGGGTACGTCATCGCGGCGGGGATTGGCTGGTTGGTTCGGATTTTGTCGAATCTGGGTTTTGGCAGGGAGGCGTTTGCGACGGGTGACATTCACATGATGGCGGCTGCGGGTGCGGTGGTGGGTTGGCCTGTGGTTTTGCTGGGTTTCGTTGTGAGTTGTGTGCTGGCGTCGGCTGGTTGGGTGGTGGTGCTGCCCTTCAAGCAGACGCGTGCGATTCCGCTGGGTCCCTGGCTGCTGCTTGGATTTCTCACAGCCACGGTATTCTACCAACCCCTTGTCGAATCAACAGTTATCCAGAATCTGCTCTTTGTGGTGGACCATGTCATCCTGCAAAACCCACAGGAATCGGTAGCGGTCCTTTCGGCTGGACTCTTGTCATGAAGCGTGTGTCGGTCTATCTTAAGCTCGGATTCGTCGTGGCTGTCGTGTTTGTCGTCACGCTGGTCGTGATTTACAACCGCAGGAACGTTGTCGACGTCTGGTTTTTCAAATCCTACGAACAGATCAACGTTTTGTGGTTGATGTTGGTGACGTCGGCTGGTTCGGTGGTGACGTGGTGGTTGTTGACGGCGACGTTTGGTGTGTGGCGGGATATGAGGGAGTTGGCCGCCGAATCCGAGCGCAAACGAATGGAACAGGAGCAGCGGGAACTCGCGAGGAAGCTGGTTGATGCCGAGAAACGCATTGGCGCAGGATCGGCCGACGCCGAAACGCGAGACGGGAATTGAGGACATGGGTTCGGACCTGCTCACAGCGCGACGCAGGCCCACGCGAGCAGGAGGAAGTATCGATGCGCGGAATGATGAAGACAGTGATGTGTGTGGCTGTGGTGGGGTCGGCCTTTCTCTCCACAGGGTGCGAAAGCAACATGAAAGCGAAGGAGTCGCAGATTGCGCTCCTTGAAGATTCGAACCAGCGGTTGGCTGAGGAAATCGCAGCCCTTCGCGGTGAGGCGGGTGCTGAGGGATCGCGCGCTCAGGAGTTGCGTGATCAGTTGGCGAATTGCCGGGGTGAACTTGATTCCACGAGGACGCAACTGGCAGCCGTGCCGGTGCAGGCGGAGGATGACGGTTGGCAGGCGGTTCCGGGTGGGGCGATGATCGCGGTGGAGGGCAACGTTTTGTTCGCCTCGGGCAAGGCAAAGCTTCGCAACAAATCGATGTCGAGTCTGGATCGGATTGCGAGCCGGATTGATAGCAGTTTTACTGAAAAGGACATCTTTATTTTCGGTCACACCGACAACGACCCGATTAAGAAGAGTGGCTGGAAGGACAATCTGGAGTTGTCATCCCAGCGAGCCTTGAGCGTCACGCGGTATCTGAGCGAACACGGGCTTTCGCCTTCGAGACTGGTCGCGTGTGGTGCGGGGCAGCATCGTCCGCGCGTGCCGAATTCAAACAAGGGCAACAAAGCCGACAACCGTCGCGTCGAGATTTTCGCGATCGATCCGGTTCGGTAGGCGTCTGCCCGGGAATCGGACTGAACCGACGGGGTTGTGGTTGGGAGATTCGGCGGTTTCGCGGTACGGTCGTGCGATGTCCGGGGGGCTGGGTTCGGCGATGCTGTGGGAGTTGAGTCCTTCCCGCGGGAGATGACCGGACCGGCGTCGCCTGTTGGGGATCAAACGGCTATAATAGCAGGATGTTCCGAACCGCGCCTGTTGTCGTCCTGCTCGCGACCTTTGTGGTCCCGTTGTTCGCCCAGCCCAACGACAACGCCGGGCAGTCATCCGCAGAATCCATCCGGACGCTTGGCCCTGTCGCCAACGAGTTTCGCAAGCTCGGCGACTGGAAACCCCATGCCGACATGATCGACGATTTCGTCGGTGAGGTGTTCAAGAGCAACGGCTGGAGCAGTGACGAAGACCGATTCGCCCTTGAGCTGACCAGACGAATCACGGGAATCCCACCGTGGGAAATCGACAAACGGTTGAATATGTTCGTTGAGACCGTCGGACAACGCTATCAATTCGACCCGTCTCAAAAAAACAAGCTCAAATCCCGCGTCATGCGGGAAGCTGTCGGCATGTTCGCCAAAAACGCCGGCGTGATCACCGGACAAGCCCGCGAGTTCATCCGCAACCGCAGCGAACGCAAACCGTTCACATCCGAACAGGTCGCACGCATGACCGACGAGAGCGACGACCTGATGGCTGACGCGATATTTCGCATGGACCGGATCGCTTCGGACATGCGGAAAATCATGACTGAAAAACAGAAAGCACTGATGGACCGCGACTATCAGGCCTTCGATCATCGTTTGAACGACATGCTCAAGCTGCGGGCTGCCTGGTCACAGGGAAAATGGAAACCGGAGGACTGGGGTATGAAAAACGACCCCATCCAGAAACTCGCCCGTTCCATGCCGCCGACCCAACCGACACCGGTCACAAGACCCGTACCTCCGTCGAAGGATGTCGCGCCAGCCTGGCGCGCGGAGGATGAATCCACATGGGGGAAATGGGTTCGCCTGTTCATCAAACAGCACGAACTTGACCCGGGGCAGATCGCAGCCATCGAATCGATTCTGTCGGAAATGCAGACGCGAGCGTCGAATTATCGGACACAACACGCGGACGCCTTACCCGACCCGGCCATCTCGCACCAGGCGGGTTCGCCGGATTCTGAACCTCTTCGGGCGTTGTTTGATGAGCTGAAATCGCGGTCTCATGCATTGCTGCGTAACACGCAAAGATTAAGTGACGCCGAAACCGATGCCCAGGCCAGGCCTTCCAGCACGCCTTGAATTGCCTGAATGTCGGACCTACGATATGTCGAGATACACATGGGGGTATGCGCGCGGTATCGTGGCGCTTGATCCGCACCCTTTTTGTGCGCCCCGAAAGATGAGACCGAGATGATCAGGCGAGTTCTTTCAAGACCCAACGTCGTGTGGCTGGTGCTGTTCGTAACGTCGATTTCAGTACTGAAAACGGCGGATGCGCAAATTCAACGACAGATTCGCAGACATCCCCGCCCGGGTATCGCCCGACTCCCCAATCACGAAAGACCCTTCGCGCCAAGACCGCAAGCCAGGCCCATCGGTCTTCCGGGTACGAATGGCGCGATTATGCTCTACACGCGCGATCGCCGAGTCGGCATGCGGAGCAACGCGTTCGGGTCTGCTATCCAACGGACGGGGCAGGCGTCGGATATGTCGTTAACACTGTTTCGACCCCAACTGTTGCTGCGTGACACAGGTTTCATGGCGCCGGTGCGTCGTTACAGTCCCGGTCTCGTTGGTCCGTCCAGCCTTGACACACCGACACAGGAGGAACTTGACCAGGCCATCGAGAGTTTCATGAATGTCGAGCCTTCCGAGCAGGATTACTCCGCCATTCTTGCGCGTCGGGTTCGGTCGCAGCAACAACGATACCTGCGCGACGGATTCGGATATCTCCGTGACGGGGACCTGATTCGGGCGGCGGGTGCTTTCGATGCGGCGGAGTCAGCCGACCGCAATCATCCTTATCCACGGTTCGGCAAGCTGATCATCCACGTCGTCGAGAAGCACTACGCACGATCGACAACGCGTCTTGCCACGATCATGAAGTATGACAGCGAGCGTCCGCCCGGGGTTCCACCCGCGTTTGAATACACGTTGACATGGCGGGACTATTTTGAGGATGATGAGGACCTGCGCGTGAGCATGCAATCGCTCCGCGAGTTCGCACAACGTCGTCTCGATCGCGCCAGCATCCAGGCGCTCTACTGCTACGTCCTCTGGTACTCGGGCTTCGAGGAAGCTCGAGTCGAAGCGCGGAACGTGGCGGCTGCCATCGCACGATCGCATCCGAAGTCAACCTGGGCGGGTCTGCTGCCCATGATTCTCCGGGCGGAAGAATCCGCGAGGGGTAAAGCTGCCAACGCAGATGCATCGGTGTCGCAGGCGCAATAACGCCGTCCCAATCAGGAATTTCCGTCACTGTTGGAAATGATGACCCAAAACGTATCGCGATCAATCAAACCGGATGACCCACGCCCCTGGCGATCGCGATTTCGGATGCCTCTGACGGTTATCGCCTATGGTGCGATGTTCGCCGTGGCGTTGTTTTGCTCCTTTGCCCTTGCGTATAATTTTCATCACACCGCCGAGTGGAACCAGAAGCTCTTTCTTCCCATCGCCGCCCTCGCGATTCCGGTCAAGCTTGCGGTTTTTGCGAGGCTTCGCGTGTTTCGCGGATCGTGGCGGTACACAAGCCTGCGCGACATGCTCGACATCGTCAGTGCAGCTTTGATCAGCTCGTTTACATTTATCTCGATTTTTTTCGTTGTTGAGAATCTTTGGGATTACCTCTTCGGACACAACCTGTTTGATCAGAGCCTTGAGTTTCGCCTGCGACAATCGACCCTGCTGCTTGATTGCGCGGGGACGATCGGAATTGTCTGCTTTGGTCGCATTCTCGTGCGTTTGTATTATGAGGAGGTATCAGCCGGTCAGATTGAAAAGCAGTCGCGTGTGTTGATCTTCGGTGCGGGTGACACCGGTGAGGTTTTGCTTCGTGAGATTCTGCGCATGCCCGACAGTCCGTACGACGTGGTCGGATTCGTCGCAGACAACCCCGCGCTGATTCGCAACACGATTCATGGGTACGAGGTTATGGGGACCCTCGAGGATATATCCAATATTTGTGACCGACACACGGTGGACGAGATGCTGATCGCGCTGCCGAAGGCGTCACCGCGCGAGGTTCGCCGGATCGTCGAGATTTGCGAGGGCAACAATCTGCGGTTTCGCATCGTGCCGTCCATGGCGGAGATCATGGACAGCAGGCTGCAGGCGACACAACTCCGCGAGGTGGATATCGAGGATCTTCTGGGTCGTGACCCTGTTCAGCTTGAAACCGAAGCGATCGCGGAGCAGTTGGCGAATCAGCGTATCCTCGTGACCGGTGCGGGCGGGAGTATCGGCTCGGAGATGTGCCGACAAATCGCCCGGTTCAATCCCGAACGCCTCATCCTCGTCGAGCGCGCGGAGAACAACCTGTTCGAGATCGACCGCGAACTTCGCGCTCAATTCCGCGACGTCAGCATTGTTCCCTATGTGGCTGACATCAGTGATGCGGAGCGCCTGCGCGGGATTCTCGACAGGGAAAAGCCGACGGTCATTTTCCACGCGGCTGCCCACAAACATGTTCCCATGATGGAGATCAATCCCGGTGAATCCATCAAGAACAACGTGAACGGTACGAAAACAGTGGCGGATGTTGCGGTCGAGGCGGGCGTCCACAAAATGGTCATGATTTCGACGGACAAAGCCGTCAACCCGACCTCCATGATGGGGTGTACCAAGCGTGTGGCTGAGCTGTATGTGCAGCATTTGAGTGCCCGCTCGAAAACGCAGTTTGTCACTGTGCGTTTCGGAAACGTGCTGGGATCGAGTGGCAGCGTGGTGCCGATCTTCCGCGAACAGATCGCCGGGGGCGGACCTGTCACCGTCACGCACCCCGAAATGACGCGGTATTTCATGACCATTCCCGAGGCTGCCCAGCTTGTGTTGCAGGCGGGTGCGATGGGAACCGGTGGCGAAATCTATGTATTGGACATGGGTGAGCCGGTGAAAATTGTCGACCTCGCCCGCGACATGATCACGCTGTCCGGACTGTCGCCCGGTGCTGATATCGAAATCGTCTTTTCAGGCACACGCCCGGGCGAGAAGCTCTACGAAGAGCTTTCCATCACCGGTGAAAACATCGCCCGAACCAGGCATGCGAAAATCGGTATCTGGAAAAACAGGCCCGATGATTTCGGGCGGATCACCCATGGGATTGAATCGCTGATGGGCCTCGCCGATTGTGAAGACGCTGCAACGATTCGGGATTGTCTCAAATCGCTGGTCCCTGAATACCAACCGGAAGCATCGGGGGCTGCTGCGACTGCGACATCTCCTGTTCCACCCCGCGAGTCCCGGGAATCAGAGCCTGACCCCGTCGCGGTGCCTCACCCGCGAACAGCCTGATCTCGCGCGACGGCCAGCCCGACAGGTCGGCCCGTGTCGGCCCTGCTATTGCGGAACGGTGCCGTTCCCGTTGTCGGCAGCCCCGTTGTCGTTCATGCCGTTGCTGTTGTCATCGTCTCCATCATCATCGCCGTTGCTGTTATCATCGTCTCCGCTGTCGTCGTCGCTGTCACCGTTGTCATTGTCTCCACCGTCGTCGCTATCGTCCCCGTTGTCATTCATCCCATTCCCGTTGTCGTCGTCTCCATCATCGTCGCTGTCATCGCCACCGTTGTCGTTGGCACCGTTGCTATTGTCGTCGCTCATGTTGCCGTTTTCGTTGCTATTGTCATTGGACATATTGTCGTTGTCGGGGAACATGTCATCGTTGGCGTTACTCCCGTTATCATTATCTGTTGTGCCGTTGTCGTTGCCATTCAGATTGAGATTGAGATTGTCAAGAATCTCACCGAGTGGCAGGCCCGGAATGCAGGCAGACTGGAACAGCGCGGTTGTCGCGACGGTGGCAATGATCAGCACAGCGAGGGTGCGTGGTTTAATAAACATGAAGAGACTCCCTTTGGACGTATTTGACGTCGGATTCTGACGAGATTTTGCAAAGCTGACGGCGGATGAGCAGCGTACGTCGCTTCAAGACAGCCCGCACCATTACCACAAGGGTAGCCGCGCGACGGACGTGGTTCAAGTATCGATCCTGTGAAACGTGCC
The DNA here is from genome assembly GCA_029260165.1 of Phycisphaerae bacterium. Taxonomy (GTDB): domain Bacteria; phylum Planctomycetota; class Phycisphaerae; order UBA1845; family UBA1845; genus OFTM371. The sequence goes on along the minus strand of JAJDDT010000087.1, from coordinate 26,832 downwards.
GGTCGATCAGGATGACGGGATGATTGCACGCCCGATTGGGCCGTATGCCCCATGTGCAGAACCCTTTCCCGGAAACTGCCCCAACACGACGCAAACCGTTACCATGACGCCCATGTCGTCACCGCAACAGCGTCAACAGGCTCGCCACATCGCCGCCCGCGTGAGCCTGGTCGTATCCATCCTGCTAATGATTGGAAAACTCTTAGCTTTCTCGATCACCGGCAGCAGCGCGTTGCTCGCCGACGCAGCCGAATCGGTCGTACACGTCGTCGCCACCGTGTTTGTGGCGTTTTCGGTCTGGTACGCCGCCCAACCCGCCGACGAACGACACCCCTACGGTCACGGTCGCATCGTCTATCTGTCCGTCGGCGCGGAGGGCATGCTGGTTCTGACCGCATCGGTCGCCGTATTTTTCAGCGGATACCATTCACTGGTCCATGGTCCCAACCTGCACCGACTCGGCACCGGATTCGGCATCGCTGCCCTGGTCGGCATCATCAATCTCGCCCTGGCGTTGTACATTCATCGCATCGGTGTTCGTCACGATTCGGTCGCGTTGATCGCCAACAGCAAGCACATCATGTCCGATGTGCTGACCACCCTGGCCGCCGGGATCGGAATCGGACTTGTCTTGATCACCGGACGCGACTGGCTCGACCCGGTCACCGCCTTCGTCATTGGCGGCATGATCCTCGTCAACGGTATATCCCTCGTTCGTCGATCCATCGCCGGACTCATGGACGAGCTTGACCCGGAGTTGGCTGCCCGGGTCGTCACCTCTCTTGACGCTGCCATCCAACAAGGCACGATCGTCGGCTACCACCGCCTCCGCTGCCGGGCACTCAACGACGAAATATGGATCGACGCGCACATCCAGGTTCCTGACCATCTCACCATTGTTCAGGCCCACGACCGGGCCACCCAAATCGAATCAACCATCCGCAACCTGTTCGCGCCGAAACCCGTCGAGGTCACCACCCATGTCGAACCGGCTGACCACGAATCCGCCCATCCCACGGGCCACGAACCACCGGACGATGCGCTTCCGTCCCACAAACCTGGCCCTCGACAGCCCTCGTAGCGGTATTTGGTACACCTGACATCCCACCCCGAAAAAATCCCATTTTGACGCCGTTTCCCGTTGACGCCAGCGCATCAGCCGGTACCATACCCCTGCCCTTGTTGAGACCCGGTCTCAACAAGGGTTCAGGCGAAAGACAAATGCGATCTGCCAACCGCCGATGATGGTGAGCCTCGCGGTTTTAAGACGGCAGTGCATCAGAATTGTTCAAAAAACCATGGGCGCAATCATCAAACGACTCGGAGTGTGGGGTTTCCTCTTTTTTCTCATCAAGGGGATGCTTTGGCTGATCATCCCAGCCGCCATCGTCTGGTGGAACAGCTAACCCGATGCAACCGAATCCAGGAGAAACAGATATGGTCGTCAAAACAACCCCGGTCATGGACCGGCTTCGTGTCGACACGCGCGAATTACACACCGCCGCCGAAAACCACCCGCTTCAAAAAGCCCAGGTCGCAGGAACCCTGCCAAAGGAGGACTACGTCGCCACGCTGGGGCAATTTTACCTCATCCACCGCACGCTCGAACGGTATCTCCGCAACCACTCGACCAACCGCGCGATTGCAACCGTCGTTCGCGACTTTCAGTTCCAGGAGCTTTATCTCGTCGAAGACCTCGACCATTTCGGCCTCGATCCGCAAACCATCAAACCATTCCCCGCGACAAAACGTCTGATCGCTCGAATCGACGCGTTGGCCAACGATCCCGTCGGGCTGCTCGCCATGCATTACGTTCTCGAAGGAAGCAACAACGGCTCCAAATACATTGCCATCGCAGTCCGTCATTCCTATGGTCTGCACGATGGACGAGGCATGAAATACCTAGACCCTTACGGTGACCTCCAGCGCGACCGCTGGGCGGAATTTAAGCGTGATATGTCCGCCGTCGAATTCACCGAAGACCAGATCGACCACATGGTCGACGTCGCCAGGGAACTCTTCACCGCACTACCGGAAATTTTCGACGACATCAGCGCGACACCGGATTAGGAAGGTGTTTTTTCCGATTCAGCAGGTTCCACCGACGGTTCATCTTCCGGCGCGAGTCTGGAAAACGCCAGCGACAACCACAGATGCGCCTCTGCGTCGTTGGGGTTCAATCGGATGGCTTCGGTATACGCCCGTGCAGCCTCTTCAAACCGCGCACCATCATGGTATAGCCGACCCAGTTGCCGGTGCGCGTCACCGTCTTCAGGCGAAATCTCCAGTCCCCGCTCCATCGCCTCAATCGCTCGATCGACCTGCCCCGCCCGCCATCGCGCCAACCCCAGATTGAACCACCCGGCTGACCCGTTCGCATCCAACGCAACAACCTTCTCCAACGTCGTTACAGCAGCCTCCACGTCCCCGATCTCCAAACGAATGCGACCCGCCAACGCACAGGCAGCCCGATCCCCCGAATCGCAGGCAACCGCGCGGTCCAGCGCTTCAACCGCCTCAGCCCGCTCACCCGTTTCATTCAAACACACACCAAGGTTGAACCACACCGAACCATCATCGCCCACCAACTCCGCCGCTCGACGCAAGGCTGACACCGCCTCACCCCATCGCCCCATCCGTTTGTAACACAAACCGAGGTTGTACTGCCCCGCCACATCATTCGACCTCAGCGTCGTCATCTGCTCAAATTCCCGGACAGCCTCCTCGATCCGCCCCAGCGTCATGTCGCAAAAACCACACACGAACCAACCATCCGCATCTTGCTCATCCAACGCCACGACACGTCCCGCCACTTCCCGACCAGGCTTGAAATGCCCCAGCGACACATGAGCACGCGCCAACAATCGCAACGCCTCGACATCCTCGCAGGACGTCTGAACAAGTCGCCCCAACACCTCGACAACCTGTTCATGTCGATCGAGCGCAGAACAAGCCAACCCAAGTCCAAACATCGAAGCCACATGATCAGGTTCGCCCCGCAAGACCTGCGAAAAAACCTCCACCGCATCCTCGAAACACCCGGTCGCCAGATACGCATCCCCCAGCCTCGTCAGAACACGCTCGTCAACCGATCCCAACGATCGTGCACGCTCCAAAACCCTGCACGCATCCGCATCGCGTCCCAATTCCACATAACACATTCCAAGATCGCCATGCGTCGCAGCCTCATCGGGCTCGATCTGGATCACGCGGCGAAAACATTCGACGGCCTGGTCGTACCGCCCCGATTCCATGTGCAGGTGACCCAGAAGCCGGCGCGCCGACGCACTCCTCGGATCACACCGCAATCCATTCTCCAGCGCACCGACCGCCTCCCTGTTTCGCCCCAGCTTCCAAAGCGCATGTCCCATCGTCACATGGGCCGTGACATGATTCGGAACAAGCTCGATCGCTCTGGACAAACCCTTGATCGCGTTCGCATAGCGTTGCAAATTGGCATACGACAATCCCAGATTCAGATAGGCGGTCGCATGTTCAGGTTCGAGCGAAACTGTCCGCACAAACGCCTCAACCGCCTCCTCATGTCGATTCAACCGACCCAACGCGACCCCCAGGTTGAAATACGCACCCGCATGATTCGCATCGCATCGAATCGCCTCGCGAAACGGATCGACGGAGGCTTCGTACTCCTCGCACCTCAACAGCCCCACGCCGTGTTCGTACGCCCTTGACGCACGCCCCGGATCCACCAGTTGCGACACCGACCCATCCGAATCCCCTCCGCGACGCCCCTGAACAGACCGCCACCGCTTGCGAAACCCCTCGGCTGTCTCACGATCAAAACAGAGCAGCGACGCGCACGTCCCGCATCGCGACAAACCCGCCCCCTCATCGTCATCAACCCGTCCGGGTTCATTGCAAAAATAACACACGACCTGCCCACGCCCGCGCACCAGCGAACCACTGCCGGACAACCCGAAAAACGACGCGCCCTCGATACCGCTCGACCCTGTCAACGCTTCATAGGCTTCACGAACACGCTTGAACTGTTGCTCAGCCAATTGAACCAATACCGGATCGGAACCGCGATGTTTGTCAGGATGATATTTGTGACTCAGTTTGCGAAACGCCTGACGAACATCCGTCGCAGCCGCCTCCGGTCTCAGGTCAAGTCGCCGACACAACTCAGCGCGACGACCCTGCGTCGGCGGGCGCACGTCACGAACAAATGGAACGGCAGCCGCCTCAACATCCGCACGCGTCATGCCAAGGTCCGCACAAACCGACACCATCGTATCCACAGCCCGGTCATCAATGACCGCACCATCAATAAACAACCGCCACGCCATCGACACCAGAAAAAACCGAACGTCATGCCCCACCGTCGCAGCCTCAAGCACCACCGCGACAGCCGACTCATCCGCCAGCGCACGCGCCCGAAAATGCGCATACGAAAAATCAGCCGACAGACGGTCGGACGGAATCCCCAACTGATGCCATATCGCATCAACCAGCCTCAGCATTTGATGATGGTGACAGGCGTAGCTTCGCACACGAACGCGTTCAACGTGCGACAGAAAACAGGCCACGTTGAAAAAACGCGCCAGCTTCACCGTCGTCTCGCGATCGCCCCCTGCTCCAGCCGCCGCTTCGAGCACACGTTCCAACCCCTGAGATGACCCCAAATCACCCCCCTCATCCGGACCACCCAACATGCGATTCAACCACGACATATGCGATCGTCCGTCCGCCCCCAACCAGCACCGCCAATCAAATTCCCCAATCGTATTTTGCCCCGACCATGCTATCGCGGAACGCAGAACCCGTCGCGTCACAACTCAACCACGCTGATCCCGGGCCAAACGCGATGCAAGACGCTTCACCGACCCATCCAGCCCGCCGACCCTGGGCAGATTATGTTTGTCCGACACACCGTCACCCCCATCGCGAAAATCAAACGTCAACGCGACACCCTCCTGCTCACAACCCGCCCTCGCCAGTCGCCCACCCACGCCCGTCGATTCGACACGACCGAACAACCGCCGATCACCATCGCTTTCCGATCCACCAACGGCAGCCTCGGCGATTCGTTCGCTGGCTTCGTTGATCAAATCACGCAGACGTCGGCGACGTTTGGCCAGCGCACGCTCGCGATGCTCCAGTCCCTCCTCCCGCTCGATCAACGCCCGCAACCGCTTGTCCGCCTGCTCGGACAGGTCCGCCAGCGATCTCTCCTGATCATCCAGTTGCAACGCTTTTCCAGTCAGCTTTCCAAGCTCTCCACGCAAACCATCCCCACGTTCCACCAACACCAACCGCTCATCCTCCAACCGCTTTTCCAATCCCAACAATTCCTTCGCACGAACACCCGCCTCACTCTCCTGCCGTTCCAGCCCCTTCAACTCACCCGCCAACTGCTCGCCATCAGCCCGCATCCGCTCCACCTGTTCATCAACTTCCTGCCTCCGACAACGCAACGACTCCTCCGCATCCACCAAACCCTCTTCCCGCTTCCCGAGCGCCGCAGACTCCGCTTCGAGTCGCCCCTGATGGTCACGCAACCGCTCAGCCGACTCCTTCAACGCCTTACGATCCATCGCCAGCGCACGCTCAGACCCATCGAACCTCTCATCCTGCTCCGCAAGTTTCTTTATCCGCTCCTGAACCTCAACCCGGGCTTGCTCTGCCTCTGACAGCGATTTTTCAACCGCCACACGATCGTGCGTCACCCGCTCGGACACCGCCTCCAGACGATCCGCCTGCTCATCCAGCTCCCCACGACGCTTCTCCATATCGCGATCCGCCAACGCAACGGCTGCCTCGCGAATACCCACGTCCTTCGTTCGCTCATCAACTTTCTTCCCCCGCCGATCCACTTCCATCATCCGCTCATCAACCGCCGCCCGCTCCCGCTCCAATTCCCGCGTCGCCTCCCGCGCCTCACGAATCTTCGCATCATGTCTTGTCAGCACCGATTCCAGATCGCGATTCTTCTTCCCCAACTGATCCGCCTCTGTCGCCAACAATGCCTCACGCTCATCAAGAAGCGCCCGACGATCACCCAACATCTGTTCCAACGACTGCAAACCCGCCTGACGCTCCGTCATTTCCCCCTGCAATCGTTGCAAATCCTCTGTCGCACCCACCAGCGACTCCGCTTCCTGCTGCAAATCCGCATCACGCCGATCCAACGCCACCACCCGGCGATCACACGACAACTCCCGCTCGTCCAGCTCACCCTCACGTCCCTCAACCTCCGCCCGACACCGACTCAGTTCCTCAGCCTCCCCGGTCAGACTGCGCTGCTCGTCCGCCACATCCGATTCACGCGCACCCAATTCACCCTCCATCCCCTCAACCGCCCGCCGTCGCTCCTCAACCTCCACCCGCCGACGTTCCAACTCCTGCTCCAGCTCCGCCACCACCCCCTCACGCTCGTCAGCCTTCTGCACACGCTCAGCCGCACGCTGCTCATCCGCCTCGACCTTCGATTCACGCTTCGCCAGCGATGCACGTTTACTCGCTGCCTCCGACTTCCCGCGCTCGACACCCTTCTCCGCATCAGCAACCCGCACCTCACAACCCGCGACCAACGCCTCCCTCTCCGCAATCTCCGCATCGCGTTTCCGCACCGCCCCCTCGCGCGCATTCACCTTTCCCTGTGCAACCGTCAACGCCTTCGCAGCCACGGACTGCTCGCGCGCAAACGATTTCCGCTCCGCCTCAATTTTTTTCTCAGCAGCCGCAACCACCCTGCCCCGCTTCTGCAAACCAGCCAATGCGTCAGCCAGCTTCTTTTCCCCAGCCGCCAAGCCCGATTCCTTCTCCGCCAACGTCCCCAACGTCGCCCTCGCCTGATCCGCACCCGACCGCAGCGACCGCAACTCAGCCAATTCCCCCTCTATCGCGGACCGCTCCGCCCGAACCTCCTCACGAGCCTTCACAACCTCCGCACACTCCGCCTCATTGTCCCCACGCAACGCTTCGACCGCCGCCCGCTCTGATTTCAGACGCTCCGCCTCAGCACGCAACTTCGTCGCCAAAACGTCCGCCGCATGTTCGCGATCACCAACCGCATCCCACTTACCATCAAATTCCCGCGACCGCTCGTCAAGCTCAGCCCCACACGCCTCCAATCTCTCACGATCCACCACGCACGCCTCTTCGCGCGACAAAACCTCCCCCAACCGCTCCGCCAACACCGTCTCACGGCCTTCGACCGCCGCAACCCTCGCAGCCATCTCGCTTTCCTGCCGACCGAGTTCCTCTTCCCGATCAACCAGCCACACCCGATCATCCCGACCGGTCGTCCCCAACTGAATCACAAACTCCTGCGAAACAGACACCTCGCTCGTCCCGGTTTCCTCCGACGCCAACACAACCGTAAACTCCGCCTCCCCAATCCGAATCACGTCGTTCGCACGCAGCACACCCACCCCGCAAATCCGCTCACCGTTCACCACCGTCCCGTTCGCACTCAACAAATCCGCAATCGCCCAACCACCCGCCAACGGAAACACCAACGCATGCGCCCGCGACACCTTCCCATGATCAACAGAAACATCACACCGCCGATCACGCCCGATCAGCAACGACGAATCCTCTCCACCACACCGCCCCGAACCCGCCTCACCCGACAACGTCAACGAATCACCACACCCAACAGCAGCCAGCGTCGCCGCAGGATCCACCCCCTCAATTTCCACCCCAAACGACCACCGATGCACACCCACCTGATCACCAGATTCAAGACCGATCTCGCCCACCTGGTCCTCGCCAACCGTGGTCCCCGTTCGACTCACCAGGTCCCGCACAAACACGCCGTCACCGGTCTGAACAAACACACAATGCACCGGTGACACCCGCGAGGATTCCGTCCGAATCTGACACCCCTTGCGAGACCCCACCAACATCACCGGGTGCCTCAACCGCGTCTTTTGCAACGACCCCCGCTTCGCATCAACAATGTTGATCCAGGCCGTCGGCGACGACCCCGGCAACCGAGGCTGCTCATACACAACCCGATCCACGCGCGTATCGGACCAAAGGACATCAACCCCCGTCCCACCCGCATCCGCCTCACGTCTTGACATTATCGGAACTTCCATCCTGGTCCTATCGACCGTTTCAGCCCTGAAACCCAAGCCGATTGTAAAACCCCTACGCCCCCCACTCCAGGCCAAAACCCGACAAAAGCCCACGATTGCAATTCGGAATCGGACCCATTTTGCGATGGTTTCCGGCAGGGGCGGGTCATCGTCAGGGGGCAAAAACGCGACTGATTATCGCTATTTGACGTTTTTTCCGTTCCAGAGCAATTGTTTTCGATGGCAGACGCACTGCCTGACCGAAACTGTTGGTGGATCGCGTATTACTCCTGTATTCGCACCCGGGCACGCGCGAACCATCGGAATGGGCAAGACGACCATTCATGCTCTGCGAGCGGTCCAATAACGCACCGAGGGACAGTGAAATATGTCGGTCAAAGTGAAAATGTTGATGGCGTTCGGAGTCGCGCTGGTCCTGCTCATCGTTGAGGCTGGCGCGATCGGGGTCGTCGTGAGGCAGATGCAGCAAGCCGTCGTGGTTGTTTCGTCAGCCTGCACTGCCCGTGAAGCGGACTACGACGCTCTCGAGGCTGTCAACATGCTCCAGCAGCAGTTGGAACGGGTCGTCGAATCGGAAGACAAGGAATCATGGAAGAAGACAACAGCCGTTTATTGGACTGCGCTGGATAAATCCACGGCGTCCCTCGATGAGTCATTCGGCGACCTCACGCTTTCCATAGCAGCCGTTGAATCGTACCGTGAGAGCCTCGCAGAAAGCCAACAGGAACGCGACAAATTCACCGAGGCGATGGCCGCGATCCCGCCTGATGAGGAGCTGATCGAGGAATACGGACTTTTCCTGGGCGAAGCGCTCGGCAGCGTCGGCGAGAAGCTAAATGTGCTGAATGTCGAACTGCGCAAGCGACTCCTGGAAGGACTGGAACACGAGCGCCAAATACACAATCGACCTTTCGTTGTGGGCGCAATCGTGTGTGGGGCAGCCGCACTATCTCTCGGCCTTTTCGCATGGATTTTCGCCGGTCGGTTTATTCGGCCCATCCAGTCGCTCGCATCTGTCTGCAAGGACGTTGCCAATGGAGACCTGACCAAACGCGCCACAGTCAAATCCAGCGACGAGGTGGGTGCACTGGGGAAATCATTCAACTCGGTTGTTGAGAATCTCCAGTCGATGATCGGAAGGATATCGGACGGAGCACTCTCGGTCGGCGACGCATCCACGAGACTGACAACAACCGCAGAAGCGCTGACCGACGGTGCAGCAGAAACGACGACGCAGGCAGCCGCGGTGTCATCGGCAGCCAATGACTCAACACAAAACGTAAAAGGTGTCTCCGAAGCCACGCAAAACATGACAAAAGACATCCGTACCGTCGCAGTCGCGGTCCAGGAAATGACCGCGAGCATCTCCGAGGTTGCCCGCAACGCGGAGTCAGCCGCGGGTGTCGCTCAAACCGCGACCTCACTGGCGGAAAAGAGCAACGAGGAAATCAGGGGACTTGGCACTGCAACGGATGAGATTGGCAAAGTCCTGGGAATTATTCAGGACATCGCCGAACAGACCAATCTGTTGGCGCTGAATGCGACCATTGAAGCTGCCCGGGCAGGAGACGCAGGAAAGGGGTTCGCCGTCGTGGCTACGGAGGTCAAGGAGCTGGCGAAACAGACAGCGGGTGCAACAGACGACATCCGTCATCGGATCGAGGACATTCAGTCGTCCAGTGCGACGGCCATCACGTCAATTGGTGAGATCCGCGACGTGATCCGAAGCATCAACGAGCTTTCCCGGACCATTGCTGCCGCCGTGGAAGAGCAGAGCGCGACGACCAGGGAAATCTCCGTGAACGTGGAGCGAACATCAACCGCCGCAGAAAACGTTGCCTCGGGGATCGAGGAAACGGCGACCGCCAGTCGTGAGATATCATCCAAGATCGATCAGGTCGACGAGGTGGCCAGGACAACGTCATCCGGTGCCACGCAAACCAGGGAGATCGGGAACGAGCTGTTCAGCCTGTCAGGAGAGCTTAAAACACTCGTCGGGCGATTCCATATCTCCGAATCATCGTAGTAAGAAAAGGCTCACCGGGAATTAGGCCGGAAGCTCATCGAACAGCAACATGATGCACATCTAAAAGAACGAGCCAGATGCCAAACGGCACCTGACTCGTTTTCTTCAGACTGGATTGATGACCGACGACTCACCGCCCCCGCCCGGATGTCGGCTCAATGCAAGACAACCGACAGGTCGCCCGGACCCGGGGATTACATCCGATCCACAATTGTGTCAGAGATATCCTGACTCAGCGCATTCGCATACGTTGTAATGGCCGCCCCCAGGCTGTTCGCAAAGGCATTTTGAAGCGTGGTGGCGGTGCATGTCATCTGAAAAACAACCGGGACAGTGACCAGTGCAGCTACGATCCGAACTATTCGACGCGTCTTCGACATTTCAATTGCCTCGCTCTTGTTAATTTGGCGTACTCGACCAATACCAAATAAATGGTTCCGTTTTCAATCTAAATCAGGAAGAGGGAATCTCAAACAACACCGCCAGGTCATCACCCAGCTTTTGAGCTGACTCAGCCGATGCAACCCCAAATCCTCCGTCGAACTTTCCAATAAACTTCATGAGCATTCGCTCTGATTTCACTTTTCGCGGCGGCGTTGTTCCGTTCTTCTGCTTGAGCGACATCCAATGCGCCGCCAACTCAGCTTCAGACATCTGAAGCACATGCTTGATCAGGACGGCTTGTTCTTCAGCATCGGACGGACGACTAAACGGCTTGGCCTCCGCTGAACCGTTGGGCCATGTGCTCCGCTCCTTGAGATACAGGCGCTTCACAAGTTGACGTAATTCGCCAACGCTCTTGCCCTGCCCCTTGATCGGGTTTTTTGCGTTGATGACGACGACGAATTTGCCGCCTCCTCCGCTGGAACTCGCCGCAAACGCCGATCCGTCAAGAAGCAACCAACCCGCCCCACAGGCTACAACCACGAACACAATCAGTTTTTTTGCTGCACTCTTCATCGTCACATCCTTGTTACGTGATCCTGATTTCCAATGCCCATCCCAATATCTCTTAGAAACTAAGAGTCGCGGATAACTGGAAAATGCCTACGTCGGCACTCGGATTATTCAACTGCTTGAAGATGTATTCGGCTCGCAACCGGATATTGTCATTGGGAAGGAAATTCACACCAAGCACATGTTCTGTGCTGTGCCCGAGACTCTGGCCCGGATCGAGATAGTCAAACCGGTAGAAGGTACTCCACTTGTCATTGATTCGCCACGCAGGTTGCGTATAAAAACCAATCCGATTCTCCAGGCCTTCCTCGAGACTGATGAAAAACTCGTTCTTCCAAAGGAGTCGGCCCTTGTCATACAAAATATCTGCACCAACAACATTGAAATCGTTGTTTGTCAGGCTTCGACTACCGACAATGGACAACCCACCCAAAGCGCCGGGGCCTCGACCCTCGCGTCGACCGTGCATGTAGTTGACCCCAAGGGTGAATCCGGAATCACCAAACGTGTACCCGACGCGACCACCGACGCGAATCTCCTCAGGATTGTCCGCGAAGGCACCTGCGTAAACGTTATATTGCAGTTCGTCTTCGTCGTTGGCTCCGAGAAAAACCTTACCGTGGACCTGTGCACCGATGGTGAAGTTCTGAAAAATCGTTTCCCCGGAGAAAGGCCTCAGGAACTGCGGCTGATTGATGTCGAGCAATACCGGTGGGAAATGCTCGATATTGATGATACCGTGGGGTGTTACAAAGCGACCGATCTGGAGATTGAACGCATCGCTCTGTCGATAATTTGCCCAGGCGATAATCTGGGGTACCCGATTCGCGTGCGGACGAAAGTCCGGTTCATTCCGATTGGTAAAGTCCAGATCCGCTTCACGCAGAAATCCCAACGCTGTGAAAAAGTCCCACTTCTCGTCAATCTTGGCCTTTATCAGGATTTCGACCAATGTTTGGTTAAAACTCGCGTTGCTGTCGTCCTGACCCGTTGACAGCGTGAAGCTCTGGGTGATGAATCCGCCTATGTCCAGCTCTTCAGCATCGAACGCATGAACGATGGCCCGATCGCCAACCCGTGTATCAAGGTCAAAAAGCGTGTTTTCAAGCTCTTCCAGGCGTTCATCCTGCTCGTCAAATCGAGCCCCCATGTCACCAGGGTCCCCTGTTGGGGCACCACTGGTGGTTCCCCGTTTCTCAAGTTGTTCCACGCGATTGGATAGCCGCTCAATCAGCTCGCGACTCTTTTCCAACTCCTCGCGAAGCTCTTTAAGCTCATCTGGTGACTGTGCCAGCGTAACCGGGCAGGAGACGGCGAGCAACGCCATCGCCACCATCAGACCCCGGACATGCAGTTTTGTAACAAACGGACGGATCATCGGCCATCTCCATCTCGCACCGAAGTGACTTGGTATCTTCGTTAGCGCGGCTCGCCAGAAAAGAGAGAATCTGCCGCTCCCACGACCATGCGAACGTTATCGGGTAGACCGCCTGAAACGCTTGAGTGGAAACTGAATTTTATCACCACCAGCGATCATGAACCGGCATGAATCGCAAAATACGCGGGAAACCACCAATGATCCACGACCATGAATTGTGCGAGGAGAGAAACCGGAGATCAGCAGAACAGACTACAGAGCAACCGCAAACCCGGAAAACTCCCCCGTTGCATCGCTGTTATTGGACGTTACCTCGTCGATGAATCCCCGCTTCGCCTTGCTGACGGCTGACACAAACCCGTCGATTTCCTCCGATTCGCCTTCCGCGATCAACTCCACCCGACCATCGCGAAGATTCCGCACGGTTCCCACCACGTCGTAGCTGCCCGCGATATCACGCGTTGTCGCACGGAAAAACACCCCCTGCACCTCACCCGTGAAATAGACCGTTCGGCGAATCATCACACGAACTTTTACGGTCAGACTGACCACATCGCAAGAAGATTCACACGGGACAACCGTCAGACAAAATACGAACCAACGTGACAGCCCACTTTGTGTCCACCATAATGGGTCAACCTGTCGGCGATTCAGGGTCGCCTGTGGCCACACATGTTCGAGGAGACATATTCCATGCGTTCGATATCCACCATTGCGATCATGACGTTCTTTCTGGTAGCAACACAGGCGACAGCCCAGACGGCGTGGGACCAGTTCACGGACGACCCGAATATTTCCGGATCGATCTGCGGCATCGTCAACGCGGAGAACGCCCAACTCGTCGTTCTGTCCGACCCGCCCGCCCGATTGATGATTGTCACAGAGTCCGACACAGTCCTGGAAGACACACGCGTCGACGCCGACAACAACGTTTTTTTTGATAATCAACCAGCGGGATTCATTGAGTTCTTCGATGACGGCGACGGTTTCCGAACGCTCTGGTGGGTCGCGCTCAACGGACGTGTTGTCACCATCGACCCTTTTACGGCTGTACCGTCCGCGACTGAGGATACGCCCGCCAGGTTCACCGGCGTCCGATGCGACGCCTGCGAATTCGTCGATCTGCCGCCCGACGGTGTCTGCGACGCCGTCGATCAGCCTGTCATCCCGATCATCGAAATCAACTTCTGTGGCACGATGGGCGACGAGATGGCGATGTCGGTTCTGTTCTTCGGTGTGCACGGATTGCGCCGAATCAGAAAGCGCAGGCCGCACCGCCAACCAACGATTGGTTTCCGTCATTTGACTGTTGACAGCACCTGCCTTGACGACTGAACAGGCCCGCCGCCCACAAAAGGCGACGCTACAGCAGGATTGAGAATTTTCGGTATTCTTCCATGTTTTTCCATTTCGATTGTGAGGGTGTTTGATGAACGTGGCGGTAACCGGCGCGACGGGGTTTCTGGGTCGCTATGTTGTGAATCGGTTGACGGGGGCGGGGCATCGCTGTCGGTGCTGGTTTCGGTCCGGGAGTGATCGAGGTGGGTTTGCGGATGATGGCAACATCGAGTGGGTGGCTGGGGAGTTGAATGATGCGGCCTCGACGGCGGGAATCGTGGAGGGGACGGAGGCTGTGGTTCATGCGGCGTTGTGGCGACCGGGGCGTGGTTTTCGCGGGGCGGAGGGGGATTTGGCGGAGTTTGTGGATCGCAACGTGTTGGGGACGATTCGATTGATCGAGGCTGCCCGGGAGGCTGGGGTACCACGGTTCGTGTTCATTTCGACGTGCGCGGTGCATGAGGTGATTCTGGAGGATCGGGCGTTGGATGAAGCCCATCCGACGTGGGCGAAGTCGCACTACGGTGCGCACAAGGCTGCGGTGGAGCAGTTCGTGTGTTCGTATGGTTTGGGTCATGGGTATGATATTTGCGCGGTCAGACCTACGGGGATCTATGGGATGGCGAGGCCCGCGTCCGCGAGCAAGTGGTATGACCTCGTGCAGGCGGTCAAGTGCGGAGAGGCGATCGAGTCAGCCAGGGGTGGCAAGGAGGTTCATGCGGATGACGTTGCGAAGGCGGTTGAGATTCTGCTGACAGCCGACGGTGTGGCGGGGCAGATGTACAATTGCTACGACATGTATGTGTCGGCTGAGCGGGTGGCGGGGATTGCGAAGGTGTTGACGGGGAGTGCGTCGACGATTACGTCGTTGAACAAGGGAGCGAAGCACAGGATAGAGACGGGAAAGCTGCGGGGGTTGGGGATGGTGTTTGGTAGAGACGATGTGTTGCGGCAGACGGTTGTGGAGTTGTTGCAAGCGTAATTCATTCCACTTTTTTACCGCCGCATTCAGGGCAAGTGTCGTGCGTCAATCCGCGTAAGGAATACCCGCAATGCATGCAGTAGGGGCCAAATTCATCTGAATTGTCCCTTGTAAGGCGTCTGGCAAGCCACCCGACAAAAAGTCCGACAATGTGTCCGCCGATCATCATGGGCAGAACAAACGTGAACGGTCCAAAGGCGTAGGCTATTCCGTTCGTAGATTCACCACGGGTGTAAACGCCATCGTATCTGCTACTTGCGAGCGCAAAATACATGAGGAACTGAGCCACCAAGCCGAGGCACATTGCCCCGATGACGGGGTACAATTGTGCTATTCGTTGATGAGTAGACGAAAATCCCCAGGCAACCGCGCAATCATAGAGGCGTTTCAGAGGCAAGACGAAAAGCAACAGAGTCGGCCATCCGGACAGGAACCACGAGGCAGCCAGCTGTGCTGAGAGTTGTGTCCTGGAATTCCCGATCAGCCAACCGACCCAGTGCGCAATGGTGATATTTAGCGCCGGCAAAGTGACAGCGACGAGCATAATGAGCGTGATTCGGTTCTCCCTGCGCATGAATGGGGCTCCATATCCGCAAAACAGTTGGTGTGATAATACTACACCGATACCAGAATTTCTGGAATCGTAGGCTATTCCGCGCTCTCGGTTCCGCATTCCGGGCAGGTGTTATGTTCCAGGCCGCGTAAGGAATATCCGCAATTCAGGCAGGATGGTCGCAGATCGTCCGGCGTATCAGCCACATATCGCCGTGCAATCCAGCCGACAACGAAACCGAATACATATCCGGCGATCATCGCAGGAAGAATGAATGTGAATGGTCCGAAGAAGTATGCGACACCACTTGTCGATGAAACGCGGCCTCTGCCAAACATCGAGCGCGCCATCATGAAATACATGAAGAATTCGGCAGCAAGCCCGAACAACATCCCCCCGACGATGGGAAAAAACCGCTTGATACGCTGATGCGTCGTGCACCGTTCCCACGCCATGGCAACGTCGTAGGCAGCCTTCAAGGGCAATGTGAAGAAGAACCAAAGGACCATGCCCGCCAACATTGCTCCCGCGACGAATTGTACCGTCATGGGTTTGGTTGAATTCGCGGCGATTCTGCCGGCGATGTGTGCGGCGACCGATGTGAACACTGGCAGCAATACCAGCGTCGCCATGATGAGCGTGATTCGGTTTTCCTTGCGCATGTGACGATCGCCGTATTCGGGTGTCGGTTGTCTCGGCTATACTACGGCCATGCCGGAATTACCGGAAGCGGAAACGATTGCTCGGGCGTTGGACGAAGCGTTGGTGGGACGCGTCGTGGGCGGGGTGGTGTTGTTGCGTGGGGATGTTTTTCGGGGGCGGGTGGATCGGCTGACGAAGTTGCCGGGGGTGCGTGTCGAGCGGGCGTACCGTCGGGGTAAGCGAGTGATCGTCGTGTTTGAGACGGGGGAGAAGCTGGTGTTCGGGTTGGGGATGAGTGGGCGGTTGGCGGTGGTGACGCGCGAGGCGGAGTTGGAAACGCATACGCATTTGCGGGTCGGGTTTGCGGGTGGGGTGGAGTTGCGGTTTCGTGATCCGCGGCGGTTTGGCGGGGTTTGGTTGTTTGCGGCGGACGAGGCGGTCGTCGGGAAGCGGTTGGGATTGTTGGGGCCCGAGCCTTTGGAGATTTCGTCGCGGGGGTTTTGTGGGCTGTTGGATCGTCGTCGGCAGGTGAAGGCGTTGTTGATGGATCAGGCGGTGATCGCGGGGTTGGGGAATATTTATGTGGATGAAGCGTTGCATCGTGCCGGGGTTCATCCGATGACGATTGCGTCGGACCTGACGGAGGATGAGCGTCGTGGGTTGTGGCGGGCGGTGCGGAGTGTGTTGCGGACTGCGATCAAGCATCGCGGGACGACCCTGATGGACTATCGCGATCCGGACGGAGCACCGGGTGGTTTTCAACAGAAGCATCGGGTTTATCGTCGGGATGGGCAGGGCTGTCGGACGTGCGGTGTGGTGATCGAAAAAATCGTGGCGGCGGGTCGATCGACGCATTTTTGTCCGAATTGTCAGGTGTTGGGTTTGTAAAAACCTGGACAGGCGGAGCTGCCACCGGAACGGGTGACAGCTCCGCCTTGTCTATGTGTACGGCCCGATCGCGCTATCCGGTCATTGCCTTGATGGCTCGCCTGACAATAGCGATCCGCTTGCCGGTTGCGGTCAGCTTGCCTTCGGCGTCTGCGAGCGATCTTAGTGTGACCTCTCGCTCCGCGACGGCACTATCCAGGGCTTCGCGTACACGCACGCCTGGGTTGTCTTTCATGATGGCGGTGAGTTTGCCGATCGTATCTTCGACTGCCGCGAGCCTGGCTCCAATCTCCTTCACGCCCACCGTGAATTCCGCAAACTGCTTCTCCAACGATTCAAGCTCGGTTAACAATTCACGGAGCGATGACCTTTCGGCTGCCTGGGTTGTTGAAGCGAAGATCACGACGGCTGCGAGGGCGACGAGCGAACGCTTGAAAACGGGTAGGGACTGCATGACAAATCTCCTGTCAATTAGGTGAAATGGGGTCTTGTTACTTTTCTGTTTTCATTCATGCCGTTTCCGCGACATGTGATTTGTAATCAAGCATGGGGCGTGCCAAACGGGGCAGAATCTGCCGAAACTCGCGGTAAGATATTGATTTTGAATGGCTTGCGCCTCTGGTTTTTCTTTGCCTGCCGAGACGAGGGGTGTATGGTGACCCCTCGGTTGGTATCGCGTCGCGAACAGGTTCGCACATTGGGCGAGTCAGCCCATCGTTCGTCGCCCGGAGCCGAAGGCGTCGTTCTGATTGACGGGGATTGCGGCAATGGGCCATACCTGTAATTGTTCGTGCATACATTTGATGCTCGATTGATCAGCCTGGAGGAGGTTCGTATGGGTGCAGAAAAACCGGCGTTTATCGGCGGTTCGGGAATTGGGGAGACGTTTGCTCAACGGGCAGACGTGCGCGAAATTGTCGTCGACACGCCATTCGGGCCACCGAGCGGGCCTATACTGGAGTCGGAGATCGAGGGCGTGTCGTGTTTGTTTCTGAGTCGTCATGGTCCTGGGCATCATTTGAATCCGTCGACCGTTCCGTATCGGGCGAACATTTTCGCGTTGAAGAAACTCGGCGTGACGCGAATCATTGCGACAGGGGCGGTCGGAAGTTTGCAGGAGCGGATCGAGCCTGGGCATCTGGTGTTGGCGGATCAGGTCATCGACAAGACGCATCGACGGGTTGGGACGTTTTTTGATGACGGAATCGTCGCGCACATTGAGATGGCTGACCCGTTCTGTCCGTCGCTGCGGGAGACGCTGTTGCAAACCTCGCGTGAGACGGATTTGAAAGTGCATGATGGCGGAACGTATGTGTGCATGGAAGGGCCTCAGTTTTCGACACGGGCGGAGTCGCATATGCATCAGATGTGGGGTGGCGACCTGATCGGCATGACGGTGATGCCGGAGGCGAAGCTCGCGCGCGAGGCGGAGATGTGCTACGCATTGATTGCCCTGCCGACGGACTACGACTGTTGGCGACCGCACGCCGAAGGTGCCGATAAGAGTACATTGTTGCAGGAGATCATTGGGAACATGAAGGTGGCGTGTACCGCGGCGACGAGATTGATTGAAAGCGTGATTCCGAAACTGGCAGCGTCGCACGGAAACTGCGATTGTCAAAATGCGTTGGCCATGGGAATCTGGTCGGACAAGACAGGCGTGGATCGCGCGACGGTTCAACGGCTCCATCCGTTAATCGGTCGATATTTTTCGGAAGGCCTGTGATGTCGCGTCGGCGTACATTCCGTCCCGGCGTTTTGTTTGGCGCCGCGCTACTGCTCGCGGGCGGGTGGACGTTCGGCGAGCAGGAAGCCGACAAGCGCATGCCGACTGCGAAACCGGTGGACGTCTACGTTGACGACAGTTTTGAAGCTGCGGAGCTGATCGAGCGACTGGAGAAGTTGACGGGTGACGGTTCCTGGTTCGAGGCGTCACGGGTGGCTGATCGCGTCGTCACGCAGCACGGTCGGCGACTGGTGCGAGATGGTGGGGATTCGTTCACGCATGGCGGGAAATCCATTGCGAACACAAACCTTTCGTTTACCAGTGTGGCCATTCGCGTGCGATCGATTCTTGCGGATTGGCCTGCCGACGGAATCACTGTGTATCGTGAGTTATTCGATGGCAAAGCCGGGAGGGTTTTGCAGGAAGGGTTGAAGAATCGCGACCCGGACGCGCTCGTGTCCGGGCTGGAACAACATCTGTTTTCGTCGCACGCCGTCGCGCTGGCAGAAGCTGCGTTTGAGCTTGCTATTGAGGCTGGTCACTTCACAACGGGTCGGCATGTATGCGACGTCGTACTTGAGTCGCGCGTTGCGGATCATGTTCTCAACACTTTTCGCGCCAGGCGCGTCGTTGCAAACAGGTTGAATGCTGCGTGGGCGAATCAGAATAACGATCGTCCCCACGACACCCGCGATGTCGCTCTGAATGACACCAAACTACGCTGGCATGGCAAAACACAGCCGTTGTCGCATGTCATGCGATTGATCGAGCGAGAAAGGCAGGCGATTGGACACCGTCGTCGAAACGAAGCCTGGCCCATGTTCGGCGGACGTGCAAGCCGGGATTCGATTGGCTCGTTTGTTTTTGATCGAACCGCCAATCTTTGGAGATTTCGCGACTTTCATCGTGCCAGCCTCGATCCGGTCGACGGCAGCGCCGAATCAATCGGACCGGGACAAGCCATCGATTCGGGCAAACTATTGAATCTCTTCCCGATCGCGGGTGAAAACCTTGTGTTCTTTCACGACGCCCGTCACGTCTGGGCTGTCCACGAGCGAAGCGGCACGTTGGCGTGGACGCACGACGCAAGCATCCGCGGCGCGGATTCTCTCGACAACAATGACAGCAGTGCGACCCGTTGGTACTCACCCGCGTACGGTGACGGACTTGTCTACGCATCCCTGGGCAGTGAGACGGTTTCCTACTACGGATACGAAGCCTCCACGGGAACGTCCAGCGTCATTGCACTGAACGCAACGTCCGGAGAACTGTCCTGGCGAACGACGCCGGATGACCTTGGCGACTCCCTTGAAAGGTGCACGTTTGGTTCCGCGCCCTTGTTTTCGGAGGATAGCCTGTTCGTTATCGCGCGACGTCAGCGTACGTTCGGGTTTGAAGATTGCTATCTGGTCAAACTCGACGCCCGCGACGGAAAGCTCCGTTGGTTCGCCCATCTCGGCAGCGCGACGACCGGGGGATTCGGCTTCAAGCGCTCGACGTTTTCAATACCAACCCTCGTCGACGGAACGATCTACGTCGCCACAAACCTCGGCACCATCGCGGCTGTCTCCGGACAAACAGGCCTGGTCGAATGGCTACGCGTTTACCCTCGCCAGTCCGCGTCGGATTGGCGGGACATCTCACGTCCCATCTCGGGCGAAACGATGCCTTGGCATTACAACGCGGTCCTGCGCGATGATGACCTGCTCGCCTGCAAGACCCTCGACGCAGCCGGAACCATGATCCTCAATCGAAACACGGGCGACATCGTGCGCTCGATTCAATCACCCGCGATGGGGCCGTCAACGTCGCTCTATGCTTTTCGCGAGGGCCGATTGTATGGTGTCAGTGGACGCGCGTTTTGTGTTGACGTCCGCACGGGAGAGGAAATCTGGTCGGCTGACCTCTGCGACGACGATGTCGTCATGGGGCGGGGAATCGCCACGGATTCGCATCTTCTCGTGCCGTGTCGACGCTCGCTTTTTGGTTTCGATCTGAAAACCGGTGTCCGCTCGGTGAACCCCTGGGAGTCGGATGACGCTCCGGGAAATCTGATGCCGCTGGGTGATCAGATCATCGTCGCCGGCGTCAATCAGGTGGCAGCACTCGGTCGCAAAGCCAACGTGTGGGCAAAATTGCACGCGGAGATGGCCGCCCGTGAATGGGACCCCGTTCCCGCGATGGACCTGGCTGAAATCGCCTTCCGTTCCGATGAACGAACTGAAGCGGCCAATATACTGTCGGTCGCCATCGAACGCGTGCAGGCGTATGGCGGCGTGTTCGATGAGCGCGTTCATGATCGCCTGTTCGATGATTGCATGTGGTTTGCACGCGATTGGCCTCGCCGCACGGTCGAAGATCAAGAGCAGATAACGCAGTTGTTCAAATGGGCTGGTGACTGCGCTCATTCGACCGACGCACATGTCGCCACCCGCCTCGCGTTTGGATCGCACCTTGAGCAAATCGGAAGTAACGAAAAAGCCGTCCGACAATACCAGCAGGTGCTCAACGATCGATCCATGCGGCGTGCAATCGTACATGATTCGCAACCAACATCGATCGCGGGCATCCTCGCACAACAACAAATCAGGTCCCTGATCGCAAGGCATGGACGAGGCATCTATCGGAAATTCGACATCGAAGCGGCTGAGTGGCTTCGGGCGGCGCAGGGTGAAAACGCGCTGTCGCTTCTGGAACGCCTGATCACCACCCGGCCCAACGCAAGGGCGATCTCAGACGCATTCGTGAAACAAGGCAAAATCCTCAGCGATCGTGGAAAACCATTGACGGCAGCACGTTCGTTCGCATCAGCGTGGGCAATCGAAAATGACCCGACGAAAAAAGCATCCATTGCCCAATCGATGGCCAGGGCATTCGTCAGCGCCGGTCGCCACGACGCGGCGTACGGATGGCTTACCAAAGCGCATCGGGAATTTCCCCGAACAAGAGTGCGGGACCGTCGCGGGAAACGCCTGTCGATTCTGGAATATCGCGACCAGCTTATCAAGACGCCGCCAACATCGTCCAGGCCAACGCTCAGGAGCAACATCACCCGCGCCTACGAGCTGTGGTTTCCCGACCCTGTCAGCGTACTCAAACCCAAACTCGGTGTACGCACACCGGCGGAGCTGGCCACCGTGCACATTCTCGGGGCGGCGTCGTTGCATGTTTACGATGCGACAACCGGTGACCAGCGATGGGAGATCGACCTCGCGACACTCGGTCCCAAACCTTCGCTCCTTGTCGCGACAGAACGCGTTCATGTGTTCGCCACGCGGCACAAAATTGTCGGCGTCGATGCAAAATCGGGAAAAACCATTTGGACCTGCGGTGGCAGACCAAACAAACTTGACGATCCCATGACGGATCCGGAGTCGTTTCCATCCTGGTTTGGTCACGCGATCGAGAAGGAACTGTTGATCAGCCTCATGGACGATGGAAATACCACCGCGATCGACATTTCAACGGGACAGGTTCGCTGGAATCGACATCTCGATCTTCGCCCCACATCACCCGTCATTGCAGATGGACGCCTCTTCGCATTCACAACTTCCGTTCGCGACATTCCGTCTGTCGCCATATTCAACCTCGCCGACGGCCAGCTCCGTACGACGATCCCGCTCAACAAAACAGCACACACCATACGCATTCACATCACCGCAGACGAACGCCTCATCGTTTTGTCAACACAGGACGTGTCCGCCTACACAACAGACAACAGGAACACCGAACTCATCTGGCGGTCACCGCTGGCGGGGCATGTTTTCGAGCCTGTTGTCCGGTTTGACCTCGATGGTGTTTACCTCACCGACGACGGTGAACAAATTCGCAAGATCAGTTACGCAGATGGCCTGGCAATTTGGGAATCCGAACCATTGGCGAACCTCGGACTCCAGGGGGGATCAGGCGTTCTTCGCGACGGACAATTGATCCTGATGACCGATCGAAGCTTTGTCGGTCTCGATACCACCGACGGCAGAACACTGTGGCAAGCCACCCTCCCGCACGGCAACATCTATGTTTTCCAAACCATGACCAGCACGGACATCATCGGAATCGAAACAACGCTGCACGACATGCCAGCCGAGTACGTCCTTCGAAGATTTGACCACCAACGGATCATTGGACTAGCGGAGAAAGAGTCGATCCTGCTCGGCACAAACGAAGACATTCGTGGATTCGCACTGCGCGACGGAGCCTTGCTGATGATCCGCGACCAAATGATCGCCGGTCTCGCATCAACCCGACAGGCTGACCCGTAGCAGGGGACGATCTGACTGGATTGATTTCGGAGTGCAGGTTGTGTTGTCCCTTTGGACTGCTCCCCGGGAATTGAACCGGGTTTTGGGGAACAGACCAAAAACGACGCGCCCAACCGGTCAATCAAGGGAATATCCAATAAACGCCAATACCAACCCACCGACCACAGGACACAACACCAACCCGACACGCACGAAAAACAACTTCCAACCACCCAACCCCCGTACCCACGCCACCTCGGAAACAAAACCCAACAAAGGCCCGCCCAATACCATCAACCCCACATACCAATCCATCTCCGCAAACAAATACCCGCACGCCAACAACACCCCAACCACCACCGCCAACACCGTCACCACCCCATCCGCCCACGAAACCCCACGCCGCCAACACGTCGCCACGAATACCCCGCCAACCCCAGCCGCCAATCCACCCGACAACTGACCCAACGCCGCACTACCCGACAACACCAGCACCCCACCCATCACCGCCGAAAACAACCCATACGCCACCGCAAACGTCCGCCCACCCCAACGACCAACCTGCCCACGCATACACAACCACAACATCCCCACCCCAAACGTCAAACCCGCCAACCAGCAAACCGCCTCACCGGTCCCCCACGAATACGCACGCAAATTCCGCGTCACCAACCAGAACGCCCCAAACCCAACCCCCATCGCCCCAACCAAACCCCAAATCCAACCCCGCAACCACCGCGCACAAACCATCCCCACAACCCCCGCCAATACCGCAGCAAACGGTACCACCGCCGTCGACTCCCGTGGCCACCACCCAGGCCAGTCCCGGATCAAAACATAACCCGCCCCCGCCCCAACCCCAACCGCCAACGACGACGCCCAACCAACGTCGCGCTCCCCAAAACGCCACAACCGACCCAACAAAACCATCAACCCACCCGAAATCAAACCGGGACCAACACCCTGCCAAAAAAACTCCATCACACAACCTCACCCGCAAAAAAGGGCTGCCCCCAGCCAATCGACCGAGGTCAGCCCCATCATCAAAAACCACAATCAAAACGCAAAAACCTACTTCTTTGTCCCCTCCAGACTCACCCAGATGTTGACCTCATCACCAAGCCCCTTCCCAACCATGAAGTTCATCCCAAAGTCACTCCGCTTCACCACAATATGACCCTCGAACCCGATCTTATCACCCCGAGACGTCGACTTCGTCCCAACATGCTCCAACTCGCATGACACATCCTTCTTCTCGCCATGCATCATCAACTGCCCCGTCACCATATACTTGTTCTCGCTCGTCTTCTCCACCTTCCTGCTCTTGAACCTGATCGTCGAAAATTCCTTCACGTTGAAAAAATCAGGCCCCTTCAAATGCTTGTTACGACCCGCATGACCCGTATCAATACTCTCCGCCTCTATCTCAACCTCAAATTTGCTCTTCTCAGGCTTGGTCTCATCAAACTTGATCCTCCCCGAAATCCTGTTGAACCGACCGTAGGAATACGACACGTCCAGATGCTTGATCCGAAACAGAACCGCCGAGTGAACACCATCAACCTCATACTTGCCCGCCTGCGCAACCGCACCAACAAACCCAAACACCAACACACCCAAAACCAACCGCCTGCTCATCATCAAACTCCTTCACAACCAGAATCAGTCAACACCATCCACACCCGCCAACCCAAGTCGCCATCCAGACCACCCGGTATGCACCGCAGTATAGACTCTTCCCACCCAACCACGCACCAACCCGCGATTTGTTACCACCCCGAAACATTCACCCCGCCACCACCCCAAAAACCCTGTTTCCCAACCCCACTCCACCCTACAATCCCCAACACCATGAACATCAAACCCCCCTCCGCCACCACCACTCCCCCCCCATTCTTCGGTAGCCTCACCCCACGATTCTTCCGCAGCCTCACCCCCGATTCTTCTGTAGCGTTACCCCTTGTGGGTGACGAGAACGCAAAATGATCCCTCCCCAACCACCAACAACATCAGGCAAAACCAACCCCGACAGGTGGCCCACCATGCGCGACGGGTGGCCCACCCATTCATGGGTGGGGGAGTCGATTTGAACAATGAACAACGCCGAACGCGAACAAACAAGCCAAATGAACCCTCCCCAACCACCAACAACATCAGGCAAAACCAACGCTGATGGGTGCCCCACATCTTCAGATGTGGGGTCTCGATTTCAGAATCCCCAAAACGCAAGATCCCAAACCAAACCCCTCCGCCGCGCACACCAAACCCAACTCATCGGAGGCCTCCTCCTGACTACCGCCTTCTTCCTCCCCGCCGTCGAAAGCTGCAAACGCTCCATTGTCCCCGCCAATGAACTCATCAAGACAATCCAACACCCTTCAAATCTCGGGGATATCACCGGAGCCTGCACCACCTACGGCACCCCCTACCTTTTCGGTGCCCTCATCGCCATAGGCTCCATGACAGCGCTCAAACGAAAAACGCCAAACACCAACCGCACCAACGCCGCAATCGCCTGGCTGTTCGCGCTCATCGTCATCATCGCCGTCATCGCAACCGCCATCGAAGTGATCCTCAACAATCATCAAGCTCCCGATGATCTGATTTTCTCCGCAATCATCTGCATGATCGCCATCTACACAATTCGCGCTCTCGCCAAAGGACAGGCAGCCCGCGTCAGCCTGAAATGTTTCGTTTCCCTCGTCTCGATTCTATGGTTCGCACCCTGGATATTCTCAAAAGGCACCCTCTACGGCCTATACATCTCAACCACCGGCAGCATCCTCATCACCATAGGCTCCTTCAACGAACTCCGCGCCAGAACCCTCACCTCCTCCACCAAAACAATCCTCAACATCCTACTATGCAACCCAAAACTCATCGACCAGGACCCAACACGCTGCAACCACTGCGGATACAACATCACCCACCTCACAACCCCCCGCTGCCCCGAATGCGGCCAACCATGTACAATCCCAAACAACCCAATGTAGCGTCACTCCTTGTGGGTGGCGCAAAGGCAAAATGATGCGATCAGCCTCATGAAAAACTCAGGCAAGCCACCCGCCGCAAACCCTCACAAAACCATTACCTCGCCAACAAATCTTCAAAAAGCCCGCGAAATCCAAATCATCGGTGGCCTGCTGCTAACCATCGCTTTCTTCACCCCGACGATCATCGGATTCTGGTATAAGCCAACCATCGCACTGGCCACGACCAGAATCCTGCTCAGTGGTAACTTCGAACGAATCCTACACTTCACCCTCGGAGCCACCTTTCTCGTCGCCCCACAATTATTCGGGTTCATCGTCGCGGTCGCCCTCCTCGCCACACGCCAACACAAACGACCAACCAATCATCACGCCTCATGCGTCACGAACTCAGGCACGCTCTTGAAAATCACAAACATCTTCCTTCTTCTTGTTCTCCTCCGAGTGACGATCGAGGTTGTCGAGTACCTCCCGTCTCTATTATGGCGGCCCACCATGCCTGGAGACTTTATCGCCGGCATCTCTCTTCTCATCCTCACATGGCTCGCCTACATCAATTCCATGCTCAACAAACCCGCCTCTTTGTTGTGCCAATGGATTTGGGCAATGTTGATCTCAGCAGGCTTCGATATCTTTTTCACCCTTAAAGGAAATGCAGAATGGGGAATGTTCGTTGCAATCGCAGGCTGCCTCACCCTCGCCTTCGGAGCCACACGCGAAGTCAAATTGCGATCCTGCAACAGTTGGCCCGGAACCATCCTCGCCATTTTCTTTTGCAATCCCAGGTTCCCCGATCTCATCGATCCCGACCGGTGCACAACCTGCGGATACAACATCACCCACCTCACAACCCCACGCTGCCCCGAATGCGGACAACCCTGCACCATCCCAAAAGAAACAATGTAGCGTCGCTCAATACTGTTCGGCACGGGGTTTTCTGGCGGGGCGTATCGCGCCTGACTGTCATCTTTCGCGCCACACTTAACTTGCGCTTTCCGGGCCGAGCGCGCATGATACCGGCATGGGTCGGCCTCGCAATCCA
>JAJDDT010000086.1 GCA_029260165.1 Phycisphaerae bacterium | reverse complement strand
GATGGATTGGCCGTTACCGTCGGATGAGCAAAGATTATGAAATGCTGTCCGTCAGCAGCGAAGCCATGGTGCTATTGACCATGATCAATCTGATGATTCACCGGCTAAAACCAGGCTGATCTTGCTTCTCACACACCCTCTAAAGAGGTGGGACACCCATGAAAGTGGGGCACCCTCGTGCAGGTGATGCATCAAACTATCTGTCATGAAACACCAGCAGAAATGAAGGAGTCAATACTGGTGAGAAATATTCGTTTTTCGATTCTGGTCATCGTGATGTCGATTATGTCGGGGTGCGTCGTTGGACGACCCGGCCTCGCCGATCTCGTCGTGACCAACGCCAGAGTATGGACAGGGACCGGCAATGCAGTGACGGCCGTCGCGATCCGCGGAGAACGCATCGTTGCGGTAGGTGATAATCGAGTAGTGGGAGCGTGGATTGGTGATCAGACAAGGGTCATCGACACCAACGGACGACGAGTCACCCCGGGACTGATCGACAGCCACATTCATGTCGTCGGTGGCGGGTTGCAGCTCGGTCGGCTGCATCTGCGCGACGTCGGCTCGCGCGAAGCATTCGTCGCCGCGGTGGGACGGGCGGCAAGCAGCAAGCAGGAAAGCCAATGGGTGTTGGGCGGACGTTGGAGCGTCGAGAGTTGGACCAATCAGACACCACCGGCGAAGGAGTGGATCGACGCGGCGACTGGAGACGTTCCCGTGTTTCTGACACGGATGGACGGCCATCAGGCGCTGGTCAACTCAGCCGCCTTGAAAATCGCAGGGATCGATCGCGATGGACCGGCTGACCCGGTCGGCGGTGTGATCGAGCGCGACCCCGCCACGGGTGAGCCGACCGGTGTGTTGAAAGACGCCGCCATGGAACTGGTCGACAGGCACATACCCAAACCCACCGAAGCAGAACGGTCGGAAGCATTGCAACGGGCAATGCGACATCTGAATGCGCAGGGTGTTACCTGTGCGCATGACATGTCCGGACCGGCTGATCTGAACGTTTTTCGCAAGGCGCATCGGTCAGGCCAATTGACCGTCCGCATCCGAAAATACCTGCACGTCACCGATTGGACCAGATCCATTGACGACGTGCGGCGATTCAACGCGGGCGATGATTGGTTTCGGATCAACGGATTCAAGGGGTACATGGACGGCTCGCTCGGAAGTCGAACTGCCTACATGTATCGTCCGTTCGCCGACGCTCATCCGCACGATGAATACCCCAGCGGCCTTCTGGCGGAAATGGCGGAACCACCCAGGAAATTGCGGTGGATGATCCAACAAGCCGCAGAGGCCCGCCTCCAACCCGCCGTCCACGCGATCGGCGACGAAGCCAATCACGTCCTGCTGGACGCGTACGAAGCCGTCGCCCGGAAACGAGGGCAACGTGACTGGCGACCACGCGTCGAACATGCTCAACATCTGTTGCCCGAAGATATCGACCGATTTGCAAAGATGGGGGCCATCGCATCGATGCAGCCTTTTCACAAAGCCGACGACGGTCGATATGCGGAGCAAGCGCTGGGCAGCGAGCGACTCTCGGGATCGTACGCCTACCGCAGTTTGATCGAATCAGGCGCGACGGTCTGTTTCGGCAGCGATTGGCCTGTGGTGACCAGCGATCCGTTCGCCGGAATGGCCGCCGCCGTCACAGCCAAAACGCTCGATGGAAAAAGATGGATACCGGAGCAGGCCATAGAAATTGAAGCGGCACTGAATGCCTACACCACGTCAGCCGCGTTCGCCGGATTCGACGAAAATATTCTCGGAACAATCACCGTCGGCAGGTTGGCCGATATCGTAGTATTATCGGAGGACGTGCTGACCGTGCCCGCCGAGGAAATCAGCCACGTCCGCGCATGGGTCACAATCGTCGGCGGGAAAGTGGTTTACGACGCGCGTTGACTTGGCGAGGTACAGGAATCGGGGTACGCTGGTTTTCAGGTCGGGATGGTGTGGGACAGCATCGTATGGCGAGCTTGACTAGGTATTTATTACAACCCTGCTTGATATTGGCGGTCGCACTGGTGGCTGGCTGCCCAATGCCGCCAACGGGCAATGGCGGTGGTGGGAACAACAACGGAGGCGGAACCCCGGACGGCGGCGACGGTCAAACCCGTGTGCCTGCCCGGTCGCAATGCGGGGCGGTTGCGATCGCCTGTTTCGACGAGTTTGCGAATCAACCCGCCAATCTGCGCAGCTTCCGACCAACCTCGCGATGGTCCAAACGGCAACTGACCTGGGCCTTGGCAGACCCATTGGCTGGTATGGATGTGACGGAACAGGAGTCCGCCATCGCGCGCGCGTTCGAATTGTGGCAATCGGTCTCGCCGTTGACGTTTACGCGGGCTGCGAGCGCATCGCAGGCGGATATCAAATTTCGGTTTGCCGCGGGCGATCATGGCGACCCTTTTCCATTGGATGGTCCGGGCAATGTGCTGGGGCACTCGTTTTTCCCCGGCACGAGCATGGCCGGTGAAATCCACCTTTGCGCAGGCGAGCCGTGGTCCCTGTCGCCGGTCTCGGGTTCGTTCGATCTGTTTTCGACCGCGCTCCACGAAATCGGACATTCCCTTGGGTTGGAACACAGCCTGACGGACACCGCCGTCATGTCGCCGGGGTACCCAGCCGGTGGGTTTACCCAATTGGCGGATCAGGACATCATCGCCATTCGCGAGCTGTACGGAAGCCGCGACGGCAGGTCGATCGCGACAACCGCCCTCGCACGCGACGAGTTTCCCGCCCCACCTGAATTCAACGACGCGAACGATCCTGATACCGACGGCGACCGGATCCCCGACACGCTGGAGGTCTTCGTGTTCGAGACCGATCCGTTCCTGGCGGACACCGACGGTGACGGCGAGGACGATTTTCGCGAGATTTTCGTCCTGGGAACCCCGCCCAACGTCTCCATGAGCGATGATAATGACCCCGACAACGACGGTGTGCCGACCGATGTCGAGGAACTAGCCGGCACGAATCCAAATCTGGCCGACACCGACGGCGATGGGTTGGACGACGAAGAGGAATTGTTCTTCTTCGGAACCAATCCCAACGCAGCCGACACCGACGACGACGGTTTGAGCGATCGCGTGGAAATATTCGAGACCGATACGAATCCGTTCGATCCCGACACTGATTTCGACGGTATTCCCGATGGCGACGATCCCGAGCCATTGCAGGCGACCGACAGCGATGGCGACGGCTTACCGGATGCCATCGAGACGGAACTTCTCGGAACCGATCCGCAGAATCCCGACACCGATGGTGACGGAATCAACGATCTGGTCGAGCTGTTCATCGGCACCGATCCGCTTTCACCTGACGGGGGGATTGATTTCTTCGATACCGATGGCGACGGTCTGTCAGATGACGAGGAATTGTTCGAGGGGACCGACCCCAACAATCCGGATACCGATGGCGACGGTATCGGCGATGCGGACGAGGTTTTTGTGTTTTTCACCGACCCGAACGATCCGGACACCGATGGCGATCAACTGAGCGACGGTCGTGAGATTTTCGAGATCGGAACAAATCCGTTCAACCTCGATACCGATGCGGATGGATTGAGCGACGGACGCGAGGTTGACGACTTCGGTACCAATCCGTTTGATCCCGACACCGACGGCGATGGTGTGCTTGACGGCATTGAGGTGTCTGTCGGCACCGATCCCCTGGTGTTCGGACCTGGCGACGGTACGGGCAATCCGACACCACCGCCGTCGAACGATGAAACGGATCGCGATAACGATGGGTTGACCGATGAAGACGAAGCGTTTTTCGGTACCGATCCGTTCGTTCCAGACACCGATGGCGATGGATTGCTCGACGGTGAGGAAGTGCATGTGTTCGGGACGGATCCAAAAGTGGTGGACACAGACGGTGACGGTTTTGGAGATGGCGAAGAGGTTCTGAGTCTGGGGACCGATCCCCTCGTGCCGAACGGGCCAAACATGCCGGGAACCGGTGGTGGGGGTGCGGACAGCGATCTTGATGGCATACCGGACGACGACGAACTGATTTTCGGTACCGATCCATTAAATCCCGATTCAGACAATGACGGCATCCGCGATGGGGACGAGGGCAATTTCGGAACCAACCCGCTCGATCCGGATACCGACGACGACGGCATGCTCGACGGCAACGAGGTTTTTGTGTTCGACACCGATCCGCGTGCGGCTGGTATCGATTCGGACCTGGACGGACTTACCGACGAATTCGAGTTTTTCGTCAGTCAAACCGACCCCAACCTCATTGACAGCGATTTCGACGGGTTGATCGATGGGTTCGAGGTCATTCAAACCCAAACCAACCCGCTCAACTTTGACACCGACGGTGATGGTTATTCTGACGGCGACGAGGTGCTTCAGTTTGGCACCAATCCACTGGACCCGTTCGATCCGCCGTTTTGATCCGGCCCCCGTTGATTCAACAAACGTGCAACGCTACTGCAATACGGTGATCAGGTTGTAGGCGATGTGCGCGCCCGCGGCGGGTCCGTAGCCTCTGAAAACGAAAATGGTCCCAAGATAGACGCCAGCCAGCGACCGAAATGAAAAGCGATAGGCACTAAACGCCTCGCCACCGAAAGGCGGATGATGGTGCAGTGCGAACAGGACGGCTGATATGAGGACCGCCGACGCGAGGGTCGCGCTGGTGGAGAATCGCAACAGGTCGCTGCCGATCATGACGAGCAACGAGATGAGCACGAGCCGAAAGATAAGCTCCTCGTAAATCCCCGCGCCGACGCAGATCCCCAGACTTGCAAGGGTCAGCTCCTGTTGGGCAGCCAGCAGTTGCGCGTAATAATTGACCGCGAGCAAAGGCAGCGACCAGACGATCGTTTCAACATACATCAGCCCGACGGCGCGCTTGTCGATCCGCCAGGGAAGTCGGGCGGCTGCATGGGTGGCCAACAGAATAACCACGACAGCCAAACCCGGTAACCAGAACCCGGTCGTCCCGAACAACGCAAAGAACCGTTCCATCATGTCAAATGCGACGACGCGCGCTGGCTGTGCCCCACCGAGAAGAATGGCCGACTCGTAAAATACGATAAAGGGCAGGAGAAAAAGCAGCGAGTCGAGCGGTTTGGCCAGCGCGCGTCGCTCGGTGGGTTTGAGCGTGGGTTTGTTCGCCTTCGAAACCATTGCGTGCGTATCGTGGCGAATTCGGCGTGATTTGCAACTTGTCGCCGGGATAGGCCGGTAAGCCGACAACAGCGCCAATGGTTGGCAGCGATGTAGGGCAGGTGCAAGCACCTTTCCTGCCCCCCCAGTATCATGCGCTTGGTGCAGTTACCACAGAGGCGTCCCTTTGTACTTGACGATCACACCTCGATTCTCGAATCGGCATTGGAGAACCTCACCGCGATTCTTCTGGTTGGTAGCCTCGAAGTCAAACTCGCGCTTGTCGTATTTTTCCCGATGAGCGCCGACTGCCGCGAAAAACGCCAGGCGGAAGCAAAGTAGCCGAAGGAATACATCCCGAAAGTCCTCGCCGGTAAATCGAGTTGTCTCTATTGTGAAGTAACCGGACGTAGTACGTTCGTAGTCACCAAACACCCACATGTCATTCGTTTCGGTGTGAGGAATACGGAAGTTGCCGTGTGCGATACCGTTGCGAATGGACTTCGCCTTTTCTAGGTGTGTAGCCTGAAACTCCTTAGCAAGCTCGGTGAAACCGGCTTGGGTCAATTCATTGTGTATGTTGCGAATGATTTTTGCGGTGCTCAGTTTGGAATGCTCCCTCCACTCGTCGTCCCTCCACGGTTCCTGGCGACAGTCGGCGTCTGATGCGATGCTAATGAAGTTGCGAAGGCCCGCATAGAACCCTTTTTGTTCGATATTGGCTTGAAAGACAAATAGGATATCCTGAGGTAATATTGGCTCTACTTGCCCGTGGCGAACCTTGTCAAGGATCAGAGATGTTGTCATTCGGTTGATTTCGGAGTTGAAGTCCATACTTAAGCCGTGTTCACGAGCTCCGATTGGTCCGTGGAGACCCCAAAGATTGAACAGGTGCAGCAAGTAATATAGTAGATTACGTTCTTCAGCCGCGCATAACAACGCGTCGAACTTTTCCTGCATTTCCGTTCTGTATTCATCAGCCAGGAAAGCCATTATCATTGGCACCCAAAGGCATTCATTGATCGCCGCGGACCACCCGTACAACAATCTTTATGCGGTAAGCGTCGCACTTGGCGATGTAGGGCAGGTGCTTGCACCTGCCGTCACCATGAATCCTCCAAACACAACTCCTGCTACCGCGCCCCGAGATTCACCCAAACCGTCTTCACCTCGCTGTACAACTCCAACGCAGCCTTGCCGTTTTCCCGACCGTGACCACTGAACTTGTATCCACCAAACGGAGCCGCCGGGTCGAACGTGTTGTAACAATTCACCCACACCGTCCCCGCACGCACGCCGTCCGCAATCGCAAACGCCTTCGTCATGTCCTTCGTCCAAACCGCCGCCGCCAACCCATACATCGTCGTGTTGGCCTGCCGGATCACGTCATGCGTGTCCTTGAATCGCAGCACCGCCGCCACCGGACCGAAAATCTCCTCCTGTGCAATGCGCATGTCGTTTTTCACATCCGCGAAAATCGTCGGCTTCACAAACCATCCCTTGTCACCGTGGGCTGCTCCACCCGTCACACAGGTGGCTTTGTCCTCATCCTTCCCGATCCCGATGTACCGCAGCACCTTGTCATACTGCTCTCTGGAGACCTGCGCCCCCTGCTCGGTTTTCGAGTCGAACGGATCACCGATGCGTCGCGACTCCGCCGCCGCCTTGAACCGCGACAGAAATTCGTCATGAATCGAATCCTCAACGAACAACCGACTCCCCGCACAGCAAACCTCGCCCTGATTGAAGAAAATCCCCGTCATCGCACCGGCGACGGCTTCGTCCAGATCCGCATCGGCGAACACCACGGCAGGACTCTTGCCACCAAGCTCGAAACTCGTTCGCTTCAGCGTGTCAGACGCATTGCGCATGATGATTTGTGCGGTCTTGTATTCCCCCGTGAACCCGATCTTGTCCACACCCGGATGCCGGACCAGCGCGTCACCCGCCAACTCACCAAACCCGTTCACCACATTGACCACACCCGGCGGGAAACCAGCCTCGGTCGCCAGCTCCCCCAGCTTGAGCGCCGTCAGCGGTGTCTGCTCCGCCGGCTTCAATATCACCGTATTCCCACACGCCAGCGCAGGCCCCCATTTCCACGCAGCCATCAGCATCGGAAAATTCCACGGAATAATCTGCCCGCAGACCCCGACAGGCTCACGCTTCGTATAACAGAAAAAATTCCCCATCGTGCGGTCCACCGGAATCGTGTCCCCGGTGATCTTGTCCGCCCACCCGCCATAGTATCGAAACGTCTCCGCCACCAATGGCACATCCGCGAAATTCACCTCGCGAATCGGCTTGCCGTTGTTGAGCACCTCGAGGGCAGCCAACTCGTCCTTGTGCTGCATGACGAGGTCCGCAAGCCTGAACAGACATCGCCCGCGATCGCGAGCGCTGAATTTCGACCACGGACCGTTTTCAAGCGCCTCGCGAGCAGCTTTCACCGCCCGGTCGATATCGCTCGATTCGCTCTCCGCCACATGCGCGATCACTTCGCCCGTGGCCGGGTTGAACGTCTCGAACGTGCGACCGCTGTCTGCGTCGCACCACAGGCCGTTGATCAGGTTTTTCGTCAGGGAAACTTTCGGAGCGGTCAGCGTGCCGGCAACCATCGTGCACCTCCAATCGGCAGGGTAAAGCAGGCGTGCGAAAAAACAAAAACCGCTGAATCCCGGCGGTTTTCACAGGCTGCTGCTAATTCTGGAGGGCCACTGAAAACGTGTCAAGGCACGCGGGGATCACCCAGCGTGCCTTGTTGCGTTACACGAAAAATCCGGTCAAACGGTCGGCTATGTGGTCGTCAGACCACCACCTCCGCCGCCTCCACCACTCACATCGTTGTCGTTGGCGAGGCTTGTGAAGAACGTCGCCACCAACGTGTCAAACAACGCTTCCGTGGTCGTCTGCAACCCCGTCAGAAGGGTCGCACGCACCGTTGGATCGCAACTTCCGACCTGAAAAAGACTTCCGCCAACAACCATCAAGACGGCTGCCTTGCGTGCACGACGCTGAAATCCGCGAATGGACATTCGTTTCACTCCTGAGGTTCCACGCATTCGGTCGCGACGCCCAAACATCCGTCGCACACCGGTTCCTCTATACGATTCGACAAGTCGCCGGGCGAAGTTGAACTAACCTGCCCGCCCGTCCCAGCCACACCATTCTCCCCCCAACCCACCGTATCGCAAGTCGTCGCCCAATTGTCCGACCCTGCCTCACCTGCAAGGTCAGCGCATCACACTGGCGGAGGCTGGTTCGGAAATCATGCGGCGAAATTTTTTCCAGGGGAAATGCGCCCCGGGACACTCTGTTCTACCCGTCACGCCCTTGTGGGTGACGACATTTTCGGACGCAACGTTACCCGATCGCATCAGAAAGCGGACAAGACGCACCAGAGATCGCATTTGGGGGGGGGTTGGCTTGTTGTTTTCAAAATTTCCCACCAGACAAATCCCGATTCCACGCTCGTTGTACATGTTTCCGCTGGTTTTGCAGTGGGCACCGACTTTTTGTTTTTTCCAGCGAGGGCCTACCTCGACCAGGCCATTGCCCGATCGCGTGCCATTTCCGATGACGAAATGATAACCTAACTCATCCCAGTGATTGACGTTACGGTGATATCTGTCGAATTCTGTCGCATTGCCAACGTCGCTGGCACTGTGGTGAATCACGATGTAATTCCAGCGGTCCTTTATCCCACCTCGGGGCACCCAATTATGGGCTGCGTCGGCGGTCCTGGTGGGTCCGGGCCTGGCTTTGACCGCGGGGGGTGTGGATGGGGGTATTTTCGTGACTGGAAGGGTCGCTACGATTGGGGACGGGAGTTGGCGGATGACGGTGGTGCCCGTCGATGCACAACCCGTCAGGACGGTCCATCCTGCCAGGGCAACACACCCGGAGATTCCAGTCGCCAAACGACGCCCCACCTTGTCCCAAACTCGCTCCATCGTGTCTTCTCACGCCAATTGCGGACTCGTCCACCGACAACTTCCATGTTATCGGTCATTGCCGGGCTTCGGGTCAAGCAGATTCGCACACCGGAATCGGTCCAAAAACCCATTTCCAGCGTCAGGATCAGGCGCTGGCACCGCTTTTGACATGGTAGAGAATGATGCCGCACGAGCTGCAATTCTGGATTTCGTCCCGGGTTTCAGCCGTGATCACCTGTTCGAGCGTCAGGGACATATTGCACCAGCCGCAGCAGTATTCGTTGCGCTTGATGTTGGCGGCGACGATTTCCGCCATGGCTTCACCGTCGTGTCTTTCCGCCACACGCTCGAACGTCGCCAGAACGGACGGATCAATCCCCTTTGCTGCCCCGTCGCGTTCTTTGGTCAGCTTCCGGAGGTCGTCGGCACATTCTGCCTCAACGCCGGCCAACTCCTTCTCAGCCGCTGCCACCTTGTCCACAAGGCGATCCCGCTCGGCGACCAACCCGGTCAGCTCTTCGCGGTATGCCTCAAGCGTGGTCATCAACTCGAGTTGTCGCGATTCCAGCTTGGCGTTGTCTGCTTTTTCCGTGTTGATCGAGGCGAGGATGGCTGCGTATTCCTTGTTGGTCTTGGCTTTGTTGAGCGCTTCTCGGTGTTTGACCATATGCTCGTCGCGTACTTTCACGTCGAGGTCGATGCTGTCAAACTCCATCTGGGACGACTGAATGACAGTCTGCTTCCCGGAGATGAGCACCTCCTGCTTACTGACGGACCGCTTCTGGGCCCCGACGCGACGTTTTTTGGATTCGATTTTGGATCGCAGCGTTTCGAGCCGGCGCTCCACATCCTGCAACGCGTGCAGCGCGTCTAACGTTACGCCCATAATGTTCCCCGGGGTGTGATTCGTGCGAATTGCCCAACCATCCGCACATTATGACGTTACGCACCATTTCCCGCAAGTCGCCAGGCTATCTCGCCGCTAACGATAATCGGTGCGATCAACAGTAACGAGTTTTCTGGTCGATTACGGGCAGGAGCCGATGCACGATGCGACGACAGTATTTCCACACCCGGTCTGATCGATCGTAATCGAACCATTGATGCTGCCATCGATGCAGATATTGAGATCGTCGGTCGTCGCGTGACAACCGACAACGGTGATGTCGCCATCAAGGTCACCACCACCAGACGAACCATCCTTGACCAGAATACAGCCGTCAAATATGACGCTTGGCCACGACCCCCAATTCGTCGGGCCAATGTGGATGTCCCCAGACGCATCGAAATTGCCTTCATCATTGTTGATAATGATGCTTCCATTCGATCCGAGGTCATCCACCCGAATTAAGGAAACGACCCCGCTGCCTTCACCGACAGTAACCGGTCCGTCCAGGCTGCCGTCCACAAGAATACGTCCAGTGGTGACGGACGCCCCCACATCGATGCTACCGAAAACTGATCCTGTCACGTCGATGTCGCCCGAGACATCTCCCCCAATCTGCACGGTACCTGTTGTGCCGACATCTTGCTCTATGTTGATGTCACCCGACATATCTCCCAGGACATTGACCACCCCGGTCAGATCACCATCACACAAGATCATTCCACCTGCCTGGACATTTCCGGCTACATTGACACTACCATCCAAATCTCCGTCAACCACGAAAATTTCGGTCCCCCGCGAAGTGGTCACGCCACCATACATATCGCCGCCAATGTCGATTCTGCTGCCCGGTTTCATATCCCCGTTCTAGACCGCAATGATCCCGCGGTGGTCCCCCGTAACCTCAATGGAGCCGTACAAGAATCCCACTTCAATTTGGATAGCCCCTCCTTTTTCGATTGATCCGACGGTCAAGTCACCGTACACCTGACGACGACTCGCCGGAGGCACGAAATTGAACAACCCACCTGCCCCGACTGTTCCAATGGTGATTTGACTCCCAGCCTGTGTGTGCCCAACCTTGAGCACACCGTCAACGCGC
This sequence comes from Phycisphaerae bacterium, assembly GCA_029260165.1. GTDB lineage: Bacteria > Planctomycetota > Phycisphaerae > UBA1845 > UBA1845 > OFTM371. The sequence continues at coordinate 994 of JAJDDT010000086.1, read as the reverse complement.
TCATTTGCAACGTCAATAACACCCGTACTCTTGAGATCACCAAGGACAGCAACAGTATTCTTCGCCGGAACGCCAGACGTCAGCCGCAGCGTTCCCGAGAAATCCAGATTGTCGCCTGAAATCGCCATACTGACGGTATTCTCCAGCTCCGCAAGAATCACCTCGCCTGTAGACGATACGGTACTGACCACAACCACTCCACCGTCCACCGTTTCCGTGACTTCAAGCGTGCCTGAGACGTCCCCCTCAATGAACAGGGCACCGTGGATCACCGGAACTTCGATGGTCCCAGTCAAATCTCCGCGGATAATGAACGCGTCGCTCAGCGAGTCTGATAGCACCCCGCCCGTCGAACCACGCTGCAGTCTCAGATCCCCCGTGAAATCGCCATCGATGATTCCCGCTGAGATTGATGATTCACCGGTCCAACCGACGGCGGTCAGGTCGGCCGAACCGACGTTCGCCGCCCCGGCTCCGCCATCCTTCTCAATTGTCACTTCAAAATTGTCCGTGGAAACAGCCGGATTAAGCCTCAACGCCCCGATATTCGCCGGCACGGACGTACTCACGACCTCCGAATACACAATCCAACCCAAATCGCCGGTAATCAGCGTGATTTCAGGATTCAGCGGGTCCGTAAACCCAACCTGAAAATCGACGACGGGCTGAGGATTAAGCGCATCACTCCACTCGAGACAAACTTCTGTGACGCTTGAACCGTCCTGAACGCAGGTCTTTCCGCCTGCATACGCCGAAACTCCCGATAAGAGCACAACACTGCAGCAGCCCCAAAAACCGCCCAATTTATCCTTGTCACTTCCCATGAATCTTCTCCTTTGCTATCATTCCACATATGAGCGTCGCGATACCAGTACCGTCAAGAAGGAAGCTTATCGCATTTCTACGAAGCGTCATCATAGCTGTGATGCTGCTTCCCCTCGTCGCTTTGGCTGAAGTTCAAACCTACGAATGCAATTCACTCCCACAGAATGCA
>JAJDDT010000085.1 GCA_029260165.1 Phycisphaerae bacterium | reverse complement strand
GTATTCGTCGTCGAATCAGATTCCACTGCGCGTCCGTCAAGTCGCTGGGATAAGCATTCCTCGCCATGGATCAGGCACTCCTTGCCAATTTCCATCCTTATCGGCGATATCCCTGCTTCTCACACACCCTCTTAGAGGTGGCTGACTCGATTGCTGGTTTGGAATCGCGTTCTCCGCAAACGATTCATAGGCTCGCGCCCAGGAAACTACGGTCGTTCGTTCTTCATCTCCGCACCCGCCCACGCCTGCGTCGCCGGACCCGAACCTGAAATCAACTGCCGATAGAGAAAAAGATCCAACGGGCTGACGGTATTGTTTCGGTCGGTATCAATAAAATCATTGACCAACCCAATCTGAGGTGTAACAACACCATTGATGAGTTGACGGAACACGAATAAATCGATCGGGCTTACCACGCCGGACTGATCCACATCACACGGCAGGAAACCGATATCAACACGGTCGCCTTCGTCCTCCTCACCAAGGTCGCCCGCGTTTTCAATCTGATTGCCCGCCTGATCTTCAACATCCGCCCGGATGGTCGTCCATTCCTGAGGCGTGATGGGACGATCCAGGGTAATGAAAACAAACGGCATCTGTGAATCATCAACATCAATCACCGAGGGTGGCGCACCGCCTCCCGTCTCCGACACGGAAAACGAATCAATCGTCAACCCGCCGCCATTCTCGATGTTGCGCACAAACTCCGAAAACACCATCAGGACTCTGGTAACACCCAGGTCGAATTCCCCGCCACCGGTACTCTCCCCACGCGGGTCGATGTAACCGGTGTAGGGACGGGTCTGACCATCTTCACCAAGCAACTGCAAAATACGCGGAGGCGACGTATCGTTCAGGCAACTCTCGTCATCGACGATCAACTCGACCGACCCGCTGCTGACCGTATCGCAGTCGTTGGTAAAATCGCATCGATACATCCCCGCATCTTCACAACCCACATTTTCAACCTGCAGGAAAAACGCCGTCTCACCAGCCAACGCAACATTGTCCTTGAACCATTGAAACGTCGGTGCCCCGCTGGCAGCCACAAACTCAAAATAAGTCCCCCCCAACGGCAGGGTGGCACCGTTCGGCTGCGTCGAAACAACCGGGGGAGTCGTCTCAACCATCGCAGCTTCAATCGTTTCAATCGTGCTACAAACGTTCCCAACCTCACAGGAGTACATTCCGAAGTCGTCGGGTTGTACATTCGTGATCTCAAGCGTTTGCGATTCCGCACCGGGAATAGCCACCCCGTCTTTTTTCCACTGAAAAGTAAATGGCGGATCACCCGTCGGCACGACCGTGAATTGTCCCGATCCACCAGGGCAGGCAAACGAATCATCAGGCTGCTCGGCGATTTCGATCAGCTCAGCCGCAGCAAAAATCCGAAGATCGTCAACAAAGAAATTGTCCGAAAAATTCGGGTTGCCCAGAATGTGAAGCCTGATCTGAAACCCCTGATGTTCCGCATCAGAGGGCAACGTCACACTGTTGAACTCGTACGGATCATTGTCCGAACCGATACCGGGATGCTGAGCACCAGGAGCACTCAACCACTCACCGTCAACGTTGCGATACTCAAACAACAGATCCTCGTTAAGCTCCGGCGACCCCCCCAGTCCCAACGACCCGGTACGCTGCCACCAGTACTCCAGCGTCACACCACACGCATCGGACGTGTCAAAAATACCCGATGTCAGCGAATCCCCCGCGTTGATCCGCAACGACCGCGGCGGACTGGGCTCACCACTCCCACTCGTATCAACCGTAACGCCGTCACCAACCCAGATATCTTCATTCAGTTGAGCCGATACAAACTCATCAAAAATCGGGAGCGCCGCATCCGGCGGTGCGTTCTCCAGACAAAAACGCGTTGCCTTGAAATCCTCAATGATCGTCACGACAGGCGGGCAAAACTCGTTACGCACACCAAAGCCACCGAAGGACACCGAACACATCGTATAGAACGGATTCCCGCAACAACCCGGAAACGGCAACCCCGCACCAGGACCCTCGTCGCAGTGCGGGGCATCCCAGTTATGCCCAATCTCATGCGCGACAACATCAACCCGGGCAGCCTCGTTGTTCAACGACCTCGTGTTCGTCAATCCATACCCACTGATGTTGCTGCAAACCGATCCCAAAATCGCCAACCCCTGAACCGTCGGACCGGGACCCCCCACCGGAAGCTGCGACGTCCGCAAATGAGCCAGGTCACGCGGAATGCTGTTTTCCGGCGGCGATGTCCAGACGTTCTGAAAATTATTCAACAGCGTCGACGCATTCGTCGTCGTCCCGTACGGATCATTCACCGAATCCCGAACCACAATCGACGTAATCTCATAACGAATACCAAGCTGCGAATCATACTGCGATTCAACAACGTTCATGATATCGAAAACGTCTTCCTCGACCGCCGCGACACTCCCCAGAAACGAAAAATTCTCAAAATCCGCATCAAACGCAATCTCGGCAATCTGAATCGCAGACGCACCACCAGCCGCTGACGGACCAACAGGCGATTCAGAGTCCTGAAGATGATCACGCAAACTGTCATACCCTTCCACACCGCAACGAACATCACCATCAATCACATCTTCATTTCGGTAAACGAAAACCAGATCACGGTCAGCCCCATCCACAACGTCCGCCAGTGGCTGCACATACCACGTCTCGCTGCCCGTACCCACAAACCCACGCAACCCCTTGCTCGTCAGCGTGATCGCCGCAACCCCCTGCCCATCACCAACATACCCGCGATAAGTCGCAGGAGCCTGCGACGTAACCTCAACCAGATCGCCCGTACCATGATCAACCAGCAACCGATACTTGTCCGACAGAAGCGATCGACGCTTGAGCGTTACCGCCCGCATCCTCCCGCCCAGCTCGACGTCAAGTCGAAACATCCCAGGCTCACCTTCCGGATACACCACCCGGCTCACCTTGCTCGATCGCAACCCCATCGCCTCGTTGATCCGCGAAACCAGAACCTCCGAATCAGACGCCGTCTCCACAACCGACTCGAAAGCGAAGACCGAAGGCACCATCCCAACCACCACCGCAAATATTATTGCCAGCCTCATACCGCCGACCACGTTCCATCTTGTTTCCATCTGACGCACTCCAAGAAATTTCACCAACCACGGATGATCCAACCGTCGAACGGCTCCATCGAAACCGCACGCAAAACGATCCACCCGATCATCACACACCGACCAGACACTCAGCCAACGCCCACACCGACGGCAACGCGACCGCAACTTCTCGCGACACGCCCCGTCTCTCAGCGCACAGAAACCACACGCTCCGCGCACAACCTCTCGGCGGACAGAGACCTCGACCACCCTACACGAGTCTAGCGAATCTCAATTCACGCTGTCAATCCGACACCCCCATAATCGACCACCAAATTCAGCCCACCAACCCCGAATTAAACTACCACTGACATTCATCCACCTCAAACCGCAACGCCCCCACAAAACGTGACCATCCACACCCCAGCCGTTATCCTGCCCACAAGGTACGCATTCACACAACGTCCGGGAAAGGAACCCACAATGACCGACCCACGCATGACCAGACTCGCCGAACTCCTCATCAACTACTCCACCAAACTCAAACCCGGCGAAAAAATCCTCATCGAAGCCATCGACGTTCCAGACACCATGACCAACGAGCTCATCAAAGCCGCAGCCGCCGCGGGCGCTCTCCCGTTCGTCACCATCAAACGCAACCAGGTCATGCGCGCCCTCATCAACCAAACCTCCGAAAACCACATGGCCCTCTTCGCAGACGTCGAAGCCCATCGCATGAAACAAATGGACGCCTACATCGGACTCCGAGGCAGCAGCAACATCTCCGAACTCTCCGACGTCCCCGACGACAAAATGAAAACATACCAGAAACTCCTCTGGCGACCCGTCCACGGTGAAATCCGCGTCAGACAAACCCGATGGGTCGTCCTGCGATACCCAAGCCCCTCCATGGCACAATCCGCAGGCATGAGCACCGAAGCCTTCGAGGATTTCTACTTCAACGTCTGCACCATGGACTACGCCAAAATGTCACGCGCCATGCAACCCCTTCGCGATCTCATGATGAAAACCGACCGCGTCAAAATCATCGGACCAGGCACCGAACTCACCTTCTCCATCAGGGACATCCCCGCCGTCGCATGCGATGGCAAACTCAACATCCCAGACGGCGAGGTCTTCACCGCCCCGGTCCGCGACAGCGTCAACGGCTCCCTCCAATACAACACCCCCACCATCTACCACGGCGTCTCATTCGAAAACGTCCGACTCGAATTCAAGGACGGCAAAATCATCAAAGCCACCGCCAACGACAACGACGCCATCAACAGAATCTTCGACGCCGACGAAGGCGCACGCTACATCGGCGAATTCGCCATAGGCTTCAACCCATTCATCACCAACCCGATGAAAGACATCCTGTTCGACGAGAAGATCGCCGGTTCCTTCCACTTCACCCCCGGAGCAGCCTACGAAGACGACGCCGACAACGGCAACCGCTCACAAATCCACTGGGACATGGTCTGCATCCAAACCCCCGAAAAGGGCGGCGGCGAAATCTGGTTCGACGACAAACTAATCCGAAAAGACGGCCAATTCATCATCGAAGAACTAAAACCCCTAAACCCCGAGAACCTGAAGTAGCCCGATGTCGGCGGAGTTCAAGTAGCGTCAACCCTTGGGTGTGACGGAATGGCCCTATAGGCGCCCCCTCGCAACTGCGGGGAGATTCGCTATTGCGATGTCGATCGAACAATGACAAGACAACCGACTTCCAAAGACCCGCCGTACCACTGCCCGCTGCTCGGTCGCGACATCAAGCTCGGTCCGTGCCTCGACTTAAATCTCGAACTCATCCGAGCGTTTCGCGCGGACGCCCTGCCCCAGTTCACAATGAAAACCGGAAAAACGCGCGACGAAATCGAATCAATTTGCAACGCCTGCCCAAACAATCCGCTATAGAGACGGATTCGTCCGCGAAGAGATATTTCCATCTTTGTAGGGCAGGTGCTCGCACCTGCCGTCACTATCAACGCAGACTAAAAAGGGGGCGCCAACCGAAGGAAACCACCCTCAATACAGCAACACGACCCATTCGAGGATCCCGCACAAACACCCCCGCCGAAGAACAAACCCCGCATCCCCACCGCGCAGGTTCACCCACACTTCAATCCTGCCCGCCCGATCCCCGTTTTCGACCGTGCCAACAGGCGCACGCCTCTAAAAAAAAGTTCGATCACCTAGCGCGTTCTTATGGGTAGACGGGGACGTCATCGGATGCAACGTCGCACCACCCCGCCAAACGCGTCAACCGAAACGGAGCACGAACCATGATCGCAACCGCAACCAATCGTCAACAACCATCACGTCCCGACCGAATCAACGATCGATGCACCCCGCTCCGCCCTAACGCACACCAACCTCCTTCACCTCAAACCCCAGCTCCACCGTCGGCGACGTCCACAGATGCGTGTACTCACGCAAAACGACGGGCTGAAACCGACCCGCCTTCACAACGTCAGCCTCAAACGCAAACGTCCCCAGATACACCCGCCCGCGCGATTCAAACTGCCCACCGTCCTGAACAACCCCGCCAACACGCTGCAGCGACGCGTCAACCATCGTCACCACCGACATCCCGGCAAACACAAACTCGCGGCGAGACTCCTCCACCCTCATCCGCACAGGCCTTAACAAACGACCGTCACCACCGGAAAGTCGAACCGCCAGCTCATACCCGCGCAGACCAGCCAATCCCTCACCGAACACGTCAACCAGAACCCCCGACTTCCCCCCGACGTTCCCAACGCGCGACACCAGCGACAGACCGGCCGTTCCACGCCGCGATGACGATGGCCGAAACACCGACGACACCGGTTCACTCGCCGCCATCGGTCCACCTGGCACCCCACAACCGCACGGATCCGTCCCGCCAAACGCGTCCACAATCGCGAGAATATCATTCGTCTGAATCGGAACACCCGACACAACACAACCAGCCAGATCCGCATTCGGACAGTCACCATAATTCCCAAAACCACGCACACCGCACAGAATGTCCGACGTCTGAACGACACCACCGAACGGAGCAGCCACATCACCGTAACGAGTCGAAAACCCGCCACATGTGTTGGCCTGACATTGTTGGAACTGACAAACGTCCGACCCCGGTTCGCCCGCACCAGCATCAAACGGAATAACACAGTGCACGTCCGAAACGCAACCGCAATTACCGCACTCGCATTCGTCTGGTATCGCGTTGCCGTCGAAATCATCCGACGCGCCGGTGCTGATATCGCACAGATCCGCCGTCCCGGTGCTGTTGCAATCAGCAAACTGCGACGATGGCTGAATCGCAAGAGTCATGCTCAACACCGCACCATACTTACCACCCCCCTGCTGCGATCCCCAGAATTCCGTACCGACCCCATTGTCGCCAACCACCTCAACACCATACCCGAAATTGACCTGCGAATTGTCAAACCAGAATCGAAACGCATCCGTTACCAACGGACCTGCAAATTCGATTCGTTCCTGGATCGCATCCACACTCGCCGTCGCGTCAACCGCCGCAGCAAGATCAAAACTGCCCGTCGGATAGTATTCGTTCACCGTCGTACCGCTGCCGCCCAACGCTCGCGCACCACTGGTGTGCCACCGAACCGATGGATAACTCGAATCGCGCACGCTGACTGCACCGGAACAATTCGCGCACCAGTCACGCGGCGGCGCGTTCCAGGGCATCAGACACCGCCTGAGTTCCAACGCATTACGGTGCCCGATATTCGGCAGGTGCGTAAACCGGGCGTCCAGAATATCCGCCGAATCCGTCACCCCGCATTCGTTGGCCAACGCATCCTGAAACTGAAACTTGATGAATCCCTTCATTTCAGGATTCGTGAACGGATACAGCCACCAGCGAGCGTGCGACCACGTCGTCAAACCCGGGATAATCCCCGCGTCCTCAGCCACGCCCGGAAACGTCTCCAGTCCCGTATCGCCGAACGTCACGGTGATTGTTCCATCGAGCGTGAACGACTTCGCATTCGCACCGTCCGATACGTCCAGCACGTTGTTCACACCACCACCGCGAACAACAGCAGCCACGTCCTCGACAGGCCCCGGAGTCAGCGTATACGTCACGTCGCATCCCAGATAACGCAAATCCACCGCCAACCGCACACGATTACCAATCGTCGCATTGACCGTCGCAGTCGTCGGGAAAAAATCGTCGAACCCATCGTTCAAAACATAGTTGGCAGCGTTCCCCGCCGTGACGGGATCAACCGTTTCGCTGAAAATGACCTCCACCGCGTTCAAACCGACCGGCAACACCGCCTCAATCCTCGGCGGGTCCAGATCGTCAATCGCCGCAATACCCGCCGACGCCATCTGCCCGTCGATCGAATTCAAAAACGCCTCCAGATCGCGTTGCTGCGTACGATTCAGCGAGTTGTCAAATCCGTGGGGCGTTGCGTTCGCATTGCGAATCACCCCACCAAGCGAAAATCCGTCCGTCCAGCCGACGGCCTGGACATACGGCCCGAAATCCCAGGCACCAACCAGACTCGGCGTGTTGAACTCCGGACCCTCGTTCTCCTGTCCCGGATTCGGAACAAATCCGACAGCGTGAAAATCAAGATCGGTGAAAACGGGCGACGGATGACAGGTACTGCAACCCGCATCCAACGGACCACCATTGCTAACCTTGAACAACGAAGCGCCCCGAACCGCCGATTCGGTCAGTTGGCCATCGAACCTGCGGTGCGGACTGCGCCGAATCGCATCCAGTCCCAAAACATATGTTGCGATGGCATCGAGGTCCGCATTCATCCCCGCATTCGACGCGCCCAGCGGCGGGTTCGGGCTGACCAGAAAACCTGTGCCGTTCATCGTTACACCCGCGAATGTAAAATCAAAATCCTGCACCTCGTCGCGATCCCCCGATCGGTGCAGTTGACCCCGACCGCCCGACAACCCGGCAAAAGAAAGATTCAGCCCGACCAGTGGAAATGTTTTTCGCGAACCGGCACCAAGCGGGCTGAATTCCCACGCGATTCCGTCCGACTCCCCATTGGGGTGACACGACGCGCACGAAACCTTTTGATTGACGCTGATTCGCGAATCGTCGCTCGTGTTGAACAACTTCGAACCCGACAGGAAAACCGGATCAAGCGGTTCAGGCGTCAAGGGCGTCACCGGCACGCGCGCGGTCTCCGTTTCCGTGGTCAGATCAATCACAGACACGTCACGCGAAAGGTAATTCATAACGTAGGCAACGTTGGCTGTCGGGGATATTGCGATCCCCAGCGGATCGTCCCCGACCGGAATCTCGGTGAGCGCCGCAGCACCCACCGGTCGCGACAGACCGATCGACGTGGGAACGACCAGAACGTCATTGCTCTGGGCGTGAACGATGTACGCCGTCGCACCTGTCGCGTCGAATGCAATATCGACCGGACCGGAAACGCGGGCGTCCCATCCGTCACCCACGAGCGACAGGTTGTTATGCGCAAATCGGGCGGTGAACACCACACGATGGCTGCTGCCCGTGCTGATGCCGCGCCTGACGGCTGCATCAATCTTGTGGATCGCCGACTGAATCGTACCATCGGGCGTGAATACATCGTTGTGGAAATTCTGGTATTGCACGGGCAACCAAATGTGCGTCGTCCCCGGTTGAGGCGCGAGATGACCCCGGGTCAGGAGATACCCCCCTTCCGGAATCTTCGTCGAAGGTGGATCGGGTTGGCCGCTCATCTGACCAACCTCCTTGGGATTCACGGATTTCAGAAGGAACGTAGCCGCCACCTCCATCGAGACCGTATCAATCGCAGTGATGTGCGAATCCTCGCCGTCCATCATCGTATGCGTCACCCACACTTCATCGGGCACCGATGTGTAGGTCATACCAAAAGGCCGCAATGGCAACGAGCCAATCACCTTCAGAATCGCGCGGGTTGACACGTCAATCACCGCCACCTCCCGCGAACGATGCAGCGCCACCAACGCCAGCGTGCCGTCCGGTGATATCAAAACCGTCGCTGGCGCGCTGCCGTGACGCATATCAATACTGTCGAGGACTGAACCATTGGACCCGTCGAGAATGTACACGCGGTCCGACTCGCGAGCCGCGACCCATACTTCATTGTTCGGCGCCAGGTTCAGACCGGTTGGATGGTGATCCTCGCCGGTATCGGGCAGTGAAAACTCGCTCACCTGAAAATCACCGGTGCGAATCCGCGAAACCGACTGGTGATCCGGATTGACCACCCAGACGAAATCCCCAGCCTGGGTGATCTGTATCGGCCCGGTCTTGTGAACCACCGCACCGTCGGAGAATACATTTTGAGAAAACGCCGCAACAGTCGCACAAAAAACCACACCGAAACATCGAGCCGTCAATAATTTCATCTGGTCCCATCCTTCCAGCCGACACATGTTTTTCACAGGCCAACTCAACCAATACGTTACGCCCCGGCACCATCAAATCGTAATCAATATTCCGCTGCCACTCAACAAAATCATCACCCGGTGAAATGCCTTCCAGCCACAGGATCGACGCGCAAATTGCCCAAACTAACCATTGTTGCGGTGTCGCAACATCTTTGCAGTGTATATATCCATATTGCAGAGTGTCTGATCAATGGGTGGAAGGCTTGTATCTTACTCGCGCGCAGGAATCGGAGCCGGAGACGCCCTGCCAGAGGATCGACCGGGCGATCGTCGTTACGGTCCCATGTTAAGGGTGAGCTTCGCGGATTCGGACATCATCTCAGGTGTCCAGGGTGGGTCCCACACGATGTCCACGCGTGCCTGGATCACCCCGTCCACGGATTTGACGCGGTTCTCAACCTCTCCAGGCAGGGTTCCCGCGACCGGACAGGCTGGTGATGTCAACGTCATTTTGACGTCAACGATACCGTTGGCTGACACCTCAACGGCGTAGATCAACCCCAGTTCATAGATGTTCACCGGGATTTCGGGATCGTAGACCGTCTGGATGACCTCGATGATTTGCGACTCAAGCGCCTGGGCTGCCAGCTTGTCAACCGGGGACATCACCGGTTTGTCGATTGCCGAATCTGTCTGGTTTTCGACGGTTGAATCGATTGTTTTGTCGCTGGCTGATTCGGTCATGTTCGCCCCCGGATTACTCGGTCGTCACTTTTCCGTCGTCGTTTTCCAGGGCGGCCTTGAGCGTGTGCCACGCCAGGGTCGCACACTTCACGCGTGCGGGATAATTGCACACGCCTGAAAAGACTGCGAGTTTGCCCATACCCTCGGCCTCTTCGAGCTGTTCGGTCTCGCCGGTGACCAATCCGTGGAATCGTTCAAAAAGGTGCTTGGCTTCCTCGAGCGTTTTGCCCTTCAGGGATTCGGTCATCAGGGAGGCGGACGCGGTCGAGATCGCGCAGCCGGACCCTTCAAAGGCGACGTCGCTCACGACGTCGCCGTCGAGCTTGATTGTTACGCTGACGTGATCTCCGCAGAGGGGGTTGTACCCGACAGCTTTTCGGTCGGCGACCTCGATCCTGCGCTGATTGCGCGGACTCTTGTTGTGATCGAGAATAACATCCTGATACAGTTCCATCGAGTCGTTCATCATTCGAACACCGCAATCACTTCGTTGAGACCTGTGGCTAGCGCGTCAATTTCCGCCGTCGTATTGTAGAACGCGAGCGACGCACGAACAGTGGCTGGCACGCCAAAATGTGTCATGACCGGCTGGGCACAGTGATGCCCCGTTCTGACTGCGATGCCCTGCTGATCGAGAATCGTGCCGACATCGTGCGGATGAACGTCGTCCACGACGAATGACATCACGGAGGCTTTTTCTGCGGCGGTCCCGATGACGCGAACGTGTGGCAGGGATGAGAAAACACGCGTCGCATGATCCAGCAGCCGGCCTTCGTATTCTGCTATGGCTGACAATCCGATGGCAGATACATAATCCAGGGCAGCTCCGAGACCGATCACGCCGGCGATGTTCGGTGTGCCCGCTTCGAACTTGTAGGGCACGTCGTTGTAGACGGTTCCATCGAAACTGACCGACTTGATCATATCCCCGCCGCCTCGCCAGGGAGGCATCTCCTCGAGCAGTTCGTATTTCGCGTGCAACGCTCCGACGCCGGTGGGACCGAATACCTTGTGCCCGGAGAATGCGTAGAAATCGCAATCAATGGCTGTCACATCCACCGGCAGGTGCGGCACGCCCTGGGCACCGTCGACAAGCACGCTGACCCCGCGTTCGTGGGCGGCGGCGACCATCTCAGCCACCGGATTGATCGTCCCCAGCGCATTGGAGACATGACTGATCGCGACGAATTTCGTCCTGTCGGTCAGCAACTCGTGGAACCGGTTCATCTCCAGCTCACCGGCTTCGTTGATCGGCACGACCCTGATCGTCGCTCCGGTCTGTTCGCACAACAGTTGCCATGGAACGATATTGGAATGGTGCTCCATCTCTGTCAGCAGAATCTCGTCACCCCGGCTTACCCGGGGTCGGACATACGACTGCGCCACCAGATTGATCGCATCGGTCGTTCCGCTCGTAAAGACGATTTCCTCGACGCGCGAAGCATTTAGAAACCGCCGCACCTTCCGCCGTGCCTCCTCGTACAACTCGGTCGCTTTGACGCTGAGCCTGTACACACCGCGATGGATATTGGCGTTTTGCGCGCCGTAGTACTGCAGCAACGTATCGATGACCGCCTGCGGTTTCTGGGTCGTGGCTGCGTTGTCGAGATAGACGAGCGGTTTGTCGCGCACCGTCTGACGCAGGATCGGAAAATCCTCGCGAATCCGAGCCACGTCGAAGGGTTCGACGGTTCCCCGCTGCCCCGCAACCATTGAGGCGTTCACCTCCGACATGGTCAATCCTCCAGGAACACGTTCCCGTGCGGTAGTCGCTCAAACACCAACGCTTCCAACTGTTTTTTCAGCGGCGTGAACCGAATCTCCTGCAGTGACTCGCGGCAGAATCCGAACACGAGCAGGCTTCGGGCAGCTTCACGCATCATCCCGCGCGATCGCAGATAAAACAGTGCCTCATCGTCCAACTGTCCGATGGTCGCGCCGTGCGTGCATTTTACGTCGTCGGCGAAAATCTCCAACTGAGGCTTGCTGTCGACGAGGGCGCGATCTGACAGCAGCAGGCTCATGTTCGTCTGTTTTGCATCGGTTTTCTGGGCATCCTTGTGGACGTTGATTCTGCCGCTGAACACGCCTCGTGCGTCGTCGTCGTAGACACCCTTGAAATACTCCCAACTCGTGCAGTGCGGAACAGCGTGGTCAATGCACAGATGGTTGTCAGCGAGCTGCCTGCCTTCGATCATCGTCAGACCGTTGATGGTGAAATCGCTTCCTTCGCCGCCAAGCCACGCCGTCGCATCGTTGCGGACGATGGCGCCACCGGTGGTGGCGACAAAACTCCGCATGTTGCAATCGCGTCCCTGTTGGGCGTGCGTGGTTCCGACGAAGAACCCGTTGTCAGGCAACTCGCCCTCGCGGGTGACGCGATAATGATCGACCGTCGCGTTATCTCCCACGACGATCTCGGTGACGGAACTTGCCAAAAACGGTATCGTGCCCAAACCAACGTGGACCTCGACAACGGTCACCTGACTCGACTCATCAGCCACGATCAGATTTCGCGAGAATGCCATCGTCGGATCGCTCTCAGAGGTCGTTACGAAGACGGCCTGGATGGGCTGCTCGACGACCAGTCCCTTTGGCACATGCACGAAAAGCCCGTCACGCATCAGGGCTGTATTTAAGGCAAGAAATGCGTCTTGTTCATTCGTCGCGTGGCGCGCGAGGTGTTGCTCGAGCAATCCCGCGTTGGCTGAAACTGCCTCAGCCACACTGCCGACGGTAATCCCAGCCGGCAATTGCCCGGTTTTCGACAACCCCTTGTCGAAATGACCATTCACGAATACGAACGTTCCGCCGGTTGCACCGTCGCATACAAACGGTGCGATCCGGTCGGGTGTCACGCCATGCCCACCCACTTCCGCCAGGGCGAAATCAAGCTTCCTGATTGGCGCGACGTTGGTAAACTTCCATTCCTCGTGACGCGTCGTCGGAATCCCAAGATCGGCAAACCGCGCCATTGCCGCCTTGCGAATCGGCAACAACCAGCTCGGGCCTGCCTGGGCTTCGATTATTTCAAATGCTTCTGCGTACGCGTTTTTCTCGGCTGTCATCTCAACCATGTTTGCGATCTCCTCAGGATGCGACGGCTGACTCGCCCTCGACCCACGCGTACCCACGCTCTTCAAGCTCGAGCGCCAGTTCCTTACCGCCACTTTTGGCGATCTGCCCCCTGACCAGCACATGCACAAAATCGGGAACGATGTAGTTGAGCAATCGCTGATAGTGCGTCACCAACACAAACGCCCGATCCGGACTGCGCAACTGATTGACGCCTTCGGAGACGATCCGCAATGCGTCGATGTCCAGCCCCGAATCGGTTTCGTCCAGGATGGCCAGGGTCGGCTCGAGGACGGCCATCTGGAAAATCTCGTTCCGCTTTTTCTCACCACCGGAGAAGCCCTCATTGATCGCACGGCTTAACAGCTTTTCATTCAGTTGCACCGTTTTGGCTTTCTCCTTTACCAGCGACAGGAAATCCATCGCGTCCAGTTCGTCCTGCCCGTGATGTTTCCGCTTGGCGTTCAAGGCTGCCCGGAGGAAATAGTTCGTGTTCACGCCCGGAATCTCGACCGGATATTGAAAGGCCAGGAACACGCCCTCGCGCGCCCGCTCGTCAGGCTCCATCTCGAGCAGATTTTTTCCATTGTAGATGATTTCGCCCTCGGTCACTTCATAGGTGTCACGACCAGCCAACACCTGTGCGAGCGTGCTCTTGCCCGACCCGTTGGGTCCCATGATCGAGTGTACCTCACCCGCATTCACCGTCAGGTCGACTCCGCGGAGAATCTCATGACCCTCAACGCTCGCATGCAAATTCCGAATCTCAAGCATTTTTGTTTTCTCGATTTCTATTCTTTGTTTTTCAACTTTTCCGGGTGTCGTCTTCACATTCGCGTTATCAAACAAACCCATCATTTGTAGCGTCACCCCTTGTGGGTGACGGGATTGCTAACCAACGCTGCCTTCCAGACTGATCGCCAGCAGTTTTTGCGCCTCGACGGCAAACTCCATGGGCAACTCACGGAAAACCTCTTTGCAGAACCCGTTCACGATCATCGACACGGCATCCTCGGGGTTAATCCCTCGCTGGTTGCAGTAGAACAGTTGATCCTCGCCGATCTTGCTCGTCGTGGCTTCGTGCTCCATGTGGGCGGTGCTGTTCTTCACCTCGATGTACGGAAACGTGTGCGCCCCGCATTTATCGCCCATCAGCATCGAATCGCATTGGGTATAGTTGCGTGCATTGGCGGCGCCCTTGTTGATCAGCACCTGACCTCGATAGGTGTTTTGCGAAAAACCGGCTGAAATCCCCTTCGACACGATGTTGCTGCGGGTTCGCTTGCCGATGTGTATCATCTTCGTGCCGGTGTCCGCCTGCTGATAATTGTTTGTCATCGCCACGGAATAGAACTCACCCACCGAATCGTCACCCTGCAGGATGCAGCTCGGGTATTTCCAGGTGATGGCTGACCCGGTCTCGACCTGCGTCCACGAAATCCGCGATCTTCGACCGGCACACTTGCCCCTTTTGGTCACAAAATTGTAAATCCCTCCCACGCCGTTTTTGTCACCCGGATACCAGTTCTGCACCGTTGAATATTTGATCGTCGCATCATCGTGCGCGACCAGTTCGACGACGGCAGCGTGCAACTGATTCTCGTCGCGCATCGGAGCCGTACACCCTTCGAGATAGCTCACATGGGCTCCCTCGTCAGCCACGATCAGGGTCCGCTCGAATTGTCCGGTGGACATCGCGTTGATCCGGAAATAGGTGGACAACTCCATCGGGCAACGTACGCCCTTCGGTACATATACGAACGACCCGTCGCTGAAGACGGCTGAATTCAGCGTCGCGTAGAAATTGTCCGAATAGGGAACGACCGACCCGATGTACTTCCTGATCAGCTCCGGGTGCTCACGAACCGCTTCCGAAAACGGGCAGAAGATGATTCCCATTTCAGACAGCTTGTCCTTGAACGTTGTTGCGACGGACACGCTGTCGAACACCGCGTCAACAGCCACACCAGCCAGCATCTTCTGTTCCTCGAGCGGGATTCCGAGTTTCTTGTATGTTTCAAGCAGCTCTGGATCGACCTCGTCGAGGCTGTTCAGTTTCTTCTTCTGCTTCGGTGCGGAATAGTAAATGATGTCCTGAAAATTGATCGGCGGATATTCGACGTTAGCCCAGGTCGGTTCGGTCATCGTCTGCCAATGACGAAAGGCCTTCAACCGCCATTCCAGCATCCACTCAGGCTCTTCCTTTTTGGCGGAAATAAACCGAACAATCTCCTCACTAAGCCCAGGTGGAGCACTGTCCGACTCGATGTCGGTCACGAAACCCCACTTGTAGTCCGACTGTTCCCACTGATCCAGAATCGTATCAGGTGATGACATTTACTTTTTTCGACTCCCCGAGGCTCATGCCTCTGCCGCGACGCCCAGATCAACCGGGACGTCATCACACGCAATCTGGGCCAACGTCACATGCCCCAGTACATTCCTCAATCCCTCGTGAACTTTTCGCACCGGCGACTTGATCCGACAACTCGATTCAATGTCGCAACTCTTCGCATCCGTTTCACTTGAATCCTGACAGCACAGCGTTAACCGCGAAGGTCCTTCAATCGCCTCGATCAAGTCGATCAGCGTGATCTCGTCGGCGCGTCTGGCCAACTGATACCCACCGTGCGGACCGCGTACCGCCGTCACCAGACCATGCTGGGTCAACTGCTTCAAAATGTTCGTCAGCACCGGAAACGGCAGATCGCAACGATTCGCTATGTCACGCGAGCTCCAACGCCGATCGGCCTGATCAGCCAGGTCAACCATCGCCACCAACGCGTAATCCGTTTTCCGCGTCAACGAAAGCACGGTAAACACTCCCTGCGGACGCCAAATGCCTCACGAACACCTGCGAGGCCCAATAGAGTACCAAATAGGTGCTCTTTCTACGGGGAATGTAATGGCCAACTGCAGGAATTTCCACCCAATTTGGTGCTCTTTTTGAAAATCATTTTGAAATTTGGCATTATGGCTGGATCAGGCCACCTGAGCAGCACATTTGACCGAGCCGGTGCCTCACCGGAAAAATCGAAAACGCAGGATCGCCCATAGCGCTTCCAGTCCGTCACGCCAGGTGATTTTCTTCCCCTCATCGTAGGATCGACCCGCGTAGCCTATGCCGACCTCGAAAATGCGCCACCCGCCTCGGGCGATTTTGGCGGTCAGCTCCGGTTCGATGGTGAATCGGTCGCTCACGAGCGTCAATGACTGCAACACCTCGCGGCGAAACACCTTGTAGCAGGTTTCCATGTCCGTCAGATTGAGATTCGTGAGCATGTTGGAAAGCAGGGTGAGGGATTTGTTGCCGATCATGTGCCAGAAGAAATGAACGCGATGTGCCTGCCCGCCGACAAAACGCGACCCGTAAACCACGTCGGCTTTCCCGTCCAGGATCGGTTTGAGCAGACGCGGGTAGTCGGCTGGGTCGTATTCCAGGTCGGCGTCCTGAACGATTATGATGTCACCGGTGGCTGCCTCGAATCCGGTCCGCAGCGCAGCTCCCTTGCCTCGATTGACCGGTTGAAGAATGGTCCTGATCAGGTCCCCGCTGTGTCGTTTCTCGATGGTTGGATAAATATCCCGCGTCCCGTCCGTGCTGCCATCGTCCACGAGCAGGACCTCGTGTTCCAAACCGGTTTCCACAGCCAGGACACGCGCAACGACCTGCTCAATTGTCGCACGTTCGTTGTAGACCGGGATCACGATGGACAGACGGCGAGGGGTCTTCGCGTGGTCCGATTCCTGTGTTGATGCAGCGGGGGTGGTGGTCATCATCCGTTATCGAAACAGGAAAAACCCTCGGCCAGCAGATCCTGAACATCGACCATGCCGACAACCTTCTGGTCGTCGTCAACGACCGGCAGCTCGTCGATCCTGGCGGGTTGCATGATGTGCAAAGCGTCGATCACTTTTTCGTCCTGACGGACGAACCTGGGTGTTTTTGTCATGACATCCTGAATGATCCGATTGGCGGGGTGTTCAGGCTCCCCGAGAAGCCGGGAAAGATCACCATGTGTGAAGATTCCGACGAGCCTGCCGGAATCATCGACGATTGCGGCTGCGCCCGCGCGTCTGGGAGCGTTCTGGATGGCCTGGTCGTACGCACGCAGCGGCTGATCCGCGTGCACGGTCGGACAGTCCGCTCCGGTGCGCATGATCTCGTGGACGCGCATCAGGCTGCGACCAAGCTCGCCGCCCGGATGATTGCGTGCGTATTGCTCGGGTTCGATGTTTTTGAGCGTCATGACGGTCAGGGCAATCGCATCACCCATCGCAAGCATCGCAGTCGTCGAAGCGCTGGGGGCCATCCCGAGCGGACACGGCTCGGGGGTCTCACCGATATTCAGGACGATGTGAGACAGCTTCGCGCTGCGAGAATCCGTCTTTGCGGTGATGAGAATAATTTTGCACCCGGCGCGCGACAGCACCGGCAACAGATGAACCAACTCCTGGCTCTCGCCGCTCTTGCTCAGCGCCAACACGATGTCATTTTGGCGAACCATGCCAAGATCACCGTGGAGGGCCTCGACGGGATGGAGAACCAGAGCGGGGGTCCCGGTGCTCGAAAGCGTCGAGCAGATTTTTTTTCCAACGTCGCCCGCCTTGCCGACGCCTGTGACAACGACATGTCCCGCACACGCTTCTATTGCGTTGACCGCATCAACAAACGCCGTTGAGACATGCTCCGTGACGGCCTGGATCGCGGAAATCTCCGCGTTCAGGATTTCCAAACCCCGCTCGCGAATCAGACTATCGCGATCGTCCGCTTTCGCTCTGGGGGGATTTGTGGGCTTGTCGGCTTGCTCGACGGTCCTTCTCATGGCGCGTTACTATCGTCTTTGGGCGACGACGGGTCAACTCCCGGCAACGTGCGAACGCTGCTCTCGACACGAACGCTGCCCTTGTCCTTGAGCAACTTCTGAAGACGACGCACGATCCGATCGACGTCGTCCTTCGCAGCATTTTTGCGGACGACGACCACGGCATTAACGACCAGATGGGACGAATGAGCCTTGTGGAATGATGCAAAACGTGTGTCGAGATCATCGATTGATATCAGGTCGCCGTTGTGCTTCAACCGCTCGTCTCCGACCAACTCGATGACAAACTCGGCGACGGCGGGTGTGACGATGAGGGTCACATCCGTACCGAGCGGTGGAACCGCGTCGGAATGCGCTTCGAGCCAGAGCATGTCATTGTCGGCGCTTTTCTGTCCGGGAAACGCAATCAACGCCGACGGAAAATCGACGACGCTGATGACCGTTCCATCCGCGTCGGCTGTGAATGTCCCGCCTTCGGTCGTGAACGAACCGGCAAAGACCCACGACTGCGGTTTGAGCGGTTTGTTGGTTCCCACCGGACGCATCCATTGTCCGATGTGGGTTCGGCGGGAACGACCATTGTCGGTCCATTTGACTGTGATGCTTACCAGTTCACCGGTCGGTGGTTTCCAGTTTCGGGTCTTTTCGTCATAGCGAATGGGGTGTCCCGGGGTCAGACCGATCAGGCCCAATGCTTCAAAAATGCGTTTGGGACGTGGCTTGACGACAACGACGCTCTCGTGCTCGCGTGTTTGAATCGTGCAGGCGAACAACTCCAACATGCCCTGCCTGAGGCAGATCACGCCGTCGATTTCAACCCGGCGTTTGGCGAAATCAACGCGGAGTCCCGGCGCATATCGAACGATTTTCCCCGGGCCGTCGTCCGCTCGCGATGGCGACGAAAACGACACCGCCGACAGTGTCAGCCCAACCGCGATGGCTACCCTTCGGTGAAGGACGGGAACGCCTCCTGCTCAGCCTCTGCCTGAATGATGATCTTTGGTTTGATCAGGATGAGAAGTACCTGCTCGTCCTTGATCAACGCTCTTGAGTTATAGAAGCGTTTGAGGATCGGAATTTTGGACAGGACCGGCACGCCGCCCTCGACCTCGATTTCGCCGGCCAGCTTCTGACCGCCGATCAACAACGTGCCGCCATCCGGAACGGAGACTGTTGTTCGAACGACCTGCCGCGTGATATTGGGCAACTGAACGAACAGGCCGCCACCACCGGGACCGATATTGAACTGGAACGTATCGATTCCGAGCAATCGACCGACCGACGGTCGGAGCGTCAGTGTGACGTAGCGTTTGTCCGCGGAAACGGCTGCCTGTGCATCGAGAACCGCTCCGGTTTCGATCGTCCGGGTTTCGGGGGCCTGCCCCTGTGCGTCGACCACCGGCTCGAGCGAACTGACAAATGACGACTGATTCACGACGGCGACCCAGGCACGCTGACCGTTGAACAATACCAGTCGCGGAGCGGTCAGCAGCGTGGTTCGCGAATCCGCCTGCGTTGCACGGACGAGGAAATCGACCTGAATGTTGTCCAGGAAACTGCCAAAAATCTGAAAGGCTGGTTGCAGCGTCGGGTTACCCGCGAACGAACCGGGCAGGTCACTGGTCAACTGCCCGGGGTCTGTGAACTGTAGTACGTTGTTGAGAATCGGTATCGGCGTCCCACTGCGACCCCCGATCCCGGAATTCCCACGGGTGGGCACGAGACCTGGGATCTCAAACGGTTGCTGGATCGCCTGAGTCGCGGACAGCGGACCTGCCGCGAGTGCGGTTCCCAGGCCGGGCGTGGTCGGTGTGAATCCCAATCGCGAGAACGACCGCGGCAGGAGCAGTTGACTACCCAGCGTCGGATCGATCAGCCGCGTCCCACCCGGACCGGGGATAAAATCGAACCCGGCGTTCCCCGCGTTGAGCACGATGTCCAGGTCCATGCCCAGCTCTTCGAGGTAGTTGCTCTGGACCGTGATGAACCGGGCTTCGACGGCCACCTGGACCGCGCGCTGCTCGCGAAGTTTCGACAACAAGCCACCGACCCGTGCGTGACCCGTCGGTGTCTGCGTGATGACCAGTTGCCCGTTCAGCTCGGCAATCGAGCCAACGGTTCCGGCATTCTCCCGCCAGCTCTCAGGCTCGATGGATGACCGAATCAATTCGATCAGGTTTTCGGCGTGAAAATCCCTGATCTTTTCGTTGATCTGCTCGCTGTCGTCATCCGGAAAAAGGGTTCGGCCACCGCTTCCAGGCGAGACATCCGCGTTGATGTAGACATCCGGAGCGGTCAGATCCATCTGCGGAGCGTCGTCGAAATGCGGGATGGGCATGAGCAGATCGCGCACGTCATAAACGATTGTCTCGGTGTTTCCGTTCAGCCATTCACGCGTCGCCACCTTGACCACACCGTCACCGGCGTAGTATCCAAGCTCAACACCGGCCCCACCGACCTGATCCAACACCTCCCGCAACGCCTTGCGCATCGGGACAGGGTTGCTCAGTCGCAACCGGACCGGGGTATCCGAGGGAATTCCCGCAGCCGCCAGATCTTTCCAGTTCGGGACAATGTTGACCTGGTGTGCTTCGGCAAAACGCTGAATCACCGTTTCAAAGGGTACGTTGTCAAACTCAACACCAATCGGCTTGTCAAGCCTGGACTGCAATCGGCTGTCGATTCGGCGACTCTGCTCGCTGCCGGGCGGCAGTCGCGAGGGCCTGCTAATTATTTCCTTCCAGTTGTCGGGGTAGGTGATTTCATCCGTGACCGGTTCGCGAACCGCCTCAACATCGACAAGCGCGTCCCGCTGCGCGTCGTAGAACCTGTCGCGCTGGGCCCGCTGTTTGTAATAGGAAAACTGATCCTCAAGCTCGTCCACAAGCCACTGTGCGTCGTCGTTTGCCGGCTCGATGACGAGAACCTGCCTGAGAACGTTGATGGCTGACTCGTAGTCGCGATCCTGCCGATGCTGCCTTGCTTGTACGAACAGTCCGCCGATTCGCTCCCGTTTCGCATCCAGCGCACGTCGCCCGCGCTCACGGGATCGCGTGAGCGCCTCGGTCCGCTGACGCTGTAAAACGTTTTCGTTGTATCGCCCCTCTTCGTCGAGAACGTAGTCTTCAAGCGCTTTGGAATCATGCCGAAGCGCATGGTAACGGGCGATCGGATCAGCAAAGGCTTTGCCGCTTTCAACCGTCTGTTTTGCCCGCAACATGACCTGCCTTGCGATATCGTAGCGATTGTTCAGGACATGGTCCCGCACCTCGCGCTCGGCTTCGCGATACGAGGCTTCGATACGCTGCCATGCAATCGTGTTGCGCGCCTCAATACGATCCAGAAGGCCTATAGCGCCGGATTCGACGTCATTGTGCTTTGACAACCGCGACAAACCCGCCGCCGCTTCGGGATAACCGGGAACCTGTTGAATCGCACGATCATAGAACTGCCTTGCTGCGCCATGATTCCCCTCGCTCAACGCCTCGTCACCATGACGCGTCAACGCGGCAGCCCGCAACGTCCGCAACTGATCAGCCTGATCCGCGGTGAGCTGCACTCCATCGGAGGGCTGTCCCTGCTGACTCGCGTTTTTTCCGGCGACAGATGCCACCGAGTTCGCCCGAACGAGAATATCCTTCGCAGCCTGCTGCGTTTTCGGATCGGCGTATTTGTTTTTGTTGATGGCGTCCGCCAACTCACCTGCTTCATCAAGCCGCCCGTCGGCAACGAGTTTTTCCACGGAACGCAGGTCGTTCTCGGCCTTTGTGTACATGGACGCAGCCACGGAAGCACGTTGCAGATACTCCGCATGTCGCGATCGATCGTTCTGGTTCAGAGCGCTCGCATCGATCTGATCGAGAATATGTTGTGCACCGACATAATCCCCTTCGCCAAACCGTTCTATCGCGGATTCGAGTCGATCGAGCGATTCGGTCCCCTTGTCCTGTGCAGAGGACAAGGCGGGCAAGCCCATCGAGGCCAGTATTGAAAACAAGACCGCGACAACTCGGCGTGTCGTCATTGGATTGTCCAAGGGTGATCCTCCTTCGCACTTCAAGTCGAAGCGCTTCACTCCTGCTCAGGCGGGCGAGGGTTTACATACGACGCAATCGCGCGCGAAAGGCGGCGACACGAGGCCCGGACCGCCATCGTGGAACGGAGAGTCTAGTTTCCCCCGAATCAGGCTGCAAGCCCGTTTCCACTGAATGTCTCAATTGGGCGGAAAAACCGGAACAGACACCACAATCAGCGACGCGGAGCCACGAAAACCTGCTCTTTGAAGTCCTTGTAGGCACGACTCTTCTTGTCGATCGACAATACCCGTTTGCCAAGCTCACCGGTGACATGATCGACATAGACCAGCGCAATTGTCGTCTCGGACGGTTCAATCTCGAACGACTGTCCCCTTTGTTTTCTGGTCGGAAACTGATAGTCATCGATGATGTCAACAACCGTCGCGTTCGCGTCAAAAACGACCTGAGGCTTGTCCTCATCACCATTTGCATCCACATGAACTACATGCTTTGACTTGCTGTAGACCCTGTCTCCGACGCTGACGGCAAACGAATTCTTCGTCCAGACCCCTTCGAACCACTTGAATACAGTCACTTTCGGACGTACTCCGGATCGCGGATTGCCCGACGTCAGGAAAAACACCGTATCCTCAGGAATGTGTACCTCGCCCGTCGGCGGTGACCAATCCCCAACCAACTCGATTTTCTCCGCATCCGATGCGTTACCAAGATCCTGAGGCTGTGCACAGTATCGATTGAAAAGCCGCAGCCTCATTCTGTACTGATACGTTTTGCCCGACTCAGCCCCACCATCGAACGGAGCAGCCGCATCGTGCGCCCATACCAGTTGATACCGCGACCGGGGACGCTCCGCCCCATCAGCGTCCCCACCGGATTCAGGTGTGGGCAACCCGGGACGACGGGCTTCATCCCGCTCGCCCTGTCGGGCTTGATCGAGAATGCCCTGTGCGTCTCTCACATTCTTGGGTGTGGCAGCACGATGCTTGATCACCCCGTCGGCGAGTGTCTGGGCCTCAGACCACCGACGACTGTCACGCGCCGCGCGGGCCAATGTCAACTGCTCTTCGATAATTTCCGCGTCGGTTTTAACCACCGTCTCCGTCGGGTCTGCGATGTCGGCCACACCGTAATCGCGTGGTTCACAACTCTCCTGGGGACACAGCTCGATATCCAGGTCCACCACGTTCAGATCCGCGTAGGTCGGTATCTGCCACGGGTCACCATAGACTGTCCCGGCAAACAGCGGTCTGATCAATTCGACCTGTCCCTTGCGAATCAACGTGAAGAAATCACGCACATCGTCCTGGGTTTTTACCGTCGGTATCGGGCCCTTGCGCGTCTGCTCAATCACAATGTCAGGTGGTGACGGCGGAACGATCGGACGATAGCTGATCACATCGACCCAATCCGCATAGGAGCCGCTCGACAGCTTTTCGCGGCGTTGCAGGTCCACACCATAAACATACGGGTTCCGCTTGCCCACTTTGTATCCGGCGTTCTTGAATGTGGTGATCTGTCGCACCTGATCGAACCGGGCAGCCACGGTGACCCAGTTCCTGTCCTCCGGAAAACCACTCTGCACACCCGCGTCCACGTTGCCCAATATCTGCGGCGTCGTCGGCTCAATCGTCGATCGACCAAACGTGACCTGCAAATCCTCGACGGAATTGACACTCGCCAACTCAAGCTCACCAGCCACCGGAGTCCACTTGACTTCCGGTATCGCAGGCGACCACGGCACGGGGGCTCTTGTCTGTGATTCCAGACCTGCGTACACCAGCGGACTTGCCGCAGCGGAAAACTGCTCTGCGAACGGTTCGTTCTCAGGTGGGTCAGCCTTGACCCCGCGCATTCTGGTCAACAGGTTTTTGGCTTTGTCCAGGACGATGCGGTCGATGTCTTCGGGTGTCGCCTGCTGACCCTGGATATCAACCGTGTTCGGCGTGGACACCAGAAACATGGCGATGGCCGCGATCAGTACCAGACCACAAACCCCAAGAACGCCCTTCTCGACATGACGTTCCACAATGTTAATTGATTGTTTGGCCATTGAACCGAATTCCCGCTAAACCAATGTCTGAACCCCGACGATCCTGTTGAAAACCCGATCAGCGTCGCCTGTCCGACGTCCCGATCCTTGTGCTCTTCCTGTCCTTCTTGTCCTTCTTGTTCTTATTCTTGTTTTCACGATCCGGGCATTTCCTCTTGATCCGCTCGAGCACCTTGTCGGGCATATCGCAACGGTAAGGATCGCCGAAGAAAATCGTCTCGAAATCCATCACCACCGTGATCGTCGGATTGGACCCGTAAATACGCCCTTCCATCCTGAGATTTTCAAACTTGTCGCGATCGTAGGCATACTGAACGTTCAGCAGTGTGTGAAAACGATTCCCACAAACCTCGTCAATGACCATGGGAAGCACCCGCGCGTCCACCACCATCTTCAACGTGAATTGAACAACGTCAAAAAGATCGTCGCTTTTGGTGCCTGTGAAAACGGAATCGACGTTGGCGGGCGGAAACGCGGGATCGTCACCTTTCAAAGCCACCTGCCGTCTGCCCGGAGCCGCCTCGGTCCCCAGGTAGTCTGAAACACGGATCGAAATCAGTTCCTTGACCGGGAGGGTCGCGACCCAGCCACGTCCCCCTGTCTCCTTCAGTTTTTCCGCCGCATCCCCGTTGATCCGGGCGATCGTCGAGACGATGTCCTGCTGTATCCACAGCGACATCTGCGCAGCCCACATATCATCCACTTCAGGCGTCAGTCCATCGTAGACGTTCATGTGCTCCTGAAACGCGCCGCGGGTCGCGTAGCAATTAATCTCGCGCGCACGACGCATCGCCGCACGCGTCGCGGGAGACGCCATCGCCTCCTGTGACGTGACCAGGCCGGACTCGTTCGCAGGCCCGATTTCCGCGTCGTCATCGAGCAAGCCAGGCTCGGCGGTGTCGTCATCCAGAATGCTCTTCCGGTAACGACGCTCGTCTTCCATCTCCTCGCGCATTCGCTGCACATCGATTTCAGAAGGCGGTTCACCCGCCTTTAAATCGTCAAGCATCTGGACAAACGCGCCCCGGTAAATATCCCCAAACTGCAGCTTTCCGTCCCGCGTCGGTACGGGGAAAAACGTCTCACCAGGCGGTGGGGGTAACGGCTCGTAACGATTCAGCGAGTAGGCCAGTTCCAAAACCGAATCGTACGACGCCTTGACCGTCTCGACGCGCAGCCGCTCCGCTTCAATCGTGTCGCGATTCACGGGGTTGCGACCCTGCGCGGTGAACTGATTCTGAAGTCCGGAGATCTTGTCCAGCTCCGACTTCACGTCGTCCATTGCCCCAAGGCCTGTGACGCCCAAACCAATCGCACCCAACGCCACAACAACACAAATGATGTTGAAAACGTGCCTCTTGAGCATGTTAAGAATGTTCTTCATCCGGAAACTCCGACGCGTCCGCGGCGTATGCCGACCTCCGCGCCCCAATCACGGGCCATCTGTCTTCGCGTCTTTCTTTTTCTTCTCGACCGGCAAATCCTGCAGCACGACGTCCATTTCAAGCTCGAAGACCCAGTCGCTCTCCATCGGCTCGTTTGTGACGGGATCGAAATTCGAAGGCCCCGACGAAGGTCTCTTTGCGGTCGGGGAGGTTCCACCGCGACCACTCCCACGCCCCCAACCACCGCGGGACGGGGACGACGCAGGACTCTTTAGCTTGCCGCTCTTGTCCGAAAATTTCCGGCCTGAAGCAAAAACGACTCGATTGATAAAGAAACCCTGCCCAGGCTGACGCCCCTTCTCCAACAACGACGCGCGAAATCTGTCCGCCGCGAACCGAATCGTGTCCCCGTGGGGTGTCCGGCAGAGCAGCGTGAGCACGAAACCGGGGCGCTTTTTCTTACCTTTTTGCTCGATCACTTTCGGTGGCGGGGTCTTGAGAACCTTGTCTTTCAGCTCAACCTCGTCCACCGCCTCGTGGTAGGTCGACTCGATGCGTTCAATGAACACCTCTTCGCGATTCGTCCGCACCGCCCCACCGCTGCCTGATTCAACGGCATTGATGTAATCACGGACGTCGCCCGCATTGCCCAGCGTCCCGGCAGGAACCGGAAGCGCGTTGTGAATCGCCGCGAGAATCTTCGGCCAAACAGCCTTGTTCTGCTGCAACCGGATCAGCAATTCGCTCTTCTTTTTCTCGTGCAGCCCCTGGGTCTTGTACTTGCTCAAATCCCCGGCAAACGTCTTGGACACCTGCAGGATGGTCTTTGCCTCCTCCTGAGGCCTGGGGTTTCCACGCACACCGTTTTTGAGAATCTCCGTCGCTCGTTCGAGATTGAGCGTCGGTGCCGCGTTCCCCTTGTTCGCCTCCAGTGTCCCCATGTCTGTGGATTGCCGGAACCACACAATTCCCGCCGCCAACAGCAAACAAGCCGCCGACGCGGCGAAATAGGGTCGCTTCCTACGCCAAACCACCTGCTTGACGATCTCGGTCGGCAGCAGGTTGCTCATGATGGCAGCCGTTCCGGTCTGCAACTTCGATTCCTCCAACCCTTGCAACGCCAACCCGTACGCCACCATGTAGGGTGACATGTTCTCCCTGAAACTCTCCCCGTCGCGAACCTCGACGACGTTGGCGTTCTTGAAAACCATGGGTCTTTCGACCGGCAGTTGCAGGTTCTGCTGCAAATATTTCTGCAGCCCTGGAAGATCGAACGCGTTGCCCAATCCGAAAATGCGAACCAGATCGGTATCTCTGTGGGTGGATCGGTAGAAACCCAGGGAGCGGGAAAGCTCCTGGACCAGTTCGGCGAAGACGGGCCTCATCGCCTGGAAAATCTGACGGGCGTACTTGCTGGTCGCAGCGGTTCTTTTCAGATTTTCCGCTTTGGAGAATGTCAGCTTGAATGATTTAACTAAAACCTCAGTGAACCTGTTTCCGCCAAGCGGCACCGTCCGGGTCCAGAGGTTGTGACTTGTCGCGACGATGAGGTCGGTGTTTTCCGCGCCAAGGTCGAGCAGGACGCTGGCTTCCTCTGTGAGACGTCCCTCGAAATTCAGCGCGTTGTAAAGTGCCAGTGGAGAAGATTGCACCACGATCGGCTCGATGCCGGCTCTTTCAAACGGTAGCAGATAATCGCGGATCAATTCCCGTTTCATGGCGAAGATACCGACCTCGACGTCGGGTGAATCCTCCTCCTGGAACGTCTGATAATCCCAGATGACCTCGTCGAGATCGAACGGAATCTGCTGATCAGCTTCGTAGCGGACGATATCGGGGATCTTTTTGGGTTCAACGGGTGGTAGTTTGCTGAACCGGGCCAATGTGTGCTGACCGGGAACGCCGATGACGACGCGATCTTTTGAAATATCGTTGCGTGCGAGAAATTTCTCGATGGCGGAGGCGACCAGCTCGTGCTGATCCGTGTCGGGTTGCGACAGCATTTTGGCGTGGTCGATCAACTCCTGGCCAACGATGTCGACCTTGCCCTCCGCCCCTGGGCGCAGCTTGAGCGCCTTGAGTGAGCATCGTCCCAGATCGATGCCCCAGACTGCCACCGAACCAGCCATTTATCGCCTCCTGTTGCCTTTCTGCCTACCCAAACTCGTCGATGTTGGTGTAGCGGGCAGAGTATGGGGTATGTGGCCACGGGTGTAAAGCGAGGCCTGTTTTGAAGTTACACTGAATCCCGTGGGCTTCAGTGCATTTCCACGGCGTGTTTGCGACGCCTACTGATTGTTCACATGGCGTCGGTTGTTGTCTACTTCGGTTTCTCTATTGAGAGGAATGTAATTGTGTCGTCAGGTTCACTTCGCTTAACCTGACCTACTGCACTGGATTTCACAGGCTCCGTAGGGCGGTTTCTGTGCGAGCGCGGTTTTCTGCGTATTGACGCTTCCGGGGTTACCCCGCACTCAGCGCGATTTCCGGTTTTCGTTTTGAGACATACACTGTCCCGCGTCCGTCCCTTCTTATGGGTATGAATTTTGCTACGGTGATCCGGTGAAGGCGATTTGAAACACCGCGAAGTCGATCAGATCGACGTCGCCGTCCGCGTCCATGTCCAGGAAGATGCATCCGGCCGGGACGCCGCCGCCCGGACCGGTTGCACAGCCTGCAAACAATTCATAATCAAACAGGTCCGTGTCACCGTCGCGGTCACCATCACCGGCGATGTATTCGTACGGCCCCATGTCGATGATTGGGACGATGGCCTTCGGCGTGTTTTCGGTATCTACCGTCGCGGGGTCGTCGGCGAAGCGGGCGTGGCTGTCGACGTCCGTGGCGATAGCTCCCACGCCTGGCGCGCCGTTGTCGGCGGCGTCAATGCACGGTGAACCGGGCAGCAGGCGTAGATTGTCATTTGCTGCGTCTACGAACAACGGATTGGTGTTGATGTTGCCCTCGCCGGTGAAGCCGCCCTGCACGTTGCTAGCAGTCTGTCGGACTTTTTGGCGCGTTTTTTTCGGCGGTCGGTGGTAGACTCCCGGCATGGCTACCGGATTTGTAAACATTGATCGGGATACGTCCATGCTGTTGCCGCCGGACCTGCGCGAGTGGGTGCCGGAGGACGACCTGGTTCACTTTGTCATCGAGGCGGTCGGGGGGATGAATCTCCCGACGCTGAAGATCAACCGTCGCGGTTGCGGCTCGGAGCAGTACCCGCCGAAGATGATGCTGCAACTGCTCATCTACTGCTACGCCAACGGCATCTTCACCTCCAGGCGCATCGAACGCGCCATCTGGCGAGACGTGGCGGTTCGATTCCTGACGGCGGACACCCACCCCGACCACGATACGATTTGCAAGTTTCGGCGCGAGAACTTCGAAGCGGTGGCCGAAGCGTTTCTTCAGGTGCTTCAACTGGCGCGCACGATGGGCGTTTTGAAGGTCGGGATGGTCAGCGTCGACGGCACGCACATCAAAGCCAACGCGTCCAAAAACAGGAACGTTCGTTATGATCGAGCCAGGCAGTTGGAGCTCAAACTCGAAGCGGACGTCAAAGACCTCATGGAGCGGGCTGAGAGGGCGGACCACAGTGATGATGACAGTGGCCAGTCGATTCCCGAGGAAATCGCGCGGCGTGAAAACCTGAAAAAGAAAATCCAAACAGCGCGTGAATACCTTGAAAACAAGGCAAAAGATCGTGCCTCCGCGGAGCAGCTCGAATACGAAGAGAAGGTTCGCAAGCGGGAAAACCGCGAAAACAAGGGCCGGGAAATCCATCCTCCCAAAGACATGCCGG
This sequence comes from Phycisphaerae bacterium, assembly GCA_029260165.1. Taxonomy (GTDB): domain Bacteria; phylum Planctomycetota; class Phycisphaerae; order UBA1845; family UBA1845; genus OFTM371. Next base: position 2,207 of record JAJDDT010000085.1, on the reverse strand, counting down.
ACGATCGTGAACAAGTCAACCTGACGGATCACGACAGTCGCTTGATGTGCAAGAGCAAACGTGACGGCTACACGCAATCATGCAACGCTCAAGTCGCGGTGAATGCCGACGGCTCGCAATTGATCCTATTCAACCACGTCACAATGTGTGCGAGCGACGCCAACGAACTCGAACCTGCGGTCCATAACATCCCTGCTTCCGTCGGCACGCCGGACAAGGTGCCATCGGCACTCGATATAACGTGCTCGCGGATACCGGTTACGCCAACGCGGATACGATCGAACGCATGGAGAAGGACGGCAAAGAACTCTATGTGGCGGTCAGCCGCAACGCCGGCAATTCGCAACGACGTTATGACTTCCGGCCTGAATCGGTGACCAGCCGTCCAGAGAAAACCATCACGGATCCCAGACTGCTCGCGATGAAAGAGAAGCTTTCCACCGAGGAGGGCAGGCGTATCTACGTCAAACGCAAGCACACCGTCGAGCCGGTCTTCGGGATCATCAATCAGGTGATGGGTTACCGGCAGACTTTGCTGCGCGGATTGGAGAAAGTCAGCGGCGACTGGGGCCTCGTGTGTCTGGCGTACAACTTCAAGCGACTGTTCTCCTTCAAAACCGCCTGAGCCATCCCCGGGGAGTCCTCCGCGCTGCCCTTTTTCGACCCCCATTCAATCCCAAACAACAAGTCGCCACAGAACCCGATCGACCAGCCATCTGCGTTCACCCGTTCGCCGGATCCACGCAAACGCCGACCGATCGGCGCGTCGCATCGCCGAATCTCAAGTCCGACAGACTGCTAAGTGTCTTTTTTATAGACACTTACAACAACGAAAAAACGTGTACCAGTAAAGTACCAGCGAAACGCACGTTTTCGAGGATCATTTCACGTTCAGTAGTGTCACACCGGGTTCTGTCCCTGGCGAAACCCGTTCGGCGAACGCCCGGTCAGCCACGTTCGAGGCGTCGGACCTTATCGTCATTCCCTATGACGAGCAGCACGTCGCCGACCCCGAATGTGTAGTCGGCACCGGGGCTGGCGTGGACCACGTCTTCACCTGCTCCGGCTCGCTGTTTGACGATCAGGACGGTGACCTCAAAACGATTGCGAATGTCCAGGCTGCCGAGGCTTCGACCCACAAACGACGCTGGTACGGGAACCTCGACCACGCTCGTGTTCTTTATGGCGGGGATCGATTCGGCCCGTCGATTTGCCGTCAGACTCGACGCAACACTGGAGGCCATGTCGCGTTTGAAGATTTCGGCGTTGTATCGTTGGATAACATCTTCAGGCCAGATGACACCGACGAGGCAACCGTTTTCCACGACGGGCACCTCACCACGGTGGCGTGCCAGCCTTTTCATCACCTCGGCGAGCGAATCCGTCGGATCAGCAACGGACATCGTGGTTTCCTGCATCAGGTCCTGCGCGATGAGCACGTCCTCGAGAATGGAGGTATCCGTCATGGCTGACCGAATATGACTGGCTGTGATCGCACCCAACAATCGTCGCTCGTCATCGACGACGAAAATCGAGCTTCCGGGGTGTTCGATGAATTTCGTCACGACCGACATCAGTCCCGCGTCGGGGCGCACCTCGACCAGATCCCGGCGCATCTCGTCACGCACGAGGACGTGCCGCAGGACATCGGCGTCCTGACCCTTGTGAATGTCCACACCGTGACGCAGCAACTTGATGGTGTAGATCGAGCCAGTTTGCAACTTCGTTGCCAGAAGTGTGGCGATGATCGAGCTGATCATCAGCGGCAGCATGATTTTGTAGTCCGCCGTCAGCTCGAAGATGACCACAATCGCGGTGATGGGGGCATGTGTGGTGCTTGCAACGACGGCGGCCATTCCCACCAGGGCATACGCGCCCGGGCCTGCGGTGCTTTCGGGCCAGATGGAGTGAATCACGGTTCCGAGTGCGCCGCCGACCATCGCACCGATGAACAGGGAAGGCGCGAAAATACCACCCGAGCCGCCCGAACCGATCGTGATGGAGACGGCGATAATCTTCACGGCGACGAGGACGAGCAGGATATGCCAGACCATGTTTCCGTGGAGGGCGTCGCCGATGGCTTCGTAACCCACTCCGAAAATCTCGGGAAACCACAGGCCTATGACTCCGACCATCGCACCGCCCAACAGCGCCTTGATCGGGGGCCAGATGCGGGGTTTGTCGAACAGGTCTTCGGTGAAATACAG
>JAJDDT010000084.1 GCA_029260165.1 Phycisphaerae bacterium | reverse complement strand
CGTTGGTCAGGGAGGTTGCCGCGTGGGAGGGCGACCGCAACGGTGCCGGGAAACCAGTGAGCTGGCAATTCACGACCGATGACGCCCGCACCAAACTGAAACGGTTATACCCGCATATCCAGGAGTGAAGATGCACTAGCGTTAGTGGGGCCAGCGGGCACCAAAGTGGGATTAGGAGAAACATCGGGCCGCCGCCATTGTTCCACCTTGGGTACCAACACCAGGGCTGGGGTTGAAACGTAGCCCATTCGGACGGCATGAACTTCAACATGCGAAACACCAAGCCCACTGTACCCCCGGCGACTCGGCCCTCCGCATCCAACGCCCTCCAATGTGCAACCCAACGGACCGAGCCGAACAGAGTCGCAACCATAACCGCAACAATGAACACCCACACCGCGAGGCAGAGCCACTTGAGGCGCGAGCGGATCCGAGGAATTCGCGCAGTATGAGTTTTGCCGGCTATCTTCCGCATGGATTGACACTCACCGATTCTGCTTCTGTCGCCTCGGAGCCATGTATCCATGAAGGGGCTGTTTGTGGTCAAGGGGTTTTTCGGATTTTCGTGCATTTTCTTCCGGCGTCAGGCAGTAGGGCATGTGCTCCCACCCGCCGCCACCAACAACCATTCGACGGCAGACACCCCCCAAATCCGTCTGGTTCATCACCCCCGTCACACACGCCACGAATTCCACCAACCAAATTAAAGCACCACTTCGCCGCACCCCCTCTAGCCGCGCGCATGCACCTGATCGAACAAAAATTTTTCTCCGATCGCCTGCAACGTTATTAAGGGTAGGGAACAGGCGACCCAAATTTCGCCAACCGGAAAGGGAGCAACGCAAAATGAAACGCACAACAACACGCACCGCAATCGCAACCATCATCGCCGGCTACGCAACCATCATTTCTTCCCCATCGCCCGCTGCTGCGCGAAAAGCGCCTTCAACACCGCCGAACACTCAAACTCCAACACCCCGCGCTCAACAACCACCCGATGATTGGGTTGGCACGGGTTACCCCGGCGCACGACGACCATTGGTGGGCGGTTCACGTCGGAAAAAGTGCGATTCATGTCAGAATGGCTGCGATGGCGGCGGTCATCCAGCAGGCGATCGCGCCACCGAACATCGCGCGAAGCCCCAGTTTGGCGAGGTCCGCGCGTCGTTCCGGAGCGATGCCACCGATACCTGCTATCTGGATCGCGATGGAGCTGAAGTTCGCAAATCCGCAGAGTGCGTACATGGCAAGGCGGGTTGCGCGTTCTGATATCTGGTTGTCAGCCGTCAGATCGGCGAGGGAGAGATAGGCAACGAATTCGTTGGATGCAACGGCGGTCCCTAAAAGACTGCCGAACGCCCGACATTCGTGCGTGTCAATGCCGATGAGGTAGGCGATAGGCGAGAACAGCAGGCCCAGGATGTTGCGAAGGTCAAGTGCCGACATGCCAAGCGCGGTGACGACAGGTTTGACAAAGGAAAGTTGGCCCAGGTAGGAGAGCATGCCGTCGAGCATGGCGATGATGGCGATAAATGCGATGAGCATAGCCCCGACGTTGAGGGCGAGTTTGAGTCCGTTGGCTGCACCGTTGGCGGCAGCGTGGATGACATTGGTGGCGTCTTTTTCAACGTGTGATTCAACTTGTCCCGCCGTTTCGGGAATTTCGGTTTCGGGGATCATGATCTTGGCGATGACAAAGGAGGCGGGGGCGGACATGAGGCAGGCGGTGAGGAAATGTCTTGCGACCTCGATGCGTTTCGCGGGATCGTCGCCACCAAGGATGGCGATGTAAGAGGCAAGGACACCCCCAGCCACCGTGGCAAAACCGCCGACCATTAGCGCCATCAATTCTGATCGTGTCATCTTGTTAATGTAGGGTCTGACGAGCAAAGGGGCTTCGGTTTGTCCGAGGAAGACGTTGCCTGCGGCGGAAAGGCTTTCCGCGCCGGATACGCCGAGGATGCGTGTCATGATGCGGGCGACAATACCGACGACGAACTGCAGGATGCCAAGGTGGTAGCCGATGGCGGAGAGGGCGCTGAAGACGATGATGGACGGCAGGGCGGTGGCTGCGAAGACGGCGCCCCAATTGTCGGGCTGGATATCGACGAGGTTGCCGAGGACAAAGCGTGCGCCGTCAGTGGTGCAATCGAGGGCGGTCGTCACAAGTCGGGCGATGCCTGTGAAGACGTCGCGTCCGATGGTGGTTCGCAGGACGACCAGTCCGAGTGCGAGTTGAAGCGCGAGTCCGCCAAGAACGATGCGAACGGGAAAGCGGCGACGATGCGACGAAAGAAGCCAGGCGATGAAAATCATTGCGAAGATGCCGAAAATGCTGCGGGCGGATTCCATGTCAGCTCCGTTGGGTCGTGTCGGTTGATGAAACTGGAACGAAGCAGTTCCTGCAACGGGGTTCGTAAATATTGGCACCGCCGACGATGACGGGGGCGGAGTCGTTGACGAGCCGTTGTGTGAAGTAGGCGGGTGCATTGCATCGGGCGCACGTGGCGTGCGTGTGAATGATTTCTGTCGCGCGGTTTTCGAGTTCGGGCATGGGCGGGAACGGGCGTCCTTCTGCGTCGAGGTCCACGCCGGTGACGACGACATCGGTGCCTTGTGCGAGGAAATGGTCGACGACGGGGACGAGTGATGGTCCGAAAAAATGGGCTTCGTCGATGGCAAGAAGCCCCAAACGGATGGCCGGCGACGGAATGTTGTTTGCGTGGGTGACGCTTGTGGCAGGGATTGACAGGCCGTCGTGGGTCATGATTTGCTGGTCGGCGTATCGGGCATCCATCGCGTGTTTGATGGTCAGGGTGGTCTGGTTGTTTTTTTGAGCACGTTCGACGCGCTCGATCAGCCGGGTCGTCTTGCGACTGAACATGCAGCCTCTGATGAGCGTTAGTGACCCCTGTTTTTGTTCGTCGATGCGTTGATTCATGAATTCGACAGTATGATCTCTGCTCGAGGGCGATTATCATGGTCGGTTGCGAATCCTGCGATCCCGACAGCCGACCCCGACGGCATGATGGCATTGCGGGCGAGGGGTTGCAAGTTTTTGATCGTTAAACAAAGTTGACAGACGAGTGGGTCTTGTCCAGCCAGGTGTGTCAGGAGCGGTGTCATGATGAATCGAATGTGTGTGTGGGTTTTGATGGCTGCGATGACGTCGGCGACGGCGTTGGGGCAGTTCGATAGTGGTTCGGACGGATCGGATGGTGTGCTGACGGTCGCGCCCGGACAGGACGTGGTGATTGATCTGGGCAGCGCAGCCAATGCGGAATGGACCTCGCCAAGCCCGGTTGCCGGCAACGGGGTCTACGACGCAGTCAGGTGGGCTGTCGTATTCAAGTACACGACCGTTGCGATTGGCGCGAATGCGACGGTACGGTTTGTGAATCATCCAAAGGGAGCCCCGGTGGTCTGGTTGGCAACCGGAGATGTTGTGATCAACGGTCATGTGGTTCTGGATGGTGACGATGGGTCGCCGGTGTCAGGCAGGGCGTACGCCGAGCCGGGTCCGGGAGGGTTTGCCGGTGGGGTCGGCGTTGGGTTTTCGGGTGTGGCGGGTTCGGGTGGGTTTGGACCCGGTGGTGGCGGGACCGGAGACGGTGGTGGATTCGGTACGGGTGGATTCGGTGGAAACGGTGGGGATTCGTATGGTCAGGAAGCCATCGTACCGCTGATCGGCGGATCGGGGGGCGGTGGTCGATCCAATGCCGATTTCGGGGGAGGAGCTGGTGGAGGTGCGATTCTGATCGGGTCCAATGCGGGCGTGATCATCAACGCGGGAGGGGAGGTATCCGCCCGCGGTGGGTCAGCCGCCGACGACAACACAGACGTCGGGTCAGGCAGTGGTGGGGCGATTCGACTCGTCGCCAATCGGATTTCAGGGGGTGGATCACTGGTCGCACCCGGAGCAACGGAAGGCGACAACGGTGGGGACGGTCGAATTCGGTTTGAAGCACCGGAGATTACGTTCAGTGGGACAACCACACCGAATACGTCGGTCAGCTTCGCGCCAGGCCAGGTGTTTGCGAGCCTTGCTCCCGAACTGACGGTTGTGTCGGTGCGAAACGAATTGGGGGTTGTATTTTCGGTTTCGGACGACCCCGACGCGCGCGTGACGACGACGGATGCCGAGGTGACCGGTGGCACGACGTACACGGTCGATATTGCCGCACGGTTTGTTCCGCCCGGGACGACGGTTCTCGTTCTGGTCGCGCGCGCCAACGGAACACCGTTCAGGTTTACATCCGATCCGTTGGCTGGAACATTCAATTCCTCGACGACGACAGCCGGGATCACGCTGTCTCAGGGGCGGGCTGATATCCAACTGCGGGCAAACTGGACTCCGTAGAAAATCGGACCGTTTTTCGTTGTTTGGAGGGGCGTGTGAAATCGTTTCGGTGGACATTGATGTTTGTGTTGACGGTGGCGATCATCACCGTCGGGGCAGCGCCCTTGTCGGATGGTCCACCGGTGGTGTTTGTCGAGGTTTTGTCACGCCCTTACACGGTGTTCAACCGCACCGGAGCGACGCCAGCATTCAGGGAGGCTGTTTCGCGTTCGTATACGGTGTTCAATCGGAACGGCTCCATTCCGGTTCACAGAGAAGCGATTTCGCGATCTGCAACGATCGCCAATCTTGAGGCTGAGGAAATCGTGTTTGGTGAGGTTCTGTCGCGGGCGGTCACGCTGTTCAATACCGAGGGCAGCGATGTTGTGTTTGCCGAATCGCGGTCGCGCGCGGTGACGGTGTTCAATCGCGAGGGGGCAACGTCGGTGTTTGCTGAGGCGTTGTCGCGAGCGTTGACGTTGCGAAATGTCGACGGGTTGGGGGATTGCAAGTTGGATGGGGATTCGGATTTGCGGGATTTCTCGTTTCTTGGAGATTGTGTAACGGGGGCAGGTGGCGGTCCGGTTGCGATGGCCTGCGTGTGTGCGGACCTCGATGGGGACCTCGACGTGGATCTGCTGGATTTCGCGGTGTTTCAGACGCGGTTTGGTGGGGGGCTGGGCGATGGAGATGGTGATGGGGACGTGGACGTTTTTGATTTTGCGTTGTTTGACGCATGTCGGGGCGATCCGGGTGTTCGGCCTGGGGACGGGTGCGAACGGTTTGATTTTGAAAGAGACGGGGACGTTGACTGGCGCGATTTCGCGGTGTTTCAGCGCGCGTTTGAAGGAGCGGGGACCATTCCGTAGCCGGTGTTTCGACGCCTACAGGACGTCTACGATATTGAGTTTTTCCGAAGATGACAGATCGATGAGTTTCGCCGTCGGTTTTCCATCAGGGGTTAGTTCCTCCACGATCGGTTGGGTGTGAATTCCCTTGTTGGCTCGGACGACGCGTGCAATCGTGCTCTCGTTGAGCAGCACCTTGCTGCCGATCGGAAACATTGAGACGGAATCGAGAAATGCGCGCACGAAATCCCCGTCAAATCGGTCGTTTTTGACTTCAATGAGGGTGTTTCGGGCGGCTTCGTAAGGTGTGAACGCACCACGATGGGGTCGTGGACGGACCATGGCGGAGTAGGTATCTGCGATGGCGACGATCTTGGAAAACGGGTGCAGGTACATGCCCGATCGTTGTGCGGGATACCCCGTTCCGTTGTTGCGCTCGTGAACCTGATAGCTGACCAGTCTGGCTGCTTCGGGTACGTCACGCATCCCGGATAAAATTGCGGCGGTGTGCCCCGGATGGCAGCGTATTTCGTACATCTCGCTGTCCGTGAGCGCGCGAGGGGCCAGGCGGATTTCGCGTGGTACGCGGAGCATCCCGATGTCCTGAAGAAACCCGCACATTCCGATTTCGGTGATTTTTTTGCGATCGAAACTGAGTCTCGAGGCGATGGACATACTGATCAGGGCGACGTTCATCGAGTGCTCGAAGAGGTATTCATCCTGATCCTTCTGCATGCTCATGATCAACGGCAGCAGGTCGGCATCATCGAGGAGCATCTCGGTGAAAGGCTCAACCGTCTGATGGATGGTGTCACTGGAGAGCGTGACCCCGCGGAGCAGTTTGCTGCTGATTTCGTCGAGGGTATGGGTGGCTTGCTCAAACGCCTGCACGCCTTCTTCTGCGCGGGCAATGAATTTGTTGTGTTCCTCTGTCTTCTGATCGACCCGGGGTTCTGCAGATGTGCTGACGATGGGGGCTGAATCGAGGATAGCGTCGAGTGTTGCCTCGGGCGTCGCGTCGGACGACTGTTCCGGTGTTGCAGCGCGTTCCTTGTCGTCGGAGGATTTTTTCCCGGACAGCGATTTTTGGAAGTTGTAGGTCCGGCCTGATCGGGGGGTTTCCTCCTGGGCTTCGCGGAGTTGAACGGTGCGAACACCCCGTCGTTTCAACAACTCCAGAAATCGCGGGGTGATTTCGGTGTCGGCTGCCAAAAGGAGAACGCCCGATCCATCGAACAGATGCTGTTGCAGACGTGTACCGGGACGAAGGCTTTTGACGTTAACTGTCTGCGAGGAGGAGCTTTCGATGGCGTTCGACGTACTCATGTTGTTACCCGTTATGCCCGTGGAAGCCGCCCGCGCACCGCAAGTCAGGTGCCTCGGGATAGTCTACAATCAAAGGCTCGGCATGATCGGGAGCAGCCTTGAACTGCGGACGTTCGCGACGGACCGACGAAATGCGCTTCGATCGCCTGAAACCAGTTCCTTTCCGGGACAGGGTCATTTGAAAGCTCGCCAGATGGCGTCATATCGGACGACGGCGCGGGTGTTTTTTTATGGTGTCGCAGCGTCGGATTGACAACGCGCGCGATGCGACTGACCATGCGACCGGCTGGACGGAACCAGGTGGTTTCAACGTTTCCGCGTCGATCGGTGGTCCTGAGTTTCATGACGAATCGTGATCAACCTGTATTTTCGTTGAAGGGCGTGACAAAGTCGTTTGGCGGTCATATCGCAATCAACGATATTTCGCTGTCGATTGGCGACGGTGAGACGGTCGTGCTTATCGGACCGAGCGGCTGTGGGAAATCCACCCTGCTCAGGTCGTTCAATGGGTTGATCCTGCCCGATTGCGGTGTGGTCCGGTTCGACGGCGAAATTGTGTCGGCGGAAACGTCCGAATCGATGCGGCGGCGCATGGGGTATGTGATTCAGGACGGGGGGTTGTTTCCGCATCTGACCGCGTATGAAAACGTGGCGTTGATGGCGCGACATTGCGGGCGCGGTGCGAACGAGATTCGTGACCGCGTTGGGGCGCTGTCTGAGTTGACCCGACTGGAGGTTGGAACGCTGGATCGATATCCGGTGGAAATGTCGGGCGGGCAGCGACAACGGGTGAGTCTGATGCGCGCGTTGATGCTTGACCCGGAGGTTTTGTTGCTCGATGAGCCTTTGGGATCGCTCGATCCGTTGATTCGTGCGGATTTGCAGTCGGACCTGAAACGCATTTTTGATTCACTCAAGAAGACGTTGGTGCTGGTCACGCATGACATGTCGGAGGCGGTCTTTTTTGCGGATCGGATTGTGCTGATGCGCGAAGGGCGAATTGTTCAGGCGGACGAACCGATAAACCTGCTCCGAAGACCCGCAGAACCATTCGTAACCAAGTTCGTGCAAGCTCAAAGGCAGGCGGTGGACGTGATGCGTGGATTGGAGGCGTGACCGTGCGTTTGACGCGAACCATTCTTCCGTGTGTTGCGGTGCTGTTGGTTTTCGTCGCGGTTGCATGTGGTGAGGACCGCGCGGACGTTCGCATCGGTTCCAAATCGTTCACCGAGTCTGTCATTCTGGGTGAAATCGCGACGCACCTGGTTCGTGATACAGGTCTGTCGGTCGAACATCGCCGTGAGATCGTCGGGACCCGGATTCTGTGGCAGGCGCTGCTCGCGGGGCAGTTGGATGCCTATCCGGAATACACCGGAACGTTGATTCAGGAGATACTGGCTGGCCAATCAATCGAAAACGACGACGCACTGTCCGAAGCGCTGGCAGAGGTGGGCATCGTCATGGTCGGACCTCTCGGGTTCAACAATACCTATGCGATGGGCATGTTGAAGGACAACGCCCGGCGGTTGAACGTGATGTCCGTTTCCGACCTTCGCAAGCATCCCGACCTTTCGTTCGGATTCAGCAATGAATTCATGGCCCGTGGCGACGGTTGGCCTGGACTGTCGAAAACGTACGGGCTGACACCCGCCAACGTGCGCGGGTTGAACCATGATCTCGCCTATCGAAGTATTGTGGACGGTACGCTGGATGTGATCGATATCTACACCACGGACGCTGAGATTGAAGAATATGGCCTCGCCATGCTGGAGGACGATCTGCACTATTTCCCGCGGTACGACGCCGTCTTTCTCGTTCGCGATGACATCGAACCGACCGCACTGAATGCGTTGCGGAAGCTGAGTGGATCGATATCGCAATCTCGAATGGTTGCGATGAACGCGCGCGTCAAGCTCCATGGCGAGCCTGAAACGGTCGTGGGTGCCGAATTCGTGACCGAAGAGTTGGGCGTAGAGACGGAAATCGAAGTGTTGACGCTTGGGCAGCGCCTGATGCATACGACCCTGGACCACCTGACGCTCGTCGGGATCTCGCTCGGGGCTGCCATTCTGATTGCGATACCGCTGGGCGTTGTGTCAGCCATGAAACCCGGTCCGGGACAGGTGATTATCGGAGCCTGCGGGATTGTGCAGACGATTCCGTCGTTGGCGCTGTTGGTCATTCTGATGAAACCGGTCCGATGGGCGGGTGCGGATGGATTCGCCGCGCCCGCGATCGTGGCATTGTTCCTGTACAGCCTGCTTCCGATCGTTCGCAACACCGCCACCGGTATTACCAACGTATCAGCCACCCTTCGCGAGTCAGCCACCGCGCTGGGACTCGGCGCGGGTGCGCGAATGAAACTCGTGGAATTACCGCTGGCGTCCCCGATGATTCTGGCGGGGATCAAGACGTCCGCTGTCATCAACGTGGGATTTGCGACGCTCGGCGCGCTGATCGGCGCGGGTGGATACGGACAGCCAATCATGACCGGAATCCGACTGGATGATTATCGGCTCATCCTCGAGGGAGCGGTGCCCGCAGCGTTATTGGCCCTGATGGTGCAGGGACTGTTTGAATTGGCGGAGCGACTTCTCGTGCCCAGGGGATTGAGAATTCGGGTCGCGCACTAGCCAATCGATGGATTTTATGGGCTGACCGCCCGGTGATGGTCGCGATCAACCCCGTCGATTGCGTTCTCTGCTTGAGCACCACCGCTCGCGAGGCGATAAGAGTTCTATCATGATCGAAACGCCCCTCCGATTCAGGCGGGGAAGCATTCGGCTGTTCCGGGGGGTGCTGTGACACTCGTTGATTCGACAACAGGCACATGGTCAAACGAGGTTCTTCTGGTCGATGACGATTCGAGTCGGCGGACGAATTTCGCGGCTGAGTTGGGCAAAAACGGGTTTCGCACAACCGAGACCGCGACACGCGACGACGCACGCACACTCATCGGGGAAAAGGAATTCGCCGTTCTGGTTTGCAATCTGAATCTGCCCGACGGTAATGGCATCGAATTGCTTGCCAACGTGGCACATACGAACCCTTTGATATTCAGAATTCTGACAGCCTCGTTCGAGGATCAGGGTAGTGTCAACGCCGCGATCAACAATGATGACGTCCACGTTTCGTTGCAATACCCCGTTCAACCGGTGGAGCTTCTGGCGGCTGCTCGACAAGGGTCGCGTGAGTTTGCACTGCGCGTGGAAAACAATCGTCTGCAGGAACACATCAACAAGTGGCAGTCCATGTTGGAGTCCGCGTTGCAGGCGCGAAACGACGAGATTGCCCAGTCACGCGAGGACATGATCGGGGCACTCGTGCGATCGCTGGATGCACGAGAGCACGCAGCCGCAGGCCATTCGCTTCGCGTCACCGCCTACACCATGCGCATCGCCCTTGAATATGGTGTCGATAGTGACATGTACGTTGATCTGTACTACGGCGCGCTGCTCCACGACATAGGCAAGATCGGTATTCAGGACAACATCCTGCTCAAAACCGGGTTGCTGACGGTCGAGGAACGGGAGCTGATGAACAGTCACGTCAGCATCTCGCAGGACATTCTTGGCGAGGTTTCCGGTCTCGGCGAAGCTCATCTGATCCCGCGTTATCACCACGAAAAGTATGGCGGCGGCGGATATGCCGAAGGGCTGGAAGGTGACGACATTCCCGTTCAAGCCCGGATTTTCGCGGTGGCGGATGTCTACGATGCCCTTCGAACCGAACGTCCCTACAAGAAGGCCATGTCGCACGAAAAGGCCGTCACAATAATTCGGGACGATTCGGGAACGCATTTCGACCCGCGTGTCGTCGAGGCCTTCCTGAACATTTCCGAACCCGATTTCCTGACGCTGGCTGGGCGTGTCAACAATCGCATGACCATGGACAGCCTGCTGTTGACCCTTGCGAAGGATCAGTTGGCTTCGGCGTAATCAGCCCTTCACCGTGTTATCGCAACGCGTCCGCAAACCATTCAACCCCGTGTCGCGGTGTAACATCCGTATGGTGTGCAATCTGACATCGGCAACTGAAACCCCAGACAGCAATGTCGCAGGTGCCGCGTTGTCGTATCGCGGGGAAAAGCCTTTGTTCACCGATTGTTTTGGCAATGTCATAATGAGCGACTTCGTGACCGAATGAACCCGCCATACCGCAGCAACCACTGTTGATTTCCGCCACCTGGCAGTGAGGGATCAAACGCAGCATCTCCAGTGCGTCCTGCATACCGATCATCGCCTTTTGATGACAATGTCCGTGTAGCTTGAGGCAGATTGTTTGCTCGTTGAACGGAATCGAGATGTCGCCGGTTTTCGCCACGCGTGTCACAAGCGTCTCAATCATCTCGACACGGCTCGCAACAACGGCTGCCGCGGTCGAACCGAGGAGTGCGGGATATTCGTCAGCCAACGTGAACAAACAGCCCGGTTCAGACCCGACGATGGAAATATCACGCTTCGCGTACGGTAGCAGTCTCGACACATTCGCCGTCGCTGCGGTCTTCGCCTCGCAAAGCAGTCCCTGGCTGATCAACGTTCTGCCACAGCATTCGAGCACCGGAACAATGACCTGAAACCCAACCGATTCCAGAACCCGAACCGTTGCGATCGCGACGCTCGGTGTGCAGAAGTTGGCCCATGTGTCAACGAGATAGACAACCGGGTTCGCAAGACCGGGTTGCAGATGTTCGGGACCGCGGCGTTGTCGCCACCATTGGCGAAACGTTTTCGTCGCCAGCCTGGGAGGGCGGATGCGCCGATCGAACCCAAGCCTCTTCTCCGCCCATCCGCGAGCCGGTCGGGATTGCATCACCAGGTTGGCCAGTCTCGGCACGCGACTTACCATTGCCAGAAAACGCGGCGCATGAGCAGCCGCACGGTTCCCGGGTGACATACCCACCGTTTGATGACGTCGCGACAACCATTCGCTTTTCATCCGACCCATGTCGACGCCGGTCGGGCATTCCGTTTTGCACGCCTTGCACTGGAGACACAGGTCCATGACCTCGTCGAGTGCCCGATCGTCCAGCCCGTCCATCAGCCCGCGATTGCTCAGCGCAGACCGAAGGGCGTTCGCCCGTGCACGGGTCGTGTGCATCTCGTCACCGGTGGCCTGGAAAGACGGACACATCGTTCCGACAAGTTTCTGTCGGCATTGCCCAACCCCGCTGCACATGTTCGCCAGACTCGCGAGGCCGCTGTGCGGGGAGAAATCCAATCCCGTCTTGATTTGAATCGTTTCGTGATCGCTCCCGTACCGCAAATGTTCCGTCATGGGCAACGGATCAACGATTTTTCCGGGATTGAACAACCCCTGCGGATCGAACGCGTTTTTCACGCGTCCAAACGCATCCACGATCCGCCGACCATACATCTTCTCAAGCCAACAGGACCGCAGCAGTCCGTCACCGTGTTCACCCGTCATCGCACCACCGTATCGCAACGCCAGATCGCTTACCCGGTCGGCAATGCTCTGCATGCGCGAGATGTCCCTCGCCGACTTGAGATTCAACGCAGGGCGAACATGAATGACACCAACGCTCGCATGGGCGTAGTAGGCAGCCTCCGGGATGTCTTCTTCGTCAAGAATCGTCCTGAACTCGCGAATGTAGCTTCCCAATCGCTCCGGCGGGACGGCGCTATCTTCAACGAACGCATAAGGCTGAACGTCACCGGCGCGCGACATCAGCAACCCAAGCCCACGTTTTCTCATTTCCCATACAGTGTGCTGCTGTCGCAGGTCAAACATCGGTTGACGCAGAAATCCGATCGAGCGACGGCCCATATCGTCCACAAACCCGTTGATCCGATCTCGCAAATCAGCTTCGGTATCGGCGAACCATTCGATGGCCATGATCGCCTGCGTTTGCGGCGTGACAAAACCAAGATCACCCTTGAGGCTTGGGTCACGCAGGGCAGCCTCCATAATCAAACGGTCGATGAGTTCGATCGCAGCAGGCTCGTATTCGAGGAAAACGGGTGTCGCATCCAGAGCAGCAAACAAATCGTCAAAATGAACGAGCACCAACCCCCGACACCGAGGCACGTTCGTTAGCTTCAGCCTGGCTTCGACAACGACGCCAAGTGTCCCCTCGCTACCGCAAATCAGCGTCCCAACACCAAGACGGTCTCGCACGCCGAGCACACGATCCAGCGCATACCCGCCGTTCTTCCGCAAAATATTCGGATATCGCGCGCGAATGTCGTCGCAAACCCCGGTAACGATATCGTTCACCTGACGGTCGATTTCAGCCCGCCGCCCATCACCATTCGTCTGATCGTGGGGCCATCGAACAACGCTGCCGTCTGACAGCACGACCGTCAATTCGACAACATGATCCACCGTTCGACCAAACAGAACCGAATGCGCCCCGCACGCATTGTTCGCAATCATTCCGCCGATCGTCGCTCGACTGCTCGTCGACAGGTCCGGTGCGAAGAAAACACCATGTTCGACGAGTTGAGCGTTCAGCTCGTCAAGCACCACGCCCGGATGCACACGAACGGATCGTCCGTCAGGATCAACCTCCCAAACCCCGGTCATGAACCGCGAAAAATCGATCAGAACCCCGCCACCGATCGCCCCCCCCGTCAAGCCCGTCCCACCCCCACGCGCCACCATCGGAACATCATATTTACGACAGCAATTCACCGTCGCGATCACATCATCGACATCCCGCGGCAGCACAACCCCGGTCGGTACGATCTCGTAAATGCTCGCATCCGTCGCATACAGCGTGCGATAGAGACGATCGAATCGAACCGCACCGCTGATTCTGCTGCCAAGATCACGACAAAGGGCGTCGGCACGCGCGGTTTGGTCGGTTGGAGGCATCTACCGCCCAATCGGAATGTTGCGATGTTTGTTCACCACACGCTTGAGTACGTCCATCGTCGTTTCAGCCATGCCACTCATCGTATGATGAGCCTTGACATACGCCCGAGCACGATCAGCGATTTCCCGCGCCCGTTGACGGTCTTTCAACAGCGCCTCAAACGCGCTCGCAAGTGCCTCAGCCGTGGGTTTTTCGCAAGTCTCCGCCGTATCCCCGGGCAGGAGAAAATCATCAACACCATCGGCAAAACACACCACCACGGTTCCGCTCGCCATCGCCTGCAGAGGCCTCGCCGCAACATGATCGTCACCGGGTGCCAACACAAACATATCCGCCGCACGCATGATTTTCGTCGCATCTGCCGTCGGTCTCGCAAACGTGACGACATCGGTCAGCTTCCGTTCGACAACCAGTTTACGCAACCCCGATTCGTAAGGCCCCTCACCAATAAGGAACAGCAGCAACATCAACCCGCGATCGCGAACAATCGACAACGCCTCGATCAGCACTTCAATCTCGCAATCGCTTCGTAACGGCGTCGTGCACAACGCCGTCGGCGTCTCCAACGCGCCGTCGAAACAGGTGTTTTCCGATCCCCGAAGCACACCGGGCCTCACCCGTGTCAACAGCGATTCCGAAACCATCGCCTGACTCCGGCACATCGACATGAGCGGCTCACTCGCCGCAATCACATGCCCAAGACGATCACGACCCAACCGCTCAACCTCCACAACATCCGTTCGCGACGTTACCTGAACGACATAATCAATATCAAGGCAATCAGCCAGATCGTTCGTCAGACCATACGAACCCGCCGAAATCCCGTAAATCACATTCGGAGGCCTCGGCGTCAGGAAATCCACAATCCGCTTGAACCGATTCTTCCTGAAAGGCCAGTTAAGCTCCTGATGAACCAACAGCTCGACAGGACCGAGTTGTCCAAGTGGCCTGCCCGCCTCGGAAGACGTCAACACACGCACCCGCGCACTCAAATCCACCAGCCCAACGCACAGATGACGAATGACAGGTCTCAGCTGCGTGAGCGCCGAATCGTCCACCACGAGCACCACGTCCACCATCGCCCCACGGTCCTGATTGGATGTATCCGGTTCCATCACCATCATCTCACGACGCCACCGATTCCGTGTCAACCGTTTGCCAAGTCGCGATTCCGTTTTTATCCTGATGACGCGCGACAACGCAATCGTTCAGACGAGCAGCCAATGTACTCGTCGCAAGAGGTACCCGTGAAAATAATCCACGATCTGGACGCAATCGAGACACCGTTTGAAAAGTCGGTCCTGCTGATCGGCAACTTCGACGGCGTGCATCGCGGGCATCAGCAGCTCCTCGCACAAGGCGCGCTGTTCGCCGCTGCCGACCACGCGCCACTCGTCCTGCTCACCTTCGACCCCCATCCCCTTTCGATTCTCAGACCCGAACGCGCCCCCGAAAAATTGTCAACAATCTCAGAAAAGGCCAGCCTCCTGGAGAATTTCGGAGTGTCGGTACTGATTGTCGCCAAAACAACGCCCGATCTCCTCGCCATCCAGGCTGAACAATTCATCGAATTCATCTGCCGCAAGTGCAACCCCACACATATCGTCGAGGGCGCAACCTTCCGATTCGGCAAGAACCGACGCGGAACCCCGGAGCTTCTCGCCCAACTTGGACATCACCACAATTACCAGGCCTGCATCATCGACCCGGTCAGGCTCCAGATCGACAACGACCAAACCACGCCCATCTCAAGCTCGGTCATTCGACGACTCATCTCGTCAGGTCACGTCGGCAGGGCAGCGCTCTGTCTCGGCAGACCCTACACGATCTGCGGAACAGTGGTCTCCGGCGCAGGACGCGGCAAAAATCTCGGTTTCCCAACCGCAAACCTAGGCCACGTCGATCAACTCATCCCCGCCGACGGCGTCTACGCAGGGGCAGCCATCCTCACCGACGGATCGAGACACCTCGCCGGTATCAGCATCGGAACAACCCCGACATTCGGCGGCGACGAGCGCAAAATCGAAGCCCACCTCGTCGATTATCAGGGCACGATCAGCCGCGAAACGATCCGTGTCGAATTCGGTATGTGGATTCGAAAACAGAAGAAATTCCCATCAGCCAACGAACTGAAACAACAAATCGCAAAGGATATCCAGGCCATCAGACAGCATGGCCTGCAACCACCCTTTGACGATTTTCCATCCCAATCAGGACCACTCGCACAGGAATAATCCATTGACCGATTTGCCAAATGCTCAAGAAGTCTGGAACACCATCAAAACCATGCAGCAACCGCTCCTGTTGTCGCACCAGCGACCCGACGGCGATGCCCTCGGATCGTTGATCGCGATGGACACCATGCTGACCCTCGCCGGCAAAACCCCGATCGTCTGCGTCTTCGATGAAATCCCGACCCGCTACACATGGCTGACAGGCTCGGACATGACCATCGGTTGGGACGAGTCCACCGCCGACGAATCCGACGGCGTCATCATCATGGACACCTGCTCCTGCAATCAACTCGCGCCAGCCGCCAACTGGTTGAAAACAGTCAAAACCAATGCGACCAAACCCATCATCGCCATCGACCACCATGTCACGCGAGACCCACTCGCCGACATCGAAATGGTCGACACCTCTGCCTCCGCCGCCTGCATCATCCTGCACGAATGGGCAAAATGCGTCGGCCTGAAACGCGATTCCCGCGTCGTCACAGCCCTGTTCGTCGGAATCGCCACCGACACCGGGTGGTTCAGATTCTCCAACGCCGACGCTCGCGCACACCGCGCCGCAGCAGACCTGCTCGAATCCCAAATCGAACCCGATCGGATCTACCGGCGAATCTACGAATCCGAGTCGCCCAACCGATTCAAATTGCGAGCCGCCGCCCTGACCGCCACAGAACTGCACGACGATGGCAGAATCGCCATCATGCCGATCACCGAAGAAATGTTCACCCGAACCGGCACAACACACCTCGACACCGAGGATATTGTCAACGACGCCCTGCGCATGTCCGACGTACAGGTCGCCGTATTGATGGTCGAACAAAAATCAGACGATCAGCAAATAATCAAGATGAGTTTGCGAAGCAAAGGAAGGGTGGACGTCGCCGCCGTTGCGCAGAGACTGGGAGGTGGAGGTCATAAAGTCGCCGCCGGTGCACGCGTCACCGGGTCAATGATCGCCGCCAGGGAAACCATCCTTGCAGAGCTGGACATCAACAATGAATGAAACGTGGAGCAGAACGATGAAACGTACCCAATTCCCAATGACAGCATTCATGACCGTGTTTTTGGCCTGCGTCGCCCCAACAATCGCAGCCCCGTTGGCAGACCGCCTGCCCGGAAACGCCGCCATCTACATCGAATGGGCGGGTTACGACGAACTGAAAACAGCCGAGGGGGAAACACCATTCGGAAAAATCGTCGAGCGACCCGCAGTTAAGCGATTCATCAGCGAACTGACACGCATCATCACCCTGAACGCTCGAAAGGAAGCCGCCGCCGAAGGCGAAGCCGAGACACTCGATCGAGCGCTAGAACTGGCCGACATCCTGTGGCACCATCGCGTCGCCATCGACGTGCTCGGCGTCACAATGTCCGATCGGGGACCCGCACCCGAAGCAGTCCTCGCGATTGATTTCGCCGGCGACACCGAATCCGCCAACGAATTCAGGACCGGTATCGAAAAAATCCTCGAAAAAGTGGGACTGCCACCCGCCACGCAGGAGGAAATCGACGGCAGGTCTCTCAAAACCATCGTCATCCCGTTCATTTCAATCGTCCGCTACGGCATTGTCGACGACGTGTTTCTCGTGATGCTCGGCACCGATACGCCCGCAAAGGTTTTCGCCGCCCTGAACGGCAACGGTCCCGTCGTCTCAAAAGACCGGCGATTCGTCGCAGCCATGAAGAAAATCGGCACACAAAATCGCCGAAACATCATGATCTCGCATCTCGACACCGCTACCATCCTCGAACAGGCCCGCGACGTCTGGAAAATGATGACCCAAAGCGAAACGTTCCCACCGATGATCGAAAACGCGTTGAACGCCGCATCGTTCGACCGTTTACATTCGGTCACCACAACCATACAGGTCGATCGCGACCGTTTTCGACAATCGATGTTCATCGCGCTTCCCCCGAATAACGGCCTTCCCAAGTGGATGCACCAGAAACCCGTCTCCGACGAGCAACTCCGGATGGTCCCGTTCGACGCCGTGTTCGCAAAAATCGCCAATTTCAGACTGACCGACATTTACGATGGCATCGCCCACGTCGTTTCAGCAATTGGCCCGGACCAGAACGGACAATTCAAGAACGGCATCGCAAAGGTCGAGGGTCAAATCGGGCTGCGCATCCGCGATGATATTCTCGCCAAATTCGACGGCGGATGGATCGCCTACGTCTCGCCGAGTGCGGGTGGAATTGCCGTCACGGGGCTGACCCTCATGATCGAATCGTCAGACACCGATGGCATCGAGCAAATAGTCACCCGCCTCGTTCGCATGATCGATACCGAAATCCCCGATGTGTCGATTGCCATTCAGGAACAACAATACAAGGGACACACCGTCCGACATCTCGCGTTCAAGGGACAACCCATTCCCGTCGCACCCGCATGGACAACCCACGACGGTTATCTCATCCTCGCGCTCTACCCACAAATCGTCACCCACGCCGTCGACCACCTGCTCACCGGCGACGCAGCCAGGTCCATCACCGACAATCCCGACTTTCAGAATGGCCTGAAACGCCTGCCCAAAAACCCCACCACCATTGTCTACACCGACACGAAAGCCCTCGCCGGCAACCTCTACAGCCTGCTGCTACCCCTCTCGACCATGGCCGCCGCACAACTGGGAGCCGAGGGCATCGACATCAGTCCAGGCCTGCTCCCAGGCAGAAATGACCTGACCGCCGATCTGTTCGGCGACGTCGCAACGTATTCGAGCGACAAGGACGGCGTTCTGATCGTCTCCACCGGTCCGTTTCCAATCGAGATGGCCGCCGTCGCCGTCCCATTCGCAATGGGTGCGACAGCTTCGATCCTGATCCCAAGTCTGTCCCGCGCACGAACCCTGGCCAAACGAACCGTCAGCATGGCCAACGTTCGGGGCCTCCTCATGGCTTGCCACATCTACGCCAACGACCACAACGACCAATTTCCACCGTCACTTGAATCGCTCATCGACGAGGGTTCCGTAGTGAAAAAAATGCTCCGCTCACCCCTCGAAACCCGCAATCGCAACTCCTACGTCTATCTCGCCGCGGGCAGTCAAAATATCCCAGACCCAGGCCAAACGGTCGTCATTTACGAACATCCCGAAAACCACGGAAACGAAGGAACCGTCGTCGGTTTCGCGGATGGCCACGCCGAGTTCGTTCCCATCCCCCGATTCAATGAATTGCTCGCAAAATCGCGCGAAACACTGAAAAAAGGCAATAATCCGTAACGTCAGTGCTGAAACGGAGTTAGGCGATCAATCCCGAATCCGATCAGAATGCGGATTTCCCGAAAATATTTCCACTCCTGCCCCGAATTTCAGGGTGTTAAGTCCAAAACCTTTGGTCCCCGTTTACAGGGGTAAGGAGATGCGATCATGTTTCGGAATCAGGGAGAACGGGAATCAATCAAACCGGCTCGCGGGTTTTTCAGTACCCTCGTCGCAGGTGTTTCCGCGATTGTTGTCGTCGGCGTTATTTGTACAGCAGGAATTGGTTTCTACGGCCTGAACATCGCTGACCGAAAGTCCGATAACCTCATGCAATTCGCACGCAATCTTGTCGGCGATATGCCCGAACTAATTGCCGCCTTGCCGCCGATCGTGGGCGACGTACTTTCCGACGAACGGCGACCCGAGTACGCCGACCACATTCAAGTCACCGCGACCATGCCCGAATTCGGATCAGGTCGTCGCGGACGATGCCCGATCATCGAGGTCAGAAACACCGGGCCCGAGGTCGTCTCAATGCTCTCAATGCGTGTCGTGGTCCTGAACGAACACGGCAACCCAATCGCCGATTTCAACGAATGGGCAGCCTCACCCATCGCGGGCGATCGCGATTGGCGTGGTCCACTGCTCCCTGACGCGAAACGTGTCTTCTCCGCCGACTCGTTCTGGATCGCCACAAAATCCGAGCGGTCGAATCTTTCCGTCGATGTCGAAATCACCGACGTCCGCGTCTGGAAGCCAACCCGGAAAGCAGCCAACGTCAACGTTCGGAACGACCGGGATGATTCAACGGCTCCGGTCACGTTGGCGATGGAATAGTCGTCGCTGGTTTAACAAGTCCGAATGATTGCGATCTGATTCGTCGGGCGAGTCAGACTCGATTTTCCCGGATTCGCGTTTGACTGCCCGTGTTGCTCATTCAGTCATCCCGGTCCACAATGCCCCGTCGCGAAGTGCGACCATGAATCGAGGACCGGCATGACAGATATGCGACCCGGCATCGCCGTTTTCCCTGGCACATTCGACCCCGCCACCTTTGGCCATCTGGACATTATCCAGCGGTCCGCCCGCCTGTTCGGCAAGCTCGTGGTCGGCGTCGGAAAAAACCCCGAAAAACACGAAATGTTCCCGACCGACGAACGCGTGGAAATGATGCGCGAGATCACACGGGAAGTGGAAAACGTCACGGTCCGTGCCTACGAGGGTCTGACCATGAAATTCGCCCACGAAGTCGGCGCAGGCATCATCGTTCGCGGTATTCGCGACTCACACGATCTTCGCGACGAACTCAACTTCGCCAACGCCAACATGATGGTCGGCGACGTCGAAACCGTGGTGCTGATGGCCAGCGATCGAAACGCCCTGACGTCCAGTACCCTCATCAAGCAGATCGTGGAATTGGGCGGTGGCGAGATCCACCGGTTGGCGGACCTGGTCCCACCGGGTGTCCTCTCCCGCCTGAAGAATCAGCTCTGCCGGAAATAATTGAATTTTTTTGACCGATTTTGGTTGCGAAGGTATCATCCCGCGGGTCGATAATTCCCCAAAGGCAACCTGGCTTCGGAGCACGCGGATGCACCATACGACACTAGCAATTTTCGGTTTGCCCGGCGGATTTGAATGGATCATTATCGCCGGGGCAGCGCTGTTGCTCTTCGGCGGAAGACGTCTTCCCGGAATCGCCCGCGCGTTCGGCCAGAGCATCGTCGAATTCAAAAAGGGCCTGCACGACGTCAAGGGTCAGATCGACGACGCCGATACCGAGACCAAACCCCACGTCCTGCCAAAAAACGACGATAACGACACCAAATCGTGATTTCCCGGTCCGTTATTCACACGGTTTCGGAAGCGTCACATCAAAACCGGTTCGGAAATCGAAAACATCCATGAAATCGTCGCGGCTGTCCCGTTCCTCCTTCTGAAGATGACCGTGCTCGACGAGGGCGAAGACGATCTCCCCGAAATCGTCCGTCTTCGTAATTCCCCACCGATTGAGCACCAGCGATGCCAGGACGGACCACTTCTGAACAGCCAGATCACGCAGCGACCAGCAAAGGTCCGCTCCACTGACGTTGCGGTTCAACCGTTCCAACCCGCCCGCCTGCTCAATGGCATCCTCGACGGCCGGATCGAGCTGCCCACGCGCCAACCGTTCGCGCACCTCGTCCAGTTCAATCCGCTCCCTGGAGATATACTGAACGATGAGGTATTGCGCCGGGGTCATCGGACCGTGAAGCGTACGCGACGCATGCTCCAGACCCTCGCGGACAAACTCGTATGCAGCAGGCTGATACCTGCCCACAATCCTGGCGACCTGCTCGATGGAATTCAGACTTGTCTCAGATCGATGACCCATTCAATCCCACACCTAACCGGGGTTCGCCGGCGAACCACCTTCCGGCGGTCGCCCCTCCCCACCTGACCTGGGCCTGCGACGCCCACGTCGCCGACGCGGGCGTTTCGGCTGATCCCCTTCACCACCGGCTTCCGCTCGGGGCGGATTCTGTTTCTCTTGCGAGTCGACTCCCTGAGCCGACGACTTCTTTCGCTCGCCGTCAGACCTGCGCGGTCCCGTCGATCGCCGGGGTCGCCCCGACGGCCTGCGCTTTTCCTCACGCTTCTCCGGTTGCGGCGGTGCGAGCGCCTCGGGCGGAAAATTATCGAGTTTCCGCTCTTCAACGTCCTCGATCACCGACGTCACGACACCGCTACCGTCTGCCTGCGAAATCGACACCAACTGCGTCAGAATCTGCCGATCAATGACCGTCCCATATCCGTGTGATGTCTTGATACGCTCACCTTTTTTCGGCAATCGCGCATCAAGCTCCTCGTAACTGTCGTGCTCATAACGCAGGCAACATTTCAACCGACCGCATCGCCCGGAAACCTTAGTCGGGTCGAGCGTGGCACGCTGCAACTTGGCCATCCGCATGGTGATCGGCTTGAGCGATTTAAGAAACACCTTGCAGCACACCTCGCGACCGCAGGTCTCAAAATCCGCAAGAAGCCTCGCCTCGTCCCGCGCACCAACCTGATGCATCTTGATCCGTGTTTGAAGCTCCCCCGAAAGATTTTTCACCAGTTCCCGAAAATCGACGCGACCCTCGGACGTGAAAAAAATCACGATCCGCTCACCCCCGAAAAGATACTCAATATCGATAATCCTGATACCCAACCCATGCTCGTCAGCGCGCTTCTGCGCGATCTGCTTCATGTGCTGCGCCTGCTGCTGAAGATGGTCATTGTCCACCAGATCGTCAGGTGTCGCCTCGCGGAGAACCCGACCATGGTCCAGTCGGTAGGCATCCTCACCGCTGGCCTTGATGTAATTTTTGATCTGATCACGCGAAACGTGCTTGTCGCAACCGGTACAACTCACCGACACCAGTTCGCCAATCTCGACACCGCGGTTGGTCTGAACAACCACCTTCGCACCGCAGGTGAATTTCATCCCATCTGCGTACGAGAACTCCCCGATGTATTTCATGTACCCATAGCGAACCGCCGTCGAGTGGTACACTTTCTCAAGCCCGTTACCACACTTGCTCTCAGACCCGCCGTTCGATTCGCACGAACCGCACCCACCGCCCGCATCGTCACTGTTCGATAATACCCTGACTGAAACCATAAACGTCACATCGGTCAACCAGCTTCGGTGCCTTGATCGACCCGCCCGCTTTCAACTCCGCAACAGCGTCACGCTCCGTGGGTGACGAATACAATGTAGCGTCACCCCTTGTGGGTGACGGGAAAACCAGAGCACCCCGGCGAGCCAATCACGCCGCGTCCAACCCGAAACCATTCTAACCCGAAGCGCCGTCCAAAGCAGCCGCCAACTCCGACTTGCTTCGAAGCCCCACAAATTTTTCCTTCACCTCACCCGCCGAAATCAGCAAAACCGTCGGAATCGCACTCACCGAGTATTTCATCGAAACATCGCGGTTCGCATCCGTATCAACCTTGCCGACCTTCGCCTTACCGGCGTATTCGGTCGCAAGCTCGTCAATGATCGGAGTCAGTGCTTTACAAGGCCCACACCACTCCGCCCAGAAATCAACAAGGACCGGCACCTCCGATTTGAGTACCTCCTCCTCGAAATTGCCATCCGTAAACTCAAGTGTATCAGCGCCAGCCATGACTGCTCCTTACAACGTCAACAACGATGTCACAAACGTCCACAAGTAGAGAAAAATCCCGTCCGGCAGGAGTCTAGGCCGCTGGCGTCGGAGCGTCAACGTTCCGCTCTTTACGACGCCCTGACGTCCGACGGGCACCCGGCACGCTCTTCCACCGTCTGTGAAGCCAGAGGTACTGCTCCGGAGCACGGCGTATCAGCGACTCCAGCGCAGAACTGTATTCCTGCGTGATCCACTGCAGTGGATCGTCCCTGTCCGTCCATTCCTCCGGCATGATGACCCGTTCCACCAACACATCATAGTAGAATCGATCCCCCACGCGACGTGCCGCACCCACCACAATCGGGGAGTCACAGGACATCGCAAGCAGCCCAATCGACTTGTACGTCGACGCAGGCCTGCCGAAAAAATCGACAAACACCCCCTTACGTCCCGCGTCCTGATCCGCCACAAACCCGATCGCACCGCCCCGATGCAGAATCCCCTCCGCCTCCGAACTGACACCAGCCTTACCCAGCAACCGCAACCCCTGTCGCCCACGCGTTCGCGTCACAAAGTTGTTCAAATAGACGTTGTCCAGCGGACGCATCACCGCCACCGTCTCAAAACCGACCGTCGCGAGCAGGTATCCGCTCAACTCGAAATTCCCGTAATGACCCGTCAGCAAAATCACCCCGCGCTTGTCGAGCAGCAGGTCAAAGGTGTGTTTCAGACCGATCGGGTTCACATAACGCGCAATATTCCACTCGTTAATGAGACGAAGCGCGCACATGAACTCGACCGCATACATGGTCCAGTGGCGAAAACACTTTCGCCCGATATCGGTCACCTGTGCGTCATCGAATTCATCCCCAAACGCTAATTTGATGTGCTCTTTCGTGCGGTCCCGGTGGCGACGATCTGCAAACCACCACAAATCCCCAAGCCAACGTGCTGTGCGCAGGTTCACCTCGATCGGAAACAATTGAAAAAAAAAGGCGACCGACCGAATCAGAAGATATTCGAGAAAGGGACCAACCCCCGTGCGATTCTTCATAACGCACGGATTCTAGTTCAGGGTGAACCGTCGTGCTACCATCGCAAACCCTACTTCGGTGGCAGGTAGGACATCGCGCACATCAGAATGTGCCGCAGCCGGTCGGTGGGCAATTCGTCAAGATAGGTGTTGGTGAAATCCAGGCTTGTTCGCGACGAAAAATGCAGGATCCGATGGATAAGACCCGCGCGGTCGTACAATGCGATCTCGGCAGCCAACTCGTCGATTTGTGTGCGATTCTGACACCACATCAAAATGCTCCTCCAAAGCGTCGGCCACGCCTCTTGTCTCACCCAACGGAAAGTGTCACCACCAAAAGTCGATGATTTGCCCCACACCCAATGATACGCGCGCAGACCCCTTCGATTCAACCCGAACCTCTTTTTTGACCGGCTCTAAATCCGAAGGCCATTCACGGTCCGCAGGGGGCGGCGGTTCAACACCAAATGGCTTGTCGGCGGAATTCGGGCATTGTTGCGGGCAGGGTTGATCGGCGACGACGTCCTGCGCATGGGGTTTTTCGGACGTTGTTGTCCTGCGTGGTTTATGTGCACGAAGGCGATCGACCAGCAACGATCGCGCCGTCCCAACACGCCCCGACCGCAACGACCGGATAAATCGAATCTGACGTTCAAGCAACAGACTACCGGAAACAACCGCGCGGATTCTCAAAATGCAACCTCCTTCCCCAACGCCTCCGCAGGACCGAAAACTGCACGAATCATGCCACGCAATCACCGCACTCGATTTTCACTCCAATCTGTTGATTGATCCGCAGTTATGGGCTGCTACGATATTCCACGCCGGTCGTCGGCTATCGGACCTTCGTTGCCAAATTTCAACAGGTGTTGCGTCAGATCAACATCACAGGGAATCAACACGCGTGCCCGACCAACCTGAAATATTTTCAATCGATACGCTCGATTACGATTTGCCTGAGGAATTGATCGCGCAACATCCGCTTCCCGATCGCGATCAGTCGAAACTGCTCGTGGTCGATCGCGCAACGCAGTCCATTCGGGATGAACATTTTCCGGCGATTCTGAACGAGCTGAAACCAGGGGATCTGCTCGTTCTGAACGACACAAAAGTGGTGCCTGCAAAAATAAACGCACGCCGTGCCACCGGCGGGCGCGTTTCGGGTCTGTTTGTGGCTGAAACCGAATCCGGGGTTTGGCAGTTGCTGCTGACCGGCTCGAAACGTCTCAAAACGGGCGAAATATTGTCGCTTGGCGACGGAATCGACGACGTCGGCACGTCGCGCGACGCGATCCGATTGTCAAGCTACGACGGCAAGGGGCGATGGACAGCCAATTTGTCGTCAGACGACGACACACCGACGGTATTGAATCGCGTCGGGAAAACGCCGCTGCCTCCCTATATTCACCGAAAAGACAGGACCGATAATACCGAGTCTGAAGACCGGCAGCGATATCAAACCGTCTTCGCCGACAAGCCCGGCGCGGTCGCGGCTCCGACGGCGGGGTTGCATTTCACAACCGATCTGCTCGATCAGCTCGCCGAGCGCGGCGTTGGTCGTGCGTTTGTGACGTTGCACGTCGGGATTGGAACGTTTGCGCCGATCAAGGCGGAACGGCTTTCAGATCATAAAATGCATTTTGAGTGGTTTCACATTCCCGACGAGACGGCGACGCGAATCGCGGAAACCCGGCAAAACGGCGGACGGGTGGTGGCCGTCGGAACGACGTCGGTTCGCACGCTGGAAACGTGGGGCAAAACCGGCGACACGACGGGGACGACCGATCTCTTCATTACCCCGCCATACCGGTTCAACGTGGTCGATGCGTTGATCACCAACTTCCACCTTCCGCGCAGCACGCTCCTTGCGCTCGTGATGGCGTTTGCGGGGATTGACCTGACACGTCGCGTTTACGACCATGCTGTTGCGGAAAAATACCGTTTTTTCAGCTACGGAGACGCAATGTTCCTTGCGTAGCGGGGGGTGTTGGCGAATTATTCCAGCAGTAACCGATCTTCCCAGCCAATGTCAATACGGACCGGATCGCGGGGATAGCACAGGTTGTAGACGAATTCCTTGAATCCGATTTCAAAGTCGGAGAGGTCGGTTGTGATGTAGGCACGGAACGCGGCTTCGCCGTTGGAAACGGCTGATGGTTCCTTCGACGCGACCTTGGCGGATTGCATCCGGATGCGGAACGTACCATCGGCGATACCGTCGAGAAGCGATTGAAATGACGCCGCATTTTTTCCATTCTCGCCATGCCGCAGATACAGGACCAATGCCCACACATGCGCGTAATAACTTGTGGTCCGGTTCCCGTCATCACCGTCGATCACCGCGCCCGCGTTGGTGCTCAATAGTTCGGTCATGGTGTAGGTTGGACCGTGTTTAACGGCGGAGCGCAAATGGTTGATGCGGAAGGTGTTGCGACCGGGCGTGAATCGTGGTTTGTCGTCGGCGAATTCGACGCATTCGCAATAGGAGGCCAACCCTTCGTTGATCCACGCGGGGATTTTTGCGTCGAACCGTGTTGCGAGGTATTGGTGCATGCCCTCGTGTGCGAGCAGGCTTAGCGTTGTTGATCTGCCAATGTCGTACGCGACGCTGTCGGCTCCTTTGGAGTAACCGCCGTGCGAAATTTTTCGCAGGAGCTGGAATTCACCGGGAGATTGCCGGCGGGTAAAGGTTTCCCATTGCTCGCGATCGTCGAACAGATAGGTTTTCATGCGCTCGGATGGGGCGTTTGTGTCGGATGGCGATGTTATGATTGATTTGTAGAATTCCAGCGTGGTTTCCAGGAATTCGGGAAGATAGGATTGCAGACCCTGATCCAGACTGGTTGTGAAGATGTCGTAATTGTCGCTGACCATGTGGACGCCCTTGTGTCCGTCGAAATTCCAGTCAGCCACGATGACGTCGCTTTTTTGCGGCGCGAACGTAAAAACCGGGTTGGGTGTCGATTGGCAACCGACGATGGTGGTGCAGCAAATCGCCAACGCGAGAATCGATCGTTGGGTGGGTGTTCGCAAGGTGTCGTGTCTGTTGTGCATGGTGGTTGGCCTCGAGGTTCGCGGAAGTCTATGACTGGGTTATCTATCGGTCAAATAGTCGTAACTGGTGTAATCGCCGAAGGTTGCCGGATGGGAAATCTGTCGCGATCAGCCCGTCGCGCGTGCGTCCTGACGATGGGGCTGGTGCTGATGATTGGGGGGTGTGGGCCGCAGACGGGTGGAGTGGAGGGGCAGGTCATTGCGGTGGACCGGGTAACGGAGCGGGTTGTGGCTGGCGAGGCTGTTGGGGAAGGGGTCTTGTCATTGCGGGCTGGGGAGACGTTGCGGTTGGTGGGGCATGTGCCAGTGGGTGGGCGTGACGGGTTTCGACTGGACGTGGTGGGAACGCTGTTGGTGACGGTGAATGGTGGCGGTGTTGGAATTGGGGGCGGTGCGGGGGGTTTGGTGTTTGACATTTCAGATGTGGACGATGGGGATGATCGAACGATTTCGGTCGGGCTTGGGGAGTTGATTCAAGAGACGATTGAATTGTCGGGGGCGGTGTTGATTGGCGTGTCGGCGACGGGGGCAACGGCGTATACGGTCAAGCTGTCGGCTGTGGCGGAGACATCCGATGCGTTCATCGCGAGGCGGGTGGTTGCTGCGCCGTGGTCCGGCGACTGGTTGATTGTGACGGAGCGCGGGGTGGGTGATGTTGCGTCCGAATGCGTTGAACGGTGTGGGGCAGCGATTCTGGATCGATCGCCGGCGGGCGTGTTGCGGGTCGGAATTGCGGGGGATGAGGTGGTTGGGACGTTGGGTTGTGTTCGCAAATGTCGTGGTGTCGTCGGTGTCGAAGCGAATGACCATTTTTCGTTGGCGGCGATTCCGAATGATCCGCTGTTCGGGCGGCAGTGGCCTCTGTCGATGATCCGGGCGAGCGATGCGTGGGATGTGACGATGGGGCGTGATGATGTTGTTGTGGCGGTCATCGATTCGGGGGTGCGGTTTGACCATCCTGATTTGACGGGGCGGTTGCTGTCGGGGTTTGATTTTGTTTCGGACGCGGAGGTGAGTCTGGATGGTGACGGTCGGGACGCTGACGCGACGGATCCGGGTGATCGTCCGAGCAGCGACAGTGGTAGTTATCATGGGACGCACATTTCGGGAATCATCGCGGCGGCGACGAACAATTTGACGGGGGTGGCTGGGATTACCTGGCGGACGCGGATTCTGCCGGTGCGGGCGTTCGGGTTGGCGGGGTTGGCGACAAATTTCGATGTGTCCGAGGCGATTCGGTATGCGGCTGGTCTGGAGAATGTGTCGGGGGAATTGCCCGAGCGGCGTGCGGACGTGATCAATCTCAGTATTGCGAGGCGACCGGATCTGCCGGAGCCGGTGTGTCTGCGGATGGCGATTGAGGAAGCGGCTGCTGCGGGTGTGGTGATCGTTGGGGCGGCGGGGAACAACGCGACGGACAAGCCTAATTTTCCGAGTGCGTTTGAAGACGTGATTGCGGTTGGGGCGGTGGGGGTGGATGAAAACGTGACGGACTATACGAATTTTGGGGCGTGGATCGATCTGGTGTCGCCGGGGGGGGATGTTGACGTGGATATGGACGGTGACGGGGACAATGACGGTGTTTTGAGCACGCACGCGACGGGTCGGGATGAGACGCTTGAGCCTGGGTTTGGTCGCCTTGAGGGGACGAGTATGTCGGCTGCGCATGTGTCGGGGGTGGCTGCCCTGGTGTTGGGGGTGCATTCGGAGCTGACGCCTGCGGAGGTGCGTGCGGTGTTGGTCGAGTCGGCGCGCGATGTGGGTGAACCGGGTCGGGATGATTCATTCGGCGCGGGGATTCTGGATGCGGGAGTGGCGGTGCGTCGGGCGATGGCGGAGCGCGCGGGTGGTGAGGCGATTATTTCGGTGTCTGAGACGGTGGTTGCGATCGGGGCGGATGAGGATTCGGCGACGATTGGGGTTGGTAACGATGGTGCGGGGGTGGTGCGGGTTGTGAACGTTTCGGGTGACGATGGCGGCGTTGGTTGGTTGGGTGTGACGACGGTGGGTGGTGCTGCGGACGCGACGATTGGGGGCGTGGTGGTCCGCGTCAGTCGATTGGGGTTGCGGGCGGGGGTGTATGACGGTTTTGTGACGATTGAGACGGCGGACGGGAATGGTGATCGGGTTCGCGTTGTTATGACGGTTGGGGATGGGCCGGTGTTGGACGAGGAAGTTGTTGTTTCGATCCGGTCGCTGGCGGATGGGGAGGAAGTTGGGCGGAGTATTGCGACCAATCGGGACGGGTTTGAGTTCGCGATGTCGGGGATTGAGGCGGGTGATTACGTTTTGATGGCGGGGACGGATCGGGATGGTGACGGGATTGTTTGCGAGTCGGGCGATGTTTGCGGAATGGGGTTGCGGGATGGTTTGCCGCGGGTTGTGACGGTGCGTGCGGGCGAGACGGTGTTCGGTCGCAACGTCGCGATCGTCGGGTCATTCTCGCCGTGATGCGCGGTCTGATGTCGGTGGGTTGCCTGAGCATGTGATCGTACTATGATCGGTCGAGCGAGTGTTTGGTTTTTTTGTTTTTGGAGCTGGTGACATCAATGAGTGGCGACGCAGGCATTGAACGGGTTGTGATTGTTGGTTCGGGACCGGCTGGCTGGACGGCGGCGATTTACGCGGCGCGTGCGAGTCTGGATCCGTTGGTATTCGCGGGTCGTCCCAAAACGGTTCCGTCGACGATCATGCCGGGTGGGCAACTGATGTTGACGACCGAGGTTGAGAACTATCCTGGTTTTCCGGATGGCGTTGATGGCAAGGAAATGATGGCGTTGTTCGAGAAGCAGGCGGTGCGGTTTGGCACGCGTGTGATGACGGACAATGGTCAGAATCCGAAGCTGGACGAGCATGGTGGTCATTTGTACACCTATCAGGATGCGTCGCGGGTCGATTTTTCGTCGCGTCCGTTCAGGATATGGAGCGACAGGGACGAGTTGATTCAATCGCACTCGGTGATCATCGCGACGGGTGCGACGGCGAACTGGCTTGGGTTGGAGAATGAAAAGCGGTTGGCGGAGAGCGGTGGTGGGGTGAGTGCGTGCGCGGTTTGCGACGGGGCGTTGCCGATTTTTCGCGATCAGCCTCTGGTTGTCGTGGGGGGTGGTGATTCTGCGTGCGAGGAGGCGAGTTATCTTTCCAAATTTGGCAGCAGGGTGTATCAGGTGCACCGGCGTGAGGAGTTGCGCGCGTCGAAGATCATGCGTGACCGCGTGTTGGGTAATGAGAAGATCGAGGTGGTGTGGAATTCGGTCGTCGAGGATATTCTCGGAGATGATCATGTGACCGGGGTGAAGCTCAAAAACATCAAGAGCAACGAAACGAGCACGCTGGATTGTCGCGGGTTTTTCGCCGCGATAGGTCACACCCCCGCGACGCAGTTTATCGAGGGGCAGGTCGAGCTTGATGACAAGAAATATGTCGTGTTGAAGGATCCGCCGCGATCGGTGACCAGTGTTGAGGGGGTTTTTGCGGCGGGTGATCTGGCGGATGCGGTCTACAGGCAGGCGATTACAGCGGCAGGGATGGGTTGCAAGGCTGCGATCGATGCGGAGCGATGGTTGGCTGACCAGGGTATCGAATAGTTCGCGTGGAGGAGATTATTCTCTCGCGTCGCGTTTTGCGTGTGTTAGTATGGCGGTCGGATTTGCGGACAATTCTGACGGAGACGTGTGACATGCCCACAGCGAAAGACATTCTCGACAAACGGACGGAGCCTGTTGCGACCATTTCGGAGGACGCCACCGTGATGGACGCAGCCAGGATCATGAGCGACCGTCACATTGGGTCGCTGGTGGTGATGCGTGAGGATCGTGTGATTGGGATTTTTTCCGAGCGTGACGTGCTCAACCGCGTCGTTGCGAAGCACAAAGACCCCAGTGCGACGATTGTCAAGGACGTCATGTCGTCTCCGGTCGCCTGTTGCAAGCCTGGTTCGAAGTTGGCGGAGTGTCGGAGCGTGATGACCGAAAAGCGAATCCGCCATCTTCCGGTGATGGAGGAGGGTGTCCTGCTCGGGATGATCTCCAGCGGCGATATCATGGCCCTCGAACATCGCGAGCAGCAGCAAACGATTGAATACATGCAGGATTACATGCACGGACCCGGTTCGCGGTGACGGCGATTGTTGATTTGTCAGGGTGATCCTGTTGCCCGTTCGATGGTCGATATCGACCAGCGGCGTGGGTCATCGGGATTCGATTTCGGTATCGGCGTCCACACGTTGTTGGCCGTCGCGAGTGATGTGACCAGATGAGATTCCCATTGAAAACCGTCGTCGGGTGATAGTTGTGCCAATCGGTTCCATCGTTTGGGGCGTGTCATCGAACCCCCGGAGGCAGCCAATGGTTGAATAAACGAGGTGTATTCGGCTGCTGACGCTTGCAATTCAGCCAGTTCAATGAGCAGGATTTTGTCGTCAGGTGCAAGAAGCAGCCCCAGGGTTTCGTCAAAACCGTCTGCCACCACCGCGTTGGGCATGGTGTCCAAAATGCGTCCGAGCAATGCCTGACCCATTTCGATCGATTCAGGTGCGATCCCACCGCCATCTGTTCGCGGGTTGCCGTTATCGAGCAGCCGCAACAGCATCGGTCCGTCTTCGACCGGCGCGGATCGTGTTGGCTTGGCGCTCCAACAAATCGCAAACGTTGTTGTGTTGCCGGTGAAGTATTCGCCGAAAATGGTAGGCTCAACGGTCATTCCCCGGTTGAGCAATTGCGTACGCAGTTTGCGCGACAACGCCGACACGTCGGGCACGTTGGCCATGTCCCTGCCGTCACCCTTGAGCGCCCATATCTGACGCAACAGAGTCAGTGCCTGTGCAGGGTCGGCGCTTAGATCGAGCGTATCGTTGCTGTTCAGCAGCGCGTTGAATTCGGACTCCAGTTTCGATCGGTCCGCCATTGACGCCAACCGCTTGTCCAGTGCGTCCAGGCGGGGGACGACGACATTCAGCGCGTTTTCGATTTCCGCCAGATTGCTCCACGACGAAACGATCGTCCCATCGTTTCCGAGGGTGAACGAACGGGTGAACGTTGTGGGTGGTGAAACGTTCGATGTCGCGGAGGTGATGACCGTCTGATCGACGGGCAATGATGCGAGCGTTGCGTTGGGTTCCCAGTTCAGTTGCGATTGCAGGTCCAGTTTCGGAATCGGGGTCAATTGAAAATCGACCACACCCGTGGCGCCTGCGGTTGGTGTCATGTATCGATTCGGTTCGTCCAGGTCTGCGAGGATGTTCGTGATTCGTAATCCCGCCTCGTCGGTGGCGGCGATACCTGCGATTTCCGAAGCGTTCAGCGACACGAGTTTCGTCGGGGCGGCGATCAGTTCCGCGTATCGGTCAATCAAAGGCCAATAGTCTGGTTTTGTCAGTTTCGAGATGTCGATGGTGCTCGCGTCATCGGTTGTGAACAGGATGTTCAAATCGACGGTCAGCTCGAGTCGGTCGCGTTCGTTCAGCGTGCGAGGGTCCACCGATGCGTCAGCGACCCAGGGTGCGGTGGCAGCCAACGTCAAGGTTGAACCCGTGGGCGGGGAAAGTTCAGCCACACGCCGATTTTCGATCGCATGTCGAAGCCAGTGGTCATTCGGAAGGGAGGAGTTCAACGTTTCCAGAAGCGAGATCGCCCGCTTGATTTGCGTTACGGCGGAATCCCAGGTCGATTCGCCGACGTATTGAAGCGTCGAGGGATTCCAGTCTGCGTTGTAGGTTCGTGGCTGGAGCGGTTTTGTTGCGATATTGGCGCTGACGCGAGCGCGAAGGGAGGTTGCGTCAGCCGGGGGTGTGATGGTGTGTTCAGGTGGTAACGTGGTTGCGTCGAGTGCTGACATCCAATCGCGATGGGCCTGCTGTTGTAACTCGATGAGCGACGATTTGACCCTGTTTGAAATATTGGCGTCGATGATGTTGCGATTCCCGGTTGAGGCGAATTCAACGGATCCAGCTCGAACGACAAAAGGTATGGACAACGCAGAATCGTTTGATTGGTATTGGCCCACCGCGATGGTGGTCTGCACGTCGGCGGACCAGGTGATACCGTCCGATTCAATGCTCCAGTCGGCGGATTGGGTTGACGTTCGCACGTTGAACGGATCGATGAAATCGACGAGGTTGCCGGAGACCGCGTTTTGGGAGACGGCTTCGCGGGCGAATTCGCCTGTCCGGTCAGCCACCGCGGTCGTCATCAGTCGTTCGAGGTTGGCTGCCTTTGTTCGGACAAGGTTTTTGGCGTTTTCCGACAGGGACCATGTGTCGGTCGATGGATCGTGGTCCAGTCGAATCTGTCCTGTCGCGTCCTGCAATCCGACCATGTCGAAGCGGATGACGGGGTTGTCGGCCTGTGGAATGTTCTGGTCCGGAACAAGCCTATCCACCTCGTTTGCGAGCACTCCGAATGACCGGATGGTGTCGCGAAGTTGTTCGAGCCGGCCGTCGAAAGCGCCAGCCAGGCTCCGTTGCGGATCGACGTTGACAGGTCCGGGACCCCCGTTGACGGTTTTTTGTTCGGTGATCGGACGATTGATGTAGTAGTAATATCCCCCGCCGCCCAATGTGGCGATTGACACAAATCCGACGATGAGTGGCACGAGGACGGCTCGGAATCGTTCGCCTGCGTTTGGTGCTCCGGCGAGGCGGTCCACATCATCTCGCCAGCCATCCGCGAGTTGATAGGTGAAACTCGTTGCCTGCCAGGATGCGGATAGCGTAATGGGTCGGCGGTGTTTCAACTCGATTCTATACGACAGGTTGTCCGTGGGTTTGGAGATTTTGGCGGGGGTTGATGTGACGGTCGGTTTGATGCCGTCCCTGGTCAAACGTGTCCGGAGTTCGCCGATCATCTGCGTTTGCGAGGATTTCTGCGCTTCGACGAGAATTCTTTCGAGTGCGGATTCCGCGTCGATCAGTTCAATGTCGAGTTCGATCCGGCCGAGTTGTTTGCATTGCAGCGGGAAGGCGAACAGGTCGACGGACTCGTTTTTCCCATCCGGACGCAACGAAAGGCGTGCGGCGAGCGTCAGTGGTTGATCGAGTTTCCATTCGTTCAGCGTCGTGGGGGGGGCTGCGTCCACGTTGAGGATGTCGTCGTATGGGCGAAGGGCGGGTACCGCGTCGAGCAGTCTGGAACGCAACGGACCGATGACCGCGTCGGCTACCACGTCGCAGATTCGTCGCAGTGCACGTGTTCTGTCGGCGAAGACCCAGCGCAATTCACCCGGATGCCAGACCAGCGCGACGTTCAAGGAGACGGGCGTGTGGGTTGACGAAACGCGCGTGTCTATTGACGAGACGGGTGTGTCCGTTGATGAGACGGGCGCGTTTGTTGACGAGACGAGAATCATGTCTGCCTCGACGTGTTCGCGCAGCTTCGGTGTGTCGAATTGCAGATCGGTGTCCGGGAACAACCCGCGACGCAGGTTTTCCTGGATGTCGATCGGGCGACGTTGCTGAAGATCAAGAAGGGTGTTGTGTAGCGAGGTCTGGACGGATTGTCGCAGTCGGTTTCCGTCATCGAAGACGTGGGGCTTGTCGACATCCAGGGCAAAATCAAGCTCCGTGGACAGAACCTCGACGGGGTCTCGATCCGCAGGTTGGAGGGTCACGGTCAGGTGTGCGTGTCCGTCGGCACCGGAGACGGTGGAGGTGAACAGTTCGTTGTCAATCGTTGCGTTGATCGTGCTCGGATCGATGAACGTTGCGTATTTTTCGCGGGCGCAATCGCGAACAAATCCCTCGGCCAACAGCGTGACAGCCCGTGTTCGTTCACCGAGTTTGCGCAGGACGTGTTCGGTTAATTCGACCTGGCAGATGGAGTCCAGTTTGGTGGCGCGGTCTTTGACGCCGTCAGGCCAGCGGTCGATTTTGGGGGGTTGATTGAGTGTGTCGCGGAGTTTCTGCCATTTTTGATTCCTGAATTCCTCCTCCGCCCGTGCGAGCCATTCGTTGGCTTGACGGTGGTGCTCGGCGGTTATTCGTTGCTCGAGTTCGAGGGTCTCCTGGTTTTCGGCGATGACCGCTTTGAAGCCGTCCTCCTTTTCGACGACGTCGGCAGGCCAATGTTCGAGAACGGGTCGTTGGGCGTAGACCTCGACCGCGTGGGACCAGTCCTCGTTTTCGACGGCGGCGAGAACCTGTGAACACCATTGTCGGGCCAACTCGTGTTCTTCTAGTCGCTGTTTTTCGACGGTGACCGTTTTTTCCAGGGTTTCGATTTGTGGTTGAAGCTCTGCAGGCCAGTGCGTGAGGGTGGGTTTTTCGTCGAGCGCGATGGCTGCTTCGACCCAGTTTTCTGCGGTTGCGGCGTTGCTGAGTTTTTCAAACCACCGCTGTGCGGCCTCGTGGTCGGCGGTGATGGCAGCCTGGGCGCGCTCCTCGATTCGGTGTTCGTCGCATTGTTTTTGGAGGGCGTTGCGTTTTTCAAGTGCCCCTTCAGGCCAGTGTCGGATGGTGGGTTGATCGGCGAGCAGCGATTCGGCGGATTCCCACTTTTCGTTTTGAACCGCGTCTTCAATGGACGTCAGCCAATTGGTGGTGGTTTTTTCGTCGGCCTCTTTTTCGGCGACGAGTTGTTCGGCGAATTCGGCCAGGGATTCAAGGGTCAGTTCGAGGTTTTCGTGGAGTTCGCGGATCTGGTCGCTGGTGGCAGCGCAAGTTTCGGCGGCTGCGAGGTTTGCGACGCGGGATTGGATGTCGTCCAGGAATTCGACCGTTGCGACCGGATCAGCGTCGTTGAATTTTTGAATGTCGCTTGTGATTTGTGCGATCGCGGCAGACGTTTCGAGGCTGGTTTGGAGAATCTTGTTGAATTGTTCGGCCTGCTGGCGGGATTCGGGTGGCAGGGTTTGGGTTTGAAGCGATGCTTCAATTGGCGTTCGGGCGCGGGACCAGTCGTCGGAGTTTAGGCAGGATTGGGTTTTATTGAGAAGATAGGATGTCTGGGATGTTTGGAGGACTTCTTGGGCGCGTTGGGTTATTTCGGGGGTGGCGTTGTCGTGCCGGGCGATGTTGTCGGCTTGTGGCCAATTCAGGTGGGGCGGGGTGTTTGGGTCGGGTGTGGTGATTTTGGATTCGAGTGATTGCAGGGTTTGGTTGAGGCGGTCGGATGGTTCGGTTGTGGATATGGCGGCGCTGGTGAGGGCGGCATGGGCGTCGGTGGCGGTGGGGCGATTGCGGGGTGTTCGTTCGAGGCAGTTTGCGATGGTTTTTGACCAGGTATTGATTCTTTCGTCGGTTGCATTTGCGAGGTCGTCGCGACGTTGGTTGTCGTATTGGCGCATTCCGAGGAATTCGGCGGTGGCGGCGAGGCGGTGGGCGTCGGGATCGTTGGGGAAAAAGGGATGTTGGTGTTCTGCAACGAGGTGGAGGACGAAGGCGGCTGCGATGATGTCGGAGGTGGGTTCGAAGGTTGTGATTTGCCTGGAGCCGTATTTTTGTGGGTCGATAAATCCGCAGATGCGGTCGTCGCGGTCTGCGGTGGCGTTGTCTAGGATTTGCCAGACGACGGCGTTGTGGTCGGGGTCGTATCCGATGGCGAGGTTGAGGTAGGCGGTGGGTCCGAGAGTTTTGCAGATGGCTTGTGCCCATCCGAAATCGGTGATGAGGAGGTTGTCGTTGTCGTCGAGCAGGAGGGTGCCTGGGCAGATTCCGCCGTGGACGACGGGTTTTCCGGTCGGTGGAGCGTGGGCGGTGCGGAGTGCGTCGAAGGCGGTGGCGGTTGCGTTGAAGAGTGCGTTGTTGTCGGGTGGTGGGGTGTTGGGGTTGAAGAGGGCGGTGGTGTTGATTGGGTGGGCGGGGGCGTATTCGATGGTGAATGTGCGTCTGGTTTCCTCGAGGTCGGTGAGTGGTGGCAGGATGTTGACGGATTGGCAGGCGAGGGCTTTCTGGATGTCGATGGCGTTTGCGAGTTGTGTTTTGAGCTGGGCGATTTTGTTGGGGTTTGCGCCTGGTGGTTTGAGGAAGAGGCGTCGGTGGGTGGGCTGCGATTTGATGTTGTGCATGTCTTGTTGGCGCGTTTTTGTTGCGTGCGTTGTCTTGCGGCCCTGGATTCCGGGTTTTGCGGATGGGTGTTCGGTTGAATCGACACGCCCAAGCCGACCGTATAGTCTAGTCATTTATCGTGGCGGTGCGGGCCGTCAACCTGTTGGGTGATGGAATAACGAATTTGGTTGCGTTGTTTCTGTCGGGACAGGGGTTGTTTCCTGTTGAAGCGTCGTGCGAAGGCGAGCGATGTCGGTTGATTCTGGTTTGCAATCCGGTGGTGGGGGCGAGTCGTCTGATGTGGCGGCTTTGCTTGGTTCCTTGCGCTCGTTGATGGCGGGATCGAGTGAGGGGGATCGTTACCGGTTGTTGTCGTCGTTGTTGGGGGAGTTGGCGACGCAGGTTGGTTCTGGTGGTGATCAGGGGTTGCGTGAGCGGTATGAGGCATTGAATCGGAGGGTGACATCGCTGACGGAGGAGAAGGCGATGTTGCAGGATACGGTTGCGACGACGCGGGCGGATTTAACGAGTCACAGTGCGCAGCTTGAGGCTGAGCGTGGTCGTGTTGGGGAATTGCAGCGGGTTCTGGATGAGCAGAGGTCGCGGATGGGTTCGTTGCAATCGCGTGTTGGGGAGCTTGAGACGGAGCTGGTTGCGAGGAATCACGAGATTTTTTCGATTCAGTCGGAGAGTGATCGACAGTTGCTGGAAGCACAGCGGGCGGCGATGTCGGGTGCGGATGCTGAGAAGGTTCGAGCGTTGGAGGAACGTCAGATGGAGTTATCGTCACGTGCGGCGGCGCTTCGCGAGGAGCTGGATCAGCTTCGCAAGGACAAGAATGAGGAGATCGAACGATTGCGGGTGGAGCTTCGCGACGCTCAGGCGGGGGCTGCGAGCAGTGCGGATGTTTTGCTGGAGGAGCTTTGGGGGCAGCTTGCGCAGGTGAAGCCTGCGGTGGCGGAGGGACATGTGCGTCCGACGCGTGCGTCGTTTGACCGACTGGTTGAGTCGTTTTCGTACCTTGTGAAGTTTGTGGATGAGATGGAAAGCGACGTGCGTGTTTTTCTATCCAAGTATACGAAGCACAGCGCGCCGTTGAAGACGCCGTGGGATGTGTACGCGAAACGTGAAGAGGTGTATAAGGAGATTCGTGCGATTCTCGATCCGCAGACCGGAACACCTGCGGCTCCGTTGCGGATGCGATTGAATATGTTGAAGGCGTGGATTCATGCGGCTGCGGTTGCGAACGACGTTGCGATTGAATCGGTTGCGTCGGAGTTGCAGTCACGGTTGATGGGTTCGGAGGTATCGGGATCGGACCCGAATTACAAGGTTCGAGAGTTCGTGCGTGCGGATGGTCATGAGTTGTTCATGCAGGCGATTCGTGATCTGCGTGACGAGCGGATGGCGGAGGTTTATTCGCGTGGCACGGGGTAATCATTGTCGAGAGCGTTTCGGGAGAGCACATACGATGTTTGATTTGTCTTACAGGTCGTCCCGGTTGATGTTGTTCGTGGTTGGGCTGGGAGTTTGCTGGGGATCGGTCGGGTGTCAGCGACACATGACGATCAGGCAGGGTGTGTATATCAACACGGCGATGCATGTGAACCGTCCGCAGTCGCAGCAGACGGGGGAGCCTCTGGAGGTGAACATTGTTTCGGTTTATCCGGAGGATCTGGAGAATCCGGCGAATGCGCGGTTGATGCCGGATTATGGGATTACGTCGGACATCTGGTTTCGGGATCGTCCGCAACCTGGTGATCGGTGGGATGTTCCGGGGACGACGGCGCGGTTTCAGCTGCCTCCGGGTCAGATTTTTCAGTTGAGTGATGCGCGGAGTTACTACGGGACGTATTCGGGTCCGACGTTGCACGGTTCTGCGGTGGATGGTGCGGAGCCTGTGAAGCGGAAGTTCAAGTTTGCCGGTCCGTTGCACAACAAGCACTCGGTGATTTATGTTTTTCCGAAATTCATCGGTCCGGATGGCAGCGTTTTGCCGGTTCTGCCCGCGAAGTTCGATCCACCTGGTGGGTATTCGGCTGACCTGATGG
This sequence comes from Phycisphaerae bacterium, assembly GCA_029260165.1. GTDB lineage: Bacteria > Planctomycetota > Phycisphaerae > UBA1845 > UBA1845 > OFTM371. Next base: position 79,499 of record JAJDDT010000084.1, on the reverse strand, counting down.
TGGAGATTGGTGTTAACGAGGCTGGTCCTGAGTATGGTCAGTTCATACGGACGACGACGCCACGGAAACTGCACGGGAAGCGGTAGTTGGTTTCGGAAAGCATTTTTCTGCGGTGACATTGAGATGGGTTGGGAACCTCTTTTATGACGTTTTGGACGGAAATACACTGGTCTGAGGGGATGTTTCTCAGGCCTCACCATTTGCAGGGTGCTCATCGTCACATCGAGACGGTGATGCGTGAGGGTTTTGACGCGGTTCGGCCTTTCGGTTGGGGGTTCGTTCAGTTGAACGTGGCGAGTGAGCCGTTGGAGAATTTCACGCTTCGGCTGGACGCGTGCATTGTTCGGATGAAGGATGGGACATGGGTGCACATTCCGGAAAACGCGGAGGTTGGTCCGTTGAATTTTCAGGCGGAGATGGAGTCGTCTCCGCAGGGGCTGGACATTTATTTTGGTATTCCTGAGATGCAGGAGGTTCGGGCGAATACGGTGTCGCTGGAGGATCCGGAGTCGACGGATGGTACGCCGAGGTATGAGCCTCATCCGTTGATGCGTCGTGATGAGAACACGGGTCAGAATCCGCAGATGGTTTATGCCCGGCGGATTCGGGGGCGGTTGTTCGCGGCGGGTGCGGACATGACGGGATATGACACCGTTCGGGTGGGAACGGTTCGTCGGACGGATCGTCCGGGTGCGTTGCCGGAGTTGGATGCTCAGGGTGCGGGTCCGTTGTTGGCGTTGCAGGCGCATGGTGGGTTGAGTGGTTTGGTGACGTCGTTGTCGGATCAGGTTGAGGCGAAGGATGAGGTGTTGGCGCGGGAGGCGCGTGAGCATCGAATGTTATTTACGGACGGTGTGGCAGCCAACACGGAGCATTTGTTGAAGCTTCATGCGTTAAATGAGTCGCGGGCGCAGTTGCGTGCGATGTTGCAGAGTTCGTTGTTGCATCCGTTTGATGTGTTTGTGGTGTTAAGTCGGTTGGTTGGTCATTTGTCGGTGTTTGGTGACGATCTGGTGCCTGGGCCTTTGCCGGTTTATGACCATGATCGTCCGGGGGTGTGTTTTGATGAGTTGCGTCGTCGGATCGTGATTTTGTTGGAATCGATGCGTCCGATGATGTATGTCGAGCGTCGTTTTGAGCGGAAGCAGGATCAGCGTGGTCGTGAGGGGTTGGAGGTTGAGCTGGATCGGGTCTGGCTTGATCAGAATCTGGAGTTGTTTGTCGGGTTGTCGTCGGACGAGATGGACATCAACGAGGTGGAGCGGTTTATATACGGGAAGTTGAATTTCAAGTTGGCGTCTCCGACGCGCTCGCCCCGGATTGCGAACATTGCGGTGCGGGGGTTGCGTCTGGAGATCAAGAATGTGCCTGCGGGGACGTTGCCTCGTCGGCAGGGGTTGCATTATTTCAAGATCAACAAAGCCATCGGTCAGGATCGGACGGACTATTGGCTTGAGTGTGAGCAGGAGCGTGGGATTCGTATCAGTATTCAGGAAGAGCAACTGAATGCGCTGGAACAGTTCAAACCATCTCTTTATGTGATTATGAAGGAGCGTCAATGAGCGACACGATGGATCGGGTGTCGTTGAGGCTGACGGAAGTGTGTTGGCCTGTGCTTGAGTTTGTGACGAATTTTGATCGTCAGGTCAGGCATGGTCTTGTTCCGGCAGCGGACCAGGTGCGTTATGAGGCATTGTCGGCGATTCGCGATGCGGAGGATTTGGCGCGGAATGACCCGATCACGGAGCGTGGGTGGGAGGATCGCGTCAAGGGGATGATGTGTTATCTCGTCGATTACAAGATGCTGAATTCCGAGTGGGATGGGCGTGATTTCTGGTTTGATGACCCGTTTGAGACGGACCCTCAGATTTTGAATCATGCCCAGGCGTTGGGGGGTGAGGAGTTTTTCCGGGATTGTGATGAGATGCAGCGTGAGTATGAGTTGGCGGAGCGTCGTGATCGTCGGGACAAGGATGAGTTGGCGGGGATTCTGGGGTTGTATTTTATATGTTTGCGGCTTGGGTTTCGGGGTCAGTTTCACGATCGACCGCAGGAGTTGGCGGACTATACGCGGCGGTTGTTTTCCCGGTTGCCGGCGTATGCGACGACGCGCGGGAAGGAGATGTTTCCCGAGTCGTACAAGCACAACCAGGAGATCAAGATCAATTACAATCTGGGGATGAGTCTCACGATTGTGCTGGTCAGCTTTGTTTTGGTGATTGTGGGTTGGGCGGGGGTGTCGCGGATTGTCTGGAATCAGAAGGTGGATGCCTTGAGCGTGGAGGCGTCGCAGTGGACGGACGAGGGTTTTGTGCCGCGTGCGATTGAAGGCGATGGTGATGAGGATGGGCGGGAATGATTCGGCGGACTTGGAACGCGTGTTCAGTCGAGACGATTTTCGGGGGTGAGGTGATATGAAGAAACTGCTGAAATCGTTCAAGAAGCTTCCCAAGGAAGTGAAGATGATGCTGGCGATGGCGGGACTGGGGACGCCATTCGGGTTGGTCTACGCGCTAAGGCGGATTTTCAACGTCTCGACGGTCATGTTGTTCGTGTATGTCATTGGCGCGTTTCTTGTTATTGCGCTGATTGCGTTTGTGATTTCCCGGTTGTTTCTGCGCGGATCGAAGAAACGTTCTCAGAAAATGGCGGAGGAGTTGAGCAGCGACTCGGGGTCTGGCCCGGTGTCAATGGATGTGCGTGCGGCGGTCAAGGCGAATACGGACAAGTTCTTTGCTGCGATTCGCGAGATGAAGAAAAACTACGGGGTCGAGGTTTACGATCTTCCGTGGTATGTGGTGATTGGTGATTCGGGTTGCGGGAAGACGAAGCTGATCAACGAGGGTGGGTTGCAGTTTTCTACGGGCAAGCCTGAGGGGTATCAGCTTGGGACGCTGAATTACAACTGGTGGTTCACGGAGGACGCGATTTTCGTCGATATGGCGGGTCGATTGTGCAACCCGCGTGACGATTCGGATTATCGGGAGTGGGAGGCGTTTCTCGATTCGGTTAAGAAGGGGCGGAAGGGGACCCCGATCAACGGGGTGATCGTGTGTGTGTCGGCGGATCACCTGCTGCAGGATGCACCTGAGAAAATAGAGGCGGACGCGAACACGACGCTGGAGCGTCTGCGCGATCTGCAGAGCAAGCTTGGGGTGACGTTTGCGACTTATTTTGTTGTGACCAAGTGCGACAAGATTCTGGGGTTCATGGAGCTGTTCGATCGGGCGGAGCGGGACATCACGGTCAAGAATCAGATTGTGGGTTGGTCCAAGCCCGGGGAATTCAACGAGCCTTACGATCCCGAGCATTTTGAGAATGATTTTGATGATTTGTATGGTCGTCTTCATGAGCTGCGGTTGCGGCGATTGATGGACGACGAGGATCAGGATCGTCTGGGGTTGGCGTACTCGTTTGCCGAGGAGTTTCGTGGTCTGCTGGAGCCTTTGAAGATTTATGTGCGGACCTTGTTTCCGTTGATCAAGAATCCGCGGGCGATCAAGAATCTTTTGTTTCGGGGGGTTTATTTTACGAGTGCGACGCAGGAAGGCTCGCTGATTCTCAAGCACCTGACGGAGCGGATGGGGGATCAGGCGGCGGAGCAATTCGCGCCGCTGGATTTGTATCCGAACAAGCGGCCTTTCTTTATTCGTGATGTGTTGATTGAGAAGGTGATTCCGGAGCACGGGTTGGTGTTCCGCAATGAGGAGCAGGCGGTTCGCAGCAGGAAGCTTGGCAAGGTGTTGATGGCGGGGACGGCGGCGACGTTTGTTTTGCTGGTTTTCGCGTTCATCTGGAGTGCGGGGGCGGTTGGGGAGCTGATCGTTGATCCGACGAAACATGCGGTTGAGGCGCGGGCGGATGTGGGGGATGCGTCGTCCGCGTTGAAGACGTCTTCGATGCTGTCGAAGGATGTGACGGCGCTGAAAAAACGGAAGTTGCCGGTGGTGGTGTTGTCGGCTGGTGTGGGGGCGAGCGCGCCTATTGACCATCTGACGCGTATCGGCGTTGGTTTGTTTGAAGAGGGGGTTTTGAAGCGGACGCTCGGTGAGATTGAGGAGGTGCTTCGTTCGGGCGAGATCAGGGGGAGTGCGGCGAATTCGACGGGTGTTGATCCTGAGGCGTACATGGCGTCGCTGGTGCAGTATGTGCGGTGGTATGGGTGTCGCGAGGCGGAGCGTGCGCCGGAGCCTGTGAATGCGGAGGGTTTCGAGGCGATGCACTCGGTGCTGACGTCGCCTGAGTCGGTGACGGCGCAGGGATCGTTTGGGGAGGATGTACGGAGATACTTTGCGCAGATCAAGTCGGACGATGCGTTGGTGCGTAATCCGGCGCGCTGGGTTGGTGGAGATGGTGATCGGGCGTCCGAGACGATACGGATCGCGCTTGTTCACGCGCGGAACAGGATTTTGATTCAATTTGCGACGTTGAACGATGCGCACGCGAATGCGACGGTGGCGGAGTGGATGCGCATTCAGAATCAGTGTGCAGAGGCGGGTGCTTTTTACAGGAAGATGCTTGGTGAGGCAGAGGATCCTCCGGAGACGCTTGAGGGACTGGAGGATTTTCGGGGTGCTTTTTCCGAGGAGTATGCCGGGTTTGATCGTGCGGTGGCGGGTTGTGAGTGGCGTGGACCGCGTGGAGAGGGTGCCTTTGTCACCATCAAGCCGTTGGGGGAATCGGTTGTGGCGCAGCGTCAGGCGTGGCTTGATTATCAGCAGTCGTTGAAGGATGCGTACGCGGTTTGTGAGGCGGAGTCCGATCCCGTGCTCGCGCATGCGATTGGCGCGATCAGTCTTGGAGACCCGGGCAAGGGGATGCCAGGACTGGACAGGATATTGTGGCAGAGTTTGTTCGATGCGGGTTTGACGAAGGCGGATTTCTATCCCGGTTTTTATGACGACTACCAGGTGCAGATCAAGGAGGTTTATCAAGCCTACGAGCACATGATTTTGTATGAGGCTGGTGGTGGGACGAAAAATGACCGGATTGTTCTGACGGCGGAGGCGATGAAGGTTCGCGGGATCGTTGATTTGTTGCACGAGGGGATGACCAAGCTGGACCCGGAGCAGACGGCGTCTCTGAAGACGCCCGGGGAGTGGTCGCAGCGGTTGGATGAGATCATGAAGAGGCTTGATGCGGAAGATGGGTCGAAGGGTGATGCCGGTGTGTCGCATCCGTTTTGGGAAGGCGATCGCCTGGTGGAGTTGAAAAAGGTTCATCTGGACATGGTGGAGCGTGGGTCGGGGACGGCGGTCCTGCGTTCGATTGAGCGGGGGTTGGCTGACGTCGGTCCGTGGGGATTGGCGGAGTTGATTCCGGATTGGTGCAAGTCGTCGCCTTCGCAGTTTCTGATGGATCCGTTGCCGAGTTGTGGTGAAGAGCGTGGTCGATCGCGTGAAGCTGCGGACGCCGCGGAATCTGAGGAGAAGGAAACGTCGGGGCGGGCAAAGCGTCGTGGTCGCCGTGGTCGCAAGTCCCGGCGTGATGACAAGCCTCGTGAGTCGACGCGTCGTGATCCGTCGAAGCGTGGTGCGGGATCGACTGCGGTTGAAGGGCGTGGGTATGTGCCGATGGCTGCGACGCGGGATTTCTTCAACAAGCGGGCGGACGAGTGGGGCGAGTTGCAGTTCAACCTGATCGATTTTGAGGATGGGTATTATTTTGATGAGGCGGACTCGGAGTTTGCGTTGAACGAACGGTGTCGTGATCTGGTGGATGGTGCGACGGAGGACTATTTGAAGTCGTATGTGCGGACGTGGTCGGATGCTTATTCCGACAAGAAGATACGATCGCTTGCGGGGTTGAGTGACAAGGCGGTGGATTGGCGCGGGTTGGTGGAATCGCTGGAGGGTGGCAGGCGTGGTGTGGACCGGGTGGAGATCGGCAATGAGGTTTCGGCGTCACTGGGTGAGTTGCTGGCGGCTGTTCCGTTTTGGCACTGGTATTATGAGAAGCCGCTGGATCGCTGGGAAGCGTCGAGTTTTGAGGAGGCGTACTGGAACGATTTTCGTTCATGGCTGGACTCGGCGATCGGTAGTGAGTGGGACCGCTCGGCGGATCGATTTGTTTCAAGCCCGTTGACATTACCGGAGGGTGATCGGTCCGAGGCACCCTGGGAGATGTTGTCGGGGCAGGTTTTGCGTGCGTGGAATGAACTGACTCAGGCGATGATCGATAACCGGGATTTGCCGGACACGTTTGATCGCAAGGCGCGGTTGCGGCGACTGGTCCCGATACCGTGGGGACGACTGGAGCGCATCCGGCAGGAGTCCGGGCTTGTTGATGAGCGGCTGACCGGGGAGCTGGTTGCGTTTGAAGCCCGTGCTCAGGGGTTTTTGAGTCAGGAGCTGACGAACATTCTTGCGGATGTGCAATCGGATTTTTTCGCGCGAAGCAGGACGTCATCGGGCTGGCCTTTTGCGGATGGTGACGATTTGGCGTCTGTGGATTTTGAGGATTTCAAGGAGTTTCTGGCCGCCGTTCGACTGGCGCGGGCGACGTTTGAACCGCTTGAGGAGGGGATCGATCCGAGTGATTCAAATTTCGCCACACGTCGGCAGTTTTATGAACAGTGCGACCTGTGGTGGCGTTTCCTGGGACTGGATGAACAGACGCTTGCGACCACGTCGCTGGGGGTTGAGATTTTCGGTGGTGATCCGATGACGGCACCGAATGTGAAGGACCGTCCGGACGGTACTGCTCAGCATTACTATCGGTATGTTGATCTGGACCTGGGATTGCGTCTTGACGGGGCGGACGGGTCGCGTGGTTCGATCGGTCCGGTTCGCGTTGCGACGCTTCTGGAAGAGAAGGTATTGGTCAAAAAGGCGAAGTGGACGTGGTCGGCTGATGCGGGTCGACGGCGGATGCAGGTTCGATTTGCGGAAGGTTGGGAGGTTCCGGAATCGCGTGAGCGGTATCCGGACATCCCCGTGGTGCTTGGTGATGTTTCGCCGTTGTCGTTTTGCACCTATCTGCATCGGTATGGTCAGCGACAGGGAGATCAGTGGTTGACGGTGCACAAGGCAGATTTTCGGACGGCGTGGAAATCGCAGGGCAAGGAGCGTCTTGTGCAGCGACTGGAGGCGGACAAGTACGTTCGAGGGGAGATGTTTGTGTTCAAGCTGGAGAGGCGTATGCCCGAGCCTGTTGTGCCGCTGGAGCGCGCGGCGGAGATTGATTCGCGCGGACGTCGACGGTAAACGTTGGATGGCTGGTGGGGCGATCGTTGATTGGGTGGGTTTTTGTGCGTTTTGAGGGTGAGTCGAGGCCATGGGCTGGACGGACATTTTCAAATCCAGGTCGTCTCAAACCAGGCCGGACGGTCGGGTTCACTGGTTTGGCAAGCTTCCGACGTATCCTGATTATTATGCGTCGCCGGGTGATGACGACTGGTGTCTGGAGTTTAACGACTGGGTGTTGAAGGGGTTTGAGGTATATCGCAGCCGGTCGGCGATGGCGGAGTTGAAGCGATCGTTGTTGCCGTTGGGGGGTTGCGTGGTGCATCTTCCTGCGTCGCAGATGACGGTTCTGGCTGCGATTCTGGATTATGGGGGCGACATGCGTGGTCGACCGTTTCCGATGTGTTTTTATGTTGGTGTGCCGACTTCGATGGTGCTGGGTACAACGGTAGGGCAGTCGGTTGGTGTGTTGGGGGTGTTGGATCGGCTGCTCGATATGCGGCGTGACGTGTCGCGGTTTGTGAATTCTCCGGGGAAATTTGAGCATACGTTTGGGAACCGCGAGGTTGATGTCTCGTGGGTTGGTGAAGACGATCGGGACGATTCCTGGATGCGCGAGGCTCGGGAGATCGGTTTCGGTGACTGGTTTGACGTTGTCCGCGCGGGGGTGAAAACGAAGGATCAAGGGGTGTGGTTGGCGCAGGTTTCGAGGCGTGGGAAAGGGATTTCCTCGTTGGCATCGGATTCGTTCGAGGCGACGTTGCGATTTCCGGTGGCAGGGGGTTGGCCCATTTCGGTGCAGGTGGCGGGTTGGCTGGCCTGGCTGGATTCGAGGGTGGGGTTGGACAAGCGGGTCTGCTCGATGTTTCTGTCGGATGGCTGGGATGGTGGTGTCGGGTGGATGGGGCTTGCGATCAGGTCTTTGCTGGAGGAGGATTTTTTGTTGATGACGCCCGCGGGGAAGATGTTGAATTATGTGGATGATGTCGATGCGGGGTCGGGTGACGGGGTGGGTGGAGAGATGGGCAAGGTGCCTGAGCGGTGGATCGATTTTGTCATGGGAAGCGACAATTCGGCTTGACTTTCGACTCTCATATTTTACTATCGGACCATTGGGATGAGTGCGAGGTGCCGAGGTCTGGTTTCGTTATGGACCGGCGGCGGCGTATGCAGGCGAGCATGCAAGTCGATTATTGGGGTGGCTGCGACATTGTCGTCGCAGGAGGGCCGTTTTTTTGCGGCAATCCGACGGTGTTTGTCGCCCCGTGCAAACTGAGGTCTTGCGGCCTGTTACAACAGAAATTGAAGTGGGGACGAAGCGGACGGTATGCCTTCGTTTAACGAAACATCCATTCTCGACCTTGGGAGGAATCCGATTCCCGGTGATGCGCCGTGCGGGATCGATGCTGCCGACGACGAGCAGTACATCGAGGTGCTTGCGGAATTGGGTAAGCTGGGTCGCATTGAGACGGACGAACCGGATTGGTACAAGGTTGAGGAGCAGGGGATCAATATTCTGGGGAGCAGGTCCAAGGATGTTGAGATCGGGGCAGCTCTTGGGCACGGGTTGTTCAAGCGGCACGGATACGCGGGTTTGGCGGCTTCTCTGGGTTTGCTGACCGAACTGGTCAGGAACTTCTGGGACGATTGTTTTCCGCAGAGGCCTCGACGTCGCAAGGCGAGAATTGAGACGTTGGCTGACCGGTTTTCGGAGGGCGGCTGGTTCCGCGAGAATCAGCCCAAATCGAATGAATTTGACGCGATTGATTTGTGTGTTGTGCGGATTGGGGAGTTAGAGGCAGCGCTCGTGGAGCGCATGCCCGACGACGGTCCGGATTTTCGCAAATTCAAATCGGGTATCAAGGAGCTGGCGGGTAAGCGTCCGAAGCCAGCGGCTGACCCGGTGGCGGCGGTGCAGGCGTCTGGTGGGGTGGCTGCAACAGCGGCGGGTGCTCCGGCTGGGGCGGGTGGTTCGTTCAGTGCGGGCGAGGTGGCAGATGCGGGGTCTGCGATTCGAGCCGTCGTTCAGGCTGCCAGCTTTATTCGCAAGGGTGACCCGAAGGATCCGCTGGCCTATGGGTTGGTGCGGGTGATCAAGTGGTCGAAGGTGGCGTTGCCGACCTCGGAGCAGGCGAGGACGCAAATTCCATCGCCGGAAGCGACGACGGTGGATGCCCTGTCGCATCAAATGTCGAATGGAATGTTTGATCATTTGCTTAACGGGGCTGAGGGCGCGTTTCGATCGAACGATCCGTTGTGGTTGGATTTGCAACGTTATGTTTGTGCGGCTTTTCAGGGTTTGGGACCGGCGTATGACAACGCGCGGCAGACGGTGGTGGGTTTGACCGGAGCGTTGGTGCAACGTCTTGGGAGTGGAATTTTTGAATTGCGGTTTGCGAATGGTACGCCGCTTTGTGGTGGCGAAACGCGAATGTGGATTGAGTCGGAGGTTCTACCCGCCGGCGGCGACGGTGGGGGGGGGGCGGGCGGGGGCGCGAGCAATGGCCGGTTGACCGAAGCGTCGGACAAAGCGCGTAAACTGGCGGGTTCGGGTAAACTGAAGGAAGCGTTGAAGGAGTTGCAGGAGGGATTGGGGACGGTAAGCCAGCGCCGGGACCGGTTTTTGTGGCGCTTGCAGATTGCCCGGTTGTGTTTTGATTCGCAGCGATTGCAGTTGGCTGCGCCGCTCCTGGAGGAGTGCTACGAGGAAGTTGAACGGTACAACATCAGCGAATGGGAGCCTGAGTTGGTTGTGGACCTTGCTCAGGCGCTATATCGTTGTCGCAAGGGTTTGGCGTCGTCCAGGAAGGATCCGGACGCGGAACGACTGCGTCAGGTGGAGGAGTCGTTTGGCTGGCTTTGTCGGCTGGATCCGCTGGCAGCGTTGGCGGCTGAGCCGAGCGGTAAGTGATTGAAAAAAGGCCTTCGGGCATGTTGATGGTTTTTTGAATCAGGTAAGGAGTTGAATCATGGCCAAGGGCGCATCAAAGGCACGCGAGTCGCGGGTGAACATCGCGATTTCGGACAAGCTTCGCGGTGGGGCGGAGCCTGAGCTACCGTTTCGGATGCTTGTGATGGGGGACTACACGCTCAAGGGCGACAAACGTCCCATCGAGGAGCGTGAGCCTCTGGACATCAACAAGTCGAATTTTGATTCGGTGATGCAGAGTCACAACCTGTCACTGGACCTGAATGTCGATGATCGGATTTCGGGTACAGGTGAAATGGGGGTGTCGTTGAAATTCGGCACGCTGAAGGATTTTCGTCCCGAGTCGATTGCCCGACAGGTGCCGGAGTTGAAAAACCTGCTTGAGCTTCGCGATGCGATGAAGGCGTTGCGTCCGAAGATGGGCGACAAGGCTGCTCAGAAGCAGTTGATGGACGCGATCAAGGACCCGGCTGTTCGGGATCAGATTGTGTCACTGATTTCGAAGTCGGAAGGTGGTGGCGACGCTGGTGGTGGAGAAGGTGGTGCGGCTGACCCGCCCGCAGATCCGCCTGCTGAGGCGTAATGATTTCGCGTTTCGGTTGGGTCGGACTTGGACAAGGCAAACCAGCGCGTTTCGATGCGTTGTTGAAGGAGACATAATCAATGGCAGAACAACCCCAGGAAGCACAACCGGCAGCCGCTTCTGAGGCGTCGGCGGTCGATTCGCTGATCGATGGTCTCGATCTCGATAACGATTACCGCGATTTGTATCGCAAGGGGATTGCGGGCATTGTTCAGAAGGCATCGGGTCTTGATCTGAACAAGGTGACGATCAACAAGCAGGTTGTTGACGATTTCATCGCGGAGATCGATCAACAGATCAGCGCGCAGGTTAATGAAGTCCTGCACAGTGAGCAGTTTCAGAAGCTGGAGTCGTCGTGGCGAAGTCTCTGGTATCTCGTGGACAACACGGAATTCCGTCAGAACATTCGCATCGAGGTGCTGAATTGTTCAAAAGACGATTTGCTCGAGGATTTCGAGGATTGTAAGGATTGGCAGAAGTCGGGTTTGTTCAAGACGGTCTATCGCGATCAGTACAACACGTTCGGCGGTAATCCTTACGGGATGATGGTGTCGAATTTCGAGTTTTCCAACGGCAATCCTGACTGTGAGCTGCTGAGCGAGATATCGCGTGTGGCTGCGGTGGCCAAGTGCCCGTTCATCGGTGGTGCGAGTTCAAAGATGTTCGGTAAGAAGGAGGAGTCGTTCGAGGGGTTGCCTCGGATGGCGGAGATGTATGAGATTTTTGAGCAGCCTCAGTACACCAAGTGGAACGCGTTTCGCGATTCGGATGATTCCCGGTATGTCGGATTGGCGATGCCGCGATTCCTGCTTCGCAAGCCTTACACGGTGGAAGACAACGATGTGAAGGATTTTGCCTTCCAGGAGGACATCCGCACGGAGAACCACGATCGGTACCTGTGGGGTAACGCGTCGTTTGCCATGGCGGGTCGGATGACCGAGAGTTTTGCCAATTTCGGTTGGTATAACGCGGTGGTTGGTCCGAACAGTGGTGGAACGGTGCCCGATCTTCCGTTGCACCAGTACGAAGCCACCGGTCAGTTCCAGACGAAGATTCCGACCGAGACGTTGATCTCCGAGGATATGGACGTGGACCTGTGCAACTTCGGGTTCATTCCGCTGATCATGCGTAAGGGGAGTGACAACGCTGCGTTCTTTGACGCACCGTCCGCCAAGCGTGTTGGCAAGTTCCCGGACACGGCTGAGGGCAAGGAAGACGAGACGCGCGCTCGATTGGGCATGTCACTTCCATACCTGATGATTTCCTGTCGTCTTGCGCATTATTTGAAAGTGATCTGGCGGGAGAATATGGGTCGCGTGATGGACGCTGAGAAGATGACCGGCGAGATCAACAAGTGGTTGAAGCAGTACTGTCGTCAGGGAACGCTGGATGACAAGCTGGCTGCCAAGTATCCGTTGAAGGAGATTCAGGTGACGGCGGAACCCGTGCCGGGCAAGCCTGGGATGTTCAAGTCTGAAGTGTCGATGATTCCGCACTTCAAGCTGAAGGGCGTGGAGATTGAGTTGTCCATGGTTGGCCAGTTTGATCCGCCACCGAGCTAATGGATTCGCCGACGGCGGTTGATTTGTCGTTGTCGATTTGTGAAGACAGTACGATTTGTGTCGAGAAGCGGCGGGCGATTTTTTCGCTCGGAGTGAGTGGGTGCGAGCCGACAGCGTGGGCTTTTGGAGTCCGTTCTAGACGCGATACGGTTGCACCGCTGGGGTTTGTTGTTGTGGGTGATCCGTTTGTCGGCCTCATGGTGAGGTTGGGCGAGATCGTCTGTTTGGTGACAACTGTATTTTTGGGAGAAATAACCAATGCCAACACCGTGCAATCTGAAAGTGGCTGAGTACCCGGGATCGAGCGAAAAGGAGGGGCGTGAGGACACGATTGATGTCTTTGAAATCGAGCATCACGTTCATCAGCCCGTCGACCTGACGAATGGTCAGGCGACCGGCGTCCGTGTTCACAGCCCGGTTCGCGTGGTCGCACAAATCGACAAAGCCACCCCCGGCTTGAACAAGGCGATGGCGACGGGTCAAAACATTTCGCAAGTGGACCTCGTATTTTATCGGATCGATCCTGCGACGCGATCTGAGCAGGAGTATTATTCGATCATATTGAAGAGTGCTCGCGTTGTGGATATTCGTCCGTACATGCCGATGAGCTTTCTGCCGGCCAACGAGTCTTATCGTCACATGGTGCAATACAGCTTCGTGTACGAGGAAATTGAGTGGAACTGGATTCCTGACTCGGTGATTGAATCGGATCGCTGGCGCGCGCCATCCTAGGGCTGGTAGGCCGTCGTGGGTTTGGCGACGGTCGCATGTTTTCGCGGTGATGTTTGTGGGTCGGGATTGCCCTTGAGGTCTTGATGGGACGGGAACGCGCGCTCCTTGATCGTATTGCAGGCGGTGGGGGGGCGTCTCGGGAACGCTATCAGGCGTCGGCGGGCGAGGATCTGGACGCATTGCTCGAGTCGGTACGGCGGCAGTTGGAGCGGTTGCTGAACGCGCGTCATGGTATGTGCGAGACCTGTCCCGATTACGGGCTGCCTGCGATGACGGATTTGACGATCGGCAGCGGTGATTATCAGCGTCGGGTTGAGGATGCGATTCGGGTAACGATAGAGTCGTATGAGCCTCGATTGCGAAACGTGCGCGTGTCGCGTCGCGTTGATGAAGAGGATGAGCGTCAGGGGTTGACGTTTCGCGTTGATGCCACGCTCGTCACCGAATCGGGCCAGCATCGGGTGTGGTACGAGACCGAGTTGAGTGGCAAAGGCTATTTCGACGTTGCGGATTGACGTTGGAGCAGCACGGGGTGTTTTCGTGACAGATGCGGTTCCGATGAGGCGGCGGGACCTGTGTCTTTGGGCGCATGTTTCGAGGTTATAGATGAGCAACGCGTATTTCCAGGACGAGTTGCGTTATCTCCGCGATGTCGGTCCGGAATTCGCCCGATCGAATCCTGAAATTGCGCGGATGCTTGGTGATCGGGGAACCGATCCGGACGTTGAGCGTCTTCTCGAGGGTGTTGCGTTCATGTGTGGGCGCGTTCGGGAAAAGCTTGACGACGAGCTTCCCGAGATCACGGCATCGATGATGTCGATGCTCTGGCCTCATTATCTCCGTCCGATTCCCTCGATGAGTGTTTTGGAGTTCCAGCCTGAAATTGATCAGATGCAGGGGCCTTATCGTGTCGAGCAGAACGCGGAGTTTGGATCTGCCCGTGTCGACGGAACGAGTTGCCGGTATCGATCTGCCTGGCCTGTTTCGGTTCGACCGTGGAGGATCAGCAAGGTTGTTCTGGAGACTGAAGCAGCCAGACCCGCTCGACTGAGGATATGGCTTGACGTGTCACCGAAGGCCGCGATGGCGGACATGGATCTGAATTCGGTGAGGCTTCACCTTGCCGGTGATCCCCGAACCGCGTTTACGATTTATTATCTGCTGGCTGCTCATACCGACCACATCACGGTCAGTGACGGTTCGGAGTCGCCGAATCGCAGCGAACATCTGCTCCCCGGGGCAAGCGTGTTGTCGGCGGGTTTTGATCGTCGCGATGCGGTGCTGCCGTATCCGAAGCGGTCGTTTGTCGGTTATCGATTGCTGCAGGAGTATTTCGTTTTCAAGGAACGGTTCCTGTTTGTCGATGTGGCGGGTCTGGATCAGTCGGTGGCTGCTTTGGATATTGAGGGCGGTTCGATCGAGCTTGCGTTTACGTTCAACCACCGGCTGGAATCCTATCCAACGGTCAGTAGCGACAATATCAGGCTTCATTGCGTGCCGATCGTCAATTTGTTCAATCAGGCTGCGGATCCGATTCGACTCAGGCACGATCGGGTTCAGTATCTGATCCAACCGTCGCAGTCGGGTGTTGCGGATCGACGGCATCAGGAGGTTTATTCGGTTGATCAGGTATTTGGTGTCAATGCGTCGGCCGGTGTCGAGCCTTACGAGATCAAGCCTTTTTATTCGTTCAACCATATGGCGACTTCGGATTCCCAATCCGCGACGTACTATCAAACGCGTTTGACGCCGAATGTGTTGGGTGGGGATGCGCGTCTGGGAACGGATACCTATGTCTCGTTTGTGATCGGAGAGCAGAAAGGTGATCTGCCACAGGACGAGACGATTTCGGTGGAGTTGACCTGCACGAATCGTGATCTGCCGACGGAGCTCCGCGCGGGCGATATCAATGAGCCGACCGACAGCTCGCCTCCGGGTATTCGGTTTCGCAACATCATCAAACCGACGTCCACTGTTTGTCCGCCGATCGGCAAGAAGCTGCATTGGCGGCTGATCTCGCACATGTCGCTCAATTATGTTTCGCTGACGGACGTGGAGCATCTTCGCGAGTTGCTTCGAATCTACGATTTTCTGTCCGAGCACGACGCACAGGAGGCGCTGGCAAGGCAGCGTATGCTCGATGGTATTGTTTCGGTCAACTCACGGTTTACTCAACGTGTGGTTCGTGGCGCACCGCTGCGGGGCGTGCAGATTGAGGTAACGCTCAACGAGGATCATTTCGCCGGGGATGGCGATGCGTATCTTTTCGGATGCATTCTCGACCGTTTTTTTGGGCTTTATGTGACGCTCAATGGTTTCAGCCAACTGAATCTTCATTTCGAGCGCACGGGTCAGGTCTACAAATTCAAGCCCCGATGGGGCGAGCAGCACACGCCTGCGGATCTGCCCGCCGAGGCGTTGACGAGCCAGCCATGACGGTACAAGGGGACAGTGATTTTCTGACTCGCGTGCTGGATCGTGGATTCGAGTTCGATTTTTTTCAACTGGTCTGGGTCCTCGAGCGATATCGTCACGATCAAAAACCCGTGGGCGGGCGCGGTCCTGTGGCGGAGGAAGCCATTCGTTTCCGACCGTCGGTGGCGCTTGGTTTCCCCGCGACCGACGTTCGTCGCGTGACGGAACACACCGATCCGTCGTCCGATCGGTCGATCTATCTGATGGATGTGTCGTTTTTGGGCTTGTACGGCGTCAGCACGCCGTTGCCGTTGCACTATGCCATCGACGTTCTCCGTTCGGTCGATCCGTACGACCCTGTCGCCGGCGAAAAGGAGACCGATACGCGTGCGACGAACGAGGGTGTCGTCGAATCCGCCCCGACGCGCGATTTTCTCGACGTTTTTCACCACCGCATCATCTCGTTGTTCTACCGTGCCTGGACCAAATATCGGTACGACAAAGCCTTTCCGCTGGCAGGTCGCAATGACGTGACCGATTATCTTCTGTGGTTCATCGGATGTCCGCCGCACTACGGTCGGTCAACGCTCGGAGTCGATCCGCTCCGCCTGCTTCGGTACGGCGGCATCCTCACGCAACACCCACGATCGGGTATCACGCTGGAGGGTATGCTCGACGACTACTGGGACGGACTGGACGTCGAGGTGGAACAATTCGTCGGGCGGTGGGTACCGCTGGCCGCCGAGGACATCAATTGTAATGGACGGGAAAACTGCACGCTCGGCGAGGATCTGATTATTGGTGAGCAGGTTTATGATCTCTCATCGACGTTTAATGTGGTCATCGGTCCGATGGACTGGTCGACCTACGTTGGTTTTTTGCCGGATGGCGATCAGTTTTCCGAAACGGTGTCTCTAATCAGGCTTTACAGTGTCGATCCGCTCGCGTTCACGATCGAGGCCACTCTGCTGGACGACCAGGTTCCGGAAACCGTGTTGTCCAGTGGTGACGAGGCAGGGCGGCTGGGTTATACGAGTTGGCTTCGTACCGATGCGGTCGGGTCCGCTTCGGTAACGTTCGACTCGTTGTCACCGTTGCCGCTGCCTGAGGGCGAGGATGCCTTCAAAGCTGTCGCAGGCGTTTCGGGTATTTCGTCCGGGGTTTTGTGAACGTACAATCGCATGCGAGGGAATCTGACAATCAACCCAATGAAGGAACAAGCCAATCATGTCTGCAACACCAAAGGGTGACGAACTTCGCAAGCTGATCAGTCGTCTTGATCCCGAAGCCATTCGATATTTTCAAGGCGCGATGACGGTCTGTCAGTCGCGGGCTCACTTTGAAATCGCGCCCGAGCACATGTTGCTTCGGTTGGCTGACGACACAACGGGCGACGTTGCGAAGATATTCGAGACGTTCAAGGTCGATCGGTCCCAGATCAGACGGGCCATCCAACGCGTGCTCGAACAACTTCCGTCAGGGCATCGCGGCAAACCGGTGCTCTCAACCAGGTTGATCGAGTTGTTTCAGTCGGCTGCGGTGATGAGCGAGGAGTTTGGTTCACACCAGATTCGCCCCGGCATGTTGATCATGGCTGTCGCGCTCAATCCGTCGCACACGACCATCGGTGAGATCACACCGGAACTCGATCGCATAGACGTCGACCAGCTGCGCGATCATTTTCACGAAATTGTAACCGGTGGATCGTCTGGGGATGATGGTGGTGGCGCACCCGGCGGCGGCAGCGCGATGCCCGCGGAGGGCGGCGCGCTCGCCCAGTTCACGATCGATCTCACCGCCCAGGCGGAAGCGGGCAAGATCGATCCGGTGTTTGGCAGGGACCACGAAATCCGACAAATGATCGACATCTTCGGTCGGCGTCGCAAGAACAATCCGATTCTGGTCGGCGAACCAGGCACCGGGAAAACAGCCATTGTCGAGGGACTGGCGCTGCGCATCGTGGAAGGTGACGTTCCGCCGATTCTCAAAGGCATCAAGCTCATCACGCTGGACATGGGATTGTTGCAGGCAGGGGCGAGCGTGAAGGGGGAATTCGAGAATCGCCTCAAAAATGTGATCAACGAAATCAAGGCCAGCGAAACCCCGATCATCACATTCATCGACGAAGCCCACACGCTCATCGGCGCAGGTGGGGCAGCCGGTGGTGGTGATGCAGCCAATCTGCTCAAACCCGCGCTCGCTCGTGGCGAGCTTCGCACCTGTGCAGCCACCACCTGGTCGGAATACAAGAAATATTTCGAGAAGGATCCCGCTCTGGCACGTCGGTTCCAACTCGTCCGCTGCGATGAGCCAAAAGTCGAAGATGCCGTCGTGATGCTGCGTGGGTTGAAGGACAAATACGAAAAGCACCACAAGGTTTTTGTTCTCGATGAGGCGGTGTCAGCCGCGGTTCAGCTTTCGTCGCGATACATCAGCGGGAGATTCCTGCCCGACAAAGCCGTGGACCTGCTCGATACCGCCGCTGCCCGTGTGGCGGTCAGTTTGACGACACGTCCCGGTAAGCTGGACGATTTCGATCGCGAACTGAACAGTGTCTCGACCGCCATCGCTGCGATGGAACGCGATAAGGTGGGCGGCGTTGCGATCGACGAGGAAGCCATCAACGGGTTTCGGACCCGTCGTGAAGAATTATCTGCCCAGCGCGAAGTATTCGAAGTGGCATGGCAGGCGGAGCTGGAAGCGGTCAATCAAATTCGCGCACTTCGCGCACAGCTCCCCGGATACGCTGAAATCATCGGCGATGACAAGGCAGATGAGGGTGCGGACGGGGACGCTGCGAAACCCGACGCGGTCGTCGACGAGGCTGGGGTCAGAAAACAACTGGACGAATGCGTCAAAAAGCTGGAGGAAATCCGTGGCGAGGTCCCGCTGATTCATGCACATGTCGACGAATCATGCGTTGCGTCCGTGATTGCAGACTGGACCGGTATCCCCGTCGGAAGCATGGTCAGAGACGAGATTCAGGCGACACTCCGGATGGAGGAATACCTCAACAAGCGCGTGGTTGGACAGGACCACGCGTTGCACACGATCTCGGAAAAGCTGCGCACATCCCGTGCAGGTCTGGGCAACCCCGAACAACCCAAGGGTGTGTTCCTTCTCGTCGGACCCAGCGGCACCGGGAAAACGGAACTCGCTCTGGCGATCGCCGATCTGCTGTTTGGCGGCGATGAATTCATCACGACGATCAACATGTCCGAGTTCATGGAAAAACACACGGTGTCGCTGTTGAAAGGTTCACCACCGGGATACGTCGGCTACGGCGAGGGCGGGGTGCTCACCGAAGCGGTCCGACAACATCCGTATTCGGTCGTCCTGCTTGACGAAGTGGAGAAGGCCCACGCAGATGTGATGAACCTGTTCTATCAGGTTTTTGACAAAGGCTCGCTCGCGGACGGTGAGGGCAGGGTCATCAATTTCCGCAACACGGTCATCATTATGACAAGCAACCTGGGGACCGACGTGATCCAGGGCATGTGCGAGTCGGGCGAGGAAATCGACGTCGATGAGCTGAAAGAAGCGATCTATCCGCATCTTCGCGAGCACTTCAAGCCCGCACTCGTCGCGCGTATGAACGTCGTACCTTACCTCACCCTGAGTGAAGACGTGCTCAAGGATATCGCCAGGATCAAGGTTCGCAAGGTGGCCAACAGGCTTCGCGACGCGCACCAGATTCGACTCGACGTCGACGAAGCCGTCTACGCCACCATGGCGTCCATGTGCAATCAGGTGGATATCGGTGCGCGGCAGATCGATCATCTGCTGGACCGATTCGTCTTACCGGAGTTGTCGCGGGAGCTGTTGGCCAAAATGGCTGAAGACCGGATGCCGACGTCGGTGACTATGAAAAATGGTGACGACGGGAGTTTTGTGTACCGCTTTGAGAACCAGAAATAAACGGAGATCAGACGTCTTGAGCAAGGGAGCAATTGTGTCCGAACGAGCAGTCACAGGTGAACACCGATTCACCCCAGCCGCGCAACCGGAGTTCTGATTCGCATGGCTATGCAGCGTGATATCAGTCAGGCGCAGATCGCGTTGATGATCGACGGCAAGGTCGTTTCCGATTTCGTCGTGCTGCGCTACAAGGGGTCCGAGGGCTTGTCCCAGCTCTACCGCTTTGAAATCGAGGTGGCTTCTCTCGATGGTGATGTCAGTCTCGATACGATCGTCGGAAAATCCGCCTGCATTACCGCCAATTCGATAAACGACACGCGATGGTTCCACGGTGTCGTGAGCCGGTTCGAGATGGTCAGCCAGGGACCGGAATACACCTACTATCGTATTGAACTGGTTCCCGAGCTTTGGCTACTGACGCATCGTTACAACAACCGCATTTTCCAGGACAAAACGGTCAACGAGATCATCACCGAAGTTTTTACCGAGGCCGGCATTGCGAACGACCGGTTCAAGCTTGCGGAAATTTCCACGCAGAAACGTGAATATTGTGTCCAGTACCGCGAAACGGATTACAACTTCGTAGCCAGGTTGCTTGAAGAAGAGGGCGCATGGTGGTTCTTTGAACACACCAAAGACAGTCACGTCTTCCAAACCGGAACAAGTACGGGTGATTACACCGCGATCACGGGAACCTCAAAGCTGCCGTTTCATTCGGCTTCGGGCCTGAACGTCGGCGACGACGACCATGTCAATCGGTTTCGGTTGGGACAATCGATCCGTCCCGGTGCCGTCACCCTGAACGACTTCGATCTGGAAAAGCCGGAACTCAACCTGGAAGCTCAATCCCAGGCCGCGCGGGACAAGAATCTGGAATTCTACGACTACCCCGGTGAATACAGGACCAAAGGAGACGGGACCACCTACGCGGGCAAGAGGCTGGAGGAATTTCAGGCACAGCGCGTCGTCGGCGTGGGCCAAAGCAATTGCCAGAGATTGGCACCGGGCAAGACCTTCGAGCTGATCGAACATCCTTCCGCCACGCGAAACAGTGAATACCTGATTACCAAAGTCACCCACGAAGGTCACCAAAGCGGCGGTGCAATGAGCGAGGGGGCCTCCCAAAACCTGAGCATTCTCGACGCAGCCTCGCAGCAGTCGATTCGCACCGCACAACGCGATGACAACGAGAACGTGCGAAAGATGGCCGACGCATTGCTGCGCATCGCAAACGGTGTCGCATCGGGCGATCCGACTGCGCGCCGGGAACTGACGCACTGGCTTTTCCACGCCGGTCAGGTATCCCGGGACCTCGGTGCCATCGCAGTCGCACTCGGTGGCGACCCGATGCAGGGGTTGACCATACCCAATCTGCTGGACGACGAACCAAGCGGTTCAGCATCCGACGCTTCAAGACCCATGTACGGCTGTCGGTTTGAATGCATTGCGGCTGATACCGAATTCCGTCCGCCCCGCGTCACGCCCTGGCCTGTCATGCGCGGATCACAAACCGCCATCGTTGTGGGGCCTTCCGGAGAAGAGATTTACACCGACGTGCACGGTCGCGTGAAAGTGCTGTTCCACTGGGACCGCCTCGGAAAACCCGACGAGCACGCCTCCTGCTGGATCCGCGTTGCCCAGGGATGGGCCGGTGGTGGTTACGGCATGTTTTTCCTGCCGCGCGTGGGCCACGAGGTGATCGTCGATTTTCTCGAAGGCGATCCGGACAGGCCGATCATCACCGGCTGCGTCTACAACGGGCAACATCCCCCGCCATACCCGTTGCCCGCGGAAAAGACCAAGAGCGTCATCCGCACCAACAGCAGCAAGGGCGGTGGTGGAAACAACGAAATAAGATTCGAGGACAACAAGGGCTGCGAGCAGCTTTTCGTCCAGGCACAAAAAGACCACGACGTACGCGTCAAGAACATCAGCAAGGAATGGATCGGGGCCAGCCGACATCTGATCGTTTGCGCGGATCAGCGCGAGGAGGTTGCCAAAGACAAACACGCTAAGGTCAAGGGCGATTTCCTCGAGCAGGTTGAAGGCAACACAAATCTGACCATCGACGGTGACCGCGCCGACAAGGTCGCAGGCAACGCAGGCCAGACAGTCGAGGGTGATCTCGGCATCATGGTCGGAGGCGAAAAGGGCCTCGAAGTCGGTGGCGATTTCAACACCCTTGTCGGTGGATCCATGACCGCCGAAGCAGGCAGTGACGTCCACCTCAAATCCGGTCAGAACATCGCGGCTGAGTCGGGCATGGAAGTGCACATCAAAGCCGGCATGAAGGTGATCATCGAGGCAGGCGTGCAGATCTCGCTGGTCGTTGGGGGAAATTTCATCGACATCGGTCCCGCCGGCGTTTCGATCAAGGGCACCATGGTCATGATCAACAGCGGTGGAGCAGCCGGTTCCGGTTCAGGCTGTTCACCCGTCGCACCGTTGCCACCCGTCGAGCCTGATCCACCGGAGGAACCATCGGTCGCGGACAAATCCGACCCGGGCAAGGACGAATTCGAGCGACCGACCTACAAGGTTCAATCGCCGCAGGCACGCGCACTTGTGCAAGCCGCCGAAGTCGGCGAACCCTTCTGCGAAAAGTGCGAGGAAGCAAAAAAGAAACAGGAACAGCAGTCTGACGACCAATCAGACAGTGGAGGGCAGTAGGCCAATCTTCGAAATTGGCAGACAGCAGGGCGGAACCATGAACAACGACGCGACGATTCAAACCATCAGCGAGCAACTTTTCAGCGATTCCGCGTTGGATTTGTACACCATCTTCGATGGCGCCTCGGTTCCGGGTCTGCTAAACGCGCTTGCAAGGCACAAGGTCGAACACTGTTGCCTGTTCAGCGGAAACCTCGAACCCGATCACGCCGACGCAGCCCCATACCTCGCACGATTGCAAAAAGACAGCGCCTTTCTGACATGGACCCTCGAAAACGGTTGGGGCAACCATTGGGGAATTTTCCTCGGCGTTCGGTCGGGATTTGAATTCCGAAAACTGCGCAAGCACTTCCGAACCTTCCTGATGGTCCGCAGTTCCAAAGGCAAGCCGCTCTATTTCAGATACTACGACCCACGCGTTTTTCAGGTTTATTTGCCAACCTGCAACCAGGAGGAGATGGCGCACGTTTTCGGGCCTGTCGCGTTCTACGCGATGGAGGCAGACGACGCCCGGATGCTGCTTCGAATCAGTCCGGACAAGTACAAGCCGCGTGTCGAGGAATGTCGATTTGGCGAGGCCGCCGCCTGAACCGCAAAGCGAAAAAACCATGCTGATCATACGAGAGGAACAATGGGAGGTCTTGACCGAGTATAGCCGAAAGAGCGGCGAGGACCGGTTCGTCAAGTCGTTCTTCCAGCGATACCCCGATGAATGCGGGCAAATGGGCGAGGAAGCGCTTCGCCGCCGTGTCCACCGAGGGATGAAGAAAGGTAAGATTTACGGGCTGACAATGGCAGCACACGTCGAGCAGTTCATCGACATGATGTTTGCGTGGGGCGACAACTTCGACACCTCGCCCAAACTGCCGTGGGCGACGCGAGCCTTGTCAGCCAACGCTGACGCCGATGTCAGGTTACGTCAACTCGCCATCAACGCATCCGCTGCTCAGGAAGCGGAATTCAAACGCAAATTGAAAAGGAAACAAGGCTAACCCATGCCACGTCGAAACCGCGTCCATCCTGTCAACGCCGCCACGATTCGCGTCGAAACCGACAAGACGCAATACGAAATCGGCGAAGAGGTGAATCTAAGCTGCACGATTGCGCCCGCTCCGGGAAAGAAGTGCAAAGTCACCCTGAAATTCGACGGTTTCGACAAAAAGAAAACGGTTTTCACGTTCGACCCCGGTGTCGATTGCTGTTGGACAACGCTGCGCGCGACAAACGAAATGACCAACGAGTCAATCGCGATCAAAGCCAAAAGAAATGTGGGCAACCCCGTCCCCGGCGCCCCGATCACGATCCACGCAGCACCCAACATCTATTTTCCCGCGTCAAACAACACCGCCATTCGACCCCAGGGACCCTACCACGAAAAAGAAAGCGTCATCGTCCGGGTCCAGTTCGACAAGAAGTGTGGCGACAAGCTCCTGATCTACGAACTGTCGTGTCCCAACTTTGAAAAACCATACCGCGTCACCGTCAGCGACGAGAATGCCGTCTACGCAGACACCGAGGTCTACTTCGCGAGAAGCGTCGAACGTGGCCGAGCAATCGGCACAACCACCAAACAGAAAATCACGCTCAAACCAATCTACCGCTGCAACCTTGACGGCAAGGACAAGCTCGACATCGACGTCAAGCCAATCCCCGTCGTCAGTTTCGACTACGAAAAAATGCCCATCAAACGCAAGGAAAGAATGGGCACCAAGGACCGCCTTTTCTGGCACTACGATCCCGAAACACCGCTCTTCCCCGGCGACACCATTCGCCTCTGCGTCAAGCTGGATTCGCCCGCACCAAGACCATTCGGGTGCACGTTTGAAATATCGTCCCCGCTCATCGAGCAGCCCTTTCCGAAATTCACCGTCCCCGCCGGCGAAAAACAACCCGCGCCGTTTCCGCTGACGCTGAACAAGAGCGACCGACGATTCGGCTCGATCAAATTGCAATCCCAGGCAGGCGGAAACTGCAAAACGGACCCAAAGCACAGCTATCTGAGCGTTGACGTCGAACGCGTTCCGAGCGTCCGGTTCAAGGAGGACCAACCCTACACGCCGGCCGAAGAGCAGTACGACGAAAAAGCAAAAATCACGCTAAACCTCAC
This sequence comes from Phycisphaerae bacterium, assembly GCA_029260165.1. Classification (GTDB taxonomy): domain Bacteria; phylum Planctomycetota; class Phycisphaerae; order UBA1845; family UBA1845; genus OFTM371. The sequence goes on along the minus strand of JAJDDT010000084.1, from coordinate 55,399 downwards.
GCTCTCCAATGGCTGGAACAAAGATGTCTACGCCAAGATCGAAAGCTCGTCATTCGGTGGAAAAGCCTATTTCGTCACCCTCGAAAAAACAGCCGACGGTGCAACACCGCCCGACGTCCCCGTCGAGGTTGAGCTGACCTACGGCACCGGCGACAAGACCACCGAGCCTGACAAGGACAAACCCTGGCTCCAGGACATCCGCGTCACGGGTGTCGGTGGTTGCCAAACGGATTCCGAAGACGTTGAAAACACCCCCGGGAATCATCCCAAACACAACGTCATCCGCGTCCGCGTCAAGCACGACCCAACCTCCGCAACAGACTCACCCGTTCAGCCATGTCCTCTCGGCACCCAACTCGCACCCATCCTGACACCCTGCAATCTTCACCGACTGGTCGTCATCGAAAACCACGGCACGCTCGCGGAAAAACAACCCGCAAGCCGCGTCACGGAAGGGCGGTTTGAAGTCCTGCGTGATGTCCCCGCTGCGAACAGACCCGCCGACGTCAACACCGCCGACAATCCCAACGCAGCCCCGGTTCCGGATACCTCGCGTGGCGACAGACCCCAACTCCCGCAAGGTCCGCCGGCAGACACGCAAAACGTCAGCCCGCTCCAGAAAGGCGGCGATTGGGAAATCGTCACCGGCGTGCCCATCGACCCGCATCTGGTCCCCAATGGCGGATCCATCGAAATGATCGCCCAGTTCAAGGGCGATCACAAAGTCGAAAGCGGTGACAAACAATTCCATGGAACCGTCGTCGGGTTCGAAGTCGACACCGGAGCCGAGGACTACCGGTATTGGTGCGAATTCGACCAGGAATATTTCGGCGAAACACGCAAGCACCCCATCCTCGCCATTTTCGAGCTGTCCAGGAATGGCCAATGGACCCCGTTACCGGAAAAAACACTCTCACCCGAAGACGTCCGCGCAAAAGCAGAAGCCACCGAAATCCTTCTCGAATCCGAAGTTTTTCAACCTCCCTGGAAACTGGTTCAATCGGAGGACTGGTCCGGGGACGACGATGAAACCTTCGCAGAATACAGAGAACGCCAAAACAAAAAACGCAAATCCGGAAAAGCGGACCTGGCCAAACGCCATATCCCGTTTCGCGACCTGTGGGCGATTATCCACAACGCTTTCCAAAAAGGTCCACCCATCCGTCGCTATCAGGTGCAACTGCTGACCTGCGGGGCAGCCCTTCCGCCAGTCGTCGAGGACGAAGAGGGCAGCGTCCAGGGGTACCAGGACGCAACCGCCGACCAGGACGTCATGGACCAGGCCCGCGCCGATGACGAGCCGACTCCCGCCCTCAAAGCCTTCATCGACGTCTACCCGTCCGATGAATATTGCCTCCACTGGGAACTCAAACCCATGCCCGGCATCTCCGGTGGATTGGCTGGCGATTTCCTCGACAAAGAAGGAAATATGAAAGCCAAGGGAACCGGCAACGAGGGCAGCGTCGAGGACGAGGGCTGGTCGTGGAGCGACACCACCACCGACGTCTCCAAACAATACGGCAGCGACGCCGCCCATGCCTACTCCGGGGATATCGAAGTCGATTACCGCTCCGGCGAACAAATCGACCTCAGCTCCTCGGTTCGCTCAACCAACAAAGGCTTGCGAGACGAGGACGCCGTCGCCGCAGACATTCTGAAAACCAAATACAAAGCCTCAAGCCAACCGCCGAGGCAGTTCACCGAAAAGGAAACCTCGTTCGTCTTCCACCCGCTCAAATTCGGCGCGTCCAGCAAGCGCATAGGCCAATCATGGGAATCCGGCGATTCAGGCTCCGCACCCAGCGAACAGTTCGAAAAAGGCCAGTCCGACGAAGCAGAGGACGCCCTCGACGAAGCACAAAAATGGTCCCAGTTCTTCATCCCGAAAGCCTTCCGCGAGCGTGTCAACGTCCAGCTGTTGCGTAACGGAAAACCAGACGACCAGTTCGACGGCGTCCGCGACGTCGCCGCCGCAATCGCCGCCCTTTGGATGTCGTTCGACGCGATCAAAAGCTGGATCGACATGGTCCCCGCCTTCGGTTTCTCCTTCTCATTTGAAGTGGGATTCATGGAAGGCGCATTCAACTACCGATGGGGCTGGAAAGAGTACCGCGACCGCCGCGCCTTCTTCTGGCGACAACTCGACGCCAACATCATGGTCGCCCGCGTCTCCCTCATCTTCAATCTCGGAGCGAGATGGCACCTCCTGCTCATCAAGTTCGAACTCGTCCTCTACCTTCGCCTGACGCTCTCGGTCGATTGGGAAAAATCCTGGGAAACCCAGCGTCCCGGGCACAAAATGCAGGGCAACAGCGCGTGGTTCGGCGCTACAGGAAAATTTGAAGCAGGAATCAGCCTCATCCTGCTCCACGAAAATGTTCTCTCGGCAAACCCACGCATCAAGACCGGCGTCGAAATGAAATGCAGGTGGGATCCCGTCGACGACGGCACCGGCGGTCTCGAATACCAACTTTACTATCTTGGTATCGTCTTCGAGGCGGAGGTCACCATCGTCGGCTACAAAAAGCAGATGAAACCCAGGTGGATATCCCGTGGCAGTCCACCGGGATTGCCCTGGAAACGAGGCATCTTCCTCAAGAACGGCCAATCCGTCGGATGGTGGGACATCCGCGCCGACGTCGAAAACATCTACGGCAAAATCCTCCACCACAAGGATCGTCTTGAAGCAGCGGGTGAAAAACTCATCGCCGCCATGGTCGAAACGGCAAAAACGACCCCCGCCCATCAGCAGGCCATCACCGACGCGCAACCGGTCCCGGCCAATCTCGTCTGGCCCAGCACGATCCTCGACCCCGCTCAGTGGCATCCGTCGTGGAGAACCGTCGTTTCCCACGACGCCCGCCGAGAAACCGCTTCCGTCAGCAAGCTCGGAGCTTTCTCATTCGGAAGTACACCGCTCAACACCGCCCTGCGCGAAACATTCAACGAAACCCATTCGTTGCTGGTCGATATCACCGCCCGGATCGAAAAGGGACAAAATTACATGAACATCCTGCGCGACATGCTGCTCGCCATTAACAACGCCGAGGACGCCGCGCAGGAAACCGAACCCCAGGAAGCGGAACGTGAGGCCGAACAATGGCGCCGGGAAGTGAAGCTCCGAAAATCGGACAAACTCGACGACTTCAACGATGGAAACGACGTTACCCCGAGTGTCAGCAAACTCATCTCAAAAGTCGACGATGCCCGCAAAAAACTACGGTACTACCACACCAAACGAAGTCATTGGCCGCCACCACCATCACCATAACGTTAACGATGGGATGAGATGAACCAGACGCAAAGCCAATCAGAAAAAACAAAGAGAAAGTTGCCGTGACCAACACGTTTTACGTCTTACAATGCACCGCCAACAACTGTCAGGTGGAATTCTACCTCAACGACATCCCCGTCGCTTTGCGCGGTGGACACAAAGGCCATTTTGTCGGCGTCCCGGTCAATCAATATCTCGTCGATCGCGAAAACATCCTGTCCATCGTCGTCAGTCCGGGTCCCAAACCCTCCGAATCCAAAACCGGACCCAACGGCGTGCGCTCTCCCAAAGCGCCCCCCGGAAGCGCCCTCGTCATCCTCGCCAAATACCCGAAAGGTTCCACGATCGGCGGTCCCGATGGGGAGGAAATCACCAGCATCGAGTGGCCGCCGCACGACGACGGCGAGCAGGACGAAACCCAGGAGGACCAGGAGGAAAAGGGCGATCCCGATCTCTTCCCGCTCGAAATTGTCCGGAAATTCGACATAGGAAAACTGTTCGGATCGTGGGAATGGCAACGTGCCCCGCGCATTGATCTCGACGACGACGTTCGCGACGAGATCGTCGATTTTCTCAAGATACTTGGCGTTGCCCTCAGCGACGGCGACCCCGAACCATTCATTAAAAGCTCCGCCATACGCCTGACCGAAACCGCAAAAGCCTACGAAAAATCGCCCACAGACACCACCGCCGTCATTCGTCACGGCGTCCGACAGGATTCCGGACAAAAATGGTGGGGCATCGAACCATTCGACCCGAAAAAACTCGATTTCCGCCTTTGCGCCGACGGCAGGATGGTCGACTGCGTCAACAAGGATTGGGAAGCATCGCTGCGAGAATTAGAGGATGATGAAGGCGGGCGAGGCTATTACAATATGCTCGTCAGCAAAATCGGTGACCAATGGCAGATCGTTCGCTAGGGCAAAAGCAACAAGGGGAATAAACCATGTCCGCATCACCAGACGAGATGGCTTCCTACTACGAGGATTATCCTCAACCACCACCGGACCCTGAACCCGCACCACCCAAGGAAGGCGAGCAACCGTCCCCCGAATACCTGGACGCACTCAACGACCTCGCCTACCAGGAAATACTCAACCAGCACAACCAGGCCGTCGCGCACTACGAATCCGTACAAGCTGTCTACGAAGAGGAAAATCCACCACCCGTACCAGCCCCGGTCTCACCACCATCACCACCCGGTGGCGGCGCGGGCAAACCGGCAGCCAGAATGGGCGACATGACCTCCCACGGCGGCAACATCGTCAAGGGCGAACCAACCTGTCTCATCGGTAACAAACCCGCCGCCCGAGTCACAGATATGCACGCCTGTCCAATGGTCACGGGAGTCGTCCCCCACGTCGGCGGACCATGCCTTCCCGGTTCCACGACCGTATTGATCGGATTCATGCCAGCCGCCAGAATGGGCGACCAGGCCACCTGCGTCGGACCACCGGACGCCATCGCACAAGGCGAATTCACGGTGATGATCGGCTAGGAGTAGGAAAGTGCTAACGCGAAAAATCAAGAACAAGGAGCAAGACCAATGAACTCAATCGTCGAACAGGACATACGAACCTACCTGACCACCTATCTCAAATTCCCACAGGAGGATTGCGGCACCGTGCTCAATTGCATGACCCACCAGGCCCGTGCCGCCGGTTTCGATCTCGACACACGCTTCGCAGGTGCAAGTTTGTCCGCCGGACCGGAAGCACGCGTCGCCTCACAAATCGTCAGTCGTGCAACCGGTGGCGCGGGCATCGAAGCCAGCGAGGATTCCATCAGGAAACAGATCGGAGACTGGATTCGAAGAAATCCGCGCAAGGGTCGCTAGAGCAGGTTTGATCCCAATGTCGCGTCTGCCCTTGTGGGTAACGGAATCACAAGACAGCGTCGGTTCGCAACCGCACCAATGTAGCGTCACCCCTTGTGGGTGACGGGAAGACCAGGTGATGTCAATGATCGCGAAACCCAGCACTTGCAGCATGACCACTCCAGGTCGGGTGGCCCACCTCTTTAGAGGTGGGGGAGTCGAATCCGGAACGCCTTTCAAGTCCCCCAACCCAAAGGCAGTGGCGGCCACCGATTGTCCGATGTCTGACAGAGCACTGGTCCGAGCATAAGATAATTCACAACGACCCAACCCAAAGGAAATCACCATGACCGACGAACAACCACCACCCGAACTCGAAGTGAATTTCTCCTTCCCAGACGGCCTGAAAGTCACCGGCGAAGAGCCTTACCACATCCTCTACGTCGGCGACCTCGCAGGCTCCGCCGGAAAACTCGCCAGCCCCCTCGCCGACGGTGTTGCCGACATATCCGCCGACAAGTTCGACGATTTCCTCGCAGCCGCCAACCCAACCATCAGCTTCACCATCGCAAACCCCGTCGCCCCCGGCAGCGTCATGACAGAAGTGTCGCTCAACGTCAGTTCCATCAAGGCGTTCGATCCCCTCAACCTCATCGAACAAATCCCGCAAGCCAAAGCGCTCCACAACATTCATGCAATAATCGTCGACAGGCTGCACGGAAAAACAACCGACGACCAACTCAACCAGGCCATCGCGTCAGCCATCGCCGAAAACGACCAACTGGCGTGGATCAGAAATACCGTTAATTGGTCACCCGCCGCCCCCGCCGCACCAACAGCAGCCGTCGACGATCTTCTGGGCCAACTCGATCTTGGCGGAGATTCCGAGGACGCCTCCGAAACCCCACCGCCCACCTCACCGCTCTCCAAAGCGGTCACAGCAGCCGCAGGAGGCGGAGCAGGTCTGCCCACCGAGCAGGCTGGCGCTTTGCGACGCGCTCTCACCGAATTAAACAAACAGATTTCCGCATGGCTCACCGCCGTCCTCCACGCCCCGCAGGTCAAACCCGTCGAAGCTGCCTGGCGATCCCTTGCGTTTCTCGTCTCCAGAATCGATTTTAGAAAAAACGTCCGACTCGCCGTCCTCCACGCCCCAACCACCGACATGCTCGAACGTTTCCGGGACAAACTCATCGACCCTGTTTTCGACGAAGGCGCGAACGCACCCCAACTCATCATCGTCGACAGGCAGTACGCCTGCTCCGCTGCCGATTTCGACCAGCTCGACGAATGGGCACAACACGGCGCCAGCCTTCCCGCCGTCGTGATTGCCGGGGCTTCGTCACAGTTCTTCGGCGTCAAACACGCCTGGCAAATGACCACCCTCCCATCCTTCGCCAACATGCTCGACCAGTGGAAATACGCCAAGTGGAAAACCCTCCGCCAACAGCAATACGCCCGCTCGCTGGGTGTCGTTTTTGGCAGGGGACTGCTCCGCGCCCCACACGACAAGGGCGACGAAAACGATCTCGCCTACAAATACAAGGAGCCCCGCGCCGGAGAGAAGGATTTTCTCTGGGCAACCGGGACCATCGCAATCGCCGCCACCGTCGCCAACTCCGTCGCCAACATCGGTTGGCCAACCGCGATGGCGGGATTCGTCAACGGACGGGTCGAGGGATTCAAGACCGGTCTCGGCGGGAAAAACGGCGACAAACAATATGGCCCGACCGACACAACCCTGCCCCAGAACAAAATCGAGGAGATGGCCTTCGTCGGTCTCAACGCCATCGCAACACTACGCGAACACGAAGACGCCCTCGTCTGGAACGGATTATCTGTCACCCAACCCGTCAAAATGGACAACGAAGCTCTCCTCGAGGTCAGCCTCCCATATCAACTCTTCGCCGGCAGACTCGCCTCGCTCCTGTTCGACCTCAAACCGCACCTCGTCGGACTCGCCACCGAAAAGGTTGGCCCAACCGTCGCCATGCACATCCGGCAATGGCTGACCGTCGAAGGCCAGGCCGCTCCGGAAGACAGTGTCAACGCACAAATTCAAGCAGCAGAGGGTGCGCCGGGAGCGCACGACCTCGCTGTCACCGTCCTGCCGCCCGCTCAGATTCTCCCCGGTGGAATCCCTGTTGTGATGGGCTACCGGTTGACGTAAACGCTTTGGCTGGGTTGACTTCCAGCCAACGACAAACTACCTTACCCGCCGACCCGTCGGGGACGGTGGGTCCGCAATTTCAGCAGCAGTGGGTCGTTTGCCCGCCAATCCCCACCGTACGGCGATTTCGTTTGTTTCAGGAACCGACGGTGGACGGGAGGGGTGTGTAATACCAGCGAGCGTCGCGTCGGCTGCTGATTTGGTACTCATACCCGGTGGTGTAATTGGCAACACACCAGTTTTTGGTACTGGTATTCCTGGTTCAAGTCCAGGCCGGGTAGGTCTGCCGGATACCTCGGCGTCAACTTGGATCCGGGGCTAATATGTAAATGCGTACGAGACAGGTTTGCCGAACCAATGGGCCAACGCGTCGCTATCATCCTGGCTGCGGGAAAAAGTACCCGCATGCAGAGCAACCTCCCCAAGGTGCTGCACAACGTTTGCGGTGCGCCGATGCTCGCCCATGTCATCAACGCCTGCAAGACCGTCGGCGTCGATCGATTGATCATCGTCGTAGGCCACGGAAAAGACCAGGTTATCGACACCTTCCACGATGACACCATCACCTGGGTTCAGCAGAAAGAGCAAAAAGGAACCGGACACGCCGTTCTCGTCTGTGAATCCGCTCTCGACGGTTTTGAAGGCCCCGCCCTGGTCATCGCGGGCGACATGCCGCTCATTCGTCCGGACGCACTTGGCACCATTCTTGACGAGTGCGAAAAGTCCGGTGGGGGTGTCACCCTGGCAAGCTCCATTTTCGAAGATCCGGCAGGGTACGGCAGAATCACACGAAACCCCGCGGGCGAATTAACCGGGATCGTCGAACACGCCGACTGCACCCCCGACCAGCGAAACATCAACGAAGTCAACATTAGCTATTACTGCTTCAACGCGAGACAGTTGTTCACCGCCCTGCACAAAATCACCCCCGACAACGCAAAAGGCGAATACTACATCACCGACGCCGTCCGCATCCTTCTGGACGAAGGACTCACCGCCACCGCACTGCCCATTGTCGATCCTGCCGACGCGTACGGCGTCAACTCGCGGGCAGACCTCGCGTTCGTCAGCGGGGTCATGCAGGACCGCATTCAACATCACTGGATGTCCAACCGCGTCACCATCGTGGATCCGCGCACAACCTGGATTGAAGCCGGTTGTAAAATCGGCCCCGAAACGACCGTTCATCCATTCACCTGTGTCAGGGCTGGCGCGACTATCGGCGACGAGTGCTCCATCGGACCGTTCGCCGTCATCGCCGGTGACGACCATATCCCGACAGGCCAGTCCATAGGCCTCCAGTGCACGGGAGTCGTCCAATGACGCCTGCAAGCAGAACAGGTGATTCCGATTTGTCGCAAATACGCGTCTTCGGCGGGAGAAGTCTCCCGGACATGACCGACAAAATCTGCGGCCATCTCGGCATCAGGCGGGCCGACGCAATGGTCGATCGCTACCCCGACGGCGAGTGCATCATCAAGATTGACGACGACGTTCGCGGAAAGGATTGCTTCGTCGTGCAGTCCACCTGCCCACCGGTCAACGACCATTTGATGGAACTCCTCGTCTTTATCGACTCGCTCCGCCGCGCCAGCGCCGATCGCATCACTGCGGTCATCCCCTATTTCGGCTACGCAAGGCAGGATCGAAAATCCGAGGGCAGGACACCCATCACCGCCAAGCTCGTCGCCAACCTGCTGACCACCGCGGGCGTTCATCGCGTTCTCACCATGGACCTCCACGCCGACCAGATACAGGGGTTTTTCGACATCCCGCTCGATCACCTGAACGCCGCTCCCGTCCTCGGCGCTTTCTTCAAAAAATTGAATCTCGACAACATCGTGCTCCTCAGCCCCGACGTCGGCAACATCAAGACCGCCAACCGATTCGCAACACAGCTTGGCGGTGACCTCGCCGTCATCGATAAGCGTCGCGAATCCGGTGATTCCATCACCGCAGCCAGACTCATCGGTGACGTCCGGGGTAAAAACGTCCTGATCTTCGACGACATGATTACGACCGGTGCAACCGCCGCGTCAGCCGCCAAACTCGCCACCGAATACGGTGCAGCCTCCGTTTGTCTTGGTGCGACGCATCCGGTTTTCGTCAAGGCGGCACGCAAGAGATTGCCCGCGGCTGAGTTCAAACACCTGGTCGTGACGGACACGATCCCCGTTGCCCGGGAAATGCAGGATCACCTGAAAAACCTTAAAATCCTGTCCGTTGCGGAACTGATGGGAGAAGCCATCAAACGTATTCACGAACAACAATCGATCAGCGCCCTTTTCTCTGATTGGAACAGTGACCGCTGACCGGCACAAAAACACGGAGTTGACCAGACATGAATGTTGCATCTCTCAAAGCCAATCGCCGCGAAAAAACCGGCACCGGATTTTGCCGCAAACTGCGCGAGCGCGGTGATCTTCCGGGCGTTATCTACGGCCACGGCGAAGACCCGGAGCACATTGCATTCTCCGCGCACGATTTCGTCCTCCACCTGCATCACGGCGCTCGCGTCCTGCATGTGGACGTCGATGGCAAGAAGGGGGATTACCTGATCAAGGATGTCCAGTACGATTATCTCGACAAGGACCCGATCCACGTCGATTTTGCTCGTGTTGATCTTTCTGAAAAGGTTACCGTCGAAGTCGCCGTCGAGATCAAGGGAATCGCCAAAGGCATCGCCGATGGCGGCGTGCTCGACCATGTGCTCGATACGATTACCGTCGAGTGTAAAGCCTCCGACATTCCGGGCACCCTGCACGTCAGCGTTGCCAATCTGGGTATCGACGACGATCTGTGTGTGAAGGATCTCGAGTTCCCCGATGGCGTGACATCGTTGACGGATCCCGATGAAAAAATCGCGATCTGCCGCACGCTCACCGAAAAGCCGGAAGAAGAGGAAGCCGAAGAAGGTGCCGAATCGTCCGAACCGGAGGTCATTGGCAAGAAGGCCGAAGACGAGGAATCGTCGGAATAAGACTCCGACAGGCATCGAGGATATGGAAGACCATCGTGAAACTCATTGCGGGACTTGGAAATCCGGGTCCAAAATACGCTGGAACCCGGCACAACATCGGATTCCATGTGATCGATATCCTCGCAGATCGCTGGAACGTCGATATGAGCCGGGAAAAGTTTCAGGCGTGGTATGGCGAGGTGCGGATTGGCGACGAGAAAATCGTCCTGCTCAAGCCGACAACCTTCATGAACCGCAGTGGAGCGAGTATCGCAGCCGCGGGGAAATTCTACCAGATCGAGCTCCAGGACCTGCTCGTCGTCGTCGACGATTTGGCTTTGCCGCTGGGCAGAATCCGTCTGCGACCCAATGGTTCGCCCGGAGGACACAACGGATTGGCGGACATCGTCCAGAAAACGGGCACAAACGAGTTTCCCAGGCTCCGTATCGGCATTGGTCAGCCGCTCGGAAACCAGGTATCGTTCGTCCTGTCCCGGTTCCATCCGGACGAGCAACCCATGGTCAATCAGATCGCGGACGAATCCGCGGACGCGGTGGAATTCTGGATCAAAAACGGTTCCAGTGTTACCATGACCCGTTACAATGCGAAATCGCAAGACACGCCCGACAGGGGCGACAAGAGACAATCGTCATAGTTGCTTTGGAGGCATAGTCAGTTGAAACAGTATGAAGCCATGTTCCTCTTCGATTCCAACTTCGCATCGACCTACACCAACGTCGAGCAGGAACTCGAACGCATCATGCAGCGAGCAGAAGCCGAAATCGTCTTCCAGAAAAAATGGGACGATCGCAGGCTCGCGTACGAAATCAAGAAACAGAAAAGAGGATGCTACGTCCTGGTCTTCTTCAATGGTGATCCGGAAAAGATTGGCCGTATCGAACGCGACTGCAAGCTTTCGGATAATGTCCTTCGCGTCATGATTCTCGACGCCGAAGGCCTCTCGAAGGAGTACATGGAAAGCCTGCCGATCCCAGCCACCACCGAACACCGACCCGATCGCGAGTTCGATGGCGACGCTCGCAGGCGACCCGCAGAGTCGAGGCCGTCGTCCAGCGCGACCGCCACAGTCGAAGCGCCCGCCGCAACCGCAACAAGCGAAAAAGCAGAGGCGAGTGAAGCTGCGTCGACCAGCGAATCGACCGAGGCGAGCGAAACAACCGCGACCGTCGAGGCGGATGATTCCGCCAAAGACACAGGCTCCGACGAAACCTCCGAATAACGGACAACAACGATCATGGCCAATTTCAATCGCATTATCCTGGCTGGAAATCTCACACGGGACCCCGAGCTTTCCTACACCGCATCCAACACCCCCGTGTGCAAGTTCGGCCTGGCGGTGAACCGGACCTGGAACGATCGCCAGACCAACACCAAACGCGAAGAAACCATGTTCGTCGATTGTACCGCATGGTCCAAAACCGGCGAGGTAATCAACCAATACCTGCGCAAAGGTCGACCGATCCTGGTCGAAGGCCGACTGCAATATGACACCTGGACAAGTCCGGAAGGTCAAAAACGCAGCAAACATTACGTCGTCGTTGACAACTTTCAGTTCCTCGGCGGACCACGCGACGGTGGAGAATCAGGCGGCTCGTACGCACACGCCCCCCAGCAACAACCCGCGGGCCAACCGCAAAGCGTCCCGGACCAGGGAAATCAGCCATCCGGAGCACCGGATTTCGCCAATCCGGGCGCACCGGACGTACCCTTTTAATCGGGGATGACAAAGAAACGATTTGGATGACGCCGAGACGAACCGGCCCAGTGAGTAAAGGTCAAACACAATGAAACTGCTTCTGAAAAAAGATATTTCGCACCTCGGCATCGTTGGCGATGTGGTCGACGTCAAAACCGGTTATGGTCGCAACTACCTGCTGCCGCAAAACCTCGCCGTCGCCGCCACCGATTCCAACATGAAAATGCTCGCTGAGGACCGCAAGAAAGCCGAAGAACGACGACGCCTGCGCATCGAGGCGATGCAGCAACAAGCGGAGAAAATCCGCGACGTCGAGGTGACCATCTCCGCCGCCGCCAACGCGGAAGGCGTCCTCTATGGTTCGGTCGGACCGCGCGAAGTCGCTTCCGCTCTTCGCGACGAAGGACACGAGGTCGATGTCTCCTGCATCATCCTGTCCGAACCGATTCGCCGCGTCGACACCGTCACCGCCACCGTCCGATTCACCGACGACATCAAAGCCGAGGTCAAGGTATGGGTCGTGCGTTCGCAGGCCAGTGAAAGCGAAGACGAGGAACGCGACGAAGACGATCGCTACCAGGACAACGATCGCTACAACGATAACGATAACGATAACGAATAACCGTCGTGTGGTTGAGGCGCAACCATGTGCCTCAACCCACACTTGATGCAACAAGGCAAGGATGCACCCCGCAATGGATGGTATCCACGCACATCAGAACAGCGGTTTGCCCGCGCACGCGCCAATTCCCCCTCAAAGCATTGAAGCCGAGATGGCTTTGCTCGGCTCCATGCTCATCGACCGCGACGCAATAGGCTCGATTCTCCCCATCATCACCCAGGACGAGTTCCGCTGGTTCTACAAGATCGATCATCAGGAACTCTTCAAAACCGTCATCGATATGTACGATGCCAACAGCGAGATCGACCTCGTCACCACCCGTGACGAACTCCTCCGCCGAGGTGCACTCGACAAGGTAGGCGGCGTCGAATACCTCGTCTCCCTCGCAGAAAGCGTTCCCAGCGCTGCCAACGCAGACCACTACGCGCAAATCGTCCGCGACAAAGGCCTCCTTCGTGACATCATCCAGTGCACCGGCGAAATCGGCAAAATCGCCTACGCAGACAACCAACCCGCAAACGATCTCATCGACCAGGCTGAACAAAAATTCTTCAGGGTCACCGAACGTCGCATCACCCGCCAAGCTTCACAACTCAAGGTTCTCGTCACCAGCCTTTACGACAAAATCCAGCAAGGCCAGGACAAGTTTATCACCGGTTTGCCGACCGGGTTCACCGAGCTTGACGACCTCACCTGCGGTTTCCAGCCCGGAGATTTCGTCATCATCGCAGGGCGACCCTCGATGGGCAAAACCGCCCTCGGACTCACCATGGCCGAATACGCCTCGGCAAACGAAAATATGCCCGTCGTTTTCTTCTCCATGGAAATGGGAAATCAGCAGGTCGCCCAGCGTATTCTCTGCAGCCGAGGTCGCATCGACTCCCACCGGTTCCGCAAGGGCATGCTCACCGAGGAAGACAAATATCAGCTCGGCATTGTCTGCGATGAACTCGCCAACGCCCCGTTCCTCGTCGACGACACCCCGGGCATGAGCATCCTCGAACTCCGCGCAAAAGTCCGACGACTCGCACGCCAACACGACCTCAAAGCCATCTTCGTCGACTACATCCAGCTCATGCACGCACCCGGTTGCGACGGCAGACAACAGGAAATCACCGTCATCAGCCGGGGGCTAAAAGCCATCGGTCGCGAACTCAATATCCCCGTCATCGCAATGGCCCAGCTCAATCGCCAGGCAGAAGGCAGACAGGGCAATCGACCACGCATGTCTGACCTGCGCGAATCCGGCGCACTCGAACAGGACGCCGACGTCATCCTGCTTATCCACCGCGAGGAATACTACAACCCCGAGAATATCGATCACCAGGGCCTCGCCGAAATCATCATCGCCAAGCAACGCAACGGACCAACTGATACCGTCAGACTACAATTCAACAAACAACTCACAAGGTTCTCCAACCTCAGCACCGCCCCCGTACCACCGGAGTACGCCCCATCAGGCGACAACACTCCGTTCTGATCAACCTGTCCCCAGCCCAACACGTTATTGCCCCCGTCACACACCACCGTTATATTGACGCCCGCGCGGTAACAGACCGACCGCAATCTCTCGATCGCCGTCGGCCAACAAAACCACCCGTCGATACAGGTGCGAGTTCTTGAAATCAGTGTACTTCAGTTTCACCGTGGCCTGCTGTCTATGGCTTTTGGGGTCAGCCTCGCTTGTCAGTGCTCAACCGGCAGACGTCGTCGCCGAGGTCACGTTCCAGGACAACCAACGAACCCCCGTCTCGGTCCTCGAAAACGCCATCCGCACGAAACCAGGCCAACCGTTCAGTCAATCCACCATTGACGAAGACATCGTCCGCCTCATGCGCACAGGCCGATTCCTCGCTGTCACAACGGAGGTGGCAAATACGAACCAGGGCAGACGCGTTACCTTCATCCTCCGCGAACGACCCACCATCGAGTCCATCAGCTTTGAAGGTAACGGCGACATCACCAGAGTTGCCCTGCGCGGCGAGGTCCCCATCGACCAGGGCGACCGGTACGACGCGTTCTCCGTTCGCGAGGGAACCGACAACATCCGCGAGCTGTATCGCGAAAGAGGTTACGCCCACGCGAAAATCGAAGTCGACCACGACGCCGTCCGGAAAACAGGACACCTGATATACAAGATCGAGGAAGGCCCGCGCGTCCGCCTTCGAAAAATCATCTTCGAAGGCCGAAACACCATCTCACGACGCGAGCTTTTCAAGCAAATCAGGTCAAACACCGCACTGTGGATTATCCGCACAGGTATTTTCGACGAAGACGTTGTCGAGGGTGACGCAGCCGCCATCCGTCGCTACTACCGCGACAAGGGATTCCTCGACGCACGCGTCAGCTACCGCGTCGATCAGGGCAAAAACACCGGCGACCTCCACCTCGTCTTCGTCATCTCCGAAGGCCACCGCTACAGGATCGAGTCCATCGAATTCAAGGGCTGCGTATTCTTCAACGACGACCAACTCCGGGGAAAAATCAAGTCCGGCAGGCAATCATACTACAAGCAACCCACCGTCGATTCCGACACCCAGGCCATCGAATCCGCCCTCGGCGAAAACGGTTTCATCGACGCACGCGTCAATGTCTCGCACGTCTTCTCAACCGAACCGGGCCTTGTCCGTGTCACCTTTAATATCTCAGAAGGCGAACAGGTCACCGTCGGGCGAATTGTGATCAGAGGCAACAGCACCACCCAGGACCGCGCCATCCGCCGTGTCCTCGAGCTGTACCCGGGACAACTCTACGACACCACCAAAGCACGCGAAGCCCAACAGAAACTCGTCGAATCAAAAATATTCGATCGCGTCACCCTTACCCCCGTCGGCCAAAACCCGGGCGTCCGAAATATCATCGTCGACGTCACCGAGTCCGAAAGCAGAGCCGATTTCATCTTTGGATTCGGCGTCACCTCAGACAGCGGCCTCGTCGGAAACATCCTCTTCCAGACCAACAACTTCGACATCTTCGACACCCCGCGAAACCTCGAGGAATTCATCAAGGGGCGATCGTTCCGCGGTGCGGGACAACGCTTACGGCTCGAACTCCAACCCGGAACAGACCTCAACCGATTCCGACTCGATTTCACCGAGAGCTACCTCTTCGATCGCCCGTTACGCTTTGATTTCAGTCTGTACCACTTCACCCGCTCACGCGAGGACTATCGCGAGCAACGCACAGGCTCCATCGCCAGCTTTGGAAAGAAGCTCAGGCACGGACTCACCGACAGGCAATGGTTCAAGGACTGGTATGGCGAAATCGCCTTCCGGGTCGAGCATGTACAGCTCAAGGACGCCGACCTCTTCGACGATCGCTCCATCCGCGATTCCGCAGACGACGCCATTCTCACCTCCGTCAAAACCACCGTCATTCGCGATCGAACCGACAGCCGACTTCTCCCATCCGAAGGCGACCGCACCTCCATCAACTTCGAGCAGTTCGTCGGTGATTTCAATTTCGGGAAACTACGCGTCAGCTATACGAAGCACCACACCGTCAAAATTGACGAGCAGGATCGAAAATCAGTCATCTCCTTCAACATTGACCTGGGGGCCATCCTCGGCAACGCACCGGTTTACGAAAAATTCTACGCAGGCGGCATCGGGTCCATCCGGGGGTTCGATTTCAGAGGCGTCGGACCTCGCGGCGGACTTCGCGACGACCCCATCGGCGGAGATTTCCTCCTCACGACAAACCTCGAATACTCCTTCCCAATGCTCGGCGACGTTCTCAGAGGCGTCGTCTTCACCGACATGGGAACGGTCGAAGAGAGCTTCAGCATCAGGGACTGGCGCGCCGCCGTCGGTGTCGGCGTTCGATTCACGATCGACCTTTTCGGACCTCTTCCGATTGAGGTGGACTTCGCGTTCCCCGTCTCCACAGGACCAGGCGACGACGAACGCGTGATCAATTTCTTCATCGGTCGCGTTTTCTGACGCTTCGCACAGCGAATCCCATCAGCAAAACCGACCGGAACAACGATATACCTTGCCCATTTTCCGCATTCGGTGACAATGCATTCCGACCGTACGAAAAACAAAGGAGACAATCAAAAATGCTCACAACCATAATGACACTCACGCTGGCAACCGTCCCAGCTCAGGGCGCAACACAACAACAGATTGCCGTATGCAATCTCACCCACGTTTTCGACAACTACCGCATGACGCGCGATCTCGAACAGGTCTTCGAATCACGCAACAAGGAATTCCAGACCCTCGCGGAAGAAAAACGAAAAGAACTCGAATCCAGGGGAAAACAACTCGCCCAGTTCAAACCAGGCTCAGACGACTACATCCAGCGTGAAGAGGAATTCGCAATCGAACAGTACAAATTCAAGGGTTGGCTCGACATCTGGGAACAACGCCTCAAACAGGAGCACAAAAACTGGCTCCGAAAAGTCTATCAAAGCGTCCAGGATGCCATCGCGGAAGTAGCAAAAGAAAGAGGCCTCGCACTCGTACTCACCTACAGCGACATCGACGAAGACGCACCCGACTCAACCGCCATGAAACAGCAAATCCTCCTGCGCACCGTTCTTTACGCCGACAATCGCATCGACCTTACTCAGCCAATCCTCGCCAGGCTCGAAGAGCGATACGAAAAAGCAGGCGGCGCTGCCTCGCTCACAAGGACGCCAAACAAGAAAGGCTCAAAATAAATCAGCTTGTAACCAATTGTAACTCCAAACGTTATGGATTTTTCAGCATCACGCTACTCCGCTCAACACAATTGATCTCATGCACAAAATCCGCCATAATACCACCGACACGACAAAGGTTGCCCCGACAAACGCACATGGTCACCGAAATCGAGCAGCTTCGTACGCCGCTCCGCGCGAAGACCAAAACGTTGATCAAAAGGGCAGGACACGCAACATGAGCGTACAGCGGACCATCGAAAATCCTGTCGAAGTTTCCGGTAGAGGCCTGTTCACCGGCGTCGAATCGACCGTCCGTTTTACACCCGCCGCCCCATATTCAGGAATCACGTTCGTCCGCGTCGATCAGGCAAAACCCGTCCGTCTCGCCGCCCACGTCGAAAACGTTTCCAAGAGGGCACGACGAACCTCCCTCCGCAACGGCACCGTCACCATCGAAACCATCGAACACTGCATGAGCGCCTGCGCGGGACTCGGCATCGACAACCTCGAAATCGAACTCACCGGCGATGAACTGCCCGCCGTCGACGGCAGTTCAATGCCATACGTCGAATCACTCCGGAAAGCAGGAATCTGCGAGCAATCCGCCAAAAGAAACGACTACCTCATCACCGACGTGATTCGTGTCACAGACGGCGACGCAGAACTCATTGCACTGCCCCCCCTCGACCCGGACACCCAAAACCTCGAAATCTATTACGACCTCGACTACGGAACCTCTGGACCCATAGGCCGACAAATCCTCGCCCTTGAGATCACACCCGAACACTTCATCTCCGACATCGCACCCGCACGAACATTCGTCCTCGAACGAGAAGCCGAAATGCTCCGCGAAGCAGGACTCGGAAAACACCTCACCTACTCCGACGTCGTCGTCTTCGGCCCCGAAGGCCCCATCGATAACCAACTCCGATTCCCAAACGAATGCGTCCGCCACAAAATCCTCGATCTCATCGGCGATCTCTATCTCCTGGGTCAGCGCATCGTCGGACGCATCCACGCACGAAAGAGTGGCCACGCACTAAACCACGAACTCGTCCGCGCCATCAAGGACAAAATTCGCGCCACCGAATTGTCCGCTTCATTGCTCGAACCACCCGCGCTCAGCATCCATCGCGTCCAGCGCATTCTCCCACACCGATACCCGTTCCTGATGATCGACCGCGTCCTCGAACTCGAAGGCACCAAACGCGCCGTCGCCATCAAAAACGTCACCATCAACGAACCTTTTTTTGAAGGACACTACCCCGGACAACCCATCATGCCGGGCGTGCTCATCATCGAGGCTCTCGCCCAAATCGGCGGCATCCTTCTTTCCCAGGAACTCGAGCACAAGGGAAAAATCGCCGTTCTCCTGAGTTTGGACAAAGTCAAATTCCGCCGACCCGTCTACCCCGGCGACCAACTCGTTCTCACCGCCGAGTCGATACGCGTTACCCCAAGGGGCGGACATGTCCAATGCTCCGCCTCCGTCGCCAACGAACGTGTCGCCGAGGCAAGCATCCGTTTCGCCATGAAGGACGCCGACACCGCATGAAACCAATCGAGCAGATCAAGTGAAGCAACCATTCAAAAAACCAGTCATCCACCCATCCGCCGTCGTCCATCCCGGCGCCAGACTCGAACCGGGTGTCGAGATAGGACCGTTCTGCGTCGTTGGGAAAAACATCTCCCTCGGCCAAGGCTGCAAGCTCCACCACAACGTCACACTCGACGGATACACCACCGTCGGCCCGAACTGTACCTTCTTCCCGGGCGCGGTCATCGGGATGGCCCCACAGGACCTCAAATACCGCGGTGAAGTCACCTACCTCGAAATCGGGGCCGACAACATCTTCCGCGAATACGTCACCGCCCATCTGGGAACCGCAAACGGCGGATCCTACACACGCATCGGAAACAGCAACCTCTTCTGCGCCAACGTCCACATCGCCCACGACTGTGTCGTCGAAGACAACTGTGTTTTCGCCAACAATGTGCTACTCGCCGGGCACGTCCGCGTCGAGTCGAACGTCAATCTCGGTGGCAGCGTCGGCGTTCACCATTTCGTCACCATCGGCAAGCACGCATTCGTCGGCGGAATGTCACGCATCACCATGGACGTCCCGCCTTTCATGATCGTTGTCGCCGCAAAAGGACCACGCAGCGAAATCCGAATGATCAACGGCGTAGGCCTTAAACGAAGCGGATTCACCGAAGATCAGATCCTCGCGCTCAAAAAAACCTACCTGCGACTTTTCTCCCGAAAAGCACGCTCGTCAGGCGTCCCCATTCTCACCACCATCCGCCAAATCAAAACCGAGTCACCACGCGACGAGAGCGTCGATTATCTCTGCAATTTCCTGATAAACGCCTACGAGCACGGCCGACACGGTCGTTACCTCGAAGCCCTCCGCAACGATTCAAAATGGGAGCAAAGACAAACCGGAACAGGCAATGAGTAACAAAACATCCGATCGCGGCGTCGACAAATGTAGCGTCACCCCTCGTGGGTGGCGCGAATACGAACCAACTCCCACAAGGTCGACCGACGTAATGCCGGAAAAAAGTATTGTAGGGCAGGTGCTCGCACCTGCCGCCACCAACTTCCCAATGTAGCGTCACCCCTTGTGGGTGGCGCGAACACCAACCAACCTCGTTAGGTTCACCCAACCCAATGCCAAAAACAAACGTCATCCGAACCGCCGTCATCGGTGCAGGCCACATGGGCAAACACCACGCCCGCATCTACGCCCAACTCCCCGACGTCGAACTCATCGCCGTTTGCGACCTCGACGAATCCCGCGCCTCCGAAATCGCAAGGTCCGCCGAAACCAAACCCGTCACAAACCACCTCGACCTGATCGGCAAGGTAGACGCCGTCACCATCGCCGTCCCCACCGTTCACCACGCAACCGTCGCCGAACCATTCATCAAAAACAACATCCCCGTCCTCATCGAAAAACCCATCGCCGCCGACAGCACCACCGCCCAAAAAATCATCGACTGGGCCACCGAATCCAACACCATCGTCAGCGTCGGACATTCCGAACGATTCAACCCCGTCGTCCTCGCCATGAACCGCATGGACGTCAAACCGCGTTTCATCGAAACCGAACGCGTCAGTCCATTCACCTTCCGCAGCGCGGACATCGGCGTCGTCTTCGACATGATGATCCACGACATCGACATCGTCCTGAACCTCGTTCAATCGCGAAATTACAAAACCCACGCGGTCGGCGTCGCCGTCCTCGGACCACACGAAGACGTCGCCAACGCACGCATCAGTTTCGACAACGGCTGCGTCGTCAACCTCACCGCCTCGAGACTCGCGCTCAAGACCCACCGCCGAATCCGCGTCTTCTCCCCGGACGCCTACCTCACCATGGATTACCAGAACAAGACGGGACTCGCCGTCAAGAAGGACGCCAACCTCGACCTGATCCGAATGGCCCGCGAAAAAGATTACAAGGACCTGTCCCAGCTAAGCCACACCGATTTCGGAAAAATGCTCAAGGTCGAACCCATCCGCGTCACCAACGTCGAACCCCTGACCGCCGAAATCGAGAGTTTCCTGAACGCCGTCCGCACCAACACCCCACCCCCGGTCACCGCTCAGGACGGCCTCGCCGCCGTTCAACTGGCCGAAAGCATCGTCGCCGCCATCAACGAAAGAGACTGGCAACTATAGATCATTCACAACCGTCGGCGACGAACGGATTCCCGCACTCCGGACACCGATCCGACGTCAGCATACGAAGATCGTACCCACAAAATAGACAAACATCGTCCGGCAGTCGCTTGTTGATTTGCCGAATGCCCCATACCGCGATCCCGACAGTCGTAGGGTGGCCCATGGCTTCAGGGGTGCATGACAGAATCGGCGGGCACGGTCGTGATGTTCTGCAGGTGCCCGTTCTGTAGCGTCGCCCCTTGTGGGCGGCGTGATTGCAAACAGACGTCGTTTCGCGTTCCCGTCACCCACGAAGCGCGACGCTGCAACGATCATTGACGTACCGTCGAAACGGTCATGCACCATGGCTTCAGCCGTGGGGGAGTCGAATCGTCAACTCCCGGGTTGATCGGGCATGCGTTCCAGAATGTGGTCAGCCAATCCGTAATCCAGTGCTTCCTTGGAATCCAGCCACTTGTTCCGGTCGCAGTCCTTCTCGATCGTTTTCATGTCCTTGCCGCTGCGCTGAGACAGAATCGAATAGAGTCGCTCACGAATCCGCAACATCTCCTCCGCCTCGATCGCAAGATCAGTCGCAGGCCCCGACATACTCCCGCCAATCAACGGCTGATGCAGCAACATCCGCGAATTGGGCAGCAAATACCGCTTCCCCTTCGCACCACCACACATCAGCACCGCACCCATACTGGCTGCCATCCCGATGCAGTACGTCGCAACGTCGCATCGCAGGTATTGCATGGTGTCGTACATCGCCAAACCCGCCGACACCGAACCGCCCGGCGAATTGATGTAGAACGAAATATCCGCGTTCGGGTCTTCATTCGAAAGGAACAACATCTGAGCGACGACGAGGTTGGCTACGTCGTCACTCACCGGTCCACCGAGAAAAATGATGCGGTCCTTGAGCAGCCGCGAGTAAATATCATAAGCCCGTTCGCCACGACCACTGGATTCAACGACGAAGGGAATGCTCTGGTTCTTGTGCGTCATGTCTTAACCCTTCTTTTTGCCGTTGCTCTTGCCATTGCTCTTGTCGTTGCTCTTGCCATTACTCTCTTCGGCTGCTTGTGGCTTCAATACCTCATCAACGATGCCGTATTCAACAGCTTCCTCAGCCGTCAGATAACGGTCCCGCTCGGTGTCCGCCATCACTTTTTCAAGATCGCGACCGGTATGATGAGCGATGATCCCAGCCAATCGTTTCTTGTCCTTGAGAATCTCCTCCGCCTGAATGCGAATGTCCTCCGCCTGCCCACCGACTCCGCCGGAGGGCTGATGCATCATCACCTTGGCGTTGGGCAGAATGAATCGCCGACCCTTCGTACCCGCCATCAGCAGGACCGCGCCACCGCTGGCTGCCTGACCGATGCAATACGTCGAGATAGGACTACCCATCGACTGCATCGTGTCGTAGATCGCAAGCGTCTGGTCAACGTATCCACCCGGCGAATTGATGTAGATGCTGACTTCCTGGTCGCGCTTGGACGACTGCAGGTAAAGCAGTTCTTGAATAACGTTTTTGGCAACAATCGGGACAATTGGTTCGCCCAGAAAAATGATCCGATTTTCCAGCAAAAGCTGGTCAATCGTCATCTCCCGTGTGCGCGCGATCGTGCCATATTGTTGGATCGTAGACGGAATCCGCAAATCATAAGGATCCATGCGTGTGCCTTCCCTGCAACCAAGTATCCCAAAAAACAAAACCGTTATCGGACGCGAACGCCCAATTCCGAACGCGGCTGACCCACTTTTCGGCTTATTCGCCGGCGTCCTTGCTCTTGGCCGCCTTCTTCTTTGCACCACCGGTGGTTTTTTTTGCGCTGGTGGTCGCCTTTTTCTTTTTCGCACTGTCCGCTTTTGCGGTTTTTTTCGGACTCTCGACCTCGCTGATCGTGGCTTTTTCCAGCAAATCATCGAGAATTTTGTCGTCCCGAAGTCGCAAATACAACGCGGTCAACCCGTCGCCTTTGGCCAACTCGTCGCGAACGCGATCGAATCGCCGCCTCTGCTGCTGAGCGATTCCCGCGATGGCGCCGTTCAGCTCGTCATCGCTGATGTCCGTTTCTTTTTCATCTGCGATTTTTTCCATGATAAAGAACAGCTTTAATTCCTGTGCTGCGTCTTCACTGGCTTCGGCGCGCAGTTCGTCGACCTTTTTGGACACCTCCTGTTCGGAGTGACCGGCCTGGAACATCTCGACCATCTGTTTGGCGACCAGCCTCTCGGTCTGCCTTTGCGACAGACCCTCCGGGATGTCCAGTTTTGTGTTTTCAAGCAGGTATTTGCCGATCTGCCCGCGCATGCCTCGTTTGATGACCGATTCGATTTCGCCTTCGAGCCCTTTGCGCACCTCGGCTCGCAACTCGTCCTCGGTTTCAAATCCGATCGCCTCGACGAACTCCTGATCGATCGGGGGAAGTTCGAGTCGCTTGACATCCTGGATGGTCAGACTGATGTCCGCTTTTTTGCCACGGAAATCGAGATTTTCGTGGTCGTCGCGGACGTCGGCCTGGAGGGCGAGGGTTTCTCCGGATTTTTTACCCACGACTTCATCGCCAAGGTCGTCAATCAGCAGACCGGACACGACCTGCGCACGTGCAAACAGCTCCAGATTCTTCTCCTCATGGAGCATCGCATCGCCAACCTTGATGACCACGTCAGCCACGATCATGTCGTCGGTCTTGATTTTTCCGGTGACCGGGACGTATTGGCCTTTGAAGGAACGGTAGCGGTCGATCTGCTTTTGGACATCGTCGTCGCCGACTTCTATTTTGGGCTTTTCAACGGGGATTTCGTCGAGTTTGGGCAGTTCAACCTCGGGTCTTACCTCCACCTCACAGGAATAGCTCAGGTCGCCTTCCTCGGGAAATTCGATGATGTCGATGGCTTTGTCGACGGCGACGAGACGATCGACCGAATCGCCGTCACGGTCGTTCTCGGGTGGCGCGTTCACCCAGATGAGCGGATCACCGATTGTTTTGAGTTCGATTTTGTCGGTGGCAGCCAGGAAACTGCTGCCCAGCAACTGGGACAGTAACTGACCACCGACTTCCGAACCGAATCGCTTTTCGATCAGCTTGAGCGGGGCGTGTCCTTTTCGGAAGCCGGGCACGACGGAGTCGCGTTTCAACTCCGTGTACTGTTCGGAGCGTCGCTCGTCGAGCGTATCGCTCGGAATGGTGATGGTCAGCTTTTTGCGAAGGGTGCCGACATCCTCGGCATCGACGATGATGGCCTCTTTGAGCTTTTCCTGCTCGACGGTCGCTTCGTCAGCGTTTTCCGGCATGTCCTCGACGGCTGTTTCCTCTTGCAGACCGGCTTTCTCGTCCGCCATGAGATGCTCTCCTGGTGCGAAACCTAAGGGCGCGGGATCTCACATTTTGACCCGCGATACACCGGTGAAACGTACACCAGGGGCGTGATTCTGGCAACATTGACGTCGTTGACCCTGCCCCTCCCGGCGGTATCCTGTCTGTATGCGTGCCACGACGGGCTACGGGGAGTCGCGTCGTTGGCCGATGAATATGTAGACATCGACCTCAGACAGGGCGAAACTCCAGTGCGTGTTGGTCGATGGGGTGTTTGGGTTGTTGATGGCAAATCCTTGAGGAATACAGAACCATGAGCGCGATTATTGACCTGCTCGGATCAAAGGCTGACGAACTTCTTTCGCACAAATGCAAAGGCATCAAGGCAGACACATTGCATCTTCCGGGTGGTGATTTCGTGGACCGGGTGATGTCGCAGACGGATCGAACCCCGCCCGTCCTGCGGAACATGCAGTCGATTCTGGATCATGGTCGCCTGGGGGGAACGGGATACGTTTCGATTCTGCCGGTGGACCAGGGAATCGAGCACTCAGCCGGTGCGTCGTTTGCCCCGAACCCGATTTATTTCGATCCGGAGAACATCGTCAGGCTTGCGATTGAGGGCGGTTGCAACGCGGTGGCATCGACGTTCGGCGTGCTGGGTTCGGTCGCTCGCAAATATGCGCACAAGATTCCGTTTCTTGTGAAAATCAACCACAACGAGCTTATGACTTATCCCAACACGTTTGACCAGATCATGTTCGGTCGGGTTGAACAGGCGGCGGATATGGGGGCGGCTGCGGTTGGAGCGACGATCTATTTTGGTTCGGAGGAATCGGATCGACAGATTCAGGAGGTTGCGGAGGCGTTTGCGCTTGCTCACGAGCTGGGCATGGTGACCGTTCTCTGGTGTTACCTGCGAAACAGCGGGTTCAAGAAGGACGGCGTCGATTACCATTCCGCATCCGACCTGACAAGCCAGGCCAACCATCTCGGTGTGACGCTCGGTGCGGACATCATCAAGCAGAAGCAGGCTGAGAACAACGGCGGCTTCCCCGCGATCAATTTTGGCAAGACCAGCAAACTCGTCTACGAGAAACTGACCACGGATCACCCGATCGATCTGACAAGGTTTCAGGTTGCCTGTTGCTACATGGGGCGGGCTGGTCTGATCAATTCAGGTGGGGCGTCGGGCGACAATGATTTCGGCCAGGCGGTTCAGACGGCGGTCATCAACAAGCGTGCGGGCGGGATGGGATTGATCTCGGGTCGCAAGGCGTTTCAGCGCCCGATGGGTGAGGGTGTCAAGTTGCTGAACACCATTCAGGATGTGTTCCTCGACGATTCGATTACGATTGCCTGACGGTTTCGCGTACGGCGGTGGCTGATTCGCATTCGCGTGATCGTAAGGATTCCGCCCGGCAGTCCTTTGCGCGCACCATATCGACAGGTGCGTTGACAACCCATTCACATTATGATGTTCCCCGGTACTCGAAAAGGCCGGGAGAAAAATACGATGCGATCTGTCTTGTCTGGAATTGTTATCATGGGTGCGGCTTCCGCACACGTCGTTGCACAACCCAATTTCGACACCGTCAAAATCAAAACCATTCACGCTCGCGGTCCGGTGTATATGCTCGAGGGGTTTGGCGGGAACATGGGGGTGTCTGTCGGAGAGGACGGCACGCTGTTGATCGATGATCAGTTTGCACCGTTGGCTGACAAAATCAAATCTGCCATCGCCGGGTTGACCGACAAGCCGACTCGGTTCGTGCTCAACACGCATTGGCATTTTGACCACACCGGGGGAAACGAAGCCTTCGGTGAATCTGCCGATATCATCGCCCACGAAAACGTCCGCAAACTGTTGACCCGCGAGGAGACCATTCTGGGCCGGTCGATCCCGCCCCTTGCCCGACAGGGTTTGCCGGTCATTACATTCAGGGATGGGTTGTCTCTGCACATGAACGGCGAGGAAATCCGTGTGACGTATTTGCCCGGTGGACACACCGATGGGGATGCGGTCGTCTTTTTCACGAAGTCAAACGTCCTGCACACCGGCGACATCATGACGGCGGGGCGATACCCGTTTGTTGATCTGGATCATGGCGGCAGCGTTCAGCGAATGGTCAAAAACGTCGACAAACTGCTGGCCATGATCGACAAAGACACCAGGGTTATCCCGGGTCACGGACCGCTTGCGTCAAAAAAGGACATGATTCTTTTCAAGGCGATGTTGCAGGATTCGCTGGATACCGTCCGTCGCGCAATCAAGGCAGGCCAATCCCTTGAGAAAATCAGGAAGGCGGGGTTACCGGACAAATGGAGCGGCTGGGACAAAGGCTTTCTGTCCACCGATCAGTGGCTGGAACTTGTCTATTCGAGCGTACAACGGCCGCAATAATCAAGCTGGCGACCGCGCGCGATCAAATGCATTCGCGCGCTATTCGGGCAGACCAACGCCTCCCCACGCCTGTGTTGCGGGCGACACGCCGTTGATCAACTGTCGCAGCCGAAACAGGTCCACCGGATCAACCGACCCGCTGCGATCCGTGTCAAGTATATCCTCGGGTGTGCCAACAGTCGGCGTCGCGAGACCGTTGACCATCTGGCGGAACAGGAAAAGGTCGGTCGGCGAAACAGCCCCGTCCTGATTGATGTCCGCCGGGAGAAATCCGACGCGGATCGAATCCTCCAGTGTCAATGATGGATCGCACTGCGAGCGCACCGACGCGGAAATGGTGGTCCACTCACCGAGCGTGAGGTGGTCTTCAAGAAACACGGTGATTGTCTGTGCGTCTTCTGTTTGCACGTCAGCAATCGCCGGTGGTGTTCCGCCCGTGTCGGAAATCACAAACGCGCTAAAATCAACAGGTGAGCCGTCGAGGTTTTCAACGGGCGTCGTAAATTCAAATGTGAAACGATCGAGCCCGAGATTCACGACCTTCCCATCGGTGCTTTCAGACCGCGGATCGACGTACCCATCGAAGGCCCGTTGCGAAAACGACACGCCCGACTGTCCCTCGACCAGATTCAGCGCAGAACACGCAACCCCCGGCGCAACACCCATCCAACCGACAGACGACGGTTCCCCGGGCATGAACAAACCAAGCGTGATTTCCGTCGTCGCAGGTCCGGCGTCTGCGTCAAACCAGAACGTATCCATCGTGCCCCAGCGAATGGCGCTCGAGTTCGGATTCTGCCCGTGGGTTTGTGGGGTTGCCCAGATCACGACGCCTGCCCCGAAAAACGATTCCCAGTCCGTGTTGTCGTACGGATCGCCCGAATGGTAGTCCACGTCGGAAAAACCAATGTTGGTGACGTTGATCCCCGGACCGACAGGCACGACCATGGACCCGCCGCCGCGGTGTGAATTCAGATTGAACACGACATAGGTGTATCGCCACGTCCCGTCACCGTTGTTGGTCGCGCGGGACGCAGCGAGAAATCGCCCCTCGCCGGGAATATCCACCTCGCGAATCTCGATCGAATTGTCCGGTTGGTTCAAACCGTTGGCATGATCACGCCAGGCGAAAATCGCGGGTATCTCCATGTTCATCGCACCCGCCTCGCTCAACACGAAATTCGCATCGAAGGTTCCCTGTTTGTGGGAGGCATTGTTCGTCGCGTTGCCCGCCGCCGCGTCGTCGGTTGATACAAACACCCCCTCAAGGAAGTACAACGCGTCCGGGAAATCCGTGCTGTCCAGATCGGACTCCCTGATTTGCAGACGTCGAAATATCAGGTTGCCCTGTTCAAAATTGAGCGGCGAAAACGTCCCGTCAAATGCGTTGATGCCCGACCGCGACCCCAGTCCGAATTGCGACCCGTTGAACCCCGCATTGTAAACGTCGACGCAACCCACACCCAGCAGGTCGCCACCATGACCGTTGCAGGTCAGGCCGCAACCATCGTCCACGAACGCGCAGCATGCATGCTTGACCCACGACATCCCGATTTGCTTAAGCTGCCCCTCATAAAGGCGGTACGCGTTCATCGTGAACCCGGGCGTGCCCTGATTCTCCCAGGTCAGGTCCTGGTCTCCGATGTTGCAGGTGTTGCTGCCGAGCGCGTAACCCCGGACTCCATCCACGCCACCATAGCTCACGATGCTGCCCATTTCGCTGTACACAACGTCAGGCCCCACAGTCTGTCCCGCGGCGCATCGGCAAACCACCAGGCATGCAGCCATCACCATCGCAATTCGAGGTCGTCCGATAATCATCTTTCCTTCTCCTTCGATTCGTGCGAAGTGATCGCGGTACGCGTCAAACACCACCGCCCCGGCACAGAATGCTCCATTCCGCGAGGATACTAAAATGGTCCTGGTTTTGCGTTGCGAAAATCACAAAATGAAGCTCGAAAACCCCAACCGCTCAGTCAGACTTTGATCTGTATCCGCGACGCCGAACATCGCGCAAAAACGTCGCCGCGCCTTGCCTTGGCGGACCAATTCCCGATGATGTTCGCACACGCAACAACCACCCAACATGTTGAGGAATATGATTTATGTCAAAATTCAACGTCCGCAGAATCCTCTTCCGCTGCCTTCTTGCGACAGGTGCGGGTTTGGCTTGCAATGGATGCAGTACCGCTTCAAAAAACGAAGTGGTCGTTATGGGTATGATCCACAGCGGGCATCGAACCAGCACTGCGTACAGCCTCGATCGCGTCAGGCAGATTATCCGCAAAGTCAATCCCGATGTTGTGCTTTGCGAAATCCCGCCGGACAGATTCGATCGGGCGACAAGTGAATTCGAGACGACGGGCAGGATCGAGGAACCGCGAGTCAGCCGGTTTCCGGAATACACCGACGCTTTATTTCCGCTGACGCGCGAGTTGGATTTCGTAATTGTCCCCTGTGCCGCGTGGACCAGGCCAATGGCGGATGATCGTCGGGCGAAAATGGAGGAATTCAAGTCAACGCGACCGGGGGACTGGAAGGAAATGACCGAGGCTGAGGCGTGGATGGATCGTGAGCTTGAGAAGGAGAAACTGGCGGACGATCCTCGCGGAATTCATACCGACCGATACGACGATATCGTTCGCAAGGGGCTTGAACCGTACAACCGGCTTTTCAACGATGCTATCGGCGAGGGCGGATGGGACAATATCAACGCGGGCCACTACGCGCTGATTTCGCGGGCACTTGACGAGCGTCGGGGGCAGGGACTTCGCGTTCTCATCACGTTCGGGGCGGGGCACAAAAACTGGTTCCTGGATCATCTCCGAAACAGATCCGACATTGAACTGGTCTCGCTTCAGGAGTATCTGGGCGAATAGGGCGTGGCTGGTGTCGGCGTCACATTGCGTTGTCGAAACACGCGTGTTCCAGCGCAGGAGAGCAGGAGCGAAAGAATCAGCAATCCCCATTCCGAGGCAGCCGGAATCCCATCGGCAGGGGTCATCGTCATGGTCTGGTTGGTTGCAACATCGTACATGGAGGTCGTGCCACTGCCGGGCCATTCAACGGAGACCTGATCGACGATGGATGCGTCGCCCAAACCGAAGAACGCCTCGGCCGGCTCCTGACCCATCAAGCTCGTGCCCGCAAGAATGGGTCTTGCCATCCATTCGCTGCCAATGCGAACCCGCACGGTCGCGCCAATGGCGAAATGGTTCGGGCCTGGCTGTCTGGGCCGGACGACGAGCCAGCCGCCTGATTGTTGCGATTCTGTCAACTGATTCTGCAGGAGGCGAATTGGGCCTGCATTCGCACATGTCTGCGTCAGGTCAAGATCACCATCGCGGTCGTAGTCGAAGGCGATCAGACTGCTTCCCCATAACTGGTCTGCCATATTGGCTGCGGAGGCAACATCCTGAAAAACAATGGAATCGGATCCGTCGTTCAGGAAAAGGCGCGTCGTATCCGTTGACCACGGAGGATCGTAATACCCATTGGTGACCGCCAGATCGAGATCCCGGTCGTTGTCGCAATCCAGGAATGTTGTTCCCCACGCCCATCCACCATTGTCCACGTTGTGCGTTTCGGCGACCTCGTTGTAACCAGCGCCGCTGTCGTTGCGATACAGGACGTTGTGTCGGGGGGAACCATTGCCGAAGGTGATTTCAGAGATGTGGATATCGAAATCGCGGTCGTTGTCGTAGTCACCGATTGCGACGCCCATGTCGTTCCACGCACTGTTGACCCCGAACTGCGGGGCGAGATCGGTGAACTGCCCGGTCCCGTCGTTGATCCAGAGGTGATTGGGTCCGGCATCAATGGCGGTGAAAATGTCCTGGAAACCGTCGTCGTTGAAATCGAGGATGATCGGTTGCCAGTTGTGTTCTCCCTGGGAATGTGTGGCGTCACTAAAATTGAGGAGATCAAACGACTGTCCGTTCTGACTCAACAGAAGCCAGCTTGGTCCCGTATTCCAAAACGCGATGAAAACGTCGAGATAGTCGTCGCCGTTGAGGTCGCCCGCACTCAGCCCGCCCACATGCTCGTCACTGTCTGCCACCAGATGGCGAGTCAGCCCCGAGATTGTCGTTGCGTCCACAAAGGATCCAACGGAAACCTGCCGGAACAGTTTCAGGGTTGTGTCCTGCTGGCATTGGACGAAATTGCTTCGATCGTAACAATCACCAACGATAAGAAGGTCGAGCTGGTGATCACCGTCATAGTCGAACCAGATCGCGGCCCGGTCCCGATCGAACGAATTGATGCCAACGCTTGCGGAAATTTCCTCGAATCCTCCGGTCCCGGTGTTGCGGTACAGTTGGCTGCGGACGCCGCCCCCGGTTGGGACGAACAGGTCGATATCACCGTCGTTGTCGAAATCAGCGGCTGCCACCCCCGCTCCCATCCCGTGGGATCCCTGGTAGCTTTCAAAGCCGCTGGATTGGGCGACCTCCTGGAAATTCAGTTGCGCATCAGCCGCCGATGTGGCAACGACCGTGATACAGAACGAGATACAGGAGGCGATCGTCCTCGAGACGACGGCTGAGAACGGCAACTGGCGCTGACGCATGATGATGGTTCCCGACCCATTGAGCCTACGGAATTGAAAGCACGAGTGCAGGATATCAACCAAGCCGCGAACTGTCAAGCAATGAGCGTATGATTAAATTACGACTTTATTGCGGTATCGGCAAGCAGGCGCTACCGGGTGGGGTGCTCGAACACATGTGCGAATTGCCGGTGCTTCGTTACCCGACGCCTGGTGGTTGGGTGGCCCATGGCTTTGGCCGTGGGGGAGTCGATTCCCAACCAGCAATCGAGTCCCCCACCTCTAAAGAGGTGGGCCACCCGCAAAGAGGTGGGCCACCCGCAAAGAGGTGGGCCACCCGCAAAGAAGTGGGGGACCCGCGTGCTGGTGAGGCATCCAATCATCTGCCATGAAGTGCTAGCCGACTGTGGCTGCGGCGTGGGAGGCGACGGTGTGGTCGTCTTCGACGGTGCTGCCGGAGACGCCGACGGCGCCAATGATATCGCCATTGGCGTTTTTTAGCGGGACGCCTCCCGGGAAGGTGATCAATCCGTTGTTGGAATGCTCGATGTTGTAGAGCGCGCCGCCTGGTTGTGACAGTCCGCCGATGTCACCGGTGTTCATGTTGAAGAATCGAGCGGTTCGTGCCTTTTTGATGGCGATGTCGATCGAACCGAGCCATGCGTCGTCCATGCGTGCGAACGCCTTGAGATTCGCGCCTGCGTCGACGACGGCGATGTCCATTTTGACGTTGATGGATTGCGATTTTTCGATGGCGGCTGAGACAACCGCCTTTGCCTGTTCGAGTGAGATGTCTGCCATCAGGATTCCTCTCTGTCGTGCGAATGAGATTCAGAATAACTCTCGGTTGGAGGGAGAGTAGGGGGGTGTGGCAGAATCCGCAAGGCAGCGTGTGACTTCGGTGCAAACCTGCGACCTGCGTAGGGGGGCGGCTGGTCGAAAAAAAACCGTTGGATGCTTATAATGTTTCGGACGAGGTTCCTATGTCGGTGGCGCGATTGATTGTGGCATTTGTATTTTCCTGCTCCTGTTCATGGGGTGCGCCGGCGGTCGATAACACACATGGCGATGGATGCATCGCCTGTCATGCGACGACGCGACAGGGCGAGGATGTGACGACGTATGGGGACCTTGTTTCCGGGTCGGTGCACAGGGGTTTGTCGTGCACCGACTGTCACGTCTCGGTTTCCGGCGCGGAGCTGGTTGATGCGGGCAGTCTTCGGCATGTCGGGCCTGCTGGTCCGGTGGACTGCGGCGAGTGTCACGAAGATGTTGCAGACATATACATACAGCATGGCCGGGGTCTGGTTGGTTCGCACTCGGATGTTCCAAATTGTCGGGATTGCCACGGGACGCACGGAATTTCGGGGGCCACGGACGCTGCGTCCGCCACGCACCGGTCGAACGTGTCCCGGAAGTGCATCGTCTGCCACGCCGACGACGAGATGGCGGGGCGGAACCTTCGCCTCAGTTCGGAGCATGTTTCCCTGTTCAGTTCAAGCATCCATGCCCAGTTGGCTGATCGTGGCAACAGCGAAGCGGCGACCTGCGTTGATTGTCACGGGTCGGTCGGTGAGGGTGGAGCGCCAAGTGCGCATTTGATATTGGACGCGGCGAACCCGGAGTCTGCGACGAATTACTTTGGGATTCCGGGGACGTGCGGCGCGTGCCACGTCGAGACTCTGAACGAGTATTGGCAAGGGATTCATGGCCAACTGGTTCGTTCCGGTGATTTTCACGCCCCCAATTGCACGCAGTGTCACGGGGAACATCATATTGCCCCACCGAGCGATTCGAAATCGACAGTGAGTGCGAACAATCTTGCGATTCACACCTGTAATCGTTGCCACGGTTCGCCGATTCTGGCGGAACGTGCGGGGCGGTCCGATCCGCACTTGCGATCATTTGTTGATCCCTATCACGGTTTGAAGCGGAAGTCCGGACGTGTTCATGTGGCTAACTGTATCGCGTGTCACGGTGTGCACAGCATCCGGGCGATTGATGATCCTCAGTCATCGGTTCATCCGAGCCAGGTTCGGGAGACCTGTTCGTCCTGTCATCCGGGTATTTCGGAGGTGCGGGCGAAGATGTCGATGCACCATGCGATGGTCGATGAGCCGGGCAGTTGGTCGCATTTGTTCGCGGGAATCTATCTGTTTGTGATTGTGTTGGCGATCGGCGCGATGCTTGTTCATGACATTTTGCATTGGGTGCGTCACACGACAAAGATGATGTCGAAAAGATCAATTATTCGCATGACGGTCGGGGAGACGATTCAGCATTGGATTCTGATGATTTCCTTTATCGGCCTGGTGGTCACGGGATTTGCGTTGCGTTTTAGCGAAGCGTTTTGGGTTGATTGGTTGTTTGGCTGGGGAAGCGGTGCAGGTTTTCTTTACCGTGGTCCGCTGCATCGGTTTTTTGCGGTTGTGTTTCTTGGCTGGAGTGTTTGGCACGGGGTGTATCTGCTGACTGAGCGGGGTCGTGGATTTCTTCGTGACATGATCTGGTCCGGGCGTGATTTTGGACTGGTCCGGGAGAATCTGCGTTACCTTGTCGGACGTCGAGCCGGGGCACCTCGTTTTGGGCGATTCACATACATGGAAAAATGTGAGTATTGGGCGCTGATGTGGGGGGTGGTGATCATGGTCGGAACAGGGGTTCCATTGTGGTTTGACGATTTTTTTATCGAGTCATGGGGTTTTTCATTGGGACTTCTCGATGTCCTGCAGGTGGTTCATTACTACGAAGCGTGGCTTGCGACGTTGGCGATTCTGGTCTGGCATGTTTATGGTGTGATCTTCAGCCCGAGTGTTTATCCGATGAATCCCGCGTGGATTTCCGGCAGGATGCCGGCAGACATGTATGAGCGGGAGCATGGTGACAGGCAGGCTGATGACAAAGCGGATGCCGGCGATTGACGCCGACATCCGCCATCGAGGTTGTGGCGTTTTTTCGGCTACAGCTGTCCTGTGAAGATGCTTTGAAATCTTTGCCAGTCGAGCAGGTCGATGTCGGCGTCACTGTCGAGGTCAAACGTATTACAGTCGACACCGACCGGTCCACCCGGCCCTGACACGCAATTGCTGAAACAGGCGTAGTCCGCCAGGTCAACGTCGCCGTCCTGGTCGCAGTCACCGGGAATCATCGGGACGGGTCCGGCAGGTGTGAGGCAGAACGCGAATCCGAACCGCGCGGTCATTCCACCGGCGATGCTCGCTCCGATGACGGGTTGTCCGACGCTCACCAGCGCGTTGGGGGAGGCGGCGGTCCCGACACCGGAGGCGACGCTGACGCATTCGGCGAGCGTGCCGGAGGGTGGCGCACGGTCGATCAGGTGTACGCCGGCGGTGTCGACGACGTACATCTGGTTGCCGTCGGGGGTGATGGCGATGTCGCCGATCTGGGTGAATCCTGAGGCGAACAGGGTGTGTGTGCCATTGCCGGCGACGGCGTATACCGAGTTGCCGACGCGTTCGGTGACGAAGAGCCTGGGCGGGAAATCGCCTCCCTTGCTGAAGGCCATTCCGCGGTAGTTGCGGAGATTCAGGGCGACCGGATTGACGAATGTGACCCAGTTGAGATTGGATTTGAGGCCGTAGATGGCGCTGACCTGGTCGTGGTCGTCTGAGTCGACGATGACGAGCAGATCGCCAAAACCGCCGTTCGGATCAAATTCCATTCCCTGCGGATCGAGGTCGGTTCGTCCCGGCGGGACGAGGTCGTTGTGCAGGAGGGTGACGTCGCCATCGAAATGGTAGAAGTGCGTGCCGCCGGTCAAATCGCCGTCGTACAGGTAGGCACCCGGTGTGTATCCGTTCAGCCCCGGTGAGATGGCCATGCGCGATCCGACGAATCCGGGGATTGATTCCGAGACGGCTGCGTCGCCGTTGGAGGCGATTTTGATGAGGTCGTTTGCACCGGGGTCTGCATCGACGCCCTGGACGCGAAACGACCCCCACAGCAGGTTTCCGACGACATCGAATTCGTCAAACTTGATGTCCATGACGAAGTCCTGGTCCACATAGCCGGTGAGCGTTCCGAAATCTTGCACACCGTTTTCGTCGTAACGCAGGAGGGTCAGTTGGCCATTGTCGTTGTGCGCGCTCATCGCACCGTTTCCGTATGACGGGATGCGAATGCCTTCGATGCGCAGCTCGTTGGAGTGTAGGACTGGCCCACCGAGCAGTCGCTCCTGAAAACCGGGTGGGACCGTGATTTCGGCGCGGGATTGGATGGCTGACGCCGCGACCACGATCGCGATGATGCACGTTGATGATTTCATGAATCGAACTCCCGCCGGCGTGATTGGCCGGTGTGTCAGAGGTAATTTGATTTTCGTTCTCGTCTCCATCGCCTACTCTCCTGCAAAATCGAGTCTGGTGTCCGGTGACTTTTCGAGCAGTCGCGGCGACTTTTTGAGCAATTCCTGTAGTTGAAATTCGAACGGCAGGGGGGTCGTGCTCGAAGCGGCGGTGTTCGCTCCGATGATGACTGATCCCCGCCGCGTGGCGCGGAGGGTCAGTTGCTTGTCGATGATGATGGATTCGTTGAACGAGCCTGGACGAAGGATAATGATATCGTCACGAAAATTACCGGCAGCGTTCACCGCGCGTGCCAGCGTGTTGTACGGATCGGTGCTTGTTCCGCTGCCGAGAAACGGTGACGCCTCGGCGAAGATTGTCCGTGCGTCAATGACGTTCGCGCGGTCGGTATTCGAGATGTCCGCCCAGACATCGAGCTGTAGCTCGGTGAGACGTAACTCGTCGTCGTGGTACGACATGGAGTTCATAAACGAGTCGTCAACGCGCCGTTGATTGGCAAGTGACAGTTGATCGTAGTTCACGCCAAACGACCAATTGGCGATGTCGTCCTGATCCCAGCACTGCAGATCGGGCAGCGTGTCGCTGATGCTGTCGTTGCCGGGCGTCGTGTGGCATTGCCCGGTACCGTCCGGATTGCAACTGGCACAGGGACAGCCCTGCGTGTGACACAGGTCGAAATAGTGGCCGACTTCGTGCATTTGCAGCGGTCCGTTGTCCGACGAACACCCGCCGACGATGATGATTTCGTCACCTCCGCCGGGGAACGAGCAGATACCTCCACAGATGCCGTTGGTCATGTAGATGTTGATGGCGTCGTTTCGCCACCCATATTGGTTGGGATTCGCGATGGCGTCCGCCTGCATCTGGTCTTTCAGGGCGCTGCCGTTGTCACCAAAGAAATCGGTGTTGTAGTATTGGCTTGGGCCGTTCATTTGACCCTGTCCTCCGACTTCGGTGATGGTGGCCAGACGTGCGAACCGGTGCCCGCGGAAATAGGTTTCCTGCAGCGCGTTCATTTCGTCGATGGATTCGTCGATCTGGGCGTTGGTGATTTCGTTGCCGTTGCCGTCGTCGGGTCGGTTGCCGTTGGCTGGGTTCAGGACGACCTTGTAGGACAGGAAAATCCGGGCCACGTCGTCTGCGCTCGCCAACGTTGCACATCCGAGGACAACAGCCAATGCGGTTATCGTTTGTTTGCGTACCATTGTATTACCTCCGGTTGTTGTGATGGACGACTACTGGAGGCTGACGAGAACCAGAACCAATCCGGTGTCGTCGCACAGTTCGGTCATGGCTTTGCCGATGATGGCACCCTGGGCACGGTTGTGGTCGGAGACTTTCATCGCATATCCCGTCCGATCGGAGGTGGTGAGCAGGTCGCCCGGTTGAATGGAACCGGATGACGCATCTGCCCGAACGTAAACACGGCCCGTGAGCGCGACCGGTAGCGCGCCGTTAGCCAAGCTACCGCGTTGTCCCATCAACATGCCGGTCTTGACGCCGCCCGCGCCACTGACAATGCCCGCCACCGTCCGGTTGTAGGACTCGTCGCACACAATGAGTTGGCCCGGATTGGCAACGTCGATGCAAACGACCGTGCCCGGTAGTGCATCGCCACCTTGAACGTCGAATTGCTCGGACAGGTCTGCTCCGCCGGTGATTTCCAGAACCGGCGTCTTGGTAACGCCAGTCTCGGCGTTGAGGTCAATAGATCTACTACCTGCTGGATCACGGATGATAATTCTACCGCCACCGTCCTCACCGCCCGACCAACTTGAGAACAGGGAGATGGTGTTTGTTCCGTCGATGTCGGACATTTCAAGGCACGAGCCGAAATTACTATGTGAGAAAAGCGCCAACGTATCGGAGTCGCCGTCAGTGAGGGTGACGCGAGCGATGTCGTTTCCCGGTGCGTCGGCGGACAGTTTGAGTGTGTTTCGTTGCGTGGCATCGCGCATGCGGATTTCGCCTGCGTCGGTGACGTCCGCGTCGAGGCTAATGGTTGTGTCGTGGTTGCTGTTCTCGAAGGATGCCAACGCGCCACCGCCGGAGACGTCCTGACTGTCGAGGGTGATGGTCGTTCCGCCGCTGCTGTCATTCATGGAAAAAAGACTGCCGGTCACCGCTTCTGCGATGAGCTGCAGGCCGATGCCGCCGTCGTTCTGATAGAATTCCGCGAATCCACCGCCCGTCAACGGGTTTCCGGAAATCAGCACCCCATTGTTGCCAAGCGGGTCAGTAACCCGTAGCTGACCACCAAACGAGCCCGAGACCAGGCTCGCGTTCAGCTCGCCGCCCAGCGTCTCAAACATATAGACGCCGTCTTCGAGATTGACGGTTCCCGTCTCGCCGAGCATTGACAAGTGTCTCGCCCCGTCCGCGTCAGAGAGAAAAACCTTCCCACCATCGGTATTGCCGGCCAGGATATGGACGGTTCGGTCATTGCTTTCTTCGACGTTGCGGTCGAAAAGTTCGATGAATCCGGATTTGAAGCCACCGGCCCTCATTGACATCAGACCATCGTCTTCAAAGGTCTCAATCTGATTATTGCGACCGTCCAGCTCAATGGTTTCGCGTTGCCCGAAATCATTATTGTAAACCGTCAATTCCCCATTCGCACCCGGTCCGCCCAACAGAATCGCGTCGTCCAGTTCCTCGCTCGCGACGCGGTTGACGCGGTAGGCGTATGGAACCGCGGTCAACGGTACGCGTGGGGCCAGCTCCGCCGCTCCGTTCACGCTCATTCCAAGCTTTCGCTCACCACCGTCGAATGAACCCGTGCTCACCGGTACCTGAACGCTCACAACTCCGCCGTCAATTGCGACGTTGTTCAGGGCAATCGGACCATCGACAACCGCACCAATGCCGTCGTAAACACTGAACGACAGATTAACTGTCGAACCGGCCAACGGTTCGCCCTTGTTGTCTGTCAGCAACGCCTGCACGCTGACCCGCGTTGTGGCGGCGTCGAGAATCGGCGATGCTGGCTGAGGCCCAACCGGACCGCGATCGGGCTGCGAATATGCGACGGGGCTCGGGGTTGTGTTCGGATTGATTTGCTCAATCATTGCCCGAAGCAGGGCGGTGTCGATTTCCCCACTCACCGACGGTTCCACCAAGGCTTCGCTCGCGGCGGAGTCCGCAGCGGGCGATTGTCCGGGACGTTCCTGTCCGATACCGGTACTGCTGAGCATCAGGCAGGCAACCCCGAATCCCATCGTCTGTCGAATTGTCAAACTCATCGTTCGTTCTCCTACAATGCAGTGTCGTGTGCAGATATTCACGAGGGATCCACCGCCGTTGTTCGCAGCTATCTCCCGTTGACATTCAAAGAGAGGCGTGCGGACACCGATGCGGCGCGCAGGGGGAGAATTATTTTGAAAAAAAACGTCGGGCGATGCGGGGGGCGTTTACTCGCTCGGAGTGGAGGATGACTTGTCGAGAAAGGCGGCCCATGGCGGTGGGCAAACAGCCGCAAGCTCCAGTAGGACAGAATCCAGTTCGTCTCGCGTGCGGCTGGAAATATTAGTGTGGTGATGCAGCAAGGCGGCGGCAACCGCGAAGAAATAGCTTGCCAACGCGGTCAGTCGGCCATTGAGGTTGGGTTCGGCGTGGAGCAGCGACTTGCTCGTTTGCTTGATGGCGATGAGCTGATCGAGCGTCGCCTTACCCTCAAACACAAACGCGATCGGCGATCCAAACGAACCGGTTGGGCCACCCTTGAGGGCGACTTCGAGCCATTTTCCACCGTCCTTTTGCAGCAAACGATCGAGCAATTCGTCAATTGGTCTGTGATGCTCGCTCAACCCGAGTCGCAGCAACCGCGTGGCGTCATGGAGCGCCATCTCCGCCAGACTCGGCAGATTGTCCGCGTCGCGATCAGGCATGACAGGTCACCTCAAGCAGAGATTGAATCTCATCATCGATTCCGTCCAGGGTCGCCCCGTCCCGGTTCAGCAGTTCGCGCAACGCACCTTTGAACTTTCGGCCCGCCGTTCGCGACATGACCGCCGCCCTTGCGGGCGTAATGCTCAGATTGGCGGCGATCGTCTGATAGGATTTTCCGGAATAGTGATGCAGTACGAAGATTCGCCAATGCTCTGCAAGACCTGCGTCGGCGCAGGATTCCAGGGCAGCATTCATCGCCTGCCGTACGATGGTCACGACAAACGCACGATCCATCTCTCCCTCGGGGTCTGTCAGGTCAACGGCAGGTACGTCATCGGGTTCATCCGCATGCGAATCACGACGGTGTTTTCGACGCAACTCCGCCAGATAAAAGCAGAAGGCATTCATAAGCCAGCGTCGCAAAAGCAGCCCGCTCGCCCGCCACCCGGTGAGAAAATCGGGCCTGTCCAATCGATCAGCAAAGAATCCCTGCACGATTTCCTCCGGTTCACCAAGCCAGCGATCCCGCGTCCCTCGAAAATAGATCGTCAACGGCCAGGCGTAGACCTCCATCACATGCCGATTGATGTTGGCCCGTCCGCGGTCAGGATCAGCCAACTGCTGGTCGATCCACGTGTGCATCGTTGTTGGAAACGCGTCACGCTCCATGGCTCGCTCCTATGCCTGATGACGTATTTATGTCATAGACACCCATGGTAACGCGTTCCACGAACATGTGCTCACAAAATCACCAGTGACGGTCCTGCAGGGTCCGTGACGGTTCCGACGTCCTGAGGTCGATCCATGTAGCGTCCCCCTTTCCAGGTGATGGGAACATGAAACGACGTCCACTTGCGATCGCGCCGCCCACAAGGGGCGACGCTACAACAGAGAGAGACGCCCAAAACATGAGTTGGCGCGCTTTTTTTCCAAAATCGCCGCTGATTTGGTACACTGTTCGTCAGGGGGCGTGTGCGAAGTCCCGACGCACGTCCAAGGGTGACCACATTTGAAACGCAACGATGAAACTGCGACAGCCGGTGAGAGTGACCGCGGACGACAGGAT
Organism: Phycisphaerae bacterium; assembly: GCA_029260165.1. GTDB lineage: Bacteria > Planctomycetota > Phycisphaerae > UBA1845 > UBA1845 > OFTM371. Next base: position 14,961 of record JAJDDT010000084.1, on the reverse strand, counting down.
GCGTCAGCCGCGTTCTGGGAATCATCGTCCAGCCACTCGTCGCCCAGGACTCCCGAATATATCGGTTCCTACCGCATTCTCGACAGGATCGGTGCGGGCGGGATGGGCATTGTTTATCGGGCTGAGCAGGAAAAACCCCGCCGGGTCGTCGCCCTCAAAATAATCCGCGCCGACATTGCCAACGAGAGGATTCTGCGGCGATTCGAGGATGAGGCTCAAACGCTTGGTCGGCTCCATCACCCGGGCATCGCCCAGATTTACGAAGCAGGCACAACGGACGCCGGTCATGGAGCTCAGCCCTGGTTCGCGATGGAGCTTATCGAAGGACAGTCACTCACCTCGTATATGGTCGAACATGGTCTGGGTACGCGATCGCGACTCGAGCTGATGGCCGGGGTCTGCGATGCGGTTCATCACGCGCATCAAAAGGGCGTCATTCATCGGGACCTCAAGCCCGGCAACATTCTCGTCGATCGCACCGGTCAGCCCAAAATCGTTGACTTCGGCGTCGCGCGGGTCACGGACGCCGACATCAGGGCAACGACCATTCAAACCGACGTGGGCCAACTCCTGGGCACATTGCCTTACATGAGCCCCGAACAGGTGATGGCTGACCCGGCGCAACTCGATACGCGATCCGATGTCTACGCGTTGGGGGTCATACTCTACGAGCTGCTGTGCGCGCGATTGCCCTACGATGTGCGTCAGAAAGGTGTGGCGGAGGCGGCACGCATCATCGGTGAACAGGAACCCGCGATGCTCAGCATGTACAGCCGGGTCTTCCGAGGTGACATCGAGACCATCGTTGCCAAGGCATTGGAGAAGGACAAGGAGCGTCGTTACGCGTCCGCCTCGGAGTTGGGTGAGGATATCCGTCGATACCTTAAGAACGAACCCATCGTGGCCAGGCCTGCCGGTACGTTGTACCAGTTCCGCAAATTCGCCAATCGTCACCGCGCTTTTGTGACCGCGACGGTTGTGGTTTTTATCTCGCTCGTTCTCGGTATCGCGGGCATATCCGTCGCCCTGGTTCAGGCGCACGATGCCAGGCGCCAAGCCCTGGCAGAACGCGAAATTGCTGAAGAACAGAAAAACATCGCCGAAGGCGAAGCTCGCCGTGCCGACGATACCTACCGATTTCTGGAGAATCTCCTCGTCTCGGCAGACCCCTCGGTGAACCTGGGGGAGGACCTCACCGTTCGAGAGGTATTGGATCGATCCGCCGAGAAAATCGAAACCGAGATGGCTGGTCAGCCCGAAACGGAGGGAGCTGTTCGACGCACCATCGGAAACACCTACCACGCGCTGGGGCTATACGATCAAGCCGTGAACCATTTGCGACGCGCCGTGGACATCTGCGCCGCCCCGGCCGACCCGGAAACCTGCTACGGTCGCAGGAGTGACCTCGCCCGCTCGCTGATCAGTCTGGGAAGTTTCGACGAAGCGGAGGAGCTTCTTCGCGATTCCATCGCGGAGATCAAGGCTGAATCGGGATCAGAGAGCGAACTGTTGTCCTCGCATCTCATTGGGTTGGCTGACGTTCTTCACGGCAAGGGTCGCTACGACGAAGCGGAAGCACCCGCCACCCATGCCGTCGCGCTTATGAAGAAACACGGTGATTCTCCGCTGCGCCTCGGACAAGCACTGACCACACTCGCGAGCGTCAGGTCCGCCAGGGGCGATTGGGACGGCGCTGAGTTGCTCTACCGGGAAGCGCTGCCTCTGGTTCGCGAGGAGTATGGTGAAGTGCACCCACAGGTTTGCGTTGCGATGAGCAACATCGCATCCATGCACGAAAAAAGGGGGCAATACGACGAATCCGCACCGCTCATGCAACAGGTACTCGATTTGCGTCGTCAAATGCTCCCACCCAAACACCCCGACATCGCCATCATCTGCAACAACCTCGCCTTCTCGCGCCGCATGCAAAACCGACTCGACGACTCCGAGGCGCTTTATCGGGAAGCGCTTGATATTTACGAGGAACAATTTGGTGAGGATCACATTCGTGTCGCCGTCGTTCTGAACAACCTCGCGGGTTTGTTGAAGGACAAAGCGGACCACGACGCTGCGATCGAAATGTACGAACGTGTCCTGACGACGCTTCGAAACAAGTTCGGTTCCGAGCATCCACACGTCGCCAGCACACTTAACAACATCGCAACGGTTCATCATATGCGGCACGATTACGCTTCAGCCGAAGCCGTGCTCCGGGAAGCACTTGATTTACAGAAGCGATTGCTTGGCGAGGATCATCCGACCGTCGCCACCTGTTCCTACAACCTCGCCGGAGCACTCCGTCATCAGCAAAAACTCCGGGAAGCAGAGCCCCTGTTCCGTCAGTCGTTGAAAATACGAAAATCCGTCCTCGGCGATGATCATCGATTGACGCTCATCGCCACCTGTGGGTTGGCCAACCTGCTGCGTGATGCGAAGCGTTACGACGAGGCTGCGACGATCTATCTGGACACCATCCGACGATTTGAAGACACGACAGAGCCTGACGATGAGGACATCACCGAATCGCTGCTGGGCTACGGCAGATTGCTGATGCTCACCGATCGACTCACCGAGGCTGATGCATTCGCAAGCCGCGCTGTTACTTTGCGCGAGCAGGCGTTGTCACCCGAACACTGGTACACGCACCAGGCCCGCGCTCTGCTCGGAAAAATTCGATTTCGCATGGGAGACCACCAGACCGCTGAAACGCTGTTGCGTGACGCCCTTGGGACACTTGAGAACGAATTCGGCGCGAACGATATGGGAAACCGGGAAATCCTGGACTATCTGGCCCGGTTGTGCGAGCATGGCGGTCGAACCGAAGAGGCGGAAGCCTACCGCGCGAAATTGCAGCGAATCACGCTCGAAAAAGACAATTAGCTCGAGCCCTCGCCGACAAACGACGCAGAATGATCCCAGTTGCCAATTCACAACGTACATCGGGAAACGCGAAAGCGGGGGCCACGTCACGCGATGAGGCACCGAACTGGTCGCTCGTTGGTTGCGATGTTCGCTGTGGTCGATGCAACAACAAGCTCAACGACTCCACCGATCCGGTATGCAACGACTGCGGACTTGGTTTCGATTGGCCCGACGTTCTCCCGATTCATGAAATGCGGTGTTCGAACTGTGATTACGGACTGTTCGGGCTTACCCGGGAGAGGTGTCCCGAGTGCGGCGAATCATTCAATTGGGACGAAGTCCTCGTGGCGGCCAAATCCCGACGGCGTGGGTTGTTCGAATATCAATGGCGACAACGTGGTGTGCGCTCGCTGGTTTGGACCTGGTGGCTGTCTGCCTTTCGACCCGTCAAACTTTGGAATGAGCATGACATCAACACGCCGCCCCGAATATTCCCGTTGCTCGCTTTCGCCGTTCTCCAATGGGCGGTTTTTGTGCTCGGTTGGCCTGTCATCTCGGAGGCGGCGTTGTGGGGCATGAACGAGTTGGTTTTGTTCCTGGGGCGTCCCAACCGCTACACCTACGACTTCCATCACCAGGATGGGTTCCTGCGGACGATTCTGTTCACGCAGATTGCCACGTTTCTCGCTTTTCAGTTGCTCTACGAAACGAAACGGAAAATCAAAATCCGCTGGCAGCAATTCCTTCGCGTGCTCGTCCACGCGACCGCCTTCGCTGCCCTCACACCGACCATCGCCTGTCTCGTCGAGATTGGAATTGATGCAGCACCGTTGATCGTACCGAAATGGGGACCGATTCGGCTCGCAACCTATCTGACCATTCGAGATGTGGTACTCACGATCGGCATCGTCACAACGTGGATAAGCCTGTCGATCGGATTCAAACGTTATCTCAAGCTGCCACAACCGTGGATCGTCTCCTCGGTCTTCCTGCTCCTCGGGTTCCTCGCAGCCAGGAGCTTCCTTGTGATCATCGACCCGTACGTTCGGCATCAACTGGTTCGCACGTTCCTGTCCTGATCAATGTCTCCCATGCGTTGCCACAACGCTTCCGATACCCCGACGGCGTCCGTGCGAATGCTTCTTTCGTCAACTCTTCGCAACACGCGATCGCGCATCGCCCACGACCCTCGCGTGATCACGTCTTTGACGAAACCGCCTGACATCGCAAAAATCAAATGGCCCGCCAGTTTTTCCGCCGTCAACGGCGTCGCGGGAAAATAGTTCGTTATCACAACATCAGCCGCAAAACCAGTCCTCAGCGCACCGAGGCGAGTCCCCAACGCATCGGACGCCCGTTTTGCCGAGTGTGCGAGCATCGCAACAACATCGTTGGGCGACAATCCCGCGCGCCCGTCACAGGATTTGAACCACGCTGCATGCGCCTCGGCAAACATGTCCCCGCCAATCCCGTCCGTGCCCAGCATGATCGGACATTCAAACTCGCCGACCCGGGTGTACCCGACGGCGTTGTTCATGTTGGATCGCGGATTGTGCGCCAGCGTCAAACCAACCTCGCCCAACCGCGCGATGGCGTCATCCTGTAAATGCGTGCCATGCCCAACCACCGTTTCAGGCTTCAACAGATCGTGATCCGCCAACCGATCAAACAGAGACGCCCCGTATCGCGACCGACAAATCTCGTCGTCCACCGGATCCTCCGCCACATGGATATGCACACCCGTGTCAAACTCGTCAGCCAACGTCGCCAACGCATCGAGTGACGCATCGTCGAGCGTAAACGCAGCATGCGCACCGACCATTGCGGCAAATTGATGGTTTTTCGCCTTTGCACATTTTTCAAGATACCGACGGTTTTCCGCAATCCCAGCCTCGCGTCCATCCGAACCGTTGCGATCCGTCGTTTCATAACACAACACCGCGCGCAACCCGACCCGATCCAACCCAGCCTGTACCCGATCCAGCGACCCTTCAATACAATTCGGTGAGGCATGATGGTCGATCAGCGTCGTCGTCCCACACCTGAGCGCACCGATGCCACCGACCAGCGCGGACATCTCCACCGCGTCCGCATCCAACGCCCGATCAAGTCGCCACCAGACGTATTGGAGAATCTCATAAAAATTCGTCGGCGATTTGGGTGGGGCGGGCATCCCCGTCGCAAGCGCCGAGTAAAGATGCGTGTGCCCGTTCACCAATCCCGACAACACCACGCACCCATCGCAGTCAACAACCTCGTCACCGTCCTGCTGCTGCACATTCGCTCCGCGCTCGACGATCCGCCCCGCGTCGATCCGCAAACATCCCCGTTCGACACCGATCGGGTCAATGTCAACCAATACCGCATTCGTTAGTACAATTGCCAATATATTAACCTTTGTAATACCTGTCAGGATTCGCCTTTGGAGTCCGCCTCAACGATTTTGATCACCCTCTGCAAATCAGGAGCGATGACGTGGGGCGCACCCACCGCCTTGATCGCCCCGCGGATGTCCTTCAACCCATTCCCCGTGATCATCGCCACCACCGACGCATCCGAATCGATCACACCATCAACCACCGCACTGGCAACACCCGCCACCGCAGCCGCAGCCGCTGGTTCGGCGAACACGCCCGACAATCGCCCCGTCTCGCGAACCGCACGCATGATTTGCTCATCCGTCACACAGACGTAAGCGCCACCGCTGTCCCCGACCGCCTTGACCGCCTTGCGCCAGTTCCGAGGCACGGGAACATTGATGCTGTCCGCGTAGGTATCGCCACTTCCCGACCGGTCCAGTGATCCCGTCCGCATCGCCTCGGCAATCGGCGCGACGTCCGCCGACTGAACCCCCAACATTCGGGGCTGCCAGTTGATAATTCCGACCGCTTTCATTTCCACAAATCCCTTGTACACCCCGGCGATCGAACACCCGTCCCCAACACTGCCCGACACCCAGTCAGGCCCATCGTCCTGCAACTGCTCCGCCACCTCAAGGCCGCCCGTTTTTTTCCCCTCGACCAGATACGGATTGATCGCACAATTGCGGTTGTACCATCCAAGCTCCACGCACGCCTTCGTACAAAGATCGTACGCCTCCGCATAACTCCCCTCGATCTTGAACACGCGCGCACCATACGCAAGCAACTGCGCCAGCTTTCCATCGGGAATGATCCGCGAAACGAAAATATTCGCGCTCAACCCCGCCGCAGCTGCACAATGCGCCAGGCTGCTGGCTGCGTTTCCTGTCGAAGCGCATGCAATCGACGAATACCCAAGCTGCTGCGCATGAGCGACCCCAACCGAACTCGCCCGATCCTTAAACGATCCCGACGCATTTCGCCCATCATCTTTCAACCATAATCGTCGCACACCAACCGCCGCCGCCAGCCTCGGTGTCTCGATCAAAGGCGTCCACCCAATAGACCCATCGGTAGGGCAGTACCCCTCGTCCAATGGCAACAATTCCCGATACCGCCAATGCGAGGCTGTCCGACCGCCCAGCGACGCCCGGTTCAGCGTCTCACCGGCACGCTCCAGATCAAACCGAATGTCCAGAATACCCTCATCGGGACCGCACGTCGGACACGTCATATGCGCACCCTCGGCGTACCCTGACCCACATTGCACACACACAAGTTCCGAAATCAACGACATTATCCGCTCCTCAGGACAGCAGCATAATCAAGCCGATCCACCTCGCCAACCCAACAGGTTGACACAAACCCCTCCGCCGAACATCCTTGTCGTTTCACCAAATGGAGTCGCAACATGACCAAGCTCGATCAGATCAATCAGGAAGTGCTGAAAAAGACGGTCCAAAGATGTCGCGAGCGTGGCATCATCATCCCCACCTTCGCCCAGATGAAGGACCCCACAACGATCCCGAAGTCCGCCAGGGATCGCCTCAAGGACGTGGGCCTGTGGGACGTGGATCCCGCCAACCTCTTCCGAATCACCTGGAAAAACGAACCGGTCGAAAAGGGCGGACTCTTCGGCGACGGTAACTGGATTGAATTCCCGCCCGAACTCACAGGCGTCCCCGCCCGCATTGTCGGTATCGTCGGAAACTACTTCCCGACCGGTGCCCACAAGGTCGGAGCAGCCTTCGGTTGCCTTGCCCCAAAACTCGTTACAGGGCAATTCGACCCCACCTCCCAAAAAGCAGTCTGGCCCAGTACTGGAAACTACTGCCGCGGCGGAGCGTTCGATTGCGCCGTTCTCGCCTGTACACCCGTAGCTATCCTCCCGGAAGAAATGTCCCGCGAACGATTCGAGTGGCTCAAGTCCATCGGTGCCGAAGTCATCGCCACCCCGGGCTGCGAATCCAACGTCAAGGAAATCTACGACAAATGCTGGGAAATCAAAAACACCCGACCCGATTGCGTTATTTTCAATCAGTTTGAAGAATTCGGAAACGCTATCTGGCACTACCACGTCACAGGCTCGTTCATCGAGGAAGTGTTCAACCACGTCGCCGGAAAGAATGACCGACTCGCAGGGTACGCCTCCGCAACCGGAAGCGCCGGAACCCTCGCCGCCGGCGACTATCTGCGAACGATTTCACCGCACATTCGCATCACCGCCAATGAAGCCCTGCAATGCCCAACCCTGCTCATGTGCGGATTCGGAGGACACCGCATCGAGGGCATCGGCGACAAGCACATCCCCTGGATTCACAACGTCCGAAACACCGACATGGTCTGCGCCATCGATGATGAACAAGTGATGTCGCTGAGCCGCCTGTTCAACGAAGACGAAGGTAAGGACGTTCTTCGCAAACAGGGCGTGTCTGATGAGCTGATCGATAAACTACACCTCGTGGGCCTCAGCGGGATCTGCAACCTGCTGTCAGCCATCAAGACGGCCAAATACTACGAAATGAACGAAAAAGACGTCATCATCACGCCGCTCACCGACGCCATGTCCCTTTACAAAAGTCGCATCGAGGAACAACGCGCCGTCCATGGCCCATACACCGAATCGGTCGCCAACCGGCATTTTGCCCGCTACCTGGAAGCCGTCACAACGGACCACATGCGCGAGCTGAATTACATCGACCGCAAAACCCTGCACAACTTCAAATACTTCACCTGGGTCGAGCAGCAACAACGATCCGCCGAAGAACTACGCCAACTCTGGAACCCCGATTTCTGGACCGAAACCTTCGCCGTCGTCGAAGACTGGGACAAACAAATCGAGTCATTCAACACCGAAGTAGGCCTGACCTGACGATCGACCTTCGTTGCCGATTATTCGCGTTGTGAAGCGTCGCCTAATACCGCTCGACCTGGGGATTGGGTTGGATCGTTACAAATCGGCTGAAACTCAGCCGTCCGCATCGGCACGAATCCATTTGGCCAGCAACCGGTCATTCGACATAGCAGGCGGAATTGCAAGGGGGCAGGTGGGGGGTTAACCCGGACGATTTCGAATTCGCACGGAAAGACGCATTCGGCAACCACCGTGCGGATGTCGGGCAGCAGGTATCGCGGACAATATCCAACAGGGGCGCGGTCAATCGTCTGAAGCTTGAGCGCCAGCGGGTCGTGCGCATTCCCGGGTTCCTGCATGATCTCAAGCTTGTCGCCTGGGTTTAGGTGCGAGACGCGTTCCAATGACGCGGGCGGCAGGTGTCGGATTCCATGCACAAAGAAGGTCGAGATAAAACAACCGTCGCGATCGAGGTCCGGGACGGGGAACAGCTCGAAATCGTCCGTGGCTCGTCGTCCTGCACTCTTGATGAGGAACATCATCGGCTCGGAGGCTGCCTGGTCCAGGTCCAGCCACTTGAGATATTCCTTGAAGTCCGGGCGTGACTCGGACGGGATGCGATTCCTAAACGGTGCAAAGAGTTCAGACGACCAATATGACTCGTTGGTCGCGGGGAACATGGGGAGCATTTGTTCCGGATTGAATCCAGCATTCCGTTGTGCGTCCTCCGCACCCTGCGTGTAGCCGAAACGATATCCGTCGTGTTCGCGCGTTAGTCGTCCGATCACATGCCACGATCGTGTTTGGGGTGACTTCCATGCGAGAAAAAGCGTGATCACGAGAGAGTCTCTCCTAAATCCAGAATCCGCGTCCGGTTGTATTCTAGCATGGCAATCGCAAATTTTGTTGCGGGTTCCGTGATTCTTGTTGGCGGAACGCGGGCGAAGATCGATTCCACGTCTTCTGAAGGGGATGTCGAGAGTCGGTCGATCCAGTGCCGAGCAGCGTTCGGTCGTGATCGTGCTGCGAGTGCGAACACATCGAACGTTTGGCACGGTTTGGCGTCGCCTGTCGAAGCATAGATGGCCGAGCGGCACTTTTCCGAGTACGCGCGAATCGTGATGCGAGGATCGTCTCCCTTCAACCTGACCAGTCGTTTTTCGTCAGACTCGTTACGGCCGAGTGAGGCGGCATGGTCGAAGGTAGGTGCGAGGGCGGGGGAAAAGTGGGTTCGACCAGCGCCGATATCAATCTCGGAAAGGATCCATCCCCAGTTGTGGTGGTGACGATCTGTGTTTCCGATCCAGGCATCGAGCAAAAGATAGCCAGTGAAAAAATCAGAGGGGTATTGGCAGGGGTGTGATGATGGTGTCTCCATTGGAGGGCGCACGATGCCGACCAGATCAATCGCATCAAAGATTGCGCTTAGCACATGTTGTGGAACGCGCACATGTTGGCCGGTGAGTTCAGCCGGTCGTGGGTAGTCTGCAAATACCCGTGCCATGATTTCGTTGCCGTGGACAAGCTGGCCGTTTTCCGGAACAAAACTCGGCGATACCGTTCCACGCTTGCCCATCCACTCGGCGAGTTCCACGGTCGCATGTGGAAGGTTCAGCAACTCAGCCAGCTCAGCGGCGACCTTTTCAGCCCAGTCCTCGCCGGTGTTCTCGCGTGATTCCTTGAAAAGCACCTTGCGGTCATTCTCGTCGTAGTACCAGAACTTGGGCTTGGAACCTAGGGATTCAGGAGCGTGGCAGGCGTCGTCGGGGACAATGATGATGGGATACGGGTCCGCCATTCGGTTACCGTTTCCGCTAATCGCCCGGGTCGAGGATGGACATGAACGCTTCCTGGGGGATTTCGACGTTGCCGATGTTTTTCATGCGACGTTTGCCTGCTTTTTGCTTTTCGAGCAGTTTGCGCTTTCGGGTGATGTCGCCGCCGTAGCACTTGGCCGTCACGTTTTTGCGAAACGCCTTGATCGTCTCGCGGGCGATAATCTTCGCACCGATCGCAGCCTGGATCGGAATCTCGAACATGTGCCGGTTGATTTCCTTCCGCAGTCGGCTCACCAGTCGCCGGCCTCGGAATTGCGCTTTGTCGCGGTGCACGATGACCGACAACGCATCAACCAGCACGTTGTTGACCAGCACGTCGAGTTTGACGAGATCGCCACCTGAAAAACCGGTGACCTCGTAGTCGACCGTGCCATACCCTTTGGTGAACGACTTCAACCTGTCATAAAAGTCGTAAATAATCTCGCCGAGTGGGAAATTGAACGTGATCATCACGCGGGTGGTTGAGAGGTATTCGGTCTTGACGTGTTCACCACGGCGCTCGAGGCTCATTTGCAAAACGACGCCGATGAATTCCGCCGGGATGATAATGTTGGCTCGGCAGAATGGCTCGCGAATTTCGACGATTTTTGAAAGATCGGGCATCTCGCTGGGGGATTGAATCTGTTCGACCGTGTCATCATTAAGCAATATCTGGTAGGTCACGGTGGGTGCGGTTTGAACGACGTTGACGTCGCTTTCCCGCTCCAGACGCTCCTGAATAATTTTCATATGCAGCAAACCCAAAAAACCGCAGCGAAACCCGATGCCAAGTGCGTCGGACGTGACCGGTTCGTAGGTAAACGAGCAGTCGTTGATCCAAAGCTGTTCCATGGCTTCGCGGAGGGCGGCGGTTTCCGTACCCGGACCGGGATAAAAATCGCAGAAAACCATCTGGTTCGGGGCCTGATACCCGGGGAGCGCATCGGTCGCCGGGTTTGAGGCGAGCGTTATGGTGTCGCCGATGTTGACGTCGACGAGGGTCTTGATGCCCGCGAACAGATAGCCAACCTCACCGGCAGCCATGTTGGCCACGGCCGTCATTTTGGGGGTAAATTTCCCAACCTCCGTGACGAGGTGGTCGGTTTGGGCAGCCATCATGCGAATCTTGTCGCCTTTTTTGACGACGCCGTCGACGATGCGAATATGACTGACAACCCCTCGGTGCGGGTCGTGCTTGGCGTCGTAAACCAGGGCGCGGAGAGGAGCGTCCGGATTGCCTTCAGGAGCCGGAATGCGTTCGCAAATGGCTGCGAGAAGTTCGTCGAGCCCCTCACCCGTCTTGGCGGAGGTAAAGATGGCTTCGTCGGCAGACAACCCCAGAACCTGTTCGACTTCCAACGCAACCTCCTCGGGATGGGCGCTGGGCAGGTCGATCTTGTTGATGACGAGGATAATCTCAGCGTTGGCTTCGACTGCGATATATGCGTTCGCGACGGTTTGGGCCTGGACACCCTGTGTTGCATCGACCAGCAGCAGGACACCGTCACACGCAGCAAGGGCGCGCGAAACCTCGTAGTGGAAATCGACGTGGCCTGGGGTATCCAGGAGATTGAGCATGTGCTCCTCGCCCTTGTAGGTGTGGCGAATCGTGGCGCGGTTGGCCTTGATGGTGATGCCCATCTCGCGCTCAAGCTCCATGTCGTCCAGAAACTGTTCACGCATGTCGCGTTTGGAAATAGCCCCGGAATGCTCGAGCAATCGATCAGCCAGGGTGCTCTTGCCGTGGTCAATGTGGGCAACGATGCCGAAGTTGCGAATGTGTTGTCGGTTAAACATGCTGTCGTATCTGCTCCGTTTGTGTCGAACGAAGCATTATAGGCGAGAAACGCGATTTGCGAATGAAGTAACTCGGGAATTCACGCCCACGCGATTGAGCGACAATCAAATGGGGGCGGTTACGAGTTCCTGCGGCGAAGCGTCGCAACAGCACCAATACCGATGGCGGCCAGCAATCCCGCAGCGGGAGCGGGGATCGGGGACGGGGAGACCTCGCCGAAGGAGAGATTGTCGAATGCGAGGCGGTTATCCACGACCTCGTTTCCAGCGTCGTCGAAGAAAATGCTGATCTCATCCTCAGCCATGTCCAGGGTGAAGCCCAGAAACGAAAGATTGTCGGCCGGAAGGAAGGAGAATGTCGCCCCCGAGCCGAATTCAACCGTGGCAGTGAGGTTGGGAGTACCTGCGGCAAGTGTACCAAAGTCGAGCGAAAAGGCCGTGGAAGGGGTGTCGAGGACAAAAGTAAGCCCGTCAAACGTAAAATCGGTTGTGATGTAGGTCGAGCTGTTGAAGCCTGAGTTAATCCCGCGTGTCGCGTCCGTGTGATCCCTGCCGGTGAGGAGAATCTCGCCGTCGACAAAAACGCCCAGGCCGGTGTCGAAACCGCTGAAAAGATTGGCGTCAGAATCAGCCAGTCCGTAGGTGTCAAATGTGATCGTCGACAGTGAATTTGTGGCGTTGTTGAAGGCGGTCATGTCAGTAAACGTGTTCAGAATGTCCGCAGACGAGGTTGCGCTGACGATCAGCAGCAGTGCAGACGCGCGTGTGATGGTCATCATTTCGAGACTCCGTGCGTGAATCGGCGATGCATTGTTGTCAGGAAAAGCGGCTCGACATGCTATGGAAATCGGCAGAGAATGCAACCCGGCTGCTGCAAAATCGGCAAAGACGGCATGATCGGACGTCTTTTACGTTATCGGAACCGTTTCGGGAGGGTTTTTCCGGGCGAGAGCGACAGTGACAAAGGGCGGCAACGTTCAAAATCGATCTGGAGATACTGATGGCCAAGGGGCGAGGGAAAACGAAAACGGGCGAGGATCGATACGATTTCGACCGGGTGGTGCGTTGGCTGGTGTCGGTGGGGACGATGGTGGCTGTTGTGCTGCTGTTGCGGTATCTGGCGGACGTGTTGGTTCCGTTTGTTGTGGCGTTGCTGATCGCCTATTTGCTGAATCCGTTGGTGAATCTGGTGGAAAAATGGACGAAAGGGCGTGCGTCGGCGGTTCTCCTGACGGTGGGCGGGGGGCTGCTGCTGCTTGTGGTCGGGGTTTTCATCGTCGTACCGTTGATCGGCCATCAGATATCGGACTTTCAGGAGTTGATCGGTGAACTGCGGACGACTGGTGAGTCGCCGGCGGGCGTGGAGGGTGACGGGCAGACGTTGGCGCAGCGGTATGACGCGATTCTGGCATCCCAGAAGCATCCGCTGGTTCGCGGTGGATTGGAGCGTTTGCGGGAATATCTGTCGTCTGATGCGTTCAGGATTGAGGATGCGCTAACCTGGGTTGGGACAAAAATCGCGCCCGGGGTATGGGGGGTCGTCACCGGGGCGTTGCAGTTGTTGCTGGGATTGAGCGTGTTGATCGTCGTGTTGCTGTATGTGGTGTTCCTGCTGAACGATTTTCGCCATGTGCAGAATACCTGGAAGGAGATATTGCCGCCTGCGTATCGGGAATCCCTGGTACAGTTCCTGGGCGAATTTGAGCAGGCGATGGGTCGGTATTTTCGCGGGCAGTTCGTGATCGCCTCCCTTTGCGGAATTCTGTTTGCCGTTGGTTTCTCCCTGATCGGCTTGCGAATGGGAATCATTCTGGGATTGTTCGTAGGCTTGTTGAACATGGTGCCCTATTTGCAAACGCTCGGACTCGTACCAGCCGTCCTGCTGGCGGTGTTGCATGCGGTCGAGTCGCGTTCAAGTGTGATGTGGTCGCTGCTATTGGTGGGTGTCGTATTCGCGGTCGTTCAGGTGGTTCAGGACGCGATTTTGACGCCCCGAATCATGGGAAAAGCCACCGGACTGAGGCCGGCCGTCATCCTGCTGGGCGTTTTCGTGTGGGGCAAGTTGCTGGGATTCCTGGGGGTCGTGATGGCCATCCCGCTCACCTGTCTCGGGTTGGCGTACTACAAGCGGATCGTGTTGAACATGAAAAACGCGCCGGTGATGGTAGCTGACGACTGATTGTCGCGGACGCGGTCATGACGAGTGTGAACCGGGTCGCTATGATGGGCGGATCATGATTAAGAAAGACGACGCAGTGGAAGATGTAGTGGCAAATGTCGTAGCCGGCGGAGAATCGTCGGTAGATACAGAAGATGATCAAGCCGTGACGTTGTCCGAGGACGAGGATGGCGTGCATGAAGACACGATGCCGATTCGATCCGTGGTCGAGGCCATTTTGTTTTCGACGGATTCTCCTCTGCCAGCCGCCCGAATTGGGAAGGTTGCGGGGGGATTGTCTGCCGGTGAGGTGAAAGAACATATCGCGTCGCTTAACGAACAGTACGAAGTCGCGGGCGCGTCGTTTCGGATCGAGGAGATCGCACGCGGGTACCAGATGCTGACCTTGCCGGAGTACAACGAATGGCTTGGCAAACTGTTCAAGGCGCGCGGTGAGTTCAAAGTGACCGGGGCAGCCATGGAAGCCCTCGCCGTGGTCGCCTATCGTCAGCCTGCCATGCGCGCGGAAGTCGAGGAAATCCGGGGTGTCGGATGCGGGGAGGTCTTGCAGCGACTTCGCGAAATGAATCTCGTGAAAATCGCCGGCCGCGCGGATGTGATCGGTCGCCCTTTGCTGTACGGGACAACCAAAAGATTTCTCGAGGTCTTCGGGTTGGCATCGCTGGATGAATTGCCCAAGGTCGAAGCGCTCAAAGAGAAAGGCCGCCGAGGCTCGGGCCAATCAACCGGAACGCAACCGCCGGAGGCGTCGGAACCAGCTGCCACACCCCCTGATTGATCGACTCCTGTGCCAATGTAATGTGAGGCCGTCAACAAAAACCAGAGCGGACGTACCGGCGCAGACGGGACACCGTGGATCGCCACGAGAAGATCGGGCGCACCTGCGGCACACGCACAGCAGCGGGTGGCGTGATTTTCGTACTGAAAAAAAGCGGCGGTGGGGGACCGATCGATCGCGCCACCGCCGCTGCTTTTACTTGCTCTGAAAAAACGTCGGACTACCTTCCGCGGGTTGCTCCGGTCACGAGGACGATGGTGTCCTTGATCGGGTTGATCACGGGGGCGTCGAATTCGCTGAACAACGCGACGTAC
>JAJDDT010000083.1 GCA_029260165.1 Phycisphaerae bacterium | reverse complement strand
CAGCCGGCGGTATTCGTCGTCGAATCAGATTCCACTGCGCGTCCGTCAAGTCGCTGGGATAAGCATTCCTCGCCATGGATCAGGCACTCCTTGCCAATTTCCATCCTTATCGGCGATATCCCTGCTTCTCACACACCCTCTTACCGAATTGCACTTATCGGATCCAGGAACTGGCTTCGGTCAGCCGGTGTCAGACAACTGGCCCGGATACCCACCATCTCGCGTATCGATGCCTCGGAAAAACCCGACATGCGAAGTGCCGACGTCGTCCTCATGCAGGTGGCAGGAGACCCCCGATCACACCGACCCCCCTGGGCAGGCGAACCACGCGAAAAACCGCAACACTGGCTCGCCGTCACCCGTCATCCCACCGATTCAACCTTCGAGACCTGCATCAGGGAACAGGCATGGGGATGCATCGACCAGGACAGCACGCCGACAGAATACGCGCTGGCCATCGTCGACGCTGCCCGAGGCAGGCTCGTCTACCCGACGCATATTCTCGATCGCATCCGGTCCACCGGTGGACAACTGAATCTGATCTCGTCACGCGATCAACTGTGCGCAGTTCTGACCCGGAATCAGCGCGCTTTCCTGGAATTGTTGTCATCGGGGCATTCGCTGCAATCGTCAGCCGGAACACTGCGCATTCCACGCGAAAAAACGGCGGAATTCATGAGTCGGCTCCGAAAAGCCACCAACACGAAAACCCTGGCGGACATGATTGACTTCGCCAACGCAACAGGTCTCATTCGCAGAACCGATGGCCCGGATCGCTAAAAACAGCAAAAGCCCGCCGGGGAGTTTTTTGCCTCCCGAACGGGCAGATTGCACGACTGTTTCCATCGATGAGACGCGAACTACTGCTGCTATTGAGACTCCACAAACTCGAAACCATGGCGACCGCGAATACGCTGCGGGCTGAACCACTCGGTCATCATCGTTGAGGTGAGTGTACTCCGCGCTGCATTCACAATGCGGGCACGCTCCCTCTCAAAATCAGGCTTGTACATCGGTGTCAAACCCGACCACTCGACCACAGCCACCACCCCAAGCGAGGGTAACTCGCGAATCATCCGCTGCGCACCAGCCGGCTTGTCCTGGAGGGCGAAACACGCATCGATGAATTCCCGGTCAACCTGCCCGATTCCGTTGACAAACTGCTTGAACCCGGCGCGCTCGGTCCCCGCGCTGAGCTGAAGAATCCGACCGAATGGTCGCGATTCGTAGAAACCGGTTTTCTGCCCGAAAGAGGCTGGCTTGCCGGGTTTGGCAACAATCGCCTGAACCCGCTCGTTCCCCGAAAAAGCTTCCTCCAGGCTGTCCTCGGCACCGGCAAGAAGACGATCCGCCTCTTCGCGACACGCGTCAAACGCCTTTTGCAACCGGGCATCCTCGGCCACCCGGTCGCGAACATCCGCCAACGCCTCAGCCGGTCCGGGCGGCTTCACTTCGGTCACACGATAGACGTAATAATTCCCCTGCCTGTCGGTCAGCGGGAAAACGCACGACTGCCCCAGAGCAAGGTAAACCGACGTGTTGTTCGCACGCGCGTCCGTCGGCATCGACGTGATGCCCTGCACCAGAAACGCCAGATCCCGGAAACCCGCCCCGCTCAACGCCGGGTTGGCCACCCGCGCTGAACCGATGTCGGGCAATGTCACAGCCTCATCCCCGGCAAACCAGTCCGTCTCGGCAATCGAAACCGCGCCACCATACTGAAGCTGTTTCGGCAGTCGATCGAGCACCGTCTGGTAGTACGACCTCGGCATCACACCATCCGGTGCGAGCTTGTAACCATCCTCACCATCCTCACGGTCGTACCACGGGACCGCAAGCTCACCGGTCAACCAGTCCGCGACCTTCTGTATCTGCTTCCGGGCTTCCTGATCCTGAATAATCCGGACAGCCTCATCCCGCGCCTGATCGAACGATTCGTGGTGGGTTGCGATCGGGTCATCGACATCTCCATCCCAGTCCCCCGACTTGATCAAATCCTCGCGCACCGCACGCTCGATCTCAATATCCTCGGGAAGGCGCCGAAACGCGTTGTCCTCGCGGTTTTGCCGCCAATAATCGCGGGCTTTGCGCTCAAGCGTCTGCTCACGCATCACGACACCGTCAGCCACCATGCCCAGGTCGATCCTGAAATATTGAACCCTGACGCGGGCAGGCCGAAAATAGCCGAAATCGACGCCGTTCCCAGGCTGCGTTTCGCGGTGTTTCTCGAACTGGGCCTGAATGTCGGATTCGGAAATCAGGGCGTCCTCATCGACAAAATCGTCCGCCTTGAGCGCGACCACACTGACCGTGGCTTTTTCAAGCTCGGCTCGCGCCATGGAACGAATCGAGGCTTCCCCGACACCCACCGACCCCACACTCCGCGAGGCCAACATAGCCACCGCGCGGAATTTGCCGACTGCTTCAAAAATCTGCTCAGGCTTGCAACGACGCTCGACGGCCATCGTGTAGACACGACCCACCGCCCGATCCAGGTAGGACACCACTTCCGATTGCGTCGGAATCATGCCCGCCCGCTCAGCCTCGCGCGTCAGGAGAATCCACTCGGTGATGCTGACCGGCTCGGTCCTCACATAGATCCCCGTCGCCAGCGACGGCGTTCGCCACGGCATTCCGAGCTGGTTCAGCACGTCGGTTTCAAACGTTGCACGCTGTTTGTCAGCCTCGACGATGTCGCCCAAATCTGACTTCGCCACCACAACCCCGGAGTAATCCGGCTGAAGAAAGCTGGTCAGAGCGCTTCCGCCAAGCCAGACAACCAGGAGCAGAGACATCGCCACGGCGAGAATGATCTTGTTGTTTTTTCGCAGCCACTTGTTCATGGAGCCGTAACCCCTTTATTCAAAACGGTTTACAACATTATTGCCAAAGCACGCCAGTATAGTGGTTTCCGCGAAAATTACAACCGACGAAATGTATGGGACTATGATGAGTCGCCCGGAGGATTTGACATCGCGTCCGGAATTTGCTAACTGCCCCGTCAAAGTGGGCTAAAGGGGTTGATTCCGGGCGGTCGAAGAATTTGGTTGCCAACGACCGATAGGCAACACAGACGACGATTGGCGGAATACCGGTGTAAGGAAATGTGAACGTGGGTAAGACAAAGAAAACCAAAGCCGTTGGAAAATCACTGGTGGTCGTGGAATCACCGGCGAAGGCGAAAACGATAAATCGTTATCTGGGCGATAGTTACGTCGTTAAGGCGTCGATGGGCCATGTGCGCGACCTCCCCGAACGCGATCTCGGAATCGACATCGAAAACGACTTTGCACCCACCTATGGCGTGGTTGCGTCGCGGAAAAAGACGATCAAGGAGCTTCTCGATCTCTCCCAAAATGCGGAATTTGTCTATCTTGCCACCGACCTTGACCGCGAGGGGGAAGCCATCGCGTGGCATCTGGCGGAGGCGTTGGACCTCGAGCCGGACCGCATCAAGCGGGTGATGTTCAATGAAATCACGAAATCCGCGATCCAGGAGGCGTTTGCGAATCCCCTGACCATCAATATGGACAAGGTGAACGCGCAGCAGGCTCGGCGAACGCTGGACCGAATCGTGGGATACCAGTTGAGTCCCCTTTTGTGGCAGAAAATCGCCAAGGGTTTGTCAGCCGGCAGGGTTCAGTCGGTGGCGACCCGTTTGATCGTGGAGCGCGAATTACAGATCCGTGCTTTTGTTCCAACGGAATCCTGGCGGATACAGGCTGTTTTCACGCCTGAGCTTTCCAAACGAGCAGATTTGTCCGGTGCGTGGGGCCAATTCCTCGCCGGCGGTAAGGACGATGCCCCGCGAACGCAGAAGGAACGAATTGCGTGGTTCAGCAAGGAAGGTTGTTTCTCGGCGGAACTGGTCACGGTTGCGGGCGAGTCTTTCAAGCCTGAAAAGCATGACCACGCGTTGAAGGTGGCAGAAGCGCTCGGTTTCGTTTGCGAGAAAGTCGACGAAATCGTCTGGGAAGACTACGCCAAACATGGGTTGAAGAAGGTTACGCTGGTCGGGAGCGCCCCGGCTGATGGCGGGCCTGGTTTTAAGATATCAGACATCCAGAAGAAACGCACCTCGAGCAAGCCCCCGGGACCGTTTACGACGGCGACATTGCAACAGGCTGCCTCGAGTGCGCTTGGGTTTTCCGCTTCCCGAACGATGCGCGTGGCGCAGTCGTTGTACGAGGGGATCGAGCTGGGTGGTAGTGACGGACCAACGGGTCTGATCACCTACATGCGTACCGACTCAACGCAGTTAAGCAACGAATCCGTGACGGCGATGCGCGAGCTGATCGGCACGACGTACGGCGGGAAGTATTTACCCGACAAGCCAAACGTCTACAGCAAGCGGGGCAAACGTACGCAGGAAGCGCACGAGGCTGTTCGTCCGTCGGATGTGAAGCTGACACCTGAATCGCTCAAGAATCGCATGTCCAATGAACAGTGGCGTTTGTACGATTTGATCTGGCGTCGCGCGGTGGCTTGTCAGATGACGCCCGCACAGTGGGACAGCACGACGGTGTTTGTCTCCGCGGAAACAGCCGTCGGCGAGGCCGTGTTCAAGTCGGGTGGTCGACGACTGGTGTTTGACGGTTTTCAGCGTGTGTCCAAAGTGAAGGCGACGGACGATTTGTTGTTGCCTGATCTGGAGACGGGGAAAGAGGTAGCCTCAATCACGGTTGATCCGGAGCAGCAGTACACGTCTCCCCCGGCCCGATATTCCGAAGCGTCGTTGGTCAAGGCGATGGAGGCTGAGGGGATCGGTCGTCCGTCCACCTATGCAGCCATCATCAAAACGATCCAGGACCGCGGTTACGTCGAGCAGTTGGACAGGCGGTTCTATGCGACAGACAAGGGTCAGATTGTTACCGAGAAGCTGATCGAGCATTTTCCCAATATTGTCGACGTGAAATTCACCTCGCACATGGAGGATGAGCTGGACAAAATCGAGGAATCGCATCTCGATTGGGTGCACGTCCTGCGTGAATTCTATGAACCGTTCAAGAAGTCGCTGGACAAAGCCGGCGCGGAGATGGAACCCGCCCGGGCGGAGTCCAGCGAATACGAGTGTCCCGATTGCAGCAAGCCGATGGTGTATCGCTGGGCGCGGACGGGTCGGTTTCTGAGTTGCACGGGTTATCCGGAGTGCAAGGGTGCGTGCAACATCGACCGTGACGGCAAGCCCGTCGCGACGGTCAAAATTGAGGTAAATTGCGAGGAGTGCGGCAAGCCGATGACGCTTCGGCAGTCGCGACACGGATCGTTTCTCGGTTGCAGCGGTTATCCCGAGTGTACGCAGACCGTGCCCTGCTCACCAACCGGTGAGCCATTGACGCTGATGAAGGACGAAGAGCTTGAGCAGCCTTGTGATCAGTGCGACGGCGGCACGATGAAGGTCAAGCGAGCGGGATTCCGCACGTTTATTGGTTGCGACAATTATCCCAAATGCAAAAATACGACGCCGCTTCCGGAGGGCGTTCGTGTCGAGCGGAAAACGAGTCCGGTCGAGGATGCGGGGTTTGGTTGCGAGAAATGCAGCAAGCCTATGCTGATCAAGACAGGCCGACGTGGGAAGTTCATCGCGTGCAGCGGTTTCCCGCAATGTCGCACGACCAAACCCATTGAAAAACTCGACGAGCTGAGACAGATGGCCGAGGAGGGCAAGCTGCCCAAACCGACACCGGAGGAGGTGGAGGCTGCCAAGAAGGGATCGAAGGGCAAGAAGTCCGCGCGTACCAGGGTTGTCCCGAAGACACTGGACGGCAAGGTGGACTATGCAGCCATGGGTCCGCCGCCCGCGGGGTTTGCGTGGACGCGGACGGGCAGGCCTGTCGTTGAGACCTGGCCTGAGGATGTTTTGAAGTGTGCCGATTGCGGTAGCGAGATGGCCCTTCGCAGCGGTCGGTTCGGTCCTTTCTATAGTTGCAGTGGTTTTCCCAAGTGCAAATTCAGTGCCAATCTGCGGGGTGAAGCGAAGAAGCGTGGCGAGATTGAGATGCCGCCGCCCAAGCGCCCCGATCCCATTCCGACGCAGATTGCCTGTGAGGAATGCGGGGAGAAAATGATGATCCGCGAAGGCCGATCGGGCAAGTTCCTGGGTTGTTCGGGTTTCCCGAAATGCAAGACGACGAAACCGCTGCCTGCGGAAATGGCCGAGGTTACTGCGGAGTAATGATCCGAGTGGATGGGAACGAATTGTTGATGTAACGAACCGGAAAGGCTGCCAATGATTGGGCAGCCTTTTCTTTTTGTCACGGGTTGTGTTTTAAGCCTGCTTCGGAGCGTTTTTGACGGCGCTTCTTATTTCACCGATGAGTTGGTCTACCTTGAAGGGTTTGAAAAGAACGGCGGCGAGGCCTTCTCTTCTGGCGCGGACGATGGCGTGGTTGGGGTCGTAGCCGAAGCCGGTCATGAGAATAACCGGTGTTGATGCGTCTGCGTCCTTGGCGGCTGCGAATACGTCGTACCCCGTGCGGTCGGGCATGCGAATATCGCTGAGAACAAGATCAAACGTCTGCCCGGCGAGGATGTCGATGGCTTGCTGACCATTCTCCGCGGTCACGACGTTGCAACCGACGCTGGCGAGCACATCCCTGACGGTCTCGCGGATCATTTCTTCATCGTCGGCAATGAGAATATTCTTGCCGCCGAGGATCGGGTCGCTGCGCGTCGGGCCGACGTGACGACCGACAACAGCGCGTTTGGTGGAGGTAACGTCTTTGACGGTGTCGCGGACAGTCGTCGCGTTGGTGGCGATTTTGTTGAGTCGGCGTCGAAGATCGTCGTGCCCGATGTAGTCCTCGATCAGGTTTTCGATGTCGGTGAGGATGTCATTGATCGGGGCGGTGATCTCCGTTCGGACATCACGACCGAGTTGCCCCCTCGTGGTGTGACGCTCGGACACCATCAGGTCCAGCACATGCAACGCCATCGCGATATCTCGTCCGAAGCGCTCCGCGAGCTGCCGACTGTCCTCGTCAAAGGCGGCTTTTTGCCTGCTTTCGACGTTCAGGACGCCAATGAGTTCGTCGTAAAGACGAAGGGGAACCGTTAACGAACTGCCGGCTTCGACGAGGCCTTTCAGGTAGTGGATGTCGGTGGTGACGTCGTCGCTGATGTAGCTCTTGCCGGTGACCGCGACGAGACCGGATATCCCGTTTCCCTCGGCGGATGCGTACAGATCAAAATCCTCAACGGACTCGGGAAGCCCGCTGCAGGCAACCAGTCGCAGTTTGCTGGATTTCTTGTCGAGAACGTGGATCGTGAAGTTGTCGAAGTGCATCAGGTCGTGCAGGTATCGGATGATCTTCTTCTCGAGCAGTTCCAGACGCTGGGGTATCTCGAGTTTGGCGACTTCCTCGGCGTCGAGCTTGACCAGCTCCCGACCGGCTGCGTCTATGGAAGCCAGTTGCTGCTGCCGCTCGCGGGCACGCGTCACATCCCAGATAACACCGACGACCTGGCTTATCTCGTGATCGATATCAATGATCGGCGTGGTGGTTAGTTCAAAAACCCTGCCGTCGGTCGACATAAAATTGACGCGGCGAGATGTTTTCCGAGGTGTGCTGACACCGTCTGCACTGTTGTCGAACGCGTTTTGGCATTCGCTTTGAAGGAACGACCTGACGTCGTCAGAAAAATCGAGCAACCGCGGATTGGCCCATACCAGCTCACCACGCTGATCGACGATCCCGATGCCTTCGGTGACGGCTTCCACCCACTCGGGATTGGCCTGGACGATCTCGGCGCGTTCGAGCGCGTGGATGGATTCCGGTGTGGCCAGGATGAAGTCGTAGACGTCATTGGCGAGCATGTGGTGGGCTTCGTCGAACGTCTCAGCACAGGAGACGTCAACGTGGTCGCCGAAGACTGACTCCGGACCATCGAACGACTGACCTGCCTGCCTGATGCGAAGAATCTTCACGGCACGCTGTGCTTGATTCATTACCTTACCGATGCCCTGCATGGCCCGCCCCTGGAAACCCAATCATGCTCGCAGCGCGGTCAACAGTAACCGCCGGGAACATCACCCGCCAATACTGTATCATGATCGCACCACGGCGCTCAAGGGCTTGAGCACTTCTTGCAGGAAATGTTTCAAATTGGCAAATGGGCATCCGTCGGCATCCCGTCAGACAAGCTCGCGGTAGAGCGCGATGACCCCGTCAACATGCTTTTGCATGCTCACCTCCCCGCGGAGGATGGCGAGGTTTTGACGGTATTGATGGCGGGTGGCAGGGGTGCTGAGCGTCGCAAGAGCGTCCGCAAGTGCTGTCGGTGTGGGGTCATTCAGAATGCAGGCGTTGTGGTTGTGTTGGAGTATCTCGCTCGAGCCGTCGTGGCGGGTGGCGATCGCGGGGAGTTGGGCGGCGATGGATTCGAGGACGACACGACTACAGGGATCGTAAAAAGTCGGGTGAACGAGGAAGTCGGCGGCGGCGTAGAGCGCGGCGACGTTGTCCGTCGGACCGATAAAATGGACGTTGGAATCGAGGCCCGCGCGCTTTGCACGCTGGGTCCAATAATGCGTGTTGCCGTCGCCGGCGATGACGACGTGGAGGTTTGAATCGCGCAGGGTGGCCAGCGCATCGAGCAGAATGTGGACACCTTTGAGTCGAAAATTGTGGCAGACCTGCAACGCCATCACAGCATCTTGCGGAATGTTGCATCTGGAGCGGACGGTCGCGCGGTCGGCGGCGTTGAGATTCGGTGGATTGACCCCGTTGAAAATACGGCGAATCCGGGTGTCAGGAAGTTGATAATGGGTTTTGAGTTGGCGGGTGACGTAGTTTGACAGGGCGATGACAAATGGGGGATTTGCCCCAGTCAGCCAATCACGTTCGTGCGCGTGGACGAGCCGTTGCCGCCCGTTGAACGCGAGGGTGCATCGCTTGACCAGACGACCCATGGCGGTGTCGCGGGCGGCGGCGGTGCGCAGGATGGTTTCCGGGACGGTGCCACCTCGTGGTTGATAGATGTCCGCGCCACGGATCGGGACGAATGCGTGGGTGAGGTCGCAATCTGATTGGCGAACCCAGTTTTCGGCGGCGTTGAGGAATTGAGCCGTTTTTGCGCGTCTGCCAGGGTTGGGCGTGTCGCTGGTGTGGACGGTAACCCTGTTCTGGGCCGGGAGTTGGCTTCGGGTGACGATTTCCAGTTCGATGTCGCGCTCGAGCAACCCGTCGATGAATTGACGCGTGGACGTTTCCGCGCCGCCTCGGGTGGTGTCGAGCCATTCGACGATGATCCCGATTTTCATGATCCCGATTCCCCGGCGAGTCGCTCGTTGCGACGCTGATCGTGGTGGGCGATTTTTTCCGTCTTGGCCTCGATTTTTCGGATCAATGATTTGGCTGCGGGGGTCAATTGTGAAATGGCGAGGTATTCGCGGATAAATCGGATGCGGGCGGGGCGGTTGGCGACGGGGGGTGGGGTCGAATAGTTGAGGGCGGCGAGGTCTTTCACGATCCATCGCGTCTTGAAAAAACGAGGCTCGATCATGCGTTGGAGATCGATCAGGCGAAAACGGTTTCCGATTTCCGCCGATTCTTCGACGAAGACGTGGCAGAGATAAAGATCGCGATGGAAGAAATTGTTGGCGTGGAGCCTGGCGACGAGGGTGGCGACCTCGGTGATCCAATCGCGCGGGGCTGGGGACGATTGGCTATCGGACCATGATTCGAGGGATTGGCCTTCGACGGCGGCGGTGATGACGACGCTCGCGATTTCGTGACGACCCTCCATTTTCTGGCCATAGGCGACGGGTCGGACGGCGGGGATGCCCGCGTCGGCGAGTCGTTGCATCCATTGCCATTCGATCCAGCCGGACCCGTGCAGCGAATCGCCCGCGCGGGATCGGCTGCGCTGTTCGTTTGCAGGCGGGTTTGTGTAGCGTTTCATGAACAGGATATGGGTTTGTCCATGTGGGTCGATCAGATCGAGGCGGGCGCGGTCCCGCCATTTGGGCAGACCGGGTTTGTTTATGGGTTTGGCGAGCGTTGTGGTCATGAGCTGGTCGAGGGTCGTGAGGTTGTTGGCGTGGAGCAGTTCGAGGTGGTCCCTGGTGACGGTGAGGTCGTTGAGGGTGACGAAATCGGGATGGTCGGTGAGGAGCATGGGGTGTCAGTGCGTGAACGTTGGTTTTTATCGAACGATTATTCTGCTTTGGAATCCGTTCCTGCGTTTTCGCCACCCACAAGGGGTGGCGCTACATTCGTTGGTTCGCGTCGTCCACGAGGAGTGGCATTACAATTTGATAGCAGGTCTTCGCATTGGACGTGGACCATGTCAACGGTGAGGTCGGTCATGCACTTGTGGTGGCCTTCGGGGCAGGTTTTTTGTTGGCAGGGTCCGCAGTCGACGGGGATGCTGGCTTTTCGTTCGCGGGCGTAGTTCGTGTCGGTCCATTCCTGGTGGGTGGGGCCAAAGATGGTGACGATCGGGATGTTGAAAGCTTTGCCGATGTGTCTTGTGCCGGAATCGGTGCAGACGAGCAAATTCGCTTGTCGGACGATGGATTTGAGTTGGCTCAGGTTGATGTGCGGGTTGTTGATGACGTGGGCGGGGGTGGTCATTTTCCTGGCGATGTCGTTGGCGATGGTGTCTTCGGATGGGGCGCAGGTGATGAGGGTGGCTGCGTTGTGTTCGGTTGCGAGTCGGTCAGCCAGTTGGGCGAATCGTTCGGGAACCCACAGTTTGCTGGCACCGAAGCTGGCACCGGGGCTGATGATGATTTTGGGTTGGTCGGTCGGGATGTTGAGGTCGCGCAATCGCTGGTTGATGGTTTCGTCGTCGTTGGGATTCGTGGTGAGCGTGAGTTGGTCGCCGGGGTGGTCGCAGCCTGTGGCGATGGCGAGTTGGGCGTAGTAGTCGCAGATGGGATGCGGTTTGATTTGGCCTGCGGTTTTGGGGACAGGAATTTTGTGGGTAAGGAGGAATCCCCTGCCGTCGCGGTCGTAACCGATACGTTGTTTGCAGCCTGCGAGTCCGGCGATGAGGGCGGAACGGAAGCTGTTCTGGAAGAGGATGGCGAGGTCGAATTTTCGCCGGCGGAGTTGGCGGATGAGTGCGGGGAGTTTGGGCCAGTGTTTTTTCGGTGGCCAGGTGAGGATTTCGTTTTGCCAGGGTTCGTCGTGGATGAGGGATTGGAGAAGCGGCATCGTCAGGGCGGTGATGATTGCGGATGGGTAGCGGTTTCGGATCGCAAAGAACGTCGGCGTAGCCATCACGCAGTCACCGACCCATGTTGGGAGGAAGAGGAGGATGCGGTCAGGAGTTGGTTTGTACGAGTCGCTTTCCACAAGAGGATTCTAGGCGTGTTGCGTTGGTGTCACAACGATCACCGACCCGGTAGCGACTGTCTTGCGTGTCAATTGCTCGTGGTTTCTTTTCTCCAGGGTTTTTGGTCTCGGATCATGGCGTTCAGAATCACAAGCAGCTTTCGCATGCCGGCGACCAATGCGATCCTTTTCTTCCTGCCGGAATTCAC